>NZ_JBIVPT010000002.1:0-851116 GCF_044754785.1 Streptomyces sp. NPDC092952 | reverse complement strand
CCCGGGGGGGGGGGGCCCATGGCGAACACGCGGGGGGGCGGGCGCCCAAAGATGTGTGGGGTTCACCGGCCCCCCCCCCCGCGCCGGGGGGGGGGGGGGGGGGGGCCCCCGGATCGGGGCCGGGGCCGGACGCGTGCGTAACGCGTCCGGCCCCGGCTTCGTCGCGTTCCGGGGTGGGACCGGAGGGTGCCCCGGGGCCGGAGGCGGGGCCTTCAGGCCGTGGCCCTGCGGCCTCTCCCGGGAGGAGCCCCCTCCGGGGCCCGTGTGCGCCTTCCTGGGCCCGGAGGGGGCCCGTACGGGCCGGGTGTGCCGTTCCGTCGGCGGGCGGGCGGTCAGCGGGGCGGCGCGGCTACCGGGAGGCGTTCGCCGCCCAGCTCCACCGCCGCGCAGCGCCAGCGGAGATCGCTGCCCTGCTCCAGGCGGAAGGCCATGGCCCGTACCTGCTCGCCCGCGGCGATGCTGGCGCAGGCCTCCACCACCCCGGGGGCCGGCTGGGCGCCGTGGCACATGCGGACGACGGGACGCGCCCCGCGGGCGCGGAGCGGGGTGTGCGGGGCCAGCTCGGCCAGCTGGTCGTACGCCTCGCCGATGGTGTGCCCGAGCATCCAGTGCACCGGGCGCCGGCCGCTGAGGACCGCCAGAAGACGCTCGGCGAACCAGTCGTGCGGGCGTAAACGCCGGGTCGGCCGGGTCCGCTGCGGCGGTACGGCGGGCCTGCGCTGGTCGTGGCGGCCGCCGGGCCTGGTCCTGTTCGTGCTCATCGATGATCGCCCCCGTGCTTCAGAGGCCCGGATGGATACCGGGCGGTAACTTCTGCTGGGGACCTTGTACGGCGACGGCCGGGTGGCCGCAAGCCGCGTCGGCGTGCCGGGGCCGACCGGGAGGTATCACCTATCCGGGTGGTGCGCCCGGGGGCGGGCGGGGCGCGGGGCGGGTGCGGGGAGGGTGAGGGACGGTCGCCGGGTGGACGGGACGACGGTGGTGCGGGTGACTCCGAAGGGGGACGTCGCACGTATCCTGAGGGCGTTTCCGACTACGAAAGCGGCCCGGCCATGCGCGTGTACGTCCCCCTGACCCTGTCCGGTCTCGCCGCGGCGCACGGGGCGGGCGAGATCGGCCCCGGCCCGCTCACCGCCTACGCGGTGACCCCCGCACTGCGCGAGTGGTACGTCTCGGACGACATCGAGGAGCTGGAGTACGCGGCGCTCAACCGGGCCGCCTCCGCCTCGCTGCGCATGATCGCCCGGTACCCGGACGCGGTCCGCAGGCGCGTCGTCGTGGCCGTCGAGGTGCCGGACGGCTCGGCCGTCGCCGACCCGGACCACGCCTTCGACCCGTCCTCGCTCGGCGAGGTGCGGATCGCCGCGCCCGTGGCGCTCGCCAGGGCCGCCGCGGTGCACGTCGACGCGGACGACGCGACGAAGGACGTCACGGCGGCGGCCGCGGCGCTGGGCGCGGCGGACCTCGGGGACGACGACGCGCAGTTCGTCGTGGACGGCGCCGAGGACCACGAGCTGCTGTGGTTCGGCATCCAGGAGATCCCGAACCTGATCGGCTGAGCACCCCTGGCGGGGCGGGGCGGGTCGCGGACCCGTCCTCGTCGCACGGCCCGCGGGGCGGTGGTTCGGCCTATCGTCGAACGGATGTCGTACCCGGCGGGTATTTTTCTCCGTATGGGGACGCACGGGAACCACCGCACGCATCTGGTCTGGGACTGGAACGGCACGCTGTTCGACGACAACGTCGCGGTCGTCGGCGCGACGAACGCCGCGTTCGGCGAGGTCGGGCTGGAGCCGATCACGCTGGAGCAGTACCGCGAGATGTACTGCATACCGATCCCGCGCTTCTACGAGCGGCTGATGGGCCGGATGCCCACGGACGCCGAGTGGGAGCGGATGGACGGGATCTTCCATCAGTACTACACCGAGCAGCGGGGCGCCTGCGGGCTGACCGAGGGCGCCGAGGAACTGCTCGCCCAGTGGCGGCTGGCCGGGCGCAGCCAGTCCCTCCTGAGCATGTACACGCACGACGACCTGGTTCCCGTGGTGCGGGGGTACGGCATCGAGAGCCACTTCCTGCGGGTCGACGGGCGCACCGGCCCGTCCGGCGGCAGCAAGGCCCGCCACATGGAGCGGCACCTCGCCGCGCTGGACGGGATATCCCCCGAGCGCACGGTGGTCATCGGTGACGCCGTGGACGACGCCGTGGCCGCCGCCCATGTCGGGGCCAGGGCCGTCCTGTACACGGGCGGGTCGCACAGCAGGACCAGCCTGGAGGCGGCCGGGGTGCCGGTGGTGGACAGTCTGGCCGAGGCCGCGCGGCTCGCCGAGGAGCTGGCCGGGTAGAGCCCCGGGCGGGGGCCCGGCCCGCCGGGCGCCGGGGAGTCAGTCGGTGACCGGCGCCTTGGTGCGCAGCACCTTGAGGAACTCGCGCATCCACGCCGAGTGGTCCGGCCAGGCCCGGGAGGAGACCAGCGTGCCGTCGACGACCGCCTCGTGGTCCTCGAAGGCGGCGCCCGCCGTCTGCATGTCGGGCTCCAGCGCCGGATAGGCGGTGACCCGCCGCCCGGCCAGCGCGCCGACCGCGGCCGTCATCAGCGGGCCGTGGCAGATCTGGGCCACCGGCCGGTCCGAGTCGAAGAACGCCTTGACGATCTTGCGGAGCTCCCCGTCGTTGCGCAGGTACTCCGGCGCCCGGCCGCCCGGCACGACCAGCGCCACGTACTCCCCGGGGTCCACCTCGGAGAAGGCCAGGTCGGCGGGCCAGGTGTAGCCCGGCTTCTCGGTGTACGTGTCGAAGCCGGGCTCGAAGTCGTGGACCACGAACCGGAGGGTCTTGCGGGCCGGGGCGGCGATGTGGACGTCGTACCCCTCCTCGCGCAGCCGCTGGTAGGGGTAGAGGACTTCCAGCGACTCGGCGGCGTCGCCGGTGACGATCAGGATCTTCGGTGCCATGACGGGGCTCCCGCGGTTCGTCGGCCTGGTGCGCGTACCCATGCGTACCCGCATGCGTACCTACGTGTACCCAGAGTGCGGCACCGCGCCCCCGCGCGCTGTCCAGAGTGTCAAAGTTCCGACGCATCTTTTTACACAAACGGCTCGTGACGGTCACCGGGGCGGGCGATATAGCCTGGACCCGTGATCAGCGCGATATGCCTCGGGGGCATCGAAGCCCCCGGCCTGCGCCCGGAGTGCCACCGCACCCGGGCCGTCGCTGATTCCCGCCACACGGACCGACTGTCAAAAATGGCCAATATGGTCCCGGGCGTCTCTCATAGCGGCATAGCGTCGATCCCGACCGGATACCCCGTGTCGTGGCGGTACGTCGCTTTTCTCACCTACGTCACGCAACGGCGCGCGACAGGAGTCAGAGGACATGCAGACCAAGCTGGACGAAGCCAAGGCCGAGCTGCTCGAACGGGCCGCCAAGGTAGCTGACAACAGTCCGGGTGGTGGTGTCGGCGGGCCGGGCGGAAGTTCCCCGGTCCGTGTCGCGGGCACCGGGGACGCGCAGGAACGCCCCGGGCGGGACGTGCTCCTCTCCTACCTCCAGCGCTACTACCTGCACACCGCTCCCGAGGACATCACGGGCCGTGACCCGGTGGACGTCTTCGGTGCCGCCTCGTCCCACTACCGCCTCGCCGAGACGCGCCCGCAGGGCACGGCGAACGTCCGGGTGCACACCCCGACGGTCGAGGAGAACGGCTGGACGTGCAGCCACACGGTCGTCGAGGTCGTCACCGACGACATGCCGTTCCTGGTCGACTCCGTCACCAACGAGCTGTCCCGGCAGGGGCGCGGCATCCACGTCGTGATCCACCCGCAGGTCGTCGTACGCCGTGACGTCACCGGCAAGCTCATCGAGGTCCTCACCGAGGGCGAGGGCGTCACCGCGAGCCGCATGGGCGCCAAGGACGCGAAGGCCCGGCTGCCGCACGACGCGCTCGTCGAGTCCTGGATCCACGTCGAGATCGACCGCGAGACCGACCGCGCCGACCTCCAGCAGATCGCCGCCGACCTGCTCCGCGTCCTGTCCGACGTACGGGAGACCGTCGAGGACTGGGAGAAGATGCGCGAGGCCGCGCTGCGCATCGCCGACGACCTGCCCGGCGAGCCGCTCGACGGCCTGGGCGACGACGAGGTCAACGAGGCCCGCGAGCTGCTGCGCTGGCTCGCCGCCGACCACTTCACCTTCCTGGGCTACCGCGAGTACGAGCTGAAGGACACCGACGCGCTGGCCGCCGTCCCCGGCACCGGCCTCGGCATCCTGCGCTCCGACCCGCACCACAGCGTCGACGAGGCCCACCCGGTCAGCCCCTCCTTCGACCGGCTGCCCGCCGACGCCCGCGCCAAGGCCCGCGAGCGCAAGCTGCTCGTCCTCACCAAGGCCAACAGCCGCTCCACCGTCCACCGCCCCAGCTACCTCGACTACGTCGGGGTGAAGAAGTTCGACGCCGAGGGCAACGTCATCGGCGAGCGCCGCTTCCTCGGGCTGTTCTCCTCCGCCGCCTACACCGAGTCCGTGCGCCGGGTGCCCGTCATCCGCCGCAAGGTCGCCGAGGTGCTGGAGGGCGCGGGCTTCTCGCCCAACAGCCACGACGGCCGCGACCTGCTCCAGATCCTGGAGACCTACCCCCGCGACGAGCTCTTCCAGACGCCCGTCGACCAGCTGCGCTCCATCGTCACCTCGGTGCTCTACCTCCAGGAGCGCCGCCGGCTGCGGCTCTACCTGCGCCAGGACGAGTACGGCCGCTACTACTCCGCGATCGTCTACCTGCCGCGCGACCGGTACACCACCGGCGTGCGCCTGCGCCTGATCGACATCCTGAAGGAGGAGCTCGGCGGCACCAGCGTCGACTTCACCGCCTGGAACACCGAATCGATTCTCTCCCGGCTGCACTTCGTCGTCCGGGTCGCCCCCGGCACCGAGCTGCCCGACCTCACCGACGCCGAGGCCGACCGCATCGAGGCCCGGCTCGTCGAGGCCGCCCGCTCCTGGGCCGACGGCTTCCAGGAGGCGCTGGGCGCCGAGTGCGGCGAGGAGCGCGCCGCCGAGCTGCTCCGCCAGTACGGCCACTCCTTCCCCGAGGGCTACAAGGCCGACCACTCCCCGCGCGCCGCCGTGGCCGACCTGGTCCACCTCGAAGCGCTCAAGAAGGACGCGAAGGACTTCGCCCTCAGCCTGTACGAGCCGGTCGGCGCGGGCCCCGGCGGGCGCCGCTTCAAGATCTACCGGACCGGCGAGCAGGTCTCCCTCTCCGCCGTGCTCCCGGCCCTCCAGCGGCTCGGCGTCGAGGTCGTCGACGAGCGCCCGTACGAGCTGCGCTGCGCGGACCGCACGCACGCCTGGATCTACGACTTCGGGCTGCGGATGCCGCAGGCCGTCGGCAACGGCAACTACCTCGCCGACGACGCCCGCGACCGCTTCCAGGACGCCTTCGCCGCCGTGTGGACCGGCGAGGCCGAGAACGACGGCTTCAACACGCTGGTGCTCGACGCCGGGCTGACCTGGCGCCAGGCGATGGTGCTGCGCGCCTACGCGAAGTACCTGCGCCAGGCCGGCTCCACGTTCAGCCAGGACTACATGGAGAGCACGCTCCGCAACAACGTGCACACCACCCGGCTGCTGGTCTCGCTCTTCGAGGCCCGGATGTCCCCGGAGCGGCAGAGCGCCGGCACCGAGCTGACCGACGGCCTCCTGGAGGAGCTGGACGGCGCGCTGGACCAGGTCGCCTCGCTCGACGAGGACCGCATCCTGCGCTCCTTCCTCACCGTCATCAAGGCCACCCTGCGCACCAACTTCTTCCAGCTGGGCGAGGACGGCACGCCGCACGGCTACGTCTCGATGAAGTTCGACCCGCAGTCCATCCCGGACCTCCCGGCGCCCCGCCCGGCCTTCGAGATCTGGGTCTACTCGCCGCGCGTCGAGGGCGTCCACCTGCGCTTCGGCAAGGTCGCCCGAGGCGGTCTGCGCTGGTCCGACCGGCGTGAGGACTTCCGTACCGAGATCCTCGGCCTGGTCAAGGCGCAGATGGTGAAGAACACCGTCATCGTGCCGGTCGGCGCCAAGGGCGGCTTCGTCGCCAAGCAGCTCCCGGACCCGGCCGCCGACCGCGACGCCTGGATGGCCGAGGGCATCGCCTCGTACCGCACCTTCATCTCGGCGCTCCTCGACATCACCGACAACATGGTGGCCGGCGAGGTCGTCCCGCCCAAGGACGTCGTCCGGCACGACGAGGACGACACCTACCTGGTCGTCGCCGCCGACAAGGGCACCGCGAAGTTCTCCGACATCGCCAACGAGGTCGCCGTCGGCTACGGCTTCTGGCTCGGCGACGCCTTCGCCTCCGGCGGCTCCGCCGGCTACGACCACAAGGGCATGGGCATCACCGCCCGGGGCGCCTGGGAGTCCGTCAAGCGGCACTTCCGCGAGCTGGGCCACGACACCCAGACCGAGGACTTCACCGTCGTCGGCGTCGGCGACATGTCCGGTGACGTGTTCGGCAACGGCATGCTGCTCTCCGAGCACATCCGCCTGGTCGCCGCCTTCGACCACCGGCACATCTTCCTCGACCCCACCCCGGACGCCGCCACCTCCTACGCCGAGCGGCGCCGCCTCTTCGAGCTGCCCCGCAGCTCCTGGGCCGACTACGACAAGGACCTGCTCTCCGCGGGCGGCGGCATCCACCCGCGTACCGCCAAGTCGATCCCGGTCAACGCCCACATCCGCGAGGCGCTCGGCATCGAGCCGGGAGTCACCAAGATGACCCCCGCCGACCTGATGCAGACCATCCTCAAGGCCCCCGTGGACCTGGTGTGGAACGGCGGCATCGGTACGTACATCAAGTCCTCCGCCGAGTCGAACGCCGACGTCGGCGACAAGGGCAACGACGCGATCCGCGTCAACGGCGAGGACCTGCGGGCCAAGGTCGTCGGCGAGGGCGGCAACCTCGGCGCCACCCAGCTCGGCCGGATCGAGTTCGCCCGCGGCGGCGGCCGGATCAACACCGACGCGATCGACAACAGCGCCGGTGTGGACACCTCCGACCACGAGGTGAACATCAAGATCCTGCTCAACGGCCTGGTCCGGGACGGCGACATGACCGTCAAGCAGCGCAACAAGCTGCTCGCCGACATGACCGACGAGATCGGCCGCCTGGTGCTGCGCAACAACTACGCGCAGAACGTGGCGCTCTCCAACGGCACCTTCGAGTCCGCCTCGCTGCTCCACGCCCACCAGCGCTTCATGCGCCGCCTGGGCCGGGACGGCGACCTCGACCGCGGCCTGGAGTTCCTGCCCAACGACCGGCAGATCCGCGAGCTGCTCAACGGCGGCAAGGGGCTCAGCCAGCCCGAGCTGGCCGTGCTCCTCGCCTACACGAAGATCACCGTGGCCCGCGACCTGATCCGGACCAGCCTGCCGGACGACCCGCACCTCCAGCAGCTGCTGCACGCCTACTTCCCGGCACAACTGCGCGAGCAGTTCCCCGAGGCGGTCGACGGGCACGCGCTGCGCCGCGAGATCATCACCACCGTCCTGGTCAACGACACGGTGAACAGCGGCGGTTCGACCTTCCTGCACCGGCTGCGGGAGGAGACCGGCGCCTCGATCGAGGAGATCGTCCGGGCGCAGTTCGCGGCCCGCGAGATCTTCGGTCTCGGCCAGGTCTGGGACGCCGTCGAGGCGCTCGACAACAAGGTCGCCGCCGACGTCCAGACCCGCATCCGGCTGCACTCCCGCCGGCTCGTCGAGCGCGGTACGCGCTGGCTGCTCGGCAACCGGCCGCAGCCGCTGGAGATCGCCGAGACGGTCGACTTCTTCCGGACGGGCGTCGAACAGGTCTGGGGCGAGCTGCCCAAGATGCTGAAGGGCGCCGACCTGGAGTGGTACCAGTCGATCCTGGACGAGCTCGGCGAGGCGGGCGTCCCGGACGAGCTGGCCCAGCGGGTCGCCGGATTCTCCTCCGCCTTCCCGGCGCTGGACGTCGTGGCGATCGCGGACCGCACGGGGAAGGACCCGCTGGCCGTCGCCGAGGTGTACTACGACCTCGCGGACCGGCTGGGCATCACCCAGCTGATGGACCGGATCATCGAGCTGCCGCGGTCCGACCGCTGGCAGTCCATGGCCCGCGCCTCCATCCGCGAGGACCTGTACGCCGCGCATGCCGCGCTCACCGCGGACGTGCTGTCGGTCGGCAACGGCACCTCGACGCCCGAGGAGCGGTTCGAGGACTGGGAGGAGAAGAACGCGGCGATCCTGACCCGGTCGCGCTCCACCCTGGAGGAGATCCGCAGCTCGGACGCGTTCGACCTGGCGAACCTGTCGGTCGCGATGCGGACGATGCGCACGCTGCTGCGTACGCACGCCTGATCCCGTGCGGAGGGGCGGTCACCGGACTCCGGTGGCCGCCCCTCCGGCGTTCCCGGGCGGGGCCGTCAGCGCAGGCGGGTGTCGCCCGCCGCCTCCGGCGGGAGCGGCGGGCGGCTCTGCCACGACCGGGCCAGCTCGGTCGGGAAGCGGCGCCCGCTGCGGGCCAGGACCACCCCGTCGACCAGTTGGAGCTCGTCCCCGCCGCGGTACTGCCGCTCGTCGTCGCCGAGCCGCCGCCACGGGCCCGGACCCGCCTTCCCGGCCGCCGAGCGCCACCGGGTGCCGTACGTGCTGCGGTCGCGTACGTGGACGATGCCGCCGGTCACCCGCAGCTCGACATGGGTGCGGCTGAGCCCGGCCGTGTGCCGCTCGGGAACGAGCCCGTGCAGGGACAGCCCGCCCTCGCCCGGCGCCCGGCCGACCTTCACCGTCGAGCCGTCCTCCAGCGTGAACCGGGCCGTCAGCACGCCGTCCACCAGCAGTTTCAGCTGAACGGTCAGGGTGCGCGGGCCGACGTCGACCAGCCGGCCGCCGTGGGCCTGGCAGCGCGGTACGCCCTTGATCACGCGCGGCAGCAGGGCGGCGGTGCCCCGGCGGGTGTCGTAGAGCGTGCAGCGGTCGTCCACGCAGCGCCAGTCCCGGCCGACCACGTCCAGGCGCGGGGAGCGGCCGGTGTCGAGCAGCCCCATCTTCTTCAGCACGTCGTCCTCCATCTTCCGGGAGATGGCCGGTGCGCCGGCCACCTCCAGATCGACGGGGACCAGCCGTACGGTGCCGCCCGGGGCCGGGACCGGCTCCAGGAAGTCGTCCGTGTTGCCCTGGAGCCAGGAGTGGGTGTCGCGGTGGCCCCGGAAGCGGTCGCCGGTGATGACCGGGATGCCGGTGTACTCGCAGAGTTCGAGGAGGCGGTCGTCGGCGTCCGGCAACTCCTCCATCAGGCCGAGCGACGCCCAGCGGCCGAGCCGCCGTACGTCGTCGGGGTCGGTGAACTCCCGCCGCCCGCCATCCCGCAGGCTCGCGTCGGCGACCAGGTACAGCTTGACGTCCGGGTCGCGGGCCAGCTCCTTCGCGGCGTCCAGGACGAGCCGCAGCCGGTGCAGCGAGCGCGCGCCGGGCCCGCCCAGCGCGCGGTGGCGCACGACGTTGGAGAGGTCCACCAGGAAGCAGGCCGTCTCGAAGTCCGTGGTGAGGTGCTCTTCCATTACGGGTCGCCTTCCGGGAAGTCCCCTCATCGGGACGGGCACTTCCCGAAGAGGGGTCGACGGCACATGAACCCTGACACGGGTGCGATGGGACCGACGTTCTCGACGGCCCCGGAGTTCCGGCGGGCGCAGGAGCGGTCGCGCGCTCCCGCGGGACGGCGGGCGGGGACGGGAGACGTGGTGCCTACCGCTGCCGCCAGAGGGTGAGTTCGGTGAAGTAGTCCGGCAGATCGTTGGTGGAGCGCCTCTCCACCTTGGTGATCTTCAGCATGGCGAGGTTGCGGTCGGACGTCACGGTGCACAGCCGGGTGCCCACCGGGAGGGTGCGGCCGAGCTGGAGTTCGCCCTCCTCGATCTCGGACGGAAGCACGTCGGACTGTGAGCCCTGAAGGCACTGCTTGGGGGTTGCTCCGGTGCTCTTGCCCATCGGCGTACGGAAGGTCCATCTGCCGCCCGACACCTCGCTCAGCTCCAACTCGTCGTCGCTGTCGGTGAATTCTCCGGGGCCCGACACCCTCGGCTCGTCGAGGTCGATGCCGATGACATTCGGCTCGGCGGGTGCCCGCAGGGCGAACGGCCGGTCCTTGAAGATCACCTCGTAGCCGCTCTGCTGCGTGGGGGTGGTGGTGTCCGACGGCTGCCGGTCCTGGTCGGGCCCCGGGGACGAGGGCCGGTCGTCGCGCTCGGTGTCGCTGGTCGGGGTGGAGTCGCGCGCGGTGTCGTCGCCCTTGTCGTTGCCGTGAGTGGCGATCACCCACGTCCCCGCGACCAGCAGCAGCGCCACCCCGGCGGCCACCACGACCCGCACCGGTCCGCGGGACTTCGCGGCGGGTGCAGCTGCCGGCGCCGGACCGTACACGGGAGGGTGCCGGGGGACGGTGGGCACGGTGGCGCCGGGAGGCATGCCGGGGGCGCTGGGTGCCTGGGTCGTCCCGTATCCGGATCGGCCGTCCGGCGGGACCGGGGCGCCGGGGACGGTGGTTCCGGCCGGTGGCGGAACCGTGCCCGGCGGATAGGTGGGCTGGGCCGCCGGGTCCGTGGGGAGCTGCGCGGCCCGCTCGCGCTCGGCGATCAGGGCGGTGAGCGGCGCGGGCAGCCAGCCGTCGAACTCCTGGAGCGGCCGTCCGGCGGCCCGCTCGCACAGGGCGGCCAGCTCGGCGGGGGCGATGCGCGCGCCCGGGTCGGCGGTGAGGCAGCGCTCCAGCAGCGGGCGCAGCTCGTCCGGGTAGCCGTCCAGCCGGGGCGGGCGGTGCTCGGTGTTGGCGATCTGGGCGGCGACGGTGAGGGCGCCGCCAGCCCCGTACGGGTGCCGTCCGGTCGCCGCTACGGCCGCGATCAGCCCCAGCGAGAAGACGTCCGTGGCCGGGCCGACCGGCTCGCCGAGGGCGTGCTCCGGCGACATGAACTGCGGTGTGCCGATGACCCCGCTGCCGGTGAGCTGGGTCGCGTCGGCGGCGCGGGCGATCCCGAAGTCGATGACGTACGGGCCGGTGGCGCCGAGCAGGATGTTGCCGGGCTTCAGATCGCGGTGGACGACCCCGGCCGCGTGGATGGCGACGAGTGCCCGCGCGGTGCAGCCGACGAGCTGGAAGACGGCGGTGAGCGGCAGCGGGCCGTGTGCCCCGACGGCCGCCTGGAGCGCCAGGCCGGGCACGAACGCCGAGGCCAGCCAGGGGAGCGGGCCGGAGGTGTCGTGGTCGACGACCGGCACCAGGTGGTAGCCCTGGACGCGCCGGGCGGACTGGACCTCCTGCTCGAACCGGCGGCGGAACTCCGGGTCGTCGCCGAACTCGCGGCGGATCAGCTTCAGCGCGACGGCCTGGCCGCCCCGGGTGTGCGAGAGGTAGACGGTGCCCATGCCGCCCTCGCCGATCCGGGCGAGCAGCCGGTAGCCGGAGATCTCGCGCGGATCCCGCGGGCCAAGAGGTGCGAGCACGTCGCCGCCGCTGGTACTGATGAGAGCCTCCCCCGCTCGTCACTGCACATCTGCGGAACGAGAATACGGCAGCCCGCGAACCGTCAAATCAGCTGTGCGGAGAGGGATTTCCTCGCACCCGGCGGTTCCATTCGGCCGCCATCGGATCGCGCACCGTCGGCACGTACGTGGGGGTGTACCCGGACGGGCGCGGCCGGGTCGCCGCCTCGATCCGGCCCACGGCGGCGGCCATCGGATCCGGCAGCCACCCGGTGAACTCCCGCAGGCCGGGACCGCCGAGCCCCTCCCGGCACACCTCCGCGACCTCCCGGGCGGACGGGCGGTCCTCGGGCCGGGCGGCCAGGCAGCGCGCCAGCAACTCCCGCAGCGGCGAGGGGTGGTGGTCCAGCTCCGGGGGCTCGCGGTCGGTGCCCGCGATCCGGATGGCGAGGGCGAGGCCCTTGCCCCGCCCGTACGGATGGAGCCCGGTGGCGGCCTCGGCGGCCAGCAGTCCGAGGGCGAACACGTCGGACGCGGGTGTGAGCGGCCGGCCCAGGGCGTGTTCGGGCGACATGTGGGAGGGGCTGCCGACCAGCCGCCCCGCCGTGGTGAGGGTCGGGTTGTCGGTCGCCCGCGCGATCCCGAAGTCGAGGAGCCAGGGGCCGCTCGCGGCGAGCAGCAGGTTGCCGGGCTTGACGTCCCGGTGGATGACCCCGGCGGCGTGGACGGCGTCCAGCGCGGTGGCGAGGCAGCCGGTCAGCCTCAGGACCGCGGTTGTGGGCAGCGGCCCGTGCGCGGCCAGCACCGCGTTGAGTGGGAGGCCGGGGACGTAGTGGGTGGCCAGCCAGGGGCGTTCGCCGTCCGCGTCGTGGTCGACCACCGCCACCAGGTGGTAGCCGGAGACCCGGCGGGAGGCGGCCACCTCGCGGGCGAACCGGGTCCGGAACTCCGGCTGGCACGCGTGGTCCCGGCGGATCACCTTCAGGGCGACGGGGTGGCCGCCGCGGGTGTGCGAGAGGTAGACGGTGCCCATGCCGCCCTCGCCCACCCGGCCCCGCAGGACGTAGCCCGCGACCTCCCGGGGGTCGTCCGCCCGCAGCGGCCCGGGTATCCCGTCCTGCATGTCTTCCCCCGAACTCCTCGACCGCCCGGCTCCGTCCCCCCGGCGCCGGGGCCTGCCGTCGAACTCGCCGTGTGCGTCGGGCCTAAGGGCCTGCCGGGAAATAACTTGCTCTCGAACACCCTGACTGAGCTGGAGTGTCAAGAGCCAGAACACGCAAGTTATTTCCCGGCAGGCCCTTAGCGCGGCAGCGGAGTCTACCGTTTGGCCGGGCTCTTCTTGCCGGAGGTGAACCGCTCGTACGCCGCGACGACCTCGTCCGCCGGGCCGTCCATCCGCAGGGTGCCCGCCTCCAGCCAGATCGCCCGGTCACAGGTCTGAAGGATCGACTTGTTGCTGTGGCTGACGAGGAAGACCGTGCCGGCCTCCTCGCGGAGTTCGGCGATCCGCTCCTTGCTGCGCCGCTGGAAGCGGGCGTCGCCGGTGGAGAGCGCCTCGTCGATCAGCAGGACGTCGTGGCTCTTGGCGGCGGCGATGGAGAACCGCAGCCGGGCGCCCATGCCGGAGGAGTACGTGCGCATCGGCAGGGTGATGAAGTCGCCCTTCTCGTTGATGCCGGAGAACTCGACGATGCCCTGGTAGCGCTCCTGCACCTGGGCCCTGGTCATGCCCATCGCGAGGCCGCCGAGCACCACGTTGCGTTCGCCGGTCAGATCGCTCATCAGCGCCGCGTTGACCCCGAGCAGCGAGGGCTGGCCCTGGGTGTGGACCCGGCCCCGGGTCGCGGGCAGCAGTCCGGCGATGGCCTTGAGCAGGGTCGACTTGCCCGAGCCGTTGGAGCCGATCAGCCCGATGGCCTCGCCCCGGTACGCGGCGAAGCTGACGCCCTTCACGGCGTGCACCTCGCGGACGCCCGGGACCTGGCGGCGCGAGACGATCCGGCTGAGCGCCGAGGTCGCGCTGCCCCGCCCGGTCCGGGCGCCGTTGACCCGGTACGTGATGTGGACGTCGTCCACCACGACGGTGGGGATCCGGGTGTCGTTCGTCGTCTCAGCCACGTCCGTACCGCTCCTCCGCCTGCCAGAAGTACACGAATCCGCCGATGCCGCAGACCAGCGCCCAGCCGGTGGCGACCGCCCAGACGTGCGGCGGGAGGTGGCTCGCGCCGAAGCTGTCGATGAGCGCGAACCGCATCAGGTCGATGAAGACGGCGGCCGGGTTGCACTCCAGGACCATCACCACGGCGTGCGGGACGCGGTCCCCCTGGAGCATCCTGTCCACGCTCCACATCACGCCCGAGGCGTACATCCAGGTCCGCAGGATGAACGGCATCAGCTGGGCGATGTCCGGGGTCCGGGCGGCCAGCCGCGCCACCACCATGGAGACCCCGGTGTTGAACAGCGCCTGGAGGAACAGCGCCGGAACGGCGAGCAGCCAGGACGGCCGGGGGTACTGCCCGAAGCCGATCAGGATCGCCACCAACGCGGCGAGCGAGAACAGCAGTTGCTGGAGCTGTTGCAGGGCCAGCGCGATCGGCAGCGAGGCGCGCGGGAAGTGCAGCGCCCGTACGAGGCCCAGGTTGCCGCTGATCGCCCGGGTGCCCGCGGTGATCGAGCTGCTGGTGAAGGTCCAGATGAAGACGCCGGTGACCAGGAACGGCACGAAGTCCTCGACGTCGCGCTTGGTGTTCATCAGCACGCCGAAGATGAAGTAGTAGACCGTCGCGTTCAGCAGCGGGGTCATGATCTGCCAGATCTGGCCGAGCTTCGCCTGGCTGTACTGGGCGGTCAGCTTGGCGGTGGCGAACGCCGTGATGAAGTGCCGGCGCCCCCACAACTGCCGTACGTACGCGGGCAGTGAGGGGCGGGCGCCGCTCGTCGTGAGGCCGTGCCGCGCGGCGAGCGCGGCGAGCTCGCCGGGCGCGTACACCGGGAGGGGGGTCGGTACGGGGCTGTCGGCGGGCGGGGCCGCCGGGGCTGCTGTCTGGCTCACCACGATCGCTTTCGAGGAAAGGGGTGGGGAAGGGGGAGTCTTTTCGACGGGACGGGACCGTATCGTCGCAACGCCGAGGGTAGGACGTGCTCACGTCGCAACGCAACCGTTCCGTCGTAACGGACTATGATTTCCGGCATGACCACCGACCCGCGCCCCCGCCGCCGCGCCCCCGCCGGAGCCGCCGTCCTGCGCGAGGACGTCACCGACGCGATCCGCCGAGCCGTCTTCGAGGAGCTGGCCGCGGTGGGGTTCGCCCGGATGTCGATGGAGGGGATCGCCCGGCGCGCGGGCGTCGGCAAGACCGCCGTGTACCGCCGCTGGAAGTCCAAGCTGGCGCTCGTCCTCGACCTGGTCTCGGCCGTCGCCGTCCAGGGCATGCCCGCCCCGGCGACCGGCTCGCTCCACGGGGACGTCCGGGCCGTGCTCGAACTCGCCGCGTACGCCCTGCGCCACCCGGTCGCCTCGCAGGTCATCCCGGACCTGCTGGTCGAGGCGGCCCGCAATCCGGAGATCGCCGACACCATCAAGGCCGCCCTGCTCGACCCGCAGCAGGGCATCGCCGCCGTGGTCGTCCGGGACGCCGTGGCCCGGGGCGAGCTGCCCGAGGGCAGCGACCCCGACCGGGCGCTGGACCTGATCGTCGGCCCGCTCTACTGGCGGCTCGCCGTCGTCCGCACCCCGCTCCCCGCGGGCTACCTCGACGAACTGGCCACCGCCGCCGTCGCCGCCCTGCGGAGCTGACCGCCCCGGGCCGGTGCGCCCGGTCCCCGGCGAGGCAGTCCGGTGAAGGAACGCGGCCGTTCAGGTCGCGCCGCCGTGCCGCTGCCGCCGCCTCGCCCGGGTACGGGGGCCGCCATGCATACGTTGCGACCATGACACTTCCCCGTACACGCCTCGCGGGCGCGGCGCTGGCGGTCTCCGCGGCGCTGCTCCTCACGCCCTCGGCCCCGGCCTTCGCGACCGGCTCGCCGACCGCACGACAGGCAGGGTCGCGGACCTTCGTCTTCACCGGCGCCCCCGAGTCGTTCACCGTCCCCGAGGACGTCTGCTCGCTGTCCGTCACCGCGTTCGGAGCGGCCGGCGGCACCGGCCAGTACGACGTACCGGGCGGCGGCGGTGCCGAGGTGGCCGCGACCCTGGACGTGACGGCGGGGCAGGTGCTCACCGTCGACGTCGGGGGCGCGGGCCACGGCGGGGCCGACCCCCTCGCACCCACCCTGGGCGGCCACGGGGGCGGCGGCATGGGCGGCGCCTACCGGGTGGACGGCGAGATCAGAGGGATCGCCGCCGGCGGCGGAGGCGGTCGTACGGTCATCAGCAGCGGGGCGGTCCCGCTGATCGTGGCGGGCGGCGGAGGCGGTGGGGGCGGGTCCTTCTTCTCCTCGGCCATCGGCGGCGGGAGCGGCGGCAGGACCGGCGAACCCGGCACCGGACTGCCCGGGGACGACGAGGGCAAGCCCGGCCGGTCCGGCGGAGAGGGCGGCCAGGGCGGCATCAACGTCCCGAGGCCCGATCCGAACGGTCGGAACGGCTCGTCGGCCGTGGGGCCGGTCGGCGGACGCGGCGGCGACAACACCGGCGACCCGCACGGCGGCGTGGGCGGCGGGGGCGGCGGCGGGGCGACCGGCGGGGGCGGCGGCGCCGCGTCCCCCACCGACCACAACAGCGGGGCCGGAGGCGGCGGCGGATCCAGCACCGGGCCCGCGAACGCCACCTTCGTCACCGGGGCCCGCCGGGGCGACGGCGAGGCCGTCCTCCAGTGGGAGCCCTGCCCCGTCCCGCCCGGCCGGCTGACCGTCACCAAGACCGACGAGGAGACCGGGCAGCGGCTGCCGGGCGCGGTCTTCCAGCTGTGGCGGGAGACCAACGGCATCGACGGGCTGCAGACCACGGGCCCCGACCCCGACACCCGGATCGGCGGCGCCTGCGCCACCGACGCACAGGGCCTGTGCGCCTTCGGCGACCTGGAACCGGGGACGTTCTACCTGGAGGAGACCGCCGTCCCCGAGGGGTACGAGCTGCCCGGGGACCCCGTCACCGGCCCCCTGGAGCTGACCGAGGCCCACCCCGAGCTCACCACCACCGTCGCCAACACCCGGCCCGAACCCTGCGAGGGCAAGAGCTGCAAGTGACCCCGGCCCGGCCCGGGAGGCGCCCGCCTCCTGGGCCGGACCACCGCCTACTCGGCCAGCAGCCGGTCCGCCACCCGGGCCGCCGCCGAACCGTCGTCCAGATCGCAGAAGTCCCGGCGGAAACTCCCGTACGCCGCCGCGTGGCGCGCCGCCGACGCCTCCAGCGCGCCCCGGTCCCGCAGCAGCGCGGCGATCTCCCCCGCACCGGCGAGCAGCGGGCCCGGCGCGCGCTCCTCGAAGTCCAGGCAGAAACCGCGCACCGTGTCGCGGTAGTGCGTCAGATCGCTGGTGTGGAAGACCATCGGCCGGCCGGTGAGCGCGAAGTCGAACACCAGGCCCGAGTAGTCCGTGATCAGCACGTCGGCGATCAGCAGCAGCTCCGCCGTGTCCGGGTGCGCCGACACGTCGAGGACGTCCGGCCGCTCGGGCACGCTCCCGACCACCCGGGGATGGCGGCGCACCAGCACCGTGTGGACACCGCCGACGTGGCGCGCCAGCACGGCCGGGTCCAGCGCCGGGGCCCAGCGGTAGTGGGGCCGCCCGCCCGGCCCCGGGCCGGGGTGGATCAGCTGGTCGCGGTAGGTCGGCGCGTACAGCACCACCCGGCGGCCGTCCGGGATGCCGAGCCTGCGCCGCACCCGCTTCGCGATCCGGTCGCGGTCGGCCGAGAAGAGCAGGTCGTTGGCGGGGGAACCGGCCTCCAGCACCTCGCCCCGGTAGCCGAGCGCGTGCCGCAGCAGCCCGGTGGCGTGGCTGCTGGGGGAGACCAGGACCGACCACTGGGCCGAGCGGTGCGCCAGGGTGGCGAGCTCCAGATGGTCGGCGTACGGGGTGCCGGCCAGATCCGTGCCGAAGCGGCCGAGCGGGGCGCCGTGCCAGGTCTGCACCACGGTCTGGCCCGGCCGCCGCTCGAACCACTCGGGCAGCTGGTCGGCGGTGACGATGCGGCGGCACCGCGCCAGCGCCTCGTACCAGGCGGTGCTGTGCTCGACGACGGGGACGGCGGTCGGCGGGACGTTTCTGTGTACGCCGTCGGTGACCCAGAGCTGTTCCGAGGCCACGCCCCGGCGCAGCAGCTCGGCATGGACGGCGCGCGGGGAGTCGCCGCCCGTGTACAGCACCGCGTCCCGCATCGGCATCGCGCGCCGCGACGGGTAGTGGCGCCCGCGCAGCTCCGCCCCGCGGTACGCGCCCCGGTCGCCCGGCGCCAGCACCGGCCCGGCCAGCACCGCCAGCCGGTCGTCCGAGCAGCGGTCCAGGGCGAACTCCCGCCCCGGCACCAGCGCCCCCGCCACCGGCCCGCTCCGGCGCAGTGGCAGCCGGGCGGCGAGCGAGGTCAGCACCCGCACCGGCCGCCCGCCCAGCGCCGCCTCCCAGTGCCCCTCGCGCAGCCCGGCCGCGACCGAGGGCGCGAGGAACGCGGTGAACCGGCGCCCGCCACCGCCCCCGTCCCGCGCCTCCCCGTGGGTGACCGGCACCGACACCGTCTCCCGCAGCACCGCGTGCCGCAGGACCAGCCGGTCCGGCCCCTCCTCCTGGCGTAATCCGGTCCCGGCACCGGTCACCCCCTCCACCCGCAGAGCCCCGTCCGGCGTCCACACCGCGGCGTCCACGAACGGCTGCCCGCTCAGGTCCAGCACCAGCTCGCCCATCGCGTCCGCCACCACCGGCGGCGCCGACTCCGGGGCCGCCGCGAGCGGCACCCGCGCCCCGTCGGCCAGCACCAGCCGGGCCCGCCACCGCCCGAAGGGCTCCGGCTCCACCTCGCGCGGCGCCCGGTGCGGGGCCGGGGGCACGGCCGCCATCCCGGCCAGATCGGCGAGCGGGACGCGCACCGTGAAACGGCCGTCCGGGCGGCACTCCACCGGGTGGCCGAACTCCTGGTCCTCCACCCCCTCGCAGCTCAGCACCAGGGCCGTGGGCCGGGTGTCCCCGTACAGCCGGCCGGTCAGCTCCAGGTCGCGGCCGAAGCGGTGGTACTCGCACCGGGCGGGCAGCTGGGCCAGGGTCAGCCGCAGCCGCCCGTCCGGGTGGTCGAGCACCGCCCGCCGCCCGTCGCCCAGGTCGTGGACGAGCGGCAGGCCCGCCGCCGGCCCGGCCGCGCGCACCGCCACCCGGCGGGCCGTGCCCTGCGCGGCCACCATCATCCCCACCAGCCAGCCGCCCGGCCGCAGCCGGCGCGGATCGAGCGTCATCTCGAAGCCCGCGTGCTGGTAGCCGTGCACCTGCTGGCCCGATTCGACGGTCGCCTCCGGGGCGGGCACCCCGCGCACCGGCACCGTCCGCAGCTGCTGCCCCCGGGTCGCCCGCACCATCCCCACCCGCATCGACTGGCGCGGCGAGGCGGCCGGCAGATTGCGGACGTACGCGTAGCCGCGCAGCCGCAGCTTCCCGTCCTCGCTCCACCGCGCCTCCGATAGCCGCGCCACCGCCGGGAGGTCGGCCCGGGTCAGCCGGGCGGTGTCCGGGACGGCCGGGAAGACGGCCTGCCGCCGCCCCGGCACCCCGCCGACCGTGAACGTCCCGGCCCCGTTGCCCCGTTCGAAGGCGAGCAGCTCCAGCAGGTCCGGCAGCCGCCGCTCCTTCACCAGCTGCCACTTGACCCTCAGCTCCACCGGCAGCTCGTGCGCCACTCCCCGGTCCGCGCGGCCCGCCCCGTCCATCCGCTCCATCCGGTCCAGGAACGCCCCGGCCCCCGCCATGAACGCCTGCCGGTACCCCGCCCCGCCCAGCGGCAGCTCCTCCAGGAGACAGGCGAAGTCGTCGCGCAGGCACGAGAGGTCGTAGCGGCGCCGGGCCGCCGCGTTCGCCACCCCGCCCCGGCCCGCCAGGAACGCGCTGACCTGCTCGCACGCCGCGATCCTGTCCCGTACGTCGGGCGCGTCGGTGCGCCGCCGCACCGTCCGGCCCTCCCGGAGCCGCCAGTAGTGGACGTGCTCGTGCAGTACGTCCACCGCACTGGCCAGATAGTGCGCCGGAATGATCACCGGGGGGTCCTCGTGGGACCGGCCCTCCGGGAAGGCGAAGCCGTGCCGGTCCCAGAACGAGCGGCGGAACACCTTGTTCCAGGACGGGCGGTCGGCGAGCAGCCTCGGCTCCCGCCCGATGTGCGTCCGGGCCCGGCTGTCGGTCATCCAGCGGTACGGGCGGGCCTGCTGCCGCCCCTGCTCGGTCAGCCACCACACATTGCCGGTCGCCAGGTCGGAGCCGGTCGACTCCAGCGAGGCCAGCATCCGCGCGTAGGCGTCGTGCACGACGATCCCGTCGCCCCCGGCGAACGCCAGGTACGGCACGCCCGGCGTGGTGAACCGCACCCCCGTGTTGCGGGCCGCGCCCGGACCGCCGCCGGGATGGCAGATCCGGCGGAAGCGCCGGTCACGGGCGGCGAACCCCTCGGCGACCGCCGTGCCGCGCTCCGTCGCGCCGTCGTCCACCACGACCACCTCGATGTCCGTGACCGACTGCTCGGCCACCGAACGCAGGCAGTCCTCCAGATGGTCCGCGTGGTGGTGGACCGGGACGACGACACTGAGGCGCGGCTTCATGCACGGACAACACGGGCGAACGCCCCGGGTCACCGGCACTGACCCGAACGGGTGACGGCGCGAAAGGCGCGAGGTTGCCGCGCGACCGCGCCCGGCCGATGCGCCCCGATGGGCCGAGGGCCACGTCACCCGTGCGCCACGGCGGTTCCGGGGGCGCGCGGAGCCGGTCCGGGACGGCAACCGGGGCGCCACCGGCATCACCCGTTCGGGAAAGACCGCCACCCCTCGGTGGTGACCCCCGGGCCGCCGCGGGGTTGAGAGGTACGGACCCCAGGCCCCGAGGAACGGACGTGCCCGCCATGCCGCCACGGCTCAGTGTCGTCGTACCCGTCCACAACGTCGCGCCCTGGCTGACGGAGTGTCTGCGGTCCCTCGCGGAGCAGACCCTGGCCGATCTGGAGGTGGTCGTCGTCGACGACGGGTCCACCGACGACAGCGCCGCCCTGGCCGCCGCCTTCGCCGCCCGGGACGGCCGGTTCCGGCTGGTCAGCCAGGGCAACGGCGGCCCCGGGCACGCCCGCAACACCGGCGTGCGCCACTGCGACCCCGGCGCCCGCCACCTCGCCTTCGCCGACGGCGACGACGTCCTGCCGCCCCACGCGTACGAACTGCTCACCGCCACCCTGGACCGGACCGGCTCCGACCTCGCCACCGGCCAGGTCCTGCGGCTGACGGCCGACGGCGCGCTCGGCCCCGCACCCGGCCCCCGGCGCGCCCCGGCCGCCACCCGGCTGCGCACCCACATCTCCCGCCACTGGGAGCTGGCCGCCGACCGTACCGTCTGCAACAAGGTCTTCCGCCGCTCCTTCTGGGACGAGCACGCCTTCGCCTTCCCGCCCGGCACCCGCTCCGAGGACCTCCCCGTCGTGCTGCCCGCCCACTTCCTGGCCCGCGCCGTCGACGTACGGGGCGAACCCGTCCACCACTGGCGCGAGCGGGACACCACCGGCCGGCCCGCCGACGTACGCGGCCTCCAGGACCGGATCACCCAGCTGCTGACCGTCTCCGCCTTCCTCGACGAGCACCGCGGCCCCGAGGACAAACGGCGCTACGAGACCCATGCGCTCACCCACGAGCTGGCCCCCTTCATGGCGGCGCTCCCCGAGGGCGACGAGGCGTACCGGCGCGCCTTCCTCACCTACGCCAACGAGTTCACCGACCAGGTCGACCCGGCCGTCCTCGGCGCCCTGCCGCTGCCCGCCCGGCTGCTGTGGCACCTGGTGCGCGAACGGCGGACCGGCGAGCTGCTGGCCCTGATCGCCGACGAGCGGGCCGAGCCGGGCGCGTTCACCGTCCGGGGCACGGTCCGCCGCACCGCCCGCTACCCGGCCCTCGTCCGGCCGGTCCCCGGCCCCCTGCTGCGGCTCGGCGCGCGGGACCTGCCGTTCACCGCCCGGCTGCGCGCGGCCCACTGGCGGGACGGCCGCCTCCACCTCACGGGGGACACCCACCTCCCCGGCGGACCGGGGCCCGGCGGCGTCCGGACCGGCTGGCTCCGGGCCGCGCACCACGCACCGGTGCCGCTGCGGCTGCGCACGGACCGGACGCCCGGCCGACACCCGTACGGCCGGGACCGCGCGGCCTTCGAGGCCGTCGTCGACCCCGCCCGGATCCGCCCCCGCCCCGGCGGCCGCGAACGGACCTCCTGGTACCCGGAGATCGGCCTCGCCGGCCCCGGACTGCTGCGCCGCGCCGCGCTCACGGCGGACCGCCCGACGCCACCGCCGCCCGTCCACCGCCCCGACGGCGACCACCGGATCGTGCCCGCCTTCGACGACGACGGCGCGCTGGTGCTGCACGCCGAGCGGATCGACGCCCGCTTCGAGACGCACCGCGCGGGCACCGCCGACGACGCCACCGCCACCGTGGTCATCGACGGAATGGTCCGCGACGGCCTCGGCCCCGGCCCCCTGCGCCTCACCCTCACCCACCGCCCTTCCGGCACCGTCCTCCACCGCCCCGTGACGGTGCACGACGGAGCCGTCCCCTCGGCGGCGGGCTGGCGGCGCTTCACCACGGACCTCCCGCTCGCCGCCCTCGCCGCCGCCCGGCCCGCCCCCGCGCCCGGGGCCGACCGCGCCCGGCTCCCGTACCGGCTGCGGCTCGTCGGGCCGGACGGCCGCCGCACCCCGCTCGACGTTCCCGGACCGGTCCTCCCCGGCGACTACCCGCTGGCCGGTGACGACGACGGGCCGCGCGCCCTCGGCCTGGCCGCCGGGGACCGGGGCGACCTGCTGATCGACGACCACGCGGTACGGCCGCACTGAGCCGGATTCAGGAACCGCCCGATTCCCGCGCCACAAAGCCGCCGTAAGGAATTCATAAGGACGCCGTAAGGGATTCACGAGGGACGGACCCTGGATTCCTTTCCGCGCCGCACTGAACCATTCGGGTGACGCTCACCGTGCGGGAATGCGGACGTCCAGTGCATTCACGTAATGGTCCGCACAAGTGCGGCCTTCGATACATCGCTCAGCGTCCTCGGGTTGCTACGTTCTGCTTTCATGGGTATCCGAACGCGATACGAGACCTGGAACGTGCCCCGCGCGAGAGCGGCGGTACTCGTGGCCGCTGCCGCCGGTCTCCTCATCCGCATGCTGATCGCGGCGAATATGCGCGGCCCGGCCGATGTGCACATCTTTCGCGGATTCGCGCGGGCCATCGTCCAGTACGGTCCCATTCGGATCTACGAACAGCCGCTTCCCGGACTGCCCGTCTACAATCACCCGCCGCTGGCCGGATGGATGCTGCTGGGCCTCAACAAACTCTCCGAAGCGGGCATCCCCTTCGGAACGCTGATCAGGGCCCCCGCCTCGATCGCCGACTTCTTCTGCGCACTCGTCGTGTTCGAGATCGTGCGCCGCCGCGCCTCCCTCGGCACCGCCGTCGCCTGCGGGATCGGCGTGGCCGCGAGCCCCCTGCTGATCGCCACCTCCGGCTACCACGGCAACACCGACGAGGTCGCCATCACCTTCGCCCTGCTCGCCGGCCATCTGCTGGTGGACCGGAAGGCGCCGCTGCTCGCCGGGGTGGCCGCCGCGCTCGCGATCAGCGTCAAGTTCGTCCCCGTGGTGGTGGTCCCGGCGCTGTTCGTCGTCGCGCTGCGGGCGGGGCGGCCGGCGCTCCTCCGCTTCACCGCGGGCTTCACCGCGCTGTTCGCCCTGGTCTGGGGGCCGGTCCTGGCGACCGTGCCGGAGAGTCTCAAGGAGAACGTGCTGGAGTACGCCGGCGGCGGCTTCCGGCTCTGGGGGCTGGTGCGGTTCGCCGACCTGTTCGGGCTGCCGGACTCCTTCACCACCTTCATCGAGGGCGACGGCCACTTCCTCTTC
Source organism: Streptomyces sp. NPDC092952 (assembly GCF_044754785.1). NCBI lineage: Bacteria > Bacillati > Actinomycetota > Actinomycetes > Kitasatosporales > Streptomycetaceae > Streptomyces > Streptomyces sp. NPDC092952. Next base: position 827,568 of record NZ_JBIVPT010000002.1, on the reverse strand, counting down.
GTCCTGGCCTGCGTCGCCGCCGGGGTCTGGCTGGCCTGGCTGCGCCCCGCCCAGGCGCCCGTCGTCGTCGGCGTCGTCATGGGCCTGCTGCTCCTGCTCTCCACCGCCTCCGCGCTCCAGTACCTGACCTGGCCGGCCGCCGGGCTGTTCGTCGTCGGCTTCTGGCCGGGCGCCGCGTACAGCTGCGCGCTGGGGGTGACCGCGGTCCTCGGCTACCGGGGCCGCTCCGCCGTGCGCTGGAACGAAACGGTGCTGCACTTCGCCGAGTTCGGCTGGCTGGTGCTGGCCGCCGCCCTGGCCGTCGGCGTACGCACGGTCCTCGCCGCCCGCCCGGACCGGCCCGGCGAACCGCCCGCCGGGGAGGGCCGCCTCGCCGCCCCGCGCACCTCCCACCCCACCGGCTCCACCGTCAACTGAACCTCCCCCACGCATCCCCCCACGCACCCCGAGCGACTGGAGAACGCCCCGTGACGGAAAGCCCGAGCCCCAGGATCGGCATCCTGGTGGTCGCGTACAACGCCGAGACGACACTGGAGCGGACCCTCGACCGCATTCCGGCGGATTTCCGGTCCAGGATCGCCGAGATCCTCATCCTCGACGACGCGAGCCACGACGCGACCTTCACCGCGGGCTGCCGCTGGTCGCAGACCGAGGGAATGCCGCGGACCTACGTCATGCGGCACACCAAGAACCTCGGGTACGGCGGCAACCAGAAAGCCGGATACGCCCTGGCCGCCGAGCACGGACTCGACATCGTCGTCCTGCTCCACGGCGACGGACAGTACGCCCCGGAATTCCTCCCCGACATGGTCGCGCCGATCGAACGCGGCGAATGCGACGCCGTCTTCGGCTCACGGATGATGAAATCCGGGTCCGCCCTCAAGGGCGGCATGCCGATGTACAAATGGCTCGGGAACCGCATTCTCACCCGGGTGGAGAACACCCTGCTCGGCTCCCGGCTCACCGAATTCCACTCCGGCTACCGCGCCTACAGCGTCGCCGCGCTCAGGAAACTGCCGATCCACCGCAACACCGACGCCTTCGACTTCGACACCCAGATCATCGTCCAACTGCTCGACGCCGGGATGCGGATCAAGGAGATCCCCGTCCCCACCTACTACGGCGACGAGATCTGCTACGTCAACGGCATGAAGTACGCGAAGGACGTCGTCAAGGACGTCCTCGAATACCGGCTCGCCGTCAAGGGGTTCGGCACCTGCGGCTGGATCCCCAAGCCCGTCGAGTACGCCTTCAAGGAGGGCGACGGCTCCTCGCACGCCGTCATCCTGGAGCGGATGCGCTCGCTGCCGCCCGGCCGGGTCCTCGACCTCGGCTGCTCCGGCGGCCTGTTCGGCCGGCGGCTGGAAGCCCTCGGCCACGAGGTGACCGGCGTCGACTACGTCGAGGTCCCCGGCGTACGCGAGAACTGCACCCACTTCCACCTCGCCGACCTGGAGGAGGGCCTGCCGGCCGAGCTCGGCACCGACTACGACTACGTGGTCGCCGGCGACGTCATCGAGCACCTCTCCCGGCCCGACCGGGTGCTCGCCGGGATCGCCGACGTCCTGCGGCCCGGCGGCCGGGTCCTGCTCTCCGTGCCTAACTTCAGCCACTGGTACTCCCGGATGCGGGTCGCCCTCGGCGCCTTCGGCTACGACCGGCGCGGCATCCTCGACGAAACGCATCTGCGCTTCTTCACCCGGGCCAGCCTGCGCCGCACGGTCCGTGATGCGGGCTACGACGTCCTCGAACTCGCCTCGACCGGGGCGCCGTTCTGGTCACTGCTCGGCGGCGGTCCGCTCGCCGGGGCGCTGGGCGGCGCGTCCAAGCTGCTCACCCGGATCAGGCCGACGCTGTTCGGCTATCAGCACGTCGCACTGCTCACCCCGCATGCGGCCGAGACGATCATCGCTGGAGAGCACGTCGATGTTCAGGACATCCTCAACCGACAGTACGTCCCGGCCGCCGACCGGGTCGGTGTCTGAGCCCGCCGTACCCCGTCCCACCCCCGCGCCCCGGGCGCCGGAGCCGGAGCGGCGGCCGCCGGGCCCCGCAGTCAGGAGCAGGACCTTGACCCTTCCCAGTCTGACGCTGCTGCTGTTCGCCGTGTTCTCCTCGGCGGGCGGCCAGATCATGCTCAAGCACGGGATGAAGACCGCCGCGGCCGCCGCGGACCACGGCGGCGGCTCCGTCGCGATGCGGGCGGCGACCAGCCCCTGGGTCGTCCTCGGGCTGCTGGTCTTCGCGGTGTCCGCGCTGGCCTGGATGGCGACCCTGGCGAAGGTGCCGCTCTCCATCGCCTATCCGTTCAACGCCCTCGGATACCTGCTGATCGTGCTGGCCGGGGCGACCGTGCTGCACGAGCGGACCTCGATGTGGACCTGGGGCGGCTCGCTGCTGGTGGTCGTCGGCCTGGTCACGGTGATGGCCGGACAGCAACGCTGACGGCGGGAGCCGTACGGGCCCCGGGACGCCCCCGGACCCGTACGGCCCCCGCCGCTCCTGCCGCTCCTGCCGCTACTTCACCGCGCCCGCCATCACTCCGGAGACGAAGTGGCGCTGGAAGGCGAAGAAGACCGCCAGCGGGATCACCATCGACACGAAGGCGCCCGGCGCCAGCACGTCGATGTTGTTGCCGAACTGCCGTACCTGCTGCTGGAGGGCGACCGTGATCGGCGGCGAGCCCGAGTCCGCGAAGATCAGCGCGACCAGCATGTCGTTCCACACCCAGAGGAACTGGAAGATCCCGAGCGAGGCGATCGCCGGACCGCCCAGCGGCATCACGACCCGGGTGAAGAGCCGGATCTCGCCCGCCCCGTCCAGCCGGGCCGCCTCCAGCAGCTCCCGGGGGATCTCCGCGAAGAAGTTCCGCAGCAGGAACGTCGCGAACGGCAGGCCGAAGGCCGTGTGGAAGAGGACCACCCCGAGCGTCGTCTCGAAGATCCCGACCGCACCGAACAGCTTGGAGACCGGGACCAGCGCGACCTGCACCGGCACCACCAGCAACCCCACGACCAGCAGGAACCACCAGTCGCGGCCGGGGAAGTCCAGCCAGGCGAAGGCGTATCCGGCCAGCGAGCCGATCACCACCACCAGCACCGTCGCCGGAACCGTGATCATGACCGTGTTGAGGAGCGAGCCGGTGATGGTGGAGTTCTCCAGCAGCCGGGCGTAGTTGTCGAAGGTGAGCTGGGAGGGGGCCGTGAAGACCTTCCACCAGCCGCTCGACGCGATGTCGTCCGCCCCGCGCAGCGAGGACAGCAGCAGCCCCACCGTCGGCATCAGCCAGAACAGGGCCACCAGGACCAGGAAGACCCGCATCGCGCCGCCGCCCGCACGGGCGGCGATCCGGGCGCCGAGCGACCGCCCGGCCTTCGCCGGGGCGTCCCCGGCGGTCGTGCGCGTGGCCGTGGACGCTGCCGTGGTCGACGGTGTCGTCATCGGCGCCCCTCCTTCCGGATCCGGCGGATGTTCACGTACATCACCGGGAGTACCAGCAGCAGCAGGAGTACGGCGATGGCGCTGCCGATCCCCAGATCCGCGTCCGTGCCGAACGACGAGCGGTAGAGCTGGAGCGCCAGTACGTTCGCGTCGGCCTGCGAGGAGCCCGGCGCGATGATGAAGACCAGGTCGAAGACCTTCAGCACGTTGATCATCAGCGTGACCAGCACCACCGTCAGCACCGGCGCCAGCATCGGCACCGTGATCCGGCGGAACACCTGCCACTCGTTCGCCCCGTCCACCCGGGCCGCTTCGAGGAGTTCACGCGGCAGCCCGGCGAGCCCCGCCGCGATCAGCACCATCGCGAACCCGGCCCACATCCAGACGTACGAGCCGATGATCCCGGGCGTGACGAGCGCCGGGCCCAGCCACTCCACCCCGTTGTACGGCTCCGCGAAGTTCGAGGCGGGCAGCCGGAGCACGGCGCCGTCCGCCGCCGCGGGGAGGGTGAACGTGCCGTCCGCGGCCGCCGTCGCCGAGGCGACCACCTTCCCGTCCTTCACCGCCTCGACCTTCAGCCCCTTGAGGCCCAGCTCCTTGGCGTCGATGACATCGGGCCGCCCGCCACCGCCCCGGGTGAAGTCCAGCCAGGCGGTGCCGGAGACCGCGCCGCCGCCCGCCGCGGCCTCCTTCGCGGGCTCCGCGTCCTTCGGCATGTCCGCCGGGGCCACACCCACCAGCGGCAGGTGGACCGGCCGCCCGGCCCGTACCGGTTCCTTGGTGACGAAGGAACCGCCCCCGCCCGCCTTGACCGGGTGCACGGGCAGCGGATGCGCCTTCGGGAAGCTCGACGACTCGTTGAACGTGTCGTGCACCCCCACCCAGACGGCGTTGGCCACCCCGCGCTCCGGGGCGGCGTCGTACACCAGCCGGAAGATGATCCCCGCGGCGAGCATGGAGATCGCCATCGGCATGAAGACGACCAGCTTGAACGCGGTGCCCCAGCGGATGCGTTCGGTGAGCACCGCGAAGATGAGCCCGAGGGCGGTGGAGGCGGTGGGCGCCACCACCACCCAGATCGCGTTGTTCTTGACCGCCGTACGGATGGTGTCGTCGGTGAACAGCGCCTTGTAGTTGTCGAGTCCGGCGAAGCCCGTACCCGCCTGGTCGAGGAACGACCGGTAGACGGAGTACACGATCGGATAGACCACCAGCGCGCCCAGCAGCACCAGCGCGGGTGCCAGGAAGAGCGCCGCGACCAGCCGGCGGGTCCCGGTCACGCTCCGGCCGCGCGGCCGGAGGCCGGGGGACCGGCCGTCGGGCGCCGGATCGTCGGACGTGTGCGTGTCGGCGGGGGGCACCGCTCCGGCGCCCCCCGCTGCGGCTGTCGTCATCGCGTCAGCTCTTGTACGCCTTGGCCGCGGCGGACTCCAGCGCGGCCTGGGTCCCCGCGATGTCCTTCGGGTTCTTCAGGAAGTCCTGGAGGATCTTCCACTCGCCCTTGCCGGGCGTCCCGCCGAACGACTGCGGGGCCTGGTCGGACATGTCGAACCGGACCGCGTCACCGGCCCCGATCAGCGCCTTCGCCATCGTGCGCTGCACCTCGTTCGGGTACGCGGCGTCGTCCAGGCCCTTGTTCGGAGAGATGAACCCGCCCTGCTCGGCCATGATCTTCGCGGCGTCCGCCGAGGCCAGCCAGGTCAGCAGCGCCTGGGCGCCCTTGCCGTCCTTCAGCGCCACCGCCGCGTCGCCCCCGGTCACCACCGGCGCCTCGGCGCCGACCGACGGGAACGGGAACACCTTGGCGTCGGTCCCGATCTTCGCCTTCGTCTGCCCGATGTTGACGGCCACGAAGTCGCCCTCGTAGACCATCGCGGCCTTGGGCTGGTCGCCCCCGGTGAAGGTCTGGTTGACCGAGGCCGGGAACTCCGTCTGGAGCGCCCCGTCGGCGCCGCCCGCGATCAGCGACGGCTTGCCGAAGAGCTCGGCCAGCGTGGTCAGCGCGTCCTTGACGGACGGGTCCGTCCACTTGATCTTGTGCTGGGCCAGCTGGTCGTACTTCTCCGGACCGGCCTGGGAGAGGTAGACGTTCTCGAACCAGTCGGTGAGGGTCCAGCCGTCCGCGCCGCCGACCGAGACCGGGGTGACGCCCGAGGCGGAGACCGTCTCGGCGGTCTTCAGGAAGTCCTTCCAGGTCTTCGGCTCGCTCGCGCCCGCGTTCTCGAACGCCTTGGCGTTGTACCAGATCAGCGACTTGTTGGCGGCCTTGAAGTAGACGCCGTACTGGGTGCCGTCCACCGTGCCGAGGTCCTGCCAGACCTGGGAGTAGTTCTTGGTCAGCTGGGCCTTGGCCTCGGGGCCGACCGGCTTCGCCCACTTCTTCCGCGCGGCCTGCTGGACCGCGCCGACCTGCGGGATCATCGCGATGTCCGGCGGCTGACCGCCCGCGATCTTCGTACCGAGGAAGTTGACGATCGGGTCCTGTGCCGGGACGAAGGTGACCTCCGCGCCCGTGCGGCTCTCGAACTCCTTGAGGACCTTGACGAAGTTGGCCTGCTCGGCGCCGGTCCAGACCGCCGCGACCGAGAGCTTCTCGCCGTCCAGCTTGGGCAGCGTGACGCTCGACGAGCCGCCCTTGCCGCTGTCCGATCTCGGTGTGCTGTGGTCGTTCCCGTTGCTGCACCCGGTGAGGGCGAGGGCGCCGGCGGCGGTGACCACCGCGACGGCCCTGCTGATTCGAAGGGTTGTGCGCATTGCTTCCCCGTCTCTCACATCGTCGTGTGCGCACAGTCCTACGCCCGGTGCCGGGGGCCCGCAATACCGCTCTCTGCCCCAACTCCCTTATCGTGATGGGCTCGTGACGTGAGGTCAGAGCATTGTCGGGGCATGTCCGGACCCGGCTCGGACGGACCGGGGACCGCACCCGGCGGGCGCAGGGTGCGGTCCGGTCAGGAGGGGACGGGGCCGAGCGGCGCTATCGGATCGGCGTCGACCGAGCGGGCCGCCCACTCCAGCGCACTGGCCAGCAGGGCCAGATCGGTCGGCCCGTTGCCCAGCTCGCGGACCGGGCGCCGGGTCGGCGGATCGCCCATCCGCTCCCACTCCAGCGGTACGACGGTGGGGCGCAGCGTGGCCGTACGCGGAATGCGTCCCGTCACCCGGCCGCCCTGGAAGGGGGTGACCCGCCCGTCCGGATGGCCGAGCCGGCCCCGGCCGGGCGCCGGGCCCTCCGGCGCGCGCGGCACCGCCGGGGAGTCCAGCACGATCCGCAGCCGGGCCCCGTGGGCCAGGTCCGTGTCCTCCGTGCGGTCGGGCCGGGCGGACGCCGCGACCAGGTGGACGCCCAGCCGCCCGCCCTCCCGGGCCACCGCCTCCAGGGCCCGCACCACCGAACCCGCGGCGGGGCGCCCCGGGCTGCCGAGCGCCGGGGCGACCAGCGCGTCGAAGTCGTCCGCCAGCACTACGAGCCGGGGCAGCGGGGTGGGGCCGGGCGCGGCGGGCCGGGGGGTGGAGCGGAGCCGGAGCGTCCCGCTCGCCGGGGCGTCCACGTCACCGCGCTGCTCCGCGGCCGACGCCGGGCGCTGACCGACCAGCCGCCGCGCCACCTCCTGCCGGTGGTGCCACTCGGCGAAGTCGTACGGACCGAGCAGCTCGGCCCGGCGCTTCAGCTCACCGCTCAACTCCTGGGCGAACTCCCGCATCCGCACCGGATCGGAGGCCACCAGATGGGAGAAGGCGTGCGGCAGCTCCATGCAGGGGCCGAGGCCCTCGCCCCGGTCACCGCCCGCGCCGTCGACCAGCATCAGGCCCAGCTGATCGGGGCGGGCGGCCGCGGCGAGCGAGGCGGCGACGGCCCGCAGCAGCTCCGTACGCCCGCTGCCGGCCGGCCCCTCGATCAGCAGGTGCGGGCCCTCCTCGGACAGGTCGACACCGACCGGGCCCCGGGGCCCGGCCCCGAGCACCACCATGGGGCGCCCGACCGTCACGGACCCCTCGGACGCGGCGGAGCCGTCGACGGAGGCGGCGGCCGGGGCAGCCGTGGAGATCCGGGGGGCGTCCACGCCGCGCTCCCCGCTGACCCGGCGCGAGGAGCCGGGCCCGGACGCGGCGGCACGGGGGCCACCGGACCCGGCGACGGTGCGCCCGGAGCCGGGGGCGTCCAGCCCGTCCCCGGGGAGCAGCACATGACCGGGGGCGCCGACATGGGTGGCGTGCTCGCTGCCGGGGAACGGGGCGCCGCCCACCCGCTGCGCCCCCACCCGGGGGCCCGCCGCGCGCGGGTACTCCGTACGGTCCGGGTCGCGGCCCTCCGGGGCGGGGCCGCCGTCCGGCCGACGGCCCGCGCCGCGCACCGGGGCGCCGGGCTGATCGTCGGCGGTGGAGGCCCACCGGGCCATCAGGGACGCCGGGGTGGCACGGGCCAGCCCCAGCTCGTCCAGGAGCCGGGCGGTCGTCGGCAGCGCGGCCGCCGACCGGCCGTGCGCCGGGGCCGCCCCCTCCGCGCGCAGCGGCGCCAGGGCCCGGCCGAACCGCTCCGCCCAGTGCGCCGACACCGCGTCCACCGCGGCGACCGTGCCGCGCCCGGCGGCCTGCCCGTCCGCCGTCCGCAACAACCGCAGCGCCGTCGCCACGTCGCCGCTGAGCATCGCCACCGCTCCGCACTCGCGGAAGGGGATCGAGGCGTGGCAGGCGGCCTCGTACGTCGCCGCGACCGGTGAGGTGGGGGTGGCGGCCGGGGTCTCGGCCAGACAGATCAGATGGATGCCCGACGCGGCACCGGCGGCGGCCAGCCGGGCGGCGTTCTCCCGCAGCGCGGCCGAGCCCGGGTCGCCGTCGAGGACCACCACCGTGTACGGACCCGCGTACCGCGCCGCGGCCTTGGCGACCGTGGCCCGGTCCTGGCTGGCCCAGCCGGGCCCGAGCGGGCCGTCGTCCAGCCGGCGGACCAGCTCGGTGACCCGGGCGGTGGCCTGGTCGCGGTCGTGCGCGAGGAGCAGGCGGCAGTCCTGGCCGTGCGCCGGGCGCAGATGGGGCAACCAGCCGAGCCAGGCCCACTCGCGTCTGCGCTCCTCCGCGCCGCGCGCCCGGTCCACGCTGATCAGCACGATCTCCAGATCGGCCGGGGAGTGCAGCGCGGCGAGCTGCGCCACCACGGACCGGGCGAGCCCGGCCAGCCTCGTCCGCGGCCCGGCGAGCCCGAGCGAACCGGCCTCCCGCAGCCCCACCGTCACCGGCACCGAGGGCAGCTCCGCCCGGTCGGTCGTGCCGAGCCGCACCACGAGCGCCTCGGGGTGGCCGGCGCCGCGCTCCCAGAGCCGGGGGCCCGGGCCGAGCGCGGTCAGCAGCACCTCCGCCGGATCGGGCCAGGCGCTCAGCTCCGCGCCGCCCGGCGGGACCGGGGCGGGGCCGGACGCGGAGGTGCCCGGACCTCCCGGGCCGTCGGCGGACTGGGCGGCCTCGCCCCGGCCGCCCGCGAGGCGGCGGGCCCAGGCGCCGATCCCGCCCCGGCGCGGCGCCCCGCCGTCCGGTGCGGCCGGACCGGCCGCACCGGCCTGGGCCGCGTCGTCGTCGTACCCCGGACCGGGATCGGGGGAGCCGGGCCCCGAGGAACCGGGGGCGCCGGAGGAGGGGGCGGCGGCGGGCGCGGTGGGGTGCGGGCCGTCGGCGGTGCCGGAGACCCGGAGGTGGCCCTCGCCGTCGGGGGCGGTGGGCAGGGCGGGAGTGGGCGCGCCCGACGTCAGCCGGAGCGTGGACTCGCCGAGCCGCAGCAGCGCGCCGGGCTTCAGCCGGACCGGGCGGTCGTGCACCGCCGCGCCGTCGAGCAGGGTGCCGTTGGTGGAGCCCAGGTCGGCGACCGAGACCGTGCCGTCGCCCAGGACCGTCACCGCGCAGTGCAGCCGGGACACGTCGGGGTCGTCGAGGGGAACGTCGGCGTCGGCGGAGCGGCCGATGCGGATCCGGCCGCCGTGCAGCAGATGGACCCCGCCCGCGTCCGGCCCCGCGACCACGTGCAGCCGCGCCGGGACGGCGTCGTCCACCGCCTCGTCCTCGCCGGGGACCTGGAGCGAGAGCACCGCGCCGTCCACCAGCGGCGGCTCGCCCAGCGCGGAGCGCTGCCCGTCGAGCCGCTCCCGCCCGGCGTAGAGCACCACCGCGCCGCCGCCGAGCTGGCCCTCGGGCCCGAGGACGGCCGTCGCGAGCTGGGAGGCCACGGTGGCCAGGGCCGTCCCGGGCGGGGCGGTGACCAGCACGTCGCACGCGCGCGCCGGGGTCTGGCCGCTGCGCGGCGCGAGGACGGTCAGCCGGATCTGCATCGCCGTTCAGCGGTCCCTTCTGCGCGCTGCGCCGAGCAGGGGAAACGCCCTGTGACTCCCCCCGCCCGCCACGGACGCGTCGTCCGGTACGGGTTCGTCACGCACCGAGGGGCCCGACCCCACAGTCCGTGCTGGAGGCATCCTCGCACTTGCCACTGACATCGCGCCCGCGGGTCACCGCTTAACGATCTTGAAACGTCGGCTGTGCGCCCATAAGTGCCTGCTTGGAGCGGCGCTCGTGGGGGCGGAGCCGTTCCGGAAGTGCCTGTGGAGCGACATCTCGAACGTGAGTACGGCAACCATCGGCCCGGAAAGGGCGTCTTGTTCCGGGAGTGTCCCTGTCCTTCCGAGGGGTGCCACCAGGGCGTACGGGCCGGCGGGGGGCCCGGAACCGTGCCGGGGATCTGTCCGGAAACCGTCGCCCCGTGACCGACGGCGGCAGTTTGACGAGAGGCCAAGGGGTGTCCACGGGACACCCCTTAGAGTTAGCCGGAACTCCCGGGCGGAAACCGGGAAAACCGTAAGCACCACGATCTGCAGGGAGCGCATGACGTGCGGCCGGTAGGCAGCAAGTACCTCCTGGAGGAGCCGCTGGGACGCGGCGCCACGGGCACCGTCTGGCGGGCCCGCCAGCGGGAGACCGCGGGCGCCGAGGCGGCCGTCGCCGGCGAGCCCGGCGAGACCGTGGCGATCAAGGTCCTGAAGGAGGAGCTGGCCAACGACGCCGATGTCGTGATGCGCTTCCTCCGGGAGCGCTCCGTGCTGCTCCGGCTCACCCACGAGAACATCGTGCGCACCCGCGACCTGGTCGTCGAGGGCGATCTCCTCGCCCTGGTCATGGACCTGATCGACGGCCCCGATCTCCACCGCTACCTGCGCGAGAACGGCCCGCTCACCCCGGTCGCCGCCGCCCTGCTCACCGCGCAGATCGCCGACGCGCTCGCCGCCAGCCACGCCGACGGCGTCGTCCACCGCGACCTGAAGCCCGCCAACGTCCTGCTGGACGAGACCGGCGGCGGGATGCGCCCGATGCTCACCGACTTCGGCATCGCCCGGCTCGCCGACTCCCCGGGGCTCACCCGCACCCACGAGTTCGTCGGTACGCCCGCCTACGTGGCGCCCGAGTCCGCCGAGGGCCGCCCGCAGACCTCCGCCGTCGACATCTACGGCGCGGGCATCCTGCTGTACGAGCTGGTCACCGGCCGCCCGCCGTTCGCCGGCGGCACCGCCCTCGAAGTCCTGCAGCGGCACCTCAGCGAGGACCCGGTCCGCCCCGGCAACGTCCCGGCCCCGCTGTGGACGGTGATAGACCGCTGCCTGAGCAAGGACCCCGACCGGCGGCCCAGCGCCGAGAACCTGGCCCGCGGCCTGCGCGTCGTCGCCGAGGGCATCGGCGTGCACGCCACCTCCGCCCAGATCGCCGCGGCCGACGGCGTGGGCGCCCTGCTCGCCCCCGACCCGGCCCCCGCGGCCGTCCCGGGCACCCCGGGCGCGGCGGACCCGACCCAGGTGCTGCCGAGCAACGCGGGCTCGTATGACCCGGCCGCCGCCACCAGCGTCCTGCCGCAGACCGGGCCGGGCGCGGGCGGACACGCCGACCCGACCTCGGTCCTGCCCCCGGTGCCCCCGCGCCCGGACGGTCCTCCGCAGCCCGAGGAGCCGCACCCCTGGCAGTCCCAGCTCCGGGCCGCCCGCGACCGCAACGAGCCGACCCAGGTCCAGTACCTGGACCCGAGCGAGGACCCGCTCCGTCGCCGCCCCCAGCGCCCCCAGCCGCAGCAGCAGCCCCCGCAGCATCAGCAGAGGCGCCAGCCGCCGCAGCAGCAGTACCAGCAGCAACAGCACTACCCCCAGCAGCAGTACCAGCCCCAGCACCAGCAGTACCAACCCCAGCCGCAGCAGCAGCGCCAGCAGTACGCGCCCCCGCAGCAGCCGGCGCCCCAGCAGCCGCAGCCGCCGGCCCCGCGCCCGCCCCGCGAACCGAGGCAGCGCAGCGCCAACCCGATGCGGATCCCCGGCCTGGGCTGCCTCAAGGGCTGCCTGTTCACGCTGGTCCTGCTCTTCGTCGCGGGCTGGCTGATCTGGGAACTGACCCCGCTGCAGGACTGGATCGGCGAGGGCAAGAGCTACTGGCGGGCGATCAGCGACACGGTCTCCACCATCGGCGACTGGATCTCCAAGCTGGGCGGCGACGGCGGAAGCAGCGGCGCCGGAAACCCCTGAGCGACCACCGCACGCGGCGGCCCCCAACGGCCGCCGCACCGGCCGCCGATGCGGCCGCGACCCCATCAACTCTGTAGCTATGTCGACTTCCGCGGGCCAGTTTCCACCGCATATCGCCCGCGGAAGTGAGGCCTGGCGCCATCCCGGGCACTCAACACCCCGGCCGACGCGTAACTTTGTCGACCGGGGGTCATGAGCGACGGTTCATCGCCAGCCGCTGAGGGAGCAGTCTTGGCACGGAATATCGGCAGCCGGTACACCGCACACCAGATCCTGGGGCGCGGCAGCGCGGGCACGGTCTGGCTCGGCGAGGGGCCCGACGGCCCGGTGGCCATCAAGCTGCTCCGCGAGGACCTCGCGTCCGACCAGGAGCTCGTCGGCCGCTTCGTCCAGGAGCGCACCGCCCTGCTCGGTCTCGACCACCCGCACGTCGTCGCCGTCCGCGACCTCGTGGTCGACGGCAACGACCTGGCCCTGGTCATGGACCTGGTGCGCGGCACCGACCTGCGCACCCGCCTGGACCGCGAACGCCGGCTGGCCCCCGAGGCGGCCGTGGCGATCATCGCGGACGTCGCGGACGGCCTCGCCGCCGCGCACGCCGCCGGGGTGGTCCACCGCGACGTCAAGCCGGAGAACATCCTGCTCGACATGGAGGGCCCGCTCGGCCCCGGCGGCGCGCACCCGGCGCTGCTCACCGACTTCGGCGTGGCCAAGCTGATCGACACCCCGCGCCGCACCAAGTCCAGCAAGATCATCGGTACGCCGGACTATCTGGCGCCCGAGATAGTCGAGGGGCTGCCGCCGCGCGCCGCCGTCGACATCTACGCCCTCGCCACGGTCCTGTACGAACTGCTCGCCGGTTTCACGCCCTTCGGCGGCGGTCACCCCGGGGCGGTCCTGCGGCGGCACGTGACCGAGACGGTCGTCCCGCTCCCCGGCATCCCCGAGGAACTCTGGCAGCTCCTGGTCCAGTGCCTGGCCAAGGCCCCCGCCTCCCGGCTGCGCGCCTCCGAGCTCGCGGCCCGGCTGCGCGAGCAGCTCCCGCAGCTGGCCGGCATCCCGCCGCTCGACGTGGACGAGCCGGACGCCGAGCCGGAGGCCGGTGCCTACGACGAGCGGGAGTACGCCCCCGCCGCCGAGGAGCCCCGCCGCCGCGGCGCGGTCCCGCTGGTCCCCGGCTCGTCCGCCGACGCCAACCGGGACACCCACACGAGCATGCGCGTCCCGGCCCCCGACGAGCTCTCCGGCGGCCCCCGGGGCACCGCGCGGGCCCCCCGCTCCCCGGGCGCCCCCCGCCCCGGCTCGGCCCGGAACAAGTCCGCCGCGGTCCGCAAGCGCCGCATCGTGCTGGGCACCGCGGCCCTGGTGCTGCTGGCCGCGCTCGGCGTGGGCGGCGCGCTGGCACTGGGCGGCGACGACACGGACGCCCCCGACGGGAAGCCGGGAACCTCGGCGCCGGAGGCGCCCTGACCCGGTCCCCGGAAGGGGCTCGGGGCGTCCGGCGCGGCTGATTGCGGGATGAAACGGACGGCCCGAGGAATGTCCGCGCCGACAGCCGTTACGCTGGACCCGTGGCAGTCGTCGATATTTCCGAAGAGCTGAAGTCCCTCTCCTCGACCATGGGGTCGATCGAGGCCGTCCTGGACCTGGATGCGCTGAGGGCGGACATCGCCGTGCTTGAGGAGCAGGCGGCCGCGCCCTCCCTCTGGGACGACCCCGAGGCGGCGCAGAAGATCACCAGCAAGCTTTCCCACCTCCAGGCCGAGGTCCGCAAGACGGAGGCGCTCCGCGGCCGGATCGACGACCTCGGAGTCCTCTTCGAGCTCGCCGAGGACGAGGGCGACGCCGACGCGCTGGCCGAGGCCGAGGCGGAGCTGGAGGCGGTCCGCAAGGCGCTGGACGAGATGGAGGTCCGTACCCTCCTGTCCGGCGAGTACGACGCCCGCGAGGCCCTGGTCAACATCCGCGCCGAGGCCGGTGGCGTGGACGCGGCCGACTTCGCCGAGAAGCTCCAGCGCATGTACATCCGCTGGGCCGAGCGGCACGGCTACAAGACCGAGGTCTACGAGACGTCGTACGCGGAAGAGGCCGGCATCAAGTCGACCACCTTCGCCGTCCAGGTGCCGTACGCCTACGGCACGCTCTCCGTCGAGCAGGGCACCCACCGGCTCGTCCGGATCTCCCCCTTCGACAACCAGGGCCGCCGCCAGACGTCCTTCGCAGGCGTCGAGGTGCTGCCGGTGGTTGAGCAGACCGACCACATCGAGATCGACGAGTCCGAGCTGCGCGTGGACGTGTACCGCTCCTCGGGCCCCGGCGGCCAGGGCGTCAACACCACGGACTCCGCGGTCCGGCTGACCCACCTGCCGACCGGCATCGTGGTCTCCTGCCAGAACGAGCGTTCGCAGATCCAGAACAAGGCGTCCGCAATGAACGTCCTCCAGGCGAAGCTGCTCGAACGCCGCCGCCAGGAGGAGCAGGCCAAGATGGACGCCCTCAAGGGCGACGGCGGCAACTCCTGGGGCAACCAGATGCGGTCGTACGTCCTGCACCCGTACCAGATGGTCAAGGACCTGCGTACGGAGTTCGAGATGGGCAACCCGGAAGCGGTCTTCAACGGTGAGATCGACGGCTTCCTGGAGGCCGGTATCCGTTGGCGCAAGCAGCGCGAGAAGTAGTCGGCGCACAGCCTTCGCGGCGGTGCCGGAGACCCGAGCGGTCTCCGGCACCGCCGTTTTCCGTTGCTCGTGGGGGAGTTGGTGCCGCCGCTCGTGCGGGCGCCGTGGTGAGTGCGTCACAGTCCTGCCTCTGTATGGTGACCAACTGCGATCAAACCGGCGCATAGCGCACGGAACGGCCTTGACGTAGTCCTTAACCGTGGCCAAGGTGCTAGGGCAGCATGCGTATGTCTGGGACGGGTGTGAACGGGGGCGGACGGCATGACCATGACTCTGTGGGGCGCCGTTCGGAGCGAACTCCGGAGAACCGGGGCCCGCATATGGCTGCTCCACTGACGAGATCAGCTACTGGGGGTAGCAGCACATGACGAAGAAGACGCGAGTTCGCGTCGCGCGGATCGCCGCGGGTGCGGTCATCGCCGCGGGTGCCTCGCTCACCGCCGCCGGCGTCGCTTCGGCGGTCGGCGTCGATGTCAACGTCGCCGGACTGTCGGCCAAGGCCGAGGTCAACGGTGGCGGCGAGGACGGCGACGGCGAGTGCAGCCCGATCGACCCGCGCTGCAACGAGACCGACGGTGGCAGTTCGTCGGACGGCGGTAACTCGTCGGACGGTGGTAACTCCTCCGACGGCGGCAATTCGTCCGACGGTGGTAACTCCTCCGACGGCGGTAACTCCTCCGACGGTGGCAACTCCTCCGACGGCGGTAACTCCTCCGACGGTGGCAATTCGTCGGACGGTGGCAACTCCTCCGACGGCGGTAACTCCTCCGACGGTGGCAACTCCTCCGACGGCGGTAACTCGTCGGACGGCGGCAACTCGTCCACCGGTGGTCACTCGTCCACCGGCGGCCAGGGCGGCAATTCGTCGACGGGAGGCAACTCCTCCACCGGCGGTAACTCCTCCACCGGCGGTTCCGGCAACCACGGCGGCACCTCCGGCAACGGCGGTTCCACCGGCGGCAACGGTGGCACCCAGGGCGGCTCCACCGGCAACGGTGGCTCCACCGGCGGCTCCGTGACCGGCGGGGGCGACGACTCCTGCACCGTCGACCTCGACGGCGCCAAGTGCGCGGACAACACCACCCCCGACTCGGCCGGCAACCAGCCGGTCGAGCAGGGCAAGGGCAAGGACGAGCTCGCCGAGACCGGCGCCGCCGAGACCACCTTCCTGGTGGTCGGTGCCGCGACGATGATCGCCGGAGGCATCGGCTTCCGCATCCTGCCGCGCCTGATGAGCGGCCGCGCGGCCGTCTAAGGACCGCCGTCCGCGCCGGGCAGCGCCCAGCGCACAGGCACAGAGGGGCCCGGGACGCCATTCGGCATCCCGGGCCCCTCGACGTACGTACCGCGCCCGGAAGGGGCGAGGGCCTACGCGCCCTGGTGCGCCAGCAGTGCCAGGGCGCCCACCAGCACCACCAGCAGGGCCACCAGCATCACCGGACTCAGCCCGGCGAACAGCCCCTGCCCCTGCTCCCGCTGAAGCCGCTCACGGCTCGCCCGGCACACGGGGCACCGGCCCTCGCTGACGGGCGCCGCGCAGTTCGCGCACACCAGTCGGTCGTAGGTCATGCGCCTTCCTCCTCCCGCGCGGCGGAGCCGCAACCCGCTGGACGCTCCGCACAACGCTCGTGGAAACGCAACCGTTCCCCTACCACTGTGCCAGCTCGCGCGGGTTTCGGCGCGGCCCGCCGGAGATCACCTGTTCCGTCATACTTACGTCCTGCGTCCGGGCGGCCCCGTTCTGACACAAATCGCCCATCCCCGGACGTGCGCCTGCACGCCTGAGTCCGGTTCGCGTATGGTCACGCACACCTACTCCCGGCCGACCGTGGTGCATCCGTGATCCGATTCGACAACGTCTCCAAGACATACCCGAAGCAGAGCCGCCCCGCTCTGCGGGATGTGTCCCTCGATATCGAGAAGGGCGAGTTCGTCTTCCTGGTGGGCTCCTCCGGCTCCGGCAAGTCCACCTTCATGCGACTCATCCTCCGCGAGGAGCGCGCCAGCCAGGGCGCGGTCCATGTCCTGGGCAAGGACCTCTCCCGTCTGTCCAACTGGAAGGTGCCGCACATGCGCCGCCAGCTGGGCACGGTGTTCCAGGACTTCAGACTCCTGCCCAACAAGACCGTCGCGGAGAACGTGGCGTTCGCGCAGGAGGTCATCGGCAAGCCGCGCGGCGAGATCCGCAAGGCGGTGCCCCAGGTCCTCGACCTGGTCGGCCTCGGCGGCAAGGAGGACCGGATGCCCGGCGAGCTCTCCGGTGGTGAGCAGCAGCGCGTGGCGATCGCGCGGGCCTTCGTCAACCGTCCCATGCTGCTGATCGCGGACGAGCCGACCGGCAACCTCGACCCGCAGACCTCCGTCGGCATCATGAAGCTGCTGGACCGGATCAACCGGACCGGCACCACCGTGATCATGGCGACGCACGACCAGAACATCGTCGACCAGATGCGCAAGCGCGTCATCGAGCTGGAGAAGGGCCGTCTCGTACGCGACCAGGCGCGCGGCGTCTACGGCTACCAGCACTGAGCACCGAGCACTGAAAGGACGCCATGCGCGCCCAGTTCGTCCTGTCGGAGATCGGCGTCGGCCTCCGTCGCAACCTCACGATGACCTTCGCCGTCGTCGTCTCCGTCGCCCTCTCGCTCGCCCTGTTCGGCGGCGCGCTGCTCATGCGCGAGCAGGTCAGCACGATGAAGGACTACTGGTACGACAAGGTCAACGTCTCGATCTTCCTCTGCAGCAAGGCCGATGTGACCTCGACGCCGAAGTGCGCCAAGGGTGCGGTCACCACCGAGCAGAAGCAGCAGATCAAGAGCGACCTCGAGAAGATGGACGTCGTCGACACGGTCAGCTACGAGTCCGCTGACCAGGCGTACAAGCGCTACCAGGACCAGTTCGGCGACTCGCCCATGGCGAGCAACATCACGCCGGACCAGATGCAGGAGTCGTACCGGGTCAAGCTCCACGACCCGAAGAAGTACAAGGTCGTCGCCACCGCCTTCGCGGGCCGTGACGGGGTGCAGTCCGTACAGGACCAGAGAAGCATTCTGGACAACCTCTTCGGCCTGATGAACGGCATGAACGTGGCCGCCCTCTTCGTGATGGCGCTGATGCTCGTCATCGCGTTGATGCTGATCGTGAACACCGTCCGGGTGTCCGCGTTCAGTCGACGGCGCGAGACCGGGATCATGCGGCTCGTCGGGGCCTCCGGCTTCTACATCCAGATGCCGTTCATCATGGAGGCCGCGTTCGCCGGACTCATCGGCGGCGTGCTGGCCTGCGTGATGCTGCTGGCCGGCCGGTACTTCCTGATCGACGGCGGCCTGGCCCTCCAGAGCAAGCTGAACCTGATCGAGTTCATCGGCTGGGACGCGGTCTTCACCAAGCTGCCCCTGGTCCTGGCGATCGGCCTGCTGATGCCCGCCGTCGCCGCGCTCTTCGCGCTCCGCAAGTACCTCAAGGTGTGACATGCGCCCCCTGGGGCGCGCGGCCAACAAGCCGTGCGCCCAGGGGGCGTTGTCCTAGACTCGGCGGCATGTCGGGCCCCACACAGTGTCTCGGGCCCCGTGGCGTGCGCCGCGGGGCTGCCCTGACATTGGTGTTCGCGGGTGTGCTGACGGCCGGTGCCGCCACCGGCGTACTGCCCCGTGACGCTCACGCCCCCGCCGCGCTCGCCACCCGCTCCGTCGCCTCCACCGTCAACGGCGAGGACGTGACCGCCGCCGCCGCGCGCGCCGTCGCCGACGGCAAGTCCGGCAAGGAGGCGGCCGAGAAGGTCGTCAGCCGCAGCGGGGACCGCTGGGGCGCGGTGTACGACGAGCGGCAGTACGCGGAGTTCGAGCAGGCGCTGGACGGTACGTACACCGGCGTCGGGATCTCCGCGCGGCGCACCGAGGACGGGCGGGTCGAGGTGGCCCGGGTGCAGCCCGGCAGCCCCGCCGCCCGGGCGGGCATCGAGCCGGGCGACCTGCTGCGCACCGTGGACGGCCACCGGGTCGACCGCCGCCCCGTCGCCGAGGTGGTCGCCCTGCTGCGCGGCGACGGCGCGGAGGCCACCGAGGGCAGCACGGTGGCCCTGGGCATCGAGGGAGCCGGCGGCGCCCGGACCGAGACGCTGCGCCGTGCCAGGCTCACCACCGAGGCCGTGACCATACGGCGGCTCGGCGCCGGGCGACCCGGGCCCGAGGCCGTACTGATCGAGGTCGACTCCTTCACCAAGGGCTCGGGCACCAAGGTCCGCGACGCGGTCCGGACGGCCCCCGCCGACGCCGGGGTCCTCCTCGACCTCCGGGGCAACTCCGGCGGGCTGGTCACCGAGGCCGTCACCGCCGCCTCCGCGTTCCTGGACGGCGGCCTGGTCGCCACGTACGACGTGCACGGCGAGCAGCGCGCCCTCTACGCGCAGCCCGGCGGCGACACCTCCCGCCCGCTCGTCGTCCTCGTCGACGGCGGCACGATGAGCGCCGCCGAGCTGCTCACCGGCGCGCTCCAGGACCGGGGCCGTGCCGTGACCGTGGGCTCGCGGACCTTCGGCAAGGGCTCGATCCAGATGCCCAGCAGGCTCCCGGGCGGCGGGGTGGCCGAGCTGACCGTCGGCCACTACCGCACCCCGGCGGGGCGCGGCGTCGACGGCCGGGGCATCACCCCGGACCTCGCGGTCGGCTCCCGGGCCGAGCAGCGGGCGGAGACAGTATTGAGTGGCCTCGGGGGCGGTTCGTAGTGCGAAAATGGCCGCACTATGGCTAAGGAAAAAGACACCGGTCGCAAGATGATCGCGCAGAACAAGAAGGCGCGGCACGATTACCACATTCTCGACACCTACGAGTGCGGTCTCGTCCTCATGGGCACCGAGGTCAAGTCGCTCCGGCTCGGCCGGGCCTCCCTGGTGGACGGTTTCGTCCAGATCGACGGCGGCGAGGCCTGGCTGCACAACATCCACGTGCCCGAGTACGTGCAGGGCACCTGGACCAACCACTCGGCCAAGCGGAAGCGCAAGCTGCTGATGCACCGGGCCGAGATCGACAAGCTGGAGTCGAAGTCCGGCGAGACGGGCCACACGATCGTCCCGCTCGCGCTGTACTTCAAGGACGGCCGGGTCAAGGTCGAGATCGCGCTCGCCAAGGGCAAGAAGGAGTACGACAAGCGGCAGACCCTGCGCGAGAAGCAGGACCTCCGCGAGACCAACCGCGCGATCTCCGCCGCCCGCCGCCGCCAGCGCAGCGCCTGAGACCCGCGCCTGCGGGGCTCCATCGGGCCTCGTCAGGAATAGGCTGGCATCGTCGCACGTTGGTCACGTACGATGGCAACGCACTCCACAGCGGGTGCGCGCATTTGAAAAAACAACATGGGGATGATCGGTTTCGACAGCGGATGTCGAAGCAGGGGAAGCGTGTCGAGGAAGCGGCAATGATCTCGTAAACCATATGTCGCAACCAATAATCGCCAACTCCAAGCGCGATTCCTTCGCCCTCGCTGCCTAAGTAGCGACTTGCGAAGTGTCAGCCCGGGGGTGATCCCGACCCGGATCCTGGCATCATCAAGGGATCTAAACTTCTAGACCCGGTCACGGGGCCTAGAAGGAAATCAAACAGTGACTGAGCCCGTCGGAGACTTGTCCGCGTGATCTCCGGGGCCGAGAAAATCGCAGCGGACTGCACACGGAGAAGCCCTGGTTCTGCACCGTTGGACGCGGGTTCGATTCCCGCCATCTCCACAATTCCCATGTGAGCCTCCGCCCCGCGAGATTTTTCGCGGGGCGGAGGCTTTTTCATGCCTGCCCGCAGGGCGGGGGCGTGCCGCTTCGAGTTCGGTCGAGCTGGAGAAAGCCGGTGGACGTCGTCGGGATACTGCCGTCATGGCCGTCACTCAGCAGCTCGCCCGCATCCCGGCGGAGTACCTCGCCTCCTGCCGCCGGTCAGCCGACGCATCGCCGGATGGAGATCCTCTCTGGGATCCACCGTCGGCGGACGTCCTCGATATGGACTGGGCGCCGTTCCTGATCGAACGGGTCTGTGAAATGGGAGGTCTCGATGACATCCATCGGAATGCTCTCCGGCAGGCTCTCGACGGCGAGACCGTCATCGACCTCGTCTTCCTCAACACGCATCCGCATGCCATCAGCCCCTTCGGGCCAGACCCCACAGCGCTCTCAGCGGCTCAAGTGGCTCGCGTTGCGGAACTGCTCGGGGAAATCGACTTTCCGGCCCTCCTGGCCGCTCTGCCGACGGATGAAGCAGAGGCCGCCGTCTTGATCGGCAACGGCGCGGACAAGATCGTCGGTGGCCCGAAGGCGTACCTGCTCGGGCACTTCGACGCCGTGCGCGAGTTCTATCGTGGTGCATCCCAACGGCAGTGTCTCGTCGTGCTCTGGTGGGACTGACGCGGATCGCGTCATCGACGGCTCAGGTCAGCTGGGAGAATGTGTGAACCTCCGCCTGGGACCCGACCTGCGAAGAGCCAGTGGCCATGTAACACCCCGGACCATGGTGAACAAGAGGGAAGCCATGCCATGCCATGCCGGGCCCGGAGGCCGGGAGCCCACCGCGAGGGCACTGAGAAGGTGACGGACGGTGACAGCGACATGTGTGGCCGCCCCTGTTCGAACGCAGTGCTTGAATGGGAAGACGTTCCTGGCGAGCAAGGAGAAGCGCAGTGCCCCTGGTATCCGTCGTGATGCCCGTGTACAACTCGGCGGCCACTCTCGGTGCGGCGGTGCGGTCGGTGCTCACGCAGACCCACAGCGACCTGGAGTTGCTGATCACCGACGACAAGTCGACCGACGACTCCATGGACATGCTCATGGAGTTCGCCCGGCAGGACGAGCGCGTACTGCCGGAGTCGGCGCCCGAGCAGGGTGGTGCCGGTCGGGCGCGCAACCTTGCCATCGAGCGGGCCCGGGGTGACTACATCGCCTTCCTCGACAGCGACGACATGTGGCTTCCGGAGAAGGCCGAGCGGCAGATCGCGTTCGCCGCGGAAGGTGATGCGCCGCTGACGTTCACCTCGTATTACAAGATGGACGCCGATTACGCCGGGGAAAGCGTCGATTTCGTCCCGAACGGTCGCATCATCCGGGCGAGAGGACATGTGGACTACCGGGCGATGCTGGTCCGGGACTACATCGGTGCGCTGACCGCCATGTACGACCGCAACGTCCTCGGCACGCGGCTGATGCCGGAGATGCGGAAGCGGCAGGACTACGCCCTGTGGCTGTCGATCATGCGCGACGGCGCCGACGCCCGGGGGCTGACCGAGCCGCTGGCGGTGTACCGGGCCCACCAGGCGGGTTCGCTGTCCTCCAACAAGCTGTCGCTCGTCCAGTACAACTGGGCGCTGTACCGCGAGCACGAGGGGCTGTCGGTGCCCCGGGCGACGCGGGCGCTGACCGGCGCGGTGTGGCAGTCGCTGCGGAACTCGCGGATCTGATCCGTTCCGCCTCCGCCCCGCGAGACGGTTCGCGGGGCGGAGGCATTCCCTGTACCGGCGGGGCGGGCCGTACGCCGGGCTCACGGAGCGAAGAGCTTCTTCACGGCGGACGGGCCGTCGAATTCCGGTGCGATCGCGTCCATGACGATCTCGTCGCAGACCTGCCCGAGCCAGTACCCGGCCCGACGCAGCGTTCCGGCGGACCGGGCCGATCACGGCCGGTGCCCGTGCCGCCGGGTGTGAGAGGCGTACCGCATCAGGTGGTCGACGGCCTTGGCGAGGAGCCGGAGCATGGCGGCGGGGTCGCCGTCCCGGTCGCGGAGGAGGCCGCGGGCGTGGGTCACGGTGGCGACGGCGATGTCCCGGGCTCGGGAGTCGGCCAGGCCTTTCGCGTACTCCTCGGCCGGGTCGGTGAGGAGCCCGAGGTGGGAGCGGAGCCGCTTGCGGACCTCGCCGGCCACCGGCCCCGTCGGCCGGCTCCGGGCGAGTGCGAGTGCCAGGTCCACGTCCCGGGCCATGTCGGTCGCGGTCGGGGGAGTGGCGGGCGCGGCACTCATCGTTCGGCGCTTTCGTCGTACCGGCCGTGTTCGATGTCCTCGCCCGGCAGCGGCCCGGTGCGGGCGAGGAAGGTGTCCCAGCCGCACTGGGCCCGGGCGAGCAGTTCGGCGGACGGGTGGCAGCACGGCTTGTCCACGCCGGTGCTGAGAGGCTGGTCGCTCTCCGTGAGGTCGGTCATTGAGGTCTCCGGTAGCCGGGGTTTCCGATGCGGGCGGTTGCGATTAGTGAACCGCCAGAAGGCTGCCGGGAGTACGGTGTCGACTACTCACAGTGGTTTAAGTGGTTTACCGCTTGGAGCAGGGAGCGCTATGGCATCTGTGCGTGAACCCAACGAGGCGTTGGCCCATGTCATTGCCGAGGCGGGTATGGCCAATGAGGCTCTGGCCCATGCGGTGCGGTGTGTGGCGGCAGAGAATGGCGAAGTCATCCAGACGAACAAGTCCACAGTGACCCACTGGGTTCGCTGTGGCGCGCAACCGTCCGGAAGCGCGGGACGGTACTTGGCCGAAGCGCTTTCGCGTCGTCTGGGCCGTGTTGTCGCTCTCGGGAGGACCGACACCGTGGACTTGGACCGCAGGCAGGTCGTGGGGGGCGCTGCCTATTCGCTCACCGCCCTTGCTCTGCCTCCCGGCGTCTGGTGGGCGCGCATGGCGGAGCGGGGCAACGAGCGGCGTGACACGGGGCGTTCTGTCGGCCGGGGGGATCTGCGGGCCGCTCGTGACATGGCCGCCCTGTTCTCCACCATGGACCAGAGGCACGGAGGGGGACATGCCCGTACCGCCGTGGTCCGCTACCTCACGACGGAGGTCGTCGGCCGTCTGAAGGGCACGTTCACCGACGACGGCGTGCGGCGCGGCATGTTGTCCACTGCTGCGGAACTCGCCTACCTCTCAGGGTGGATGGCGTTCGACAATGGCGAACACCACACTGCGCAGAGGCACTTCACCGCAGCGGTGAAGCTCGCTGCCGAAGCCGATGACGCCTCGATGGCCGCGCATGTGCTCAGGGCCATGGCGCATCAAGCGAACGACCTCGGCCATCCCAAGCATGCTCTCGACCTCGCGGCTGCCTCCGTCGATGGGCGACGGTATGCGGAGGCCAGTCCACGCGAGCGTGCCCTGCTCGGTGTCGTCCATGCACGGACCCTCGCCTCCACCGGTGCGAACCGGGCTGCCGCGCGGGCACTGCTACGAGCCGAGGACGATCTTGCCGGGGCAGGGCGAGGGGGCGACGAGCCGAGCCGGGTTTTCTTCTTCCAGGAGGCGTCCCTCGCCCACGAAACCGCGCTGGCGCTTCGGGACATGGGGGATCTGGACGGCGCCGAACGGCAGCTCCGCCGGTCCGTCCGCACGCGCAAGGCCGACAAGTTCACCCGGACCCACGCCGTGACCCTTGGCTACCTGGGCGATGTTCAGGCGCGTCGGCACCGCGTCGAGGAGGCGTGTACGACATGGTCCGAGTCGCTGGACGCCATGGACGGAGTTCGTTCGGCGCGTACGCGCCGGGCGGCCGCCGACATGAGGGCCGCGCTGTCCCCGCTGCTCGGGCGTGGCATCCGTTCTGTTACCACTGTGCACACGCGGGCTTCGGCGTACCTGACCGCTACCGCCTGACAGCGAAAGGAACCTGATGGCAGAGAAGTTCGAGGTCGAGGCTCTGGGGTACGTCGTCGGGGGGCGGGGCGAGCCGACCGACGACTACTGGGGCGGTACGCGCGCGATCATCCGGTTGGACGGTTCCTTGCCGGTGGAGGCGACGAAGGGGCTGGAGGAGTTCTCCCACCTCGACGTGGTCTTCCGCTTCCATCTGACCGACCCGGCCGATCTTCCGCTCCGGGCCCGGCGGCCCCGGGACAATCCCGCCTGGCCCGAGGTCGGGTTCGTGGGGCACCGCAACATGCGTCGCCTGAACCGGCTCGGCGTCTCGCGCTGCCGGCTGGTCGGGGTGGACGGGCTGGACCTTCATGTCGAGGATCTCGACGCGGTGGACGGCACCCCGGTGATCGAGGTGAAGCCGTGGTTCGAGGAGATGGGGCCACGGGGCGAGGTCCGGCAGCCCCGGTGGGTCAGCGACATGCTCGGCGACTACTACGCCCCGGCCAAGGACTGACCGGCCTCCGCCCCGCGAGACCGTTCGCGGGGCGGAGGTGTTCCGGGCCCGGTCGCGTCAGGCGACCGTGCGGATGAGCTTCTTGTTGACGAACTCCTCGATGCCGGGGCGGCCCAGCTCGCGGCCGAAGCCGGAGCGCTTGATGCCGCCGAAGGGCAGTTCGGCACCCTCGGCGCCGACGCCGTTGACGAAGACCATGCCGGCCTCGATGCCGTCGGCGACGCGGGCGGCCTGCGCGGGGTCGGTGGTGAAGACGTACGAGCCGAGGCCGTACGGGGTGTCGTTGGCGATCCGCAGGGCGTCCTGCTCGTCGGCCGCCCGGAAGACCATGGCGACCGGGCCGAAGAGTTCCTGGCGGGCCGTGGCGTGCTCGGTGGTGAGGCCGGTGAGGACTCCGGCGGGGAAGCGGGCGCCCTCGCGCTCGCCCTCGGTGTGGAGGGTGGCGCCCTCCGCGACGGCGGCGGCCACCTGGCGCTCCAGGGTGTCGGCCGCGGCGACCGAGGAGAGCGGGGCGCCGGACTGGCGGGCGAGGAGCGCGGCGGTGAACTTCTCCACGAACGTGTCGTAGAGGTCGGACACGACGACGAACCGCTTGGCGGCGTTGCACGCCTGGCCGGTGTTGTCGAGGCGGGCGGCGACGGCGGAGTCCACGACGGCGTCGAGGTCGTCGGTGGAGAGCAGGATGAACGGGTCGGAGCCGCCGAGTTCGAGGACGACCTTCTTCAGGTGCCGCCCGGCGATCTCGGCGACGGCGGCACCGGCGCGCTCCGAGCCGGTCAGGGAGACGCCGTGGACGCGCGGGTCGGCGATCACCTCGGCGATCTGCTCGTTGGTGGCGTACACGTTGACGTACGCGCCGACGGGGAAGCCGGCCTCGGCGACGAGCCGCTCCAGCAGCGCCGCGGTGGCCGGGCACTGGGGGGCGTGCTTGAGGACGATGGTGTTGCCCAGGGCGAGGTTCGGGGCGGCGAACCGGGCGACCTGGTAGGCGGGGAAGTTCCACGGCATGATGCCGAGCAGGACGCCCACCGGGCCGCGGCGCACGACGGCACGGCCGGGGCCGGAGGTGACGGGAAGCTCCTCGTCGGCGAGGAAGCCCTCGGCGTGGTCGGCGTAGTAGTGGTAGATGTCGACGCAGAAGTCGATCTCGCCCTCCGCCTCGTCGAGCGGCTTGCCCATCTCGCGCACGATGCCCGCTGCCAGCTCGGCGCGGTGCTCGGCGTGCAGGTCCCCGAGCCGGCGCAGGAGCGCGGCCCGCTCGGCGACGGTGGTGGAGCGCCCCCAGGCGGTGGCGGCGTGGGCGGCGTCGACGGCCGCGGTCACCTCGGCGTCGGTGGCGGTCGGGTAGGTCTGGGCGGTCGTGCCGGTGGAGGGGTCGGTGACGGCGTACATCGGGTCTCCAGGAAGTGCGGGGGAGTGGTGCCGGTGCCGTGGCCGGTCCCGCGTCCGGGTGGGGCGCGGGGCCGGTACGGCGAAGTCCTACGGTTCGAGTATGGTCCGGGCGCCGACGGCGGACTTCAGGTCCTCGAACGCGGCGGCCGCCTCGTCGAGCGGGCGGACGTTGCCGATCAGCTCGTCCAGCGGCAGCCGGCCTGCCAGGTAGAGGCGGGCCAGTTTGGGGATGTCGATCGCGCCGACGCTGGAGCCGTAGTTGCACCCGAGGATACGTTTGCCCTGGTCGGCGAGGTCGAAGAGGTTGAACGAGCCCGTCGCCTCGACGGGTGCCATGCCGACGAGGACGGCCGCCCCGCCGGAGGTGAGCATGGCCGGGAGGGTCTCGATGACCTTGGGGCTGCCGATGGCCTCGAAGGCGTAGTCGGCACCGCCGAGGTTCTCCTGGCACCAGGCGGCCACGTCGGTGGTGGCGGCGTCGAGGGTGTGCGTCGCCCCGAAGCGTTCGGCGGCGGCCAGGCGCTCGGGCGAGAGGTCGACGGCGACGATGGGGTCGGCCCCCACCAGCCGCAGCCCCATCACCACGGACAGGCCCACCCCGCCGGCGCCGATGACGACCGCGGACTCGCCGGGGCGGACGCCCGCGGTGTTCATGGCGGCGCCGATGCCGGTGGAGATGGAGCAGCCCAGGAGGGCGCCGATGCCGAACGGCAGCTCGTCGGGGACCTTGACCGCGGCCGACTCGGGTACGACGACCCGGCTGGTGAAGGCGCCGAGGCCGAGGTACGGCCAGACCTCCTCGCCGTCGGCGTCGGTGATGGGGGTCGTCCCGTCGGGCAGGGTGTTCGCCACGGCCTGGGTGCCGGTGCAGAGCCAGGCCATTCCGGCCAGGCACTTGCGGCAGCGGCGGCAGGGCGCGAACCAGGAGAGGACGACGTGGTCGCCCGGCTTCACCGAGCTGACGCCGGCGCCGACGTTCGTGACCACACCGGCGGCCTCGTGGCCCAGGACGAGGGGGCGGTCGCTGGGCCAGTCGCCCGTCAGGATGTGCAGGTCGGAGTGGCAGACCCCGGCGGCGCGGACGTCGATCTCCACCTCGCCCGGTCCGGCGGGCCGGTGGGAGACCTGGCGGGTGTGCAGGCCCGCGACGGGGTCGTAGGCGATGGCGGGGGAGAGGTTCGCGGACATCAGAGAGCCTTGATTTCTTCGGACGGCGAGGTGTTGTCGGAGGCGCGGGTGTTCCCGGGCCCGGAGGGGGCGAGGCGGGTGTGGGGCCTGGCGACGGCGATGTAGACCAGGCCGACGACCAGCAGCGCGGAGAAGACCACGATCACGGCCCAGACCTGGACCCAGCTGCCCGACGGCGGGGCGAGCTCGGCGCGGGGCCAGGCGATGTTGACCGCCTCGAAGAGCAGCCACACCACGGCCAGGACGTTCACCACCAGGCCGGCCCGGCCCAGGCGGAACTCGCCCTCCGCCGGGTTCCACCGGCCGCGCAGCCGTGCGTAGAGCGCGACGAGGGCGACGGTCAGGAAGATGAGGTAGAAGCCGCCGGAGCCGAAGGAGATCAGCGTGGCCGCCGCGTTGCCGTTGAGCCCGAGCAGCAGGCCGAGACCGGCCAGGACGGCCGTGACGGTGAGCGAGACCCAGGGGATCTGGCGCTCCCCGACCTTGGCGAGCTGGGTGGAGCAGGGCAGCTGCCGGTCGCGGGCGAAGGCGAAGACGGCCCGCCCGATGTACGTCTGGATCGAGATGGCGCAGGCGAAGAACGCGACCAGGACCACGACCACGAACGGCTTCTCGCTCCAGCCGCCCAGGCTCTGCGTCACCGCGTCGAAGACCGGGTCCACGGTCTTGCCGGAGACGGCGTCCTCGGGGCGGCGCAGCGAGAACGTCACCGCGACCGAGGTCAGCAGCACCGTGAACGCCACGAACACGTAGCTGCGCAGCAGCGCCCGGGGCACGCTGCGCCGCGGCTGCTCGGTCTCCTCGGCGACCTGCGTGGTCGCGTCGAATCCCAGGAAGGCCCAGCCGGCCACGGCCAGGCACGTCACGAACCCGGCCACGGCGGACCCGCCCGAGGCGGATTCCGCGCCCAGGGTGTCGAAGAGGATGCCGAAGCCGTTGTTGCGGGCGAAGAGCAGCAGGAACACGCTGATGGCGATGGAGGCGACGCCCTCCGCGACGATGCCCGCGTTGAGGAAGTGCTTGACCGGGTTGACGCCGAGCAGGTTGATGCCCAGGGCCACGACGATGAAGACCACGCCGAGCAGCACGTGGGCCGCGGGGGAGAGCTCCGCGTCGCTGAAGAGCATGTGCAGCCAGCTGGAACCGAGGTACGCCACGGTCGTCAGCGACGCGATGGCCGAGGCGAGGTAGATCCAGCCCACCAGCCAGCCCAGCCGGGGCCCGCCCAGCCGGCGGACCCACTGGTAGACACCGCCGGTGATCGGGAACTGCGAGGAGAGCTCGGCGTAGACCGTGGCGACCAGCAGCTGTCCGAGGAAGGCGACGACGACCGCCCAGATCCAGGTGGGTCCGGCGAAGACGAACCCGAGCTGGACGACGGCGTAGATGCCGACCACCGGGGAGATCGTCGCGAAGCCGAGAGCGAATACGGCCCAGGGGGAGAGGGTGCGCTTCAGCTCTTGCTGGTAGCCGTACTCAGCCAGGTCGCCGGCATCGGCGCGGTTGTGGTCCACGTTGTACTCCTGGCATCGCTAGGGCCCGCGTCGGGCGGCGCCCACAGGTGGAGGTCGGTCGCCGGCCTGCCGTTCCCACCGGCCACGAGGCCGGTGCCACGGTGGTCGTTCGAGGGGCGACCATTTATTGGCTGTAGAGCCAATTGTTATTTGGCTGCACAGCCAATAACATCTTCGCCATGGCGTCAAGGGGTACCGGGAAACAAGTGCGCAAATCGGCGGCGGAGCGGCGCCGCGAGATCGTGGCCGCGGCCGCGCGGGTCGGGCTGGAGGAGGGCCTGGAGTGCGTCACCCGGCAGCGGATCGCCGACGGCCTCGGGGTCCAGTCCGGACTCATCCACCACTACTTCCCGGTGGTCGAGGAGCTGGTGGCGGAGGCGTTCGCCCGGGCCACCACGGCGGAGCTGGACGGCCTGCTGCCCGAGGCCGCGGCCGGGGCCGGGGCGGCGGACGGGTCGGAGCCGGCGGCCGGACTCGAGGGGATGGCCGGGCCCGGGGGGAGCGGGCCCCTGGATGCCTTCCGGCGCTTCTTCACTCTCATATCGGGCGCCGAGTTCGACAACGTCAGCAAGCTCTGGCTCAACGCGCGGCACCTGTCCCGCTACCGCCCCGCGCTCCACGGCCAGGTCGTCAGCCAGGAGCTGCGCTGGTGCCACCGCATCGAGCAGATCATCGCGCGCGGGGTGCGGGAGCGGGAGTTCCGCTGCGAGGACCCGTGGGCGTCGGCCGTGCGCATCCTCGCCGTCGTCGACGGGGCCAGCGCGTACATCAACACCAGCGCGGACCGGCGTACGGAACCCCTCGCCGACCTCGCCCGCAGGCTCGCGGAGGCCGAGCTGGGCCTGGCGGCCGGCGGCCTGCGGCTGCCCTGACGCACCCCTCTCCCTGGCGCCCCGGTTTATGGAGGTCTCATAAAGTCCCGCCTCCGAATTGGTGGCTTGTGCTCCTGATTCCCCTTGTCCCAGCTGGGATGATCCTCATGGAGTGAGTCGGGTGCTGTGTGGTACCCGCACAATTCGAGGAGGTCCGTATGACCCGTGGCGAACGTGTGCTGGTGACCGGCATCGGTGCGATGACACCGTTGGGGGACGACGCGGCGGCGCTGTGGGCGGGTCTGCTGGACGGCAGGTCGGGGGTGCGCTCCCTGACGGAGGAGTGGGCCGAGGACCTGCCCGTGCACGTCGCGGCCGCACTCCCCACGGACCCCGCCTCGCTGCTCCCGAGGACCGAGGCCAGGAAGCTGGACCGGGGCGAGCAGATGGCCCTGCTCACCGCCCGGGAGGCCTGGCGGGACGCCGGGGCGCCGCAGGTGGAGCCGGAGCGGCTCGCCGTCGTCCTCGGTACGGGGACCGGGGGCGTCCTCACCACGCTGGGGCAGGACGACATCTTCGAGCGCGCCGGGGCCCGCCGGCTCTCGCCGTTCGCGGTGCCCATGCTGATGCCCAACGGGCCCGCCGCCTGGGTGAGCATGGACCTGGGCGCGAAGGGCGGCGCCCGGACGGTGGTGAGCGCCTGCGCCTCCGGGGCCGAGGCCCTCGCCCTGGGGCAGGACCTGATCCGGAGCGGGCGGGTGGACGTGGTCGTCGCCGGTGGCGTGGAGGCCTGCCTGCACCCCTTCACCCTCGCGGCGTTCGCCCAGATGAAGGCGTTGTC
The DNA here is from genome assembly GCF_044754785.1 of Streptomyces sp. NPDC092952. Classification (NCBI taxonomy): domain Bacteria; kingdom Bacillati; phylum Actinomycetota; class Actinomycetes; order Kitasatosporales; family Streptomycetaceae; genus Streptomyces; species Streptomyces sp. NPDC092952. The sequence continues at coordinate 797,070 of NZ_JBIVPT010000002.1, read as the reverse complement.
GACGCGGTCGGAGGACCCGGAGGCGGTGTCCCGGCCGTTCGACGTCGGGCGCTCCGGCTTCGTGATGGGCGAGGGCGCGGGAATGATGGTGCTGGAACGCGAGGAGTTCGCCCGCGCCCGTTCCGTACGCGGCTACGGGGCGCTGGCGGGCGGCTCCGTCGGTTCGAGCGCGGACCACATCACGGCCTCCGACACGGAGGGCCAGGTCCGCGCGATCGAGCTGGCGCTGCGCGACGCCGGTCTGGCCCCGGCGGACATCGGCGTCGTCCATGCCCACGCCACCTCGACCGAGTCCGGCGACCTGGCGGAGGCCGATGCGGTCGCCCGGGCGATCGGCGACCACGCCGCGGTGACGGCGACGAAGTCGATGACCGGCCACATGCTGGGCGCCTCCGGAACGGTCGGCGCCATGGTCGCCCTCCTCGCGCTCCGGCACGGCACGCTCCCGGCCGTCCGCAACCTCGACGAACCCGACCCGCGGGTGAAGCTGGACCTGGTGCGCGGCGAACCCCGCACCGGCCGGTGGACGGCCGCCCTGGCCAACTCGTTCGGCTTCGGCGGCCACAACGTCAGCCTCGTCCTCACCGGCTGACCGTGACGGGCGGCCGCGCGGCTCAGCGCTCCCGGGGCGCCCGGACGCCCGCCGCGGCGAGGGCCAGGGCCAGGGCGGCCGCGCAGATCGGCACGGCGTAGCCCTGGACGCCGCCGATGTGCTCCACGAACCAGCCGCCGGTCGCCGAGCCGACCGCGATGCCGCCCAGCAGCGCGGTCACGGCCAGGGTCATCCCCTCGTTCAGCCGGCCCTCCGGGGTGAGGCGCTGGATCAGGGTCATCCCGGTGACCATGGTCGGTGCCGTCGCCGCGCCGGCCAGCAGCAGCGCGGCCGCCAGGGCGAGGACGGAGGGGGTCGAGGCGGCGGCGACCAGGGGCAGGGACATCAGGGCCGTCATCCCGGTCAGGCAGACCAGCAGACGCCGCCGGATGCTCGCGGCCGGGCGGAGCGAGCCGTAGAGCAGCCCGGCGACGCAGGAGCCGGCCGCCTGGAGCGCCAGGACCGCGCCGCCCGCGTGGGCGATCGTGACGACCTCCATCGAACCGAAGACCGCCCCGGTGGCCAGGAAGGCGGCGAGCAGCGGCGGCATGCCCCGGGTGCGGAGCGGGGAGCCGGTGCGGGTGCGGGGGGCGACGGGGGGTTCGGTGGCGCGCTGGGCGGCGAAGACCAGTACGCCGGTCATCAGCAGGACCGCCGAGACCAGGGTCCCCGCCTCCGGGAAGAGCGCCCCGCACAGCAGTGCGGCCAGTGCCGGGCCGAGCATGAAGCAGAGCTCGTCGGCGGCCTGCTCGAAGGAGTTCGCGGTGTGCAGCGCGGCCGGGTCGCCCCGGTGCAGATGGGCCCAGCGGGCCCGGGACATCCCGCCGGTGTTGGGGGTGGTGGCGGTCGCGGCGTAGGCGGCGAAGAGGGTCCAGGCGGGGGCGTCGTAGTGCACGCAGAGCAGCAGCGCCAGCGCGCCGAGCACGGCGATCGCGGTGGCGGGCACCGCGATCCTGGCCTGCCCGTACCGGTCGACGAGCCGGGCCGTCCAGGGGGCGACCACCGCCGTGGCGGCGAGTCCGGTCGCGGTGACGGCCCCGGCCAGGGCGTACGAGCCGCGCGTCCCGGCGATCATGATGACCGCGCTGACGCTGAACATCCCGCTGGGCAGCCGTGCGATCAGGTTGCCCGCGGTGAAGGCGCGGGCGCCCGGGGTGGAGAGCAGCCGGACGTACGGATTGCTGGACGCCCGCCGGACGGGGGCGGTGCGCGGGGCGATGACCAGCTGGCCCCCGGAGACGGCGAGCAGGGGGGATGACGGAGAGGGGGAGGAGGGGGGCGACGGGGCTGGAGCGGTCTCGTACGGCATGGAGCAAGCGTCCGGGCGGGCGGCCCCCGGGGTCCAACACCTTCTCCGCACCGATTCACGCATCTGTGTTGTGAATATTGACGCACCTGTGTTGTAGGTTCCGGTGTGGTCTCTTCCGCCGCCGGATCCGGCGCCCCGACGCAGCACCCCCGCCCCCACACCGACCCGCGCCTCCTCCGCGTCTTCGTCGCGGTCGCCGAGGAGCTGCACTTCACCCGGGCCGCCGCCCGCCTCTACGTCGCCCAGCAGGCGCTGAGCCGCGACGTCCGCCGCCTGGAGCGCGAGCTGGGCGTGGAGCTGTTCGTACGGACCACCCGGCAGGTCGCCCTCACCGCCGACGGGGAGCGGCTCCTGCCGTACGCGCGACGGGTGCTGGACGCGCACACCGAGCTGGCCGCCGCCTTCACCGACCGGGCGGACCTGCCCCTTTTCGTCGACCTCAACACCGACGGCATGACGGCCGCCCGGGTCCTCGCCCGCGCCCGCGAGCTGGCCCCCCGGTGCGAGCTGATGGCGCGCTTCGAGAGCGGGCTGACCTGGGCGGCCGACGAGATCCTGGCCGGCCGGCTCGACGTCTCCTTCGGCCGTGCGGCCGGGCTCGCCCCGGCGGTACGGGCCCGGCTGGGCATGCGGCCGGTGCGGTACGAGCCGATGGCCGTCCTGCTCCCCGACGACCACCGGCTCGCCGCGCACGAGACCGTCGCCCTCGGCGACCTGGCCGGGGAGACCGTCTACGCGGGCGCCGGCAATCCGCGCACGGTGGAGTGGACGGAGTTCGCCCGGCTGCTCTTCGCCGAATGGGGCATCGAACTGGCGCCGCCCGCCCCGCTCGCGATCGGTGTCGCCGAGTTCCAGCGGGTCATGGCGAAGTCCCGGAACCCGGTGCTGGTCGTCGACGACTTCCCGCCGATGCCGGACACCGTGGTGCGCCCGCTGGCCGACCCCGTACCGCTCTCGCCGCTGCTGCTGGTCTGGCGCAAGGGGCTGCGCCACCCCGGGCTCGACGCGCTGTGCGAGGCCGCCGAGCTGCTGGGGGCCGAGGAGGGGTGGCTGGTGCGCCCGCCCGGCAGCTGGCTGCCCGAACCCGACGCGGCCCTGATGCGCGGCGGGCGGTGACCGGATGCGTATACCGTCGCCGGACACGGCCGGGAGATGAACCCACGGCGTAACCGGCGGGAAACACGGGTGAACCGGCCCCGTCACGCGCCCCGCGCATCATGGGCGGCCGCGGGAAGCGCCAACGGGGCGGAAACGGGACGGGAGTCGGGCCGACCACATGCACCAGGACGACGAGGAGTACGGACCCCTCACGGGCTTCACCGTCGGGGTCACCGCCGCGCGCCGCGCGGAGGAGTTCGGCGCACTACTGGAACGGCGGGGCGCCTCGGTCGTGCACGCCCCCGCCCTGCGGACCGTGCCGCTCGCCGACGACCGCGAACTGCGCGCCGCCACCCGGGAGATCATCGCCGCCCCGCCCGACGTGGTCGTCGCCACCACCGCGGTCGGCTTCCGGGGCTGGATCGGCGCCGCCGGGGAGTGGGGCCTCGCCGACGCGCTGCTGACGGCGCTGGACGGGGCCGAACTGCTGGCCCGCGGCCCCAAGGCCAAGGGCGCCGTCCGGGGAGCCGGGCTCACCGAGACGTGGTCGGCCGCCTCCGAAGCCATGCCCGAGGTGCTGGAACGGCTCCTGGCCGAGGGCGTCGCGGGCCGTCGCATCGCCGTCCAGCTGCACGGCGACTCGCTCGCCGAGTTCATCGGGCCGTTGCGCGCGGCGGGCGCCGAGGTCCGCCCCGTACCCGTCTACCGCTGGACGGAACCCGAGGACATCTCCCCGCTCGACCGGCTGCTCGACCTCACCGTCGCCCGTGGCCTGGACGCCCTCACCTTCACCAGTGCCCCGGCCGCCACGGCGCTGCTCGGGCGGGCCGAGCGCCGCGGGCTGCTCCCGGAACTGCTGGGCGCGCTGCGCGAGGACGTGCTCGTGGCCTGCGTCGGACCGGTCACCGCCCGGCCGTTGGAGGAACGAGGGATCGGCACCGTGCAGCCGGAACGCTTCCGGCTCGCCCCGCTCGTCCAACTCCTGTGCGCCGAACTGCCCGCCCGTGGAACGGAGTTGGAGATCGCCGGACACCGGGTGGCGGTCCGTGGGCACGCGGTGCTCGTGGACGGCGGGCCGCGCCGGGTGACGCCCGCCGGAATGGCGCTGCTGCACGCCCTGGCCCGGCACCCCGGCCGGGTGGTGTCCCGCGCCGAACTGCTGCGCGCGCTGCCCGGCGGCGGCCGGGACGAGCACGCGGTGGAGACGGCCGTGGCCCGGCTGCGCACGGCACTGGGCGACCCCGGTCTCATCCGTACGGTGGTCAAACGCGGCTACCGGCTGGCGCTGGAACCGCGCTGAGGAGCTGACGGGGCCCGCGTTGTCAGTGCCCGCTGCTACAACGGACGCAGTGGCAGCGGGCGGGCGGACAGGGGGACTCCATGGGTACCTGGGGCAGTGGCAACTTCGACAGCGACGCGGCGGCGGACCATCTCTCGGGCATCACCGGGCGGCTCGTCGCGCGGATCGCGGAGGCGATGGCCGGTGACCCGGTCTGCCTGGAGCCCGACGAGTACGAGGGCGTCACCGTTCCGTGCGACATCGAACTGCTCTGCCTGATCGCGGAGCAGGGGTACGCCGGCGCGGGCGTGCCGGAGCCGGTGGTGGTCGCGGGCTGGCGGGAGACGTTCATGCCCGTGTGGGAGCGGACCATCGACGATCTGGAGCCCACCCCGGAGTACAAGGAGGGCAGACGGGCCGAGCTGCTCCGCACCTTCGACCGGCTGGCCGCCCTCGCGGAGCAGGCGCACTGACCGGGCCGCGCCCGGGAAAGGGCGTGGGCGCCGTGGCCTGCCGGGATACCGTGCGGGGATGGACGACAACGACATCTACCAGCTCGACGCGGAGATACGGCTCCGCCCCGTCGAGCTGAGGGACGCGGCCTCCCTCGCCGACTCGCTGGCCCGCAGTCGCGCCTACATGCAGCCGTGGGAGCCCATCCGGCCCGACCACTTCTACACCGAGCAGGGGCAGCGGGAGCGGCTGACGGGGCTGCTGGCGGATTGCGGGGCGGGCCGGGCGAAGGGCTGGGTGCTGGCCGACGCGGAGGACCGCGCGGTCGGCGGGTTCAACCTGAACGGCATCGTGCTCGGCCCGCTGCGCAGCGGCGCGCTCGGCTACTGGGTGGACGTCGAGTGCGCGGGGCGCGGGCTGGCCACGGCCGCCGTGCGCCGGATCTGCGAGGCGGCCAGGGACGGGCTGGGGCTGCACCGGATCGAGGCGGGGACGATGGTGGACAACGTCGCCTCGCAGCGGGTGCTGGCCAAGTGCGGCTTCGAGCAGTACGGAATGGCGCCCCGCTTCCTCCACATCAACGGGGACTGGCGCGACCACCGCCTCTTCCAGCGGATCCTGCACGACGGCCCGCCGCGCGGCTGAACCGTCCCCGGCGCGGGCAGCAGGGGTTCCGGGCGGGCCGCCGGCGGGGCACCCTGGGGGAGACCCGACCGGTGACCCGAGGCGGTGGCATGCCCATGATGACCGGCAAGAGCGCGTACGACTGGCGGTTCGACGCGGGCCGGCCCTGCCTCGACCTGGTGGCGACGGGCATCGGGACCACCGGCTCGTGCGAGCTGCTGGACGGAGCCGAGCGGCTCGCCGACTGGCTGGTCGCCACCGGGCTCGTACCGGACGGCACCGGGCTGGACGCCGTGGACGAGAGCTGGGTGGTCCGCTTCCGGCAGTTACGGGCCGGTGTCGACCGGCTGCTGACGGCGGAGCTGGGCGGCCGGGGCGACCGGTACGCCCTGGAGCGGGTCAACGCGCTCGCCGCCGGGGCACCGCCGGGGGTACGGGCGGTACGCGGCCGGAGCGGCAAACTGGTCCGCGCGCTCAGCGGCGATCCCGAGTGCGGGGAGCTGCTGGCCGCCGTCGCCCGCGACGTGGTGGACCTCCTCACCGACCCGGTGGCGCGGGCCGGGCTGCGCCGCTGCGAGGCCGTGGGCTGCCGCCGCTTCTATCTCGACACCTCGCGGGGCCGCCGCAGGCGCTGGTGCTCCAGCGAGGTGTGCGGCAACCGCGAACGGGTGGCCAGGCACCGGCGCCGGGCGGCGGCCCGGGCCGCGGGCGCGGGCGTGTCCTGAGCGGACCGGGTGCGGTCCGCCGGTGCGGCCTCCCGGGCGTTCCCCCTGCGTACGGGGCCCGGATCTGCCCGGCCGGAACCCCCGGCGGACCATTTCCGGCATGCGGGGCAGGTGCGCGGCGGGCATCGCTTCGCCTAAGGTTGACGGCTGCCCAAATGCACATCAGAAAGGGGCCTCGGTGGCCGCGCAGGATGCCGCTGTCGATTCGTTGCGGGACCGGGAGATCGGTGTCGAGCAGAAACATCTCGACCGGGTGTACCACCGCCTTGAGGAGAAGATCCACGAGGCGGAATTTCTCATGGACGACGCCGTCAAGCGCGGCCAGGTCGGAACGCCCGGGGCGCTCGCCGAGCGAGACGCCCAGGTGTTCCGCGCCGGGATCCATCTCAACCGGCTGAACAGCGAGTTCGAGGACTTCCTCTTCGGCCGGATCGATCTGCTGCTCGGCAAGGACGGCGAACGCGGCCCCGACGGCGCGTACACCTCCGTCGAGGCCGCCGACGACGCGGTGCGCGACGACGCCACGGCCGACATCGCGGAGACGCTGCACATCGGCCGGATCGGGGTCCTCGACGCCGACTACGCCCCGCTGGTCATCGACTGGCGCGCCCCGGCCGCCGCCCCGTTCTACCGTTCGACGCCGAAGGACCCCGGCCGGGTCGTACGCCGCCGGGTCATCCGCTCCAAGGGCCGCAAGGTCCTCGGCGTCGAGGACGACCTGATGCGCCCCGAGCTCACCGCGTACCTCGACGGCGACAAGCTGCCGGTGATCGGCGACGGCGCCCTGATGGCGGCGCTCGGCCAGGCCCGCAGCCACACCATGCGGGACATCGTCTCCTCCATCCAGGCCGAGCAGGACCTGGTGATCCGGGCCCCCGCCGCCTCCGTCACCGAGGTCTCCGGCGGCCCCGGCACCGGCAAGACCGCCGTGGCGCTGCACCGCGCCGCCTACCTCCTCTACCAGGACCGGCGGCGGTACGCGGGCGGCATCCTCATCGTCTCGCCGACCCCGCTCCTGGTCGCGTACACCGAGGGCGTGCTGCCCTCGCTCGGCGAGGAGGGGCAGGTCGCGATCCGCGCGGTCGGCTCGCTCTCCGACGACGCGGCCGGCGTCGAGGGCGCCACCACCTACGACGAGCCCGCCGTCGCCCGGATCAAGGGCTCCTCGCGGATGCTCGCCGTCCTGCGCAAGGCCGCCCGCGGCGCCCTGGAGCAGCCCGGCGCCTCCCGCCCGCGCCGCGACACCGGCGGCCAGCTCGCCCTCGGCGAGGAGGAGCCGGAGCGGACCGCCGCCCCGGTCACCCCGGCCCGGCTGCGGGTCGTCGCGTTCGGCGCCCGGATCGAGCTGGAGGCCGACGAGCTGCGCCGCATCCGGCAGTCCGTGCTCGGCGGCACCGCCCCGGTCAACCTGCTGCGCCCGCGCGCCCGCCGGATGCTGCTGGACGCCCTGTGGAACAAGTCCTCCGGCCGGGGCCGCTACACCGACTCCGAGCTCGCCGCCGAGCTGCGGTCCTCGTTCGACGAGGACGTCTCCACCGAGACGGACTTCCTCGACTTCCTGAACGCCTGGTGGCCCGAACTGACCCCGCGCGGGGTGCTCGCCGCGATGGCCGACGAGAAGCGGCTCGGCCGCTGGGCCCGCCGGGTCCTCAACCAGGGCGAGACGCGCCGCCTCGCCCGCTCCCTGAAGCGGCTCGGCCCCGACGGCAAGGGCCCCCTCTCCGTCCACGACGTGGCGCTCCTCGACGAGCTCCAGACCCTGCTCGGCGCCCCGCCCCGGCCGAAGAGGAAGCGCGAGGCCGACCCGCTGGACCAGCTCACCGGTCTGGAGGAGCTGATGCCGCAGCGCGAGGAGACCCAGCGCGAGCGGGCCGAGCGGCTGGCCGCGGAGCGCACCGAGTACGCGCACGTCATCGTCGACGAGGCGCAGGACCTCACGCCCATGCAGTGGCGGATGGTCGGCCGCCGGGGCCGCCACGCCACCTGGACGATCGTCGGCGACGCGGCCCAGTCGTCCTGGTCGGACCCGGACGAGGCGGCCCGCGCCCGTGACGAGGCGCTCGGCAACCGGCCGCGCCGCCGCTTCACCCTCACGGTGAACTACCGCAACCCCGCCGAGATCGCCGAGCTGGCCGCCAAGGTGCTGGCGCTGGCGATGCCCGGAATGGAGTCGCCCGCCGCGGTCCGCTCCACCGGCGTACGCCCCCGCTTCGCGACCGCGGGCGACGGCGACCTGGCGGCGACGGTGCGCGAGGAGGCGCGGCGGCTGCTCGCCGAGGTCGACGGCACGGTGGGCGTGGTCGTCGCGATGAACCGGCGCGCGCAGGCCCGCGAGTGGCTCGCCGAGCTGGGCGAACGGGTGGTGGCGCTGGGCAGCCTGGAGGCCAAGGGCCTGGAGTACGACGCCACGGTGGTGGTCTCGCCCGCCGAGATCGCGGACGAGTCCCCGGCCGGCCTGCGGGTGCTGTACGTGGCGCTGACGCGTGCGACGCAGCAGCTCACGGTGGTGTCGGGGGCGCGGGACCTGCCCGACGGGGACGGGGTCCCGGACCTGCTGAGGGACTGAGCGCCGACCCGTCCGCCCGGGGGACGTCCTCCGGGCGGACGGACCGTTCCGCCTACCGACCCGCGCCGTGGGGAATCGCTTCTGCGCGGTCTTTGTTAGCCTGGTGTCGGCACCGGCTCGATCCAAGCCCCCGGGCCCAACCTTCGTCGCTTCGAGCGACCACTTGCCGCGAGGCGAGCATGGCGGGCCGGTGTCGTACAGCTCGACGACAGACCCGCGTCACCTTCCGGTGGCGCGGGTCTGTTCTCGTTTGCGGGACGCGCCCGGCGGTGATTGCGCGGGCCGGTTCTCGCGGGCCGGTTTCCGGCCGGGGCTTCCGCTGAGGCCATGAATTCTCGTATGGTGGAAAAAGGTTTCCGAAGTACGGCAGTCGATTACCGGCTACCCGCCAGTAGGTGCGACGATCGGAAAGCGTGTCCGAGGTGAGCGCCCCGGCCGCGTAGCAATGAAGCTAAGGAAAGCGAAGGTCTCGGCCATGGCAACGGCGCCCAGCGTCTCGTACTCGATGACGGTCAGGCTGGAGGTGCCCGCGAGCGGTACCGCGGTCTCCCAGCTCACCACGGCCGTGGAGTCCTCCGGCGGATCGGTCACCGGTCTCGACGTGACCGCCTCCGGCCACGAGAAGCTGCGGATCGACGTCACCATCGCGGCCACCTCCACCGCGCACGCCGACGAGATCGTCGAGGGACTGCGCGGCATCGACGGCGTCGTCCTGGGCAAGGTCTCCGACCGTACGTTCCTGATGCACCTCGGCGGCAAGATCGAGATGGCGTCTAAGCACCCCATCCGCAACCGTGACGACCTCTCGATGATCTACACCCCCGGTGTGGCCCGGGTCTGCATGGCGATCGCCGAGAACCCCGAGGACGCCCGCCGCCTGACCATCAAGCGCAACACGGTTGCGGTCGTGACGGACGGTTCCGCCGTCCTCGGCCTCGGCAACATCGGCCCGATGGCCGCCATGCCGGTGATGGAGGGCAAGGCGGCCCTCTTCAAGCGCTTCGCCGACATCGACGCCTGGCCGATCTGCCTGGACACCCAGGACACCGACGCCATCGTCGAGATCGTCAAGGCGATCGCCCCCGGCTTCGCGGGCATCAACCTGGAGGACATCTCCGCCCCGCGCTGCTTCGAGATCGAGGCGCGGCTGCGCGAGGCCCTGGACATCCCGGTCTTCCACGACGACCAGCACGGCACCGCGATCGTCGTCCTGGCCGCGCTGACCAACGCGCTGCGCGTGGTGGGCAAGGGCATCGGGGACGTGCGGGTCGTCATGTCCGGCGCCGGAGCCGCCGGTACGGCCATCCTGAAGCTCCTGCTGGCCGCGGGCGTCAAGCACGCCGTCGTCGCCGACATCCACGGCGTGGTGCACGCCGGCCGCGAGGACCTGGTCTCCGCCGCGCCCGACTCGCCGCTGCGCTGGATCGCCGACAACACCAACCCGGAGTCCGTCACCGGCACGCTCAAGCAGGCCGTGGTCGACGCCGACGTCTTCATCGGCGTCTCCGCGCCGAACGTGCTGGACGGCGCGGACGTCGCCGCGATGGCCGAGGGTGCCATCGTGTTCGCGCTCGCGAACCCGGACCCCGAGGTGGACCCGGCAATCGCCCGCGAGACGGCCGCGGTTGTCGCCACCGGCCGCTCCGACTTCCCGAACCAGATCAACAACGTGCTGGTCTTCCCGGGTGTCTTCCGCGGCCTGCTGGACGCCCAGTCCCGGACGGTCAACACGGAGATGATGCTCGCCGCCGCGGGCGCCCTCGCCGACGTCGTCGCCGAGAACGAGCTGAACGCCAACTACATCATCCCGTCGGTCTTCAACGACCGGGTCGCCGGTGCCGTCGCCGGTGCCGTCCGGAACGCCGCGCGGGCGGCCGCCGGTGGTACGAAGGGCGCGGGCGACCGCGTCTGACCCGCGCCGCCCCGACCCGGCGGGCCCCCGCCCACGGCGCGTCGCGGGACGTGCCGCCCCAAACGCCCCTTTAGGGTGGGCGGGCGGCGCGAACCGGTGAGCCCCGCACCCACTGCGGAACGCTTCCGGCGAGTCGACGGAACGTCACCACGGCGAGGCCCTGGCGCTTTTCGTGTGACTCCGGAGGGTGCCGGATTGGCGTTACCGCCGCAGGTGGGGGCAGGATGCGTAATCGGGCGCGAGGGTCTGACGACAGACCCGGGTCCGGGGACTGTCCGAGGGCCCTGGCAGCATCGGCTTCGATCTCACGCCTCACAGGCAAGAAGAACACGGGAGTAACAAACATGAACCGCAGTGAGCTGGTGGCCGCCCTGGCCGACCGCGCCGAGGTGACTCGCAAGGACGCCGACGCCGTGCTGGCCGCGCTCGCCGAGACCGTCGGTGAGATCGTCGCCAAGGGCGACGAGAAGGTCACCATCCCCGGCTTCCTGACCTTCGAGCGCACCCACCGTGCCGCTCGCACCGCTCGTAACCCGCAGACCGGCGACCCGATCAACATCCCGGCCGGCTACAGCGTGAAGGTCTCCGCGGGCTCGAAGCTCAAGGAAGCCGCCAAGGGCAAGTAAGGCTTCACAGCCTCATCGCCCCACAGGCGCGACGAAGGGCGGTCACCCATCCCGGGTGGCCGCCCTTCGGCGTACCGGCCGCCAGGGCCCCGTTCTGTGCCTCTGCGAAGGCCCGCCCGGCGCCGCGTCGGGCCCGCCCCGGCCCGCACGGCCCCGGGAACACGGGAACGGGGGCCCGGGACAGTGTCCCGGACCCCCGTCGGAAGTCCTCCCGCGCCCGCGCTCAGACCAGCGGGCCGCCCGGCAGCTCGACCTTCGCGCCGAGCTTCTCCAGCTTCTCCATGAAGTTCTCGTAGCCGCGGTTGATCAGGTCGATCCCGTGCACCCGCGAGGTGCCCTGCGCCGCCAGCGCGGCGATCAGGTACGAGAAGCCGCCCCGCAGGTCCGGGATGACCAGGTCCGCGCCCTGCAGCCGGGTCGGGCCGGAGACGACCGCCGAGTGCAGGAAGTTGCGCTGGCCGAAGCGGCAGTCCGAGCCGCCCAGGCACTCGCGGTAGAGCTGGATGTGCGCACCCATCTGGTTGAGCGCGGAGGTGAAGCCGAGCCGGGACTCGTACACCGTCTCGTGGACGATGGACAGGCCCGTGGCCTGCGTCAGGGCCACCACCAGCGGCTGCTGCCAGTCGGTCTGGAAGCCGGGGTGCACGTCCGTCTCCAGGGCGATGGCGTTCAGCGGGCCGCCCGGGTGCCAGAAGCGGATGCCCTCGTCGTCGATCTCGAAGGCGCCGCCGACCTTGCGGAAGGTGTTGAGGAAGGTCATCATCGAGCGCTGCTGCGCGCCCCGTACGTAGATGTTCCCCTCGGTGGCCAGCGCCGCGGACGCCCAGGAGGCCGCCTCCAGGCGGTCCGGGATCGCCCGGTGCGTGTAGCCGTCCAGCCGGTCCACACCGGTGATCCGGATGGTCCGGTCGGTGTCCATCGAGATGATCGCGCCCATCTTCTGCAGTACGCAGATGAGGTCCTCGATCTCCGGCTCCACGGCCGCGTTGGACAGCTCGGTGACGCCCTCGGCGAGCACCGCCGTCAGCAGCACCTGCTCGGTCGAGCCCACCGACGGGTACGGCAGCCGGATCTTGGTGCCGCGCAGCCGCTGCGGGGCCTCCAGGTACTGGCCGTCCGCCCGCTTCTCGATGACCGCGCCGAACTGCCGCAGCACGTCGAAGTGGAAGTCGATCGGCCGGCCGCCGATGTCGCAGCCGCCCAGCCCGGGGATGAAGGCGTGGCCGAGGCGGTGCAGCAGGGGGCCGCAGAAGAGGATCGGGATGCGCGACGAGCCCGCGTGGGCATCGATGTCGGCGACGTTCGCGCTCTCCACATGGGTCGGGTCCAGGATCAGCTCGCCCGGTTCGTCACCCGGACGGACCGTCACCCCGTGCAACTGCAGCAGCCCCCGGACCACCCGCACGTCCCGGATGTCGGGCACGTTGCGCAGCCGGCTGGGCCCGCTGCCGAGCAGCGCGGCGACCATTGCCTTCGGCACCAGGTTCTTGGCGCCTCTGACGCGGATCTCGCCCTCCAGCGGGGTTCCGCCGTGGACAAGCAGGACATCGTCTGTGCCGGTCATGAATCTCGCGTTCCGGAGTGGTCGGGCAGGGGGCCAAACGAAAGAGTAATGGCCCGCCACCCCCTCTCCGTAAGAGAACGGGGGGTGTACGAACGTCATGAATCCGCCACAACACGCTCTGCTCCCCGGGTCTTGCGGAGTGTCACCGTCCGCATGGCCCTCCGCACGGCGCGCTCCCCGTGCACCCGTGCGCCCTGAGCTGCGCCGCGTCCTGCCGGGTGGTGGGGCGCCCCGCCCGGTGCCCGCGCGGGGCGAAGATGCGGGATCATTTCTGCCATGACCGAGGTGTCCTCGCTCACAGGGCGACTGCTCGTGGCCACACCCGCGCTCGCGGACCCGAATTTCGACCGCGCCGTGGTGCTCCTCCTCGACCACGACGAGGAGGGCTCCCTCGGCGTGGTCCTGAACCGGCCGACCCCGGTGGGCGTCCGCGACATCCTGATGCCCTGGGCGGGCCTGACCGGCGAGCCGGACGTGATCTTCCAGGGCGGCCCGGTCTCGCTGGACTCGGCGCTCGGCGTGGCGGTCATCCCGGGCGACGAGGGCCCGCTCGGCTGGCGCCGGGTGTACGGGGCGATCGGCCTGGTGGACCTGGAGGCGCCGCCGGAGCTGCTGGCGGCGGCCCTCGGCTCGCTGCGGATCTTCGCCGGGTACGCGGGCTGGGGCCCGGGGCAGCTGGAGGCCGAACTGACCGAGGGCGCCTGGTACGTGGTCGAGTCGGAACCCGGTGACGTCTCCTCCCCGCGCCCCGAGCGCCTGTGGCGTGCGGTCCTGCGCCGTCAGCGCAGCGAGCTGGCGATGATCGCCACCTACCCCGACGACCCGTCGCTGAACTGAAGGCCCTGGCGGTCGGTACCCTTGGCGGTTATGAGCACTCTCGAGCCCGAGCGCGGGGCAGGTACCGGAACCCTCGTGGAGCCGACGCCACAGGTGTCGAACGGCGACGGCGACCACGAGCGCTACGCCCATTACGTCCAGAAGGACAAGATCATGGCGAGTGCCCTGGAGGGCACCCCCGTGGTCGCACTGTGCGGGAAGGTCTGGGTGCCGGGGCGTGACCCCAAGAAGTACCCCGTCTGCCCCATGTGCAAGGAGATCTACGAGTCCATGGGCGCCGGCGGCGACAAGGACAAGGGCGGCAAGGACAAGAAGTAGCGGTCCTCCCGGCCGTCCGGCCGTATCGCTCCGGGCCCCCGGGGTGCGTTCCCACACGCACCCCGGGGGCCTTCGCGTTGCCCGGCGCGTCCCCGGCCGCGGGTCCGCCGCGTTGCACGGGCTGCTCCACCGGGTCACAGAGTGGTTGAGACCACTTGTCGGCATCTGCGTGCGCACCTACTCTCCTGCCAGTTGTGCAGTACGAAACGCGCGTTGCGTATGTTGCAACACCTACCGGTAGGGGTTCCCGGATGAAACTGTCTGCCCGAATTGCCGCCCCGGTCGCGGCGCTCGTCCTGGCGGGACTCACCGCCACCGCCTGCGCGCCGCAGACGTCCGACAACAAGGCCGAGGGGGACGCGAAGACCGGCACCCTGCGGGTCTGGCTGTTCCAGGAGGTCGGCAACAAGCCCAAGGAGAAGGTCGTCGACGCGGCGGTCGCCGAGTTCGAGAAGGCCCACAAGGGCGCGAAGGCCGAGATCGAGTACATCCCCGTCGACACCCGCGCCCAGCGCATCAAGGCGGCGTTCAACGACCCGAAGAGCGCTCCGGACCTGATCGAGTACGGCAACACCGACACCGCCGGATACGTCAAGGACGGCGGACTCGCCGACATCAGCGAGGAGTTCGCCGCCTGGGGCGAGGCCGCGGACACCGACCCGGTCGCCCGCCAGTCGGTGACGGTCGGCGGCAAGGTCTACGGCGCCCCGCTCTTCGTCGGCGTACGGGCGCTGTACTACCGCACCGACGTCTTCCGGGAGCTGGGCATCGAGGCCCCGAAGACCCAGGCCGAGCTGATCTCCACCGCGAAGAAGGTCCACAAGAAGAAGCCGGACCTGTACGGGCTGGCGGTCGGCGGCGCGTACACCTACGGCGCCATGCCGTTCATCTGGGCGGCCGGCGGCGAACTCGCCGAGGAGAACGGCGGCACGTACAAGTCCGCCATCAACAGCGACAAGGCCCGCAAGGGCATCGAGGCGTACACCTCGCTCTTCGGCGACGACAACTGCCCGGCCGCCAAGTGCGCCGCGATGGGCGGCAACGCGACCGTCACCGCCTTCGCCTCCGGCAAGGCCGCCATGGCGATCGGCGGCGACTTCAGCCACGCCGCCGTGGAGGCGGGCTCGGTGAAGGGCAAGTACGCGGTGGTGCCGCTGCCCGGCACCACGGCGGGCTCGGTCGCCCCCGCGTTCGCGGGCGGGAACAACATCGGCGTACTGAAGAGCAGCGTGCACCGGAGCCTGGCCGTCGACCTGATGAAGGCGCTGACCGGCAAGCGGACGCAGGAGAAGATGTTCGACGCGATGGGCTTCCTGCCGACCTACACCGACGTGCGGGAGACCGCCGCGAAGAAGGAGCCGTTCGTCGAACCGTTCGTCCGGACGCTCGGCGCGGGCGCCAAGTTCGTCCCGGCCTCGCCGGGCTGGGGCCGGATAGACGCCTCGCTGGTGCTGCCGACGATGTTCCAGGAGATCGTCAGCGGCCGCAAGGACGTGGCGAAGGCGTCGGACGACGCGGCGAAGAAGATGGACGCCGCGTTCACCGACGCGGGCTGACGATGACCACGATCAGCACCGCACCCCGCACCACCGCCAAGGCCGGGGCCGCGCACCGGGCGCGCGGCTCCGGCTGGACCCCCTGGCTCTATCTGCTGCCCGCGCTCGTCCTGCTGGGCGGGCTGCTCGTCTACCCGATCTACCAGCTCGGCCTGATCTCCTTCCTGGAGTACACCCAGGCCCAGGTCAGCGGCGGCGAACCGACCACCTTCCGGGGCCTGGGCAACTACGCCGAACTCTTCGGCGACGGCCAGTTCTGGCAGGTCCTCCTGGCGACCGTGCTCTTCGCCGCCGCCTGCGTCGTCTCCACCCTGCTCGTCGGCTGCGCGCTCGCCGTCCTGCTGACCCGGATCAGGGCCGTGCCCCGGCTCGTCCTGATGGCGGCCGCGCTCGGCGCGTGGGCGACGCCCGCGATCACCGGGTCCACCGTCTGGGTGTTTCTCTTCGACCCCGACTTCGGCCCGGTCAACCGGGTGCTGGGGCTCGGCGACTTCTCCTGGACGTACGGGCGCTACAGCGCCTTCGCCCTGGTGCTCCTGGAAGTCCTGTGGTGCTCGTTCCCGTTCGTGATGGTGACGGTGTACGCGGGCATCCGGGCGATCCCCACCGAGGTGCTGGAGGCCGCGGCGCTGGACGGCGCCTCGCAGTGGCGGATCTGGCGCTCGGTCACCGCCCCGATGCTGCGGCCGATCCTCGTCGTCGTCACCATCCAGTCGATCATCTGGGACTTCAAGGTCTTCACCCAGATCTACGTCATGACCAACGGCGGCGGCATCGCGGGCCAGAACCTGGTGCTCAACGTGTACGCGTACCAGAAGGCGTTCGCCTCCTCGCAGTACAGCCTCGGCTCCGCCATCGGCGTCGTGATGCTGCTGATCCTGCTGGCCGTCACGCTGGTCTACCTGCGCCTGGTGCGGCGCCAGGGGGAGGAACTGTGAGCGCCCTGAGCGGTTTCCGGATCCGCCGGCCCGGCCGGCTGGCCGCCGAGGCGGCGGCCCTGCTGATCGCCGCCGCCGTCGCCTTCCCGCTGTACTGGATGGTGCTCTCCGCCCTCAAACCGGCCGGGGAGATCCAGTCCGCCAACCCCCGCCCCTGGACGTTCGCACCGTCCCTGGATTCCTTCCGCCGGGTCTTCGAGCAGCAGGACTTCGGGCGGTACTTCCTCAACAGCCTGATCGTCGCCGGCACGGTCGTCATCGCGTCCGCGCTGGTCGCCTTCCTGGCGGCGACGGCGGTCACCCGGTTCAGGTTCCGCTTCCGCACCACCCTGCTGATCATGTTCCTGATCGCGCAGATGGTGCCGGTCGAGGCGCTGACCATCCCGCTGTTCTTCCTGATGCGGGACTTCGGCCAGCTCAACACCCTCGGCGCGCTGATCCTGCCGCACCTCGCGTTCTCGCTGCCGTTCGCGATCTGGATGCTGCGCGGATTCGTCCGGGCGGTGCCCGAGGCGCTGGAGGAGGCCGCGTACCTCGACGGGGCGAGCCGCACCCGCTTCCTCTGGCAGATCCTCTTCCCGCTGGTCCTCCCCGGCCTCGTCGCCACCAGCGTCTTCTCGTTCATCTCCACCTGGAACGACTTCCTGTTCGCGAAGTCGTTCATCATCAGCGACACCTCCCAGTCGACCCTGCCGATGGCGTTGCTGGTCTTCTTCAAACCCGATGAGAACGACTGGGGAGGGATCATGGCGGCATCGACCGTGATGACCGTCCCCGTACTGGTCTTCTTCGTACTCGTACAGCGCCGCCTGGTCTCCGGACTCGGCGGAGCGACAAAGGACTGACTCATGGACCTGGACAAGGACCTGATCCCCGCTCCCGTGCACACCGGTGGCGACGGGCGGTACGGCTTCCTGTTCGACCCGTCCACCACCATCTCCGCCGCCCCCGGCACCGAGGACACCGAACGCTGGCTGCGCTCCACGCTCGGCGCCGCCTTCGGACTGGCCCTCGCCCCCGGCGGCTCCGGGGACGCGGAGGACGCGGGGGACGCGGGGGACAACTCCGTACGGCTGCGCCTGGACCCGGCGCTGGAGCCCGAGGGCTACCGCCTGACCACCGGGACCGGGCAGTACGTCGAGATCACCGGCGGCAGCCCCGCGGGCGTCTTCTGGGGCGCCCAGACGCTCCGCCAGCTCCTGGGCCCGGAGGCGTTCCGCCGGGCCCCCGTCGCCCCCGGGGCGCCGCGCTCCGTCCCCGCCGTACGGATCGAGGACCACCCCCGCTTCCCCTGGCGCGGCCTGATGCTCGACGTGGCACGGCACTTCCTGCCCAAGGACGACGTCCTGCGCTACCTCGACCTCCTCGCCGCCCACAAGCTCAACGTCTTCCACTTCCACCTCACCGACGACCAGGGCTGGCGCATCGAGATCAAGCGCCACCCCCGGCTCACCGAGATCGGCTCCTGGCGGCCCCGCACCAAGCACGGCCACCGGGCCTCCGAGCTGTGGGACGAGACCCCGCACGGCGGCTACTACACCCAGGACGACATCCGCGAGATCGTCGCGTACGCCGCCGAGCGGCACATCCGGGTCGTCCCCGAGATCGACATCCCGGGCCACTCGCAGGCGGCCATCGCCGCCTACCCCGAACTGGGCAACGCCGACGTCGTCGACACCGCCGCCCTCTCCGTCTGGGACACCTGGGGCATCAACGCCAACGTGCTCGCCCCGACCGACAGCACCCTGCGCTTCTTCGAGGGCGTCCTCGAAGAGGTCCTCGACCTCTTCCCCGCCGCCACCTCGCCGTTCATCCACATCGGCGGCGACGAGTGCCGCAAGGAGCAGTGGAAGGACTCGCCCGCCGCCCAGGCCCGGATCGAGGAGTTCGGCCTGGCCAACGAGGACGAGCTCCAGTCCTGGATCATCCGCCACTTCGACGCCTGGCTCACCGCCCGGGGCCGCCGGCTGATCGGCTGGGACGAGATCCTGGAGGGCGGCCTCCCGGCGGGCGCCGCCGTCTCCTCCTGGCGCGGCTACCGAGGGGGCGTCGCCGCCGCCGAGGCGGGCCACGACGTCGTCATGTGCCCCGAGCAGCACGTCTACCTGGACCACCGTCAGGACGGCGGCCCCGACGAGCCGATGCCCATCGGCTTCGTCCGCACCCTGGAGGACGTCTACCGCTTCGAGCCCGTACCGCCCGGCCTCTCCGAGGAGGCGGCCCGGCACATCCTGGGCACCCAGGCCAACGTCTGGACCGAGGTGATGCAGAACCGGGCCCGCGTCGACTACCAGGTCTTCCCGCGCCTCGCCGCCTTCGCCGAGGTCGCCTGGTCCCCGCTGCCCGCCCCCGCCGAACGGGACTACGCGGACTTCGAGCGCCGGATGACCGCCCACTACCCCCGGCTCGACGCCCTCGGCGTCGACTACCGGCGCCCGGACGGACCGCTGCCCCGGCAGAAGCGACCCGGAGTGCTGGGCCGCCCTCTCGACGGACCACCCCCGAACGTGTGATCCCGGCCGCCGGCCCGACCGGCCCCGGCCCCGGCCGACGCACCCCGGGCGGGTGCGTCGGCCGGCGGTTTTTTGTCCGGAACTCGCCCTGCCGCACGGGCGTGGCGCGAGGGGACACCACCCCGTCCCAACCGCGACAAGCAGCGACGAACAGCGGCAATTCACACTCCACACCGAATCAGTCCGAAACAGGAACATTCCCTCGATCGAGGAGGGATGCGCCCTTCGCGGACCCTCGCGCCGGTCCGATCCGAAGATGTGCCAGAGTTGCCACGTCCGGGCTTCGAGCACGTACCGTACGGCCAAACAGCCGGACAGCCGGGACACCGGGAAGGGGCAGCTGGGTTGACCACGCACGCACCGCAGGCGCCGCAGTCGGTGACGCTGCCGGCCTCGCTCGACGAGGCCGTGGCGGCGCTCGGCGCCATGCCCGCCGCCGTTCCCGTGGCCGGTGGAACGGACCTGATGGCGGCCGTCAACAAGGGGCTGCTGCGCCCCTCCGGCCTGGTCGGCCTCGGCCGGATCAGCGAGCTGCGCGGCTGGCACTACCAGGACGGCCACGCCCTGCTCGGCGCCGGACTCACCCACGCGCGCATGGGGCGCCCCGACTTCGCCGCCCTCATCCCCGCCCTGGCCGCCGCGGCCCGCGCCGCCGGCCCGCCCCAGATCCGCAACGCCGGGACGCTCGGCGGCAACATCGCCACCGCGGCCCCGACCGGCGACGCGCTGCCGGTGCTCGCCGCGCTGGAGGCCGAGCTGGTTGTCGCCGGGCCGGGCGGCACCCGCCGCGAGATCCCCGTCTCGCACCTGCTGGCCGGCCGCGCGATGCTCGAACCGGCCGAGCTCATCGGCTTCGTCCGGGTGCCGCTGCTGCACGCCCCCCAGGTCTTCCTGAAGGCCACCGGCCGCACCGGCCCCGGCCGGGCCACCGCCTCCGTCGCGATCGTCCTCGACCCGGCCCGGCGCGGGGTGCGCTGCGCGGTCGGCGCCATCGCGCCGATGCCGCTGCGCCCGCTGGAGGCCGAGCACTGGATCGCCTCGCTGATCGACTGGGACGGTGAGCGGGGACTGGCCCCCGACGCGCTGGCCGCCTTCGGCGAGTACGTCGCCGCGGCCTGCGTCCCGGACCACGAACCGCCCGCCGACGGGGGAGAGGCGCCACCGCTGCCCCCCGCCGTACTGCACCTGCGGCGGACCGTCGCCGCGCTGGCCCGACGCGCGCTGGGGAGGGCACTGTCGTGACCACCGAGGACCGCAACGACGAGCACGGCCGCCAGGACGACCACCTGCGCCACGGCAGCTGGCAGCCGACGCCGCAGGGCGGCGAGTACGACGACGGCGCGACCGCCTTCGTCCAGCTCTCGCCGGAGGACCTGGCGAACATCCCGCTGGCCGCCCCCGGCCACGGCTACGTCCCGCCGATGATCGTGCCGCTGACGCCCGCCGCCGGGCTCGACCCGACGGCCACCGGCACCTGGGCGCAGCCGGACCAACAGCCGGAGGCGGGCGCCGCGGAGCAGCCGTCCCAGGGCGGCGCGGTGCACTGGCCGGACCCGAACCAGCAGCAGGGGCCGTACGACTACGGCTACGAGTACCCGCAGGCCGTCGCCCCGCACACCACCCAGCACACCCAGCACACCCAGCAGACCTCGCACGTACCGCACGACCCGCGGACCCCGCACGCACCTCAGCCTCCGCACGACCCGTTCGCGCAGCTTCCTCCGGAGCGGTACGGGGAGGGGCAACAGGCCACGGGACAGTGGAACTTCACCGAGTCGGCGGAGTACGGCCTCCCCGCCGGGCAGGCGCCGCACGCCGCCCCGGCCGGCGAGCACCCGGGCCACGGCGGGCACACCGGGCAGTGGACGATCCCGGTCGCCGAAGGCGAACTCCCCGAGGAGTCCGGCGAGTTCGCCGCCTCGGCACTGGCCGCGCAGTGGTACGGGAACGAGAGCCCCTCGGCCACGCTGCCCGGCGGCGCCCCCGCCCCGTGGGCGACGCAGCCGGAACCGGCCGTGCGGCAGGAGCCCGTCGCGCAGCCGGAGCCCGTCGTACAGCCGGAGCCCGTCGCACAGCCGGAACCGGCCACGGTCGTGGAACCGGAACCCGTACCCGTCGTGGAACCGGAACCCGAACCGGAACCCGAACCGGAACCCGAACCGGCCCCCACGGCCGAGGCGGTCGCCCAGGCGGCGCCCGTGGCGGAGCCGGTCGCGGACCCCGCGCCGGAGGCCGCTTCCGTGCCTGCTCCCGAGCCCGTCGCGGACCCTGCGGCGGAGCCCGGGGACGGGCCCGCACCGGCCGTGGACGAGGCCCCCGCCGAGCCAGCACCGGAAGAGGTACCGGAGCCCGAGGCGGAGGCCGAACCCGCCACGCCCCCGGAGGACGCCCCGGAGACGTCGGCGGACGACCCGGAGACCCCGGCGGACACGGAGGCCCCCGAGGCCCCCGACCCCCAGGTGCAGCCGGGCCTCCCCGACGAGCACCCCGCCGTCTCCTACGTCCTGCACGTGAACGGCGCCGACCGCCCGGTCAGCGACGCCTGGATCGGTGAATCGCTCCTCTACGTGCTCCGCGAGCGCCTCGGCCTGGCCGGGGCCAAGGACGGCTGCTCGCAGGGCGAGTGCGGCGCCTGCAACGTCCAGGTGGACGGCCGGCTCGTCGCCTCCTGCCTGGTCCCGGCGGCGACCACGGCCGGCAGCGAGGTCCGTACCGTCGAGGGCCTCGCCGTGGACGGCGAACCCTCCGACGTCCAGCGGGCCCTGGCCAAGTGCGGGGCCGTCCAGTGCGGCTTCTGCATCCCCGGCATGGCCATGACCGTGCACGACCTGCTGGAGGGCAACCACGCCCCCAGCGAACTGGAGACGCGCCAGGCGCTCTGCGGAAACCTCTGCCGCTGTTCCGGCTACCGCGGCGTCCTCGACGCCGTCAACGAGGTCATCGCGGGCCGCGAGGCGCTCCACGCCCCCGCCTCGTCGGACTCCACGTCCCCGGAGCCCGACGAGGCCGGTATCCCGCACCAGGCGGCCCCCGGGGCCGGTAGCGAGCCGCACGCCCAGGACGGAGGCATGGCGTGAGCAACGACGCAGCCACCGCTGCCAACGCCGCCAGCACACGGATCACCACCCCGGCGTTCGACAACCCCGCCGAACCGCCCGTGCTCGGCATCGGCGTCTCCCTGCCGCCCGCCGACGCCCGCGCGAAGACCGAGGGCACCTTCCCGTACGCCGCCGACCTGTGGGCCGAGGGCCTGCTCTGGGCGGCCGTGCTGCGCTCCCCGCACCCGCACGCCCGCATCCGGTCCGTCGACACCTCGGCCGCCGCCGCGATGCCCGGCGTACGGGCCGTCATCACGCACACGGACATCCCCGGCGAGAGCCTGTACGGGCGCCGGGTCGTCGACCGCCCGGTGTTCGCCTCCGACCTGGTCCGCCACCACGGCGAGCCGATCGCCGCCGTCGCCGCCGACCACCCCGACACGGCCCGGCTCGCCGCCGCGGCCATCGCCGTCGAGTACGAGGTCCTCGAACCGGTCACCGACCCCGAGCAGGCGTTCGCCGCCGAACCGCTGCACCCCGACGGCAACCTGGTCCGCCACATCCCGCTCCAGTACGGCGACCCCGAGGTCACCGGCGAGGTCGTCGTCGAGGGCCTGTACCGCATCGGTCGGCAGGACCCGGCCCCGATCGGTGCCGAGGCCGGGCTCGCGGTGCCCCGCCCGGACGGCGGCGTGGAGATCTACACCGCCTCCACCGACCCGCACGCCGACCGCGACCTCGCCGCCGCCTGCTTCGGCCTCGAACCCGAGCGGGTGAAGATCGTCGTCACCGGCGTCCCCGGCGCCACCGGCGACCGCGAGGAGCCCGGCTTCCAGCTCCCGCTCGGCCTGCTCGCCCTGCGCACCGGCTGCCCGGTCAAGCTGGCCGCCACCCGCGAGGAGTCCTTCCTCGGCCACTCCCACCGCCACCCCACCCTGCTGCGCTACCGCCACCACGCGGACGCCGACGGGCGGCTGGTCAAGGTCGAGGCGCAGATCCTGCTCGACGCGGGCCCGTACGCCGAGTCCTCCTCGGAGTCGCTGGCCGCCGCCGTCGCCTTCGCCTGCGGCCCGTACGTCGTCCCGCACGCCTTCATCGAGGGCTGGGCGGTCCGCACGAACAACCCGCCGTCGGGCCATGTCCGCGGCGAGGGCGCGATGCAGGTCTGCGCCGCGTACGAGGGCCAGATGGACAAGCTGGCCGCCAAGCTCGGCATCGACCCGGCCGAACTGCGGCTGCGCAACGCCCTGTCCACCGGCGACATCCTGCCCACCGGCCAGACGGTGACCTGCCCCGCCCCGGTGGCCGAACTCCTCACCGCCGTAAGGGACTTCCCGCTCCCCGCGCTGCCCAAGGACACTCCGGAGGGCGACTGGCTGCTGCCCGGCGGCCTGGAGGGCGCGGGCGAGCCCGGTGCGGTGCGCCGGGGCGTCGGCTACGCGCTGGGCATGGTCCACATGCTGGGCGCGGAGGGCGCCGACGAGGTGTCCACGGCCACGGTCCGGGTCCACGACGGCATCGCCACCGTCATCTGCGCCGCCGTCGAGACCGGGCAGGGCTTCTCGACCCTGGCCCGCCAGGTCGTCCAGGAGACCCTGGGCATCGAGGAGGTCCACGTGGCCTCCGTCGACACCGACCAGCCCCCGGCCGGACCGGCGACGCACGGACGCCACACCTGGGTGTCGGCCGGGGCGGTGGAGCGCGCCGCGAAGATGGTCCGCACCCAGCTCCTCCAGCCGCTGGCCCACAAGTTCGGCATGTCCACGGAGCTGCTCCAGATCGCCGACGGCAAGATCACCTCGTACGACGGGGTGCTGTCCACCACGGTCACCGAGGCGATGGACGGCAAGGAGCTGTGGGCCACCGCCCAGTGCCGCCCCCACCCGACCGAGCCGCTGGACGCCTCCGGCCAGGGCGACGCCTTCGTCGGCCTCGCCTTCTGCGCGATCCGCGCGGTGGTGGACGTCGACATCGAGATCGGCTCCGTCCGGGTCGTCGAGATGGCGGTCGCCCAGGACGTCGGCCGGATCCTCAACCCGGCACAGCTCGCGACCCGGATCGAGGCCGGGGTCACCCAGGGCATCGGCGCCGCGCTCACCGAGAACCTCCGCACCGCCCGCGGCCTGGTCCGCCACCCGGACCTCACCGGGTACGCGCTCCCGACCACGCTGGACGTCCCGGACATCCGGATCGTCGAACTCGTCGAGGAACGCGACGTGGTGGCCCCCTTCGGCGCCAAGCCCGCCTCGGCGGTGCCGGTGGTGACCTCCCCGGCAGCGGTGGCGGCCGCCGTCCGCGCGGCCACCGGCCGCCCGGTCAACCGCCTCCCGATCCGCCCCCAGGCGGCCGTCGCCGCGCACAACTCCTGAGTCCCGCACGCGTGGTGTGCTCCGGGCTGCGGACTCGGCCCGGAGGCGCACGGCGACGTCATCGCGAACCTGGAGCGGCTGTCCGCGCTGCTCTCGGCTCTCAGCTCTCAGCTCTCGGCTCTCGGCAAGAACGATGTGGTGGAGTAACACGGTCGCCACGACGTGGTCGCACAGGCGCCGGAGGAGCGGCCGGTCGGCGATGACGGGTCGCGGCAGCCGCATGGCGGTGCGCGGAAGAGCATCCGTGATCTCTGACGGCTGAGAGCGGTGGCTCGGAGTCCGGGCGCGACGGAGGCAAGGGGAGCCGGCGACGGACAGCTTCGCCACGCTGCGGGGATCCGCGAGATCGCGAAGGACTCGAAGGCGCGCCCGCCAACTCGCCCCGGCATGGGCACGGATGGGAGTGGCTCGCGTACTGACGGTGAGATGTAGTGTTCCTGGTCGGAGAGATCGGCAGGGGGAACGGAGGGCCGCGCATGGCGTGGGACGAGTGGGAGCAGATCAAATCCGAGGTGACCGATCGGCAGTCCGTGGCGATGCGGGTCAACCACGTTCCGATGGATCCACCACCCGCTGGCCCCGGCGCCGTAACAGGTGGTTTGAAGTCCAGCAAGAAGGCGTGGGTCGCGGCCGGGGAAGAGGTGGGATCGCTTCGCCGGAGCATCGGCACCGCGCTGACCCGGCTGGAGAACGGCCAGGCGGGGCTCGGTGCGGCCACGGGTTGTCTGAGTGCGGCCGCGCAGAAAGAGGTGTACGACTCCTGGAAGAAGTACGCCGAAGGAGTCGGCGAGCGGTGCGGCGCACTTCAGGGGATTCTGGAGCAGGTGGGCCATGACCTGTTGTCGACCGATGACGCCGTCAAGGGCGAGATGCGGAAGCTGAACCTCAAGTACGCGGACACGGGCGCCGTCGGCGGCCACGCGAAGGGCCAGTGACATCGGGATGGACTACGCCACGCTCAAGGCTTTGGAGCCAACCGAGTTCGAGGACGCCGCCGACGGGTACCGCTCCGCGGGCAAAGTGGCTCAGGAGGCCAAGGAGCACTTGGAGAACACCGTCGCGGCGGGCATGCGCGAGACGTTGGAGGGCGAGGCCGCGGAGGCGGCGCAGAAGCAGTTTCGAGCCCTGGCGCAGAACTTGCACTACACCTTGACCGAATGCGGCGTGATCAGCACGGCGCTCAACGGCTTCGCCCACGACATGGCGGCTGCCAAGCGCAAGCTGAACGCGGCGATCGAGGACGCCCAGGCGGACGGCTGCACGGTGAACGCGGACGGATCGGTCACATATCCGGCGGGTCGGAGGCCGGGCGAGGAGAAGGCCGCTGACGGCGGCACGGTGACGGGAAGCGCCGGAGGCGGTCCGGTCTCCGATGCCCTGGAGCGCCAGGCGGCGAGCATCCACCCGAACCCGAACTACGGAAAAGCGGCGGGATACGCGAACCGGATCGCTGACGCGCTCGAGGAAGCCGCGGACGCAGACAAGAAGTGGGCGCCGAGGATAAGGGCCCTCAAGGCTGATGACGACTTGACCGTGTCCGCCCGGGACTGGGCGGACGTCACGTCAGACACGGCAGGTGTGCGCGGGGCGGCCGATGCCTACCTCGACACGATCGAGCCACCGCCCAGGAGCGACTGGCCACAGGACAACGCCAACTGGTGGAAGGGCCTGTCCGAGGAGCAGCGCGCAGCCTATGTCTCCATGCACCCCGCAAGTGTCGGAGCGCTCGACGGCCTCCCCTCCGACGTGCGCGACGAAGCAAATCGCACCGTGCTTGCGGAACAACGCGGCGCCAAGCAGGTGGAGTACGACGCCTGGCTCAAGAAGGAGCCGGAGCAGTACAAGCCCTACATCAGCCCCCTCACGGGTCGCGAGGTGAAGGGTGCGATGGTCCCTACCGAGGAGTGGAAGGAGTGGAACGAGAAGAAACAGAAGTTTGAGGGCGGCTTCAAGGGCATGGACGATATCCAGAGGCGTTTCGACAGCTACACGAGCGAGAGCAGTCGCCCCTATTTACTCGGATTCGACGGCAACGACATGGGGCGCGCCATCGTTTCCATCGGAAATCCTGACACTGCCGACAACGTGGTGACGTATGTGCCCGGAACGTTCGCCAAGCTGGAGTCCATCGACGGAGACCTCGGCAGGGCCGTGGCGCTTCAGACAGAGGCGGAGCGTCAGGATCCCGTCCACACGACGGCGTCGATCGTGTGGCTCGGTTACGACGCCCCGCAGGCCATCGCGACCGACGCGGCGGAGACCAAATGGGCCGACCAGGCCGAGGAGCCGCTGGGTAACTTCCTGCAGGGCGTTGAGGAAGCCAACCATCGCGATGTGAATCAGACGCTGCTGGGCCACAGCTACGGGTCCTTGGTGGCAGGCCGGACGATGAGCACCCACATCGACCTGCCGGTCGACAACGCGATCATGGTGGGCAGCCCGGGCGTGGGCGTGGATCACGCGAAGGACCTGAACATTCCGGCGGACCATGTCTTCGCGGCCACGGCCAAGAACGACCTCATCAACCTCGCCCCGCCGCCGGCAGGCCCCCTGGCCCCTCTCAATCCGAAGGCGTACATGGAGCTTTTCGACGACCATTCGATCGTCCACGGAACCGACCCGGTCTCCGACGACTTCGGCGGTGTGGTCTTCGATGTCCCCACCGGGAAGCTCCCGGGTTCTGGTGGCGAGATGATGCCCGCGCACTCCCAGTACTGGGACGACAAGCCCCTCGGCAGCTTGGCGAAGATTGTTGTCGGAGGACGCCCGTGAATCTCCGCAGAGTGATTTCTGCTGCCGCACTGCTGGTCATGACGGCCATGGTGACCGCGTGCGGGGCGCAGGAGGACGGGCAGCAATCCGGCGGAAGAGCATCGAAGCAGGTCACGATGGATGAGCAGCAGGCGATCGACCGGGCAGAGGAAATCATCAACCACGCGGTGAACGGCATGTCACCCAAGCCGACACTGGAGCGCATGGGCCCTGTGCCCGTCGGCCCCTGTATCGCCAGGGACGACCACGGCCCCGATGACCGCGTACAGGTCACCCTCATGTACAAGCTGACCGATGTTCCGGGGCTCGAAGCCCGGAGTCTTGTGCGCCAGGCACGGGATGCCTGGCTCAAACAGGGATACAAGTACAGCCCGTCTGGCGAGGTCGACTGGGCCGGTGCCTTTCCTGCGATCTACATGCGCACGGAGTCCGACGATTTCTGGATGGACGCCGTGACCGGTGTCCTGGATCGTGCCAAGGGTGAGGGTCTCGCCTCTCTCAAGGTGACATCGCCCTGCTTCCTCCCGCCGGAGAAGTCCTCGGCGTCGACCGAGGCCGATCCCGCCGCACTGGAGGAGCCACAGGCCGACGACCCCGCCCGGCATCGGGTCCTCGGCCACTCCAGCCGTGTCTACGATGCCCTGCGGGCCGGGTCGGCGCCCACGCAGCCGGGGGAAGGCCTCAGCGTGGTCCGGGGCGAGTCCGGGGTCTCGGTTCATCACACCTGGTCGACGCGGCCGTTGCCGGAGGACGTGAAGGTACGGGCCCTGGCACGCGCGCAGGGGTACTTCCGGAGCGCGGGATGGAGTGTGCGTCACGTTCCGACGCGCGAGGGCACCCCCGCCGTCGTCGCCCGCCACCCCGAAGAAGGCACGATCGCGCAGGTCGCAGCCTCGACCACCGGTGCGGTGCGCGTCGCGATCACCACGCCTGCCGACGGACCGGCGTCCTCGGACGTGTGATGGTTGTCCTACGGGCCCGTCGGGGCGGACGCCAGGCCTCCTCGGGGCTCACTCGGCCTGATCCGCCCCCCACCGGCTACACCCTCCCGATCGTCCTGGACGCCCCGGGATCCGCATCGCCAAACGCATCGAGGAGCGGGACGTGATGGCTCCCTTCGGCGCCAAGCCCGCCGTTGCCGCGCACAACTCCTGAGTCCCGTGCGGGTGGCGTGATCCGGGTTGCATCTGCAACCTGGGAATGCGCTCCGTCACCGTCCCTCACTAAGGTGGCCCCGAAGTCGGGAGCCGACCGCCGGCCGGCTGCCGTCCAACGGGGGAGGGCACTGTGGGATCGAACGAGCCGGGAACGGGATTACCGTCGTACCCATGGGGCGTCATCGGCGCCGTGGGAGCCGTCGGTGCGGTCTCCCCGGGCGCCGCGAGTGAACTGGTCACCGAACTCTCGTCGTTCACGAAGTTCCGCGACCGTGTCGACCGCCTCCTCCAGGACCTCGCGGCCTCCCCGGCCGGTCCGGGCAGGGTCGGCGCGGACACGGTGGGCCGCGACCGGTTCGGCGGCGGCAGGGGCGAGTGGACAGAGGCGGACGCCCTGCACGGCGCGTACGCCAAGGTCGTCGACGAGCTGGAGGGCCTGTCCCGGCTGCTTTCCGACTGCATCGAGGGCATGAGTATCGCCGTACTCGGCGCCCATAAGGGCTACCAGAACGTCGACCTCGACATCCGGGACCGTATGAGCGCGATCCAGGACCGCGTGAACGCCCAGTGCGGGCCCGAGGTGCCCCCGACGGCAACGGAGCACGGCGACGGCCGCACGAACCGTCAGGAGCGGCCGACGACCGCACCGGAGGACACGTCCGGCGGCGAGGAACTGTGACCGGGCACATGAGCGCGGAAGAGGTGGCTGTATGAGCCCGACCTTCGAGAACATGAGCCACGAGCAGATGCTGAAGTGGCTGGACGAGGCCAGGAGCGGCGAGATCCAGGGCGCGGCGGACCGTCTCCTGAGCGCGGCTTCCGAGATCCGCCGGATCGCCGAGGACCTGAAGGTCCGTCCGCAGTGGGTGGAATGGAAGGGCCAGGGGGCCGACGCGTTCCGTACCTGGAGTGCAGATCTGGCCAATGCGACGCTGCGCCTGGGGGACTACAGCGAGGGCGTCTCCAAGTGGCTCGGCGAGGCGTCGAACGCGGTCGCGTCGGCACAGGCGTCCATTCCCCGGACGGAGGCGGGCGCCCGGGCCAACCTGGAGGCGGCCCTCGCCGCGCGGAACGACCCCGATGCCTCGGACGTGGCGAGGAAGTCCGCGGCGGAGTTGATCGAGACGGGGAAGCGGAACCGCGAGGAGGCGGCCGCGCAGATGAGGAAGCTGTCGCAGACGTACGCCATGTCGTCGTCGCAGCTCGCGTCCCTGGAGAAGCCGGTGTTTCCGGCGATCCCGCAGGCGATGGTCTCGCAGGGATCGTTGGGGCGTGACGGGCAACAGCACAGGAGTGTCTCGCCGGGAGAAGAGGGGGCTTCCACTTCCGGGAGCGTCGGGCGCTCCGCCGTATCCGAGAACGGCGTGGAGGCAGTCTCCGGCGGGTCCGGACATTCGAGGAGCGTGGCGGGCGCAGGCGCGGCTTCGTACGTGGCGCGGCCTTCTGCCCCGGACGCGGTGGGCATGGAGGTCGACGGAGTCGCCGCGCTGCCGGACGCCTCGTCCCCACCGGCCACGAATCCGGCGGTGCCGCCGGTCGGTCCGAGGGCCGACAGTCCCCCCTCCCCGGTGCAGGGTGCCGTTCCACCGGTCCCTCCGTCCCGTATCGGTCCCGCCGGGCCGCGCGGTACGACCGGAGCGGGTGGCACGACGGGCCTGCCACGTCCGCCGGTGTCTGCCCCCGGGCCGACCGCGCCGGGGCCCGGACCGGCAGGGCGTCCTCCGGGGGCCAACGGGATCGTCGGGGGCCACGCGGTACCTCCCGGACCGGCGCGCCCCACCGTGGGCATGCCGCGCGGAACGGTCATCGGCGGCGAGAGCGCTCGTGGTGCGGCGCCCGTGGGGCGAACCCCGGGCATGGGCGGCGGGGTTTCCCGGGTCCCTCCGATCACGGGTGGTGCGGTGGGCGGGCATCAACAGCAGGGCCGGGGACCGGTGAGTGGAGCAGCGCGTGTGGGCTCCGGGGCGAACAGGGCGGGACGGGACGAGCGGCGCGACCGGCCGGACTACCTGGTCGAGGACGAAGAGACGTGGCAGCAGGGCGTTCGCCGCGTTGTCCCACCGGTCATCGACTGATCAGCAACGAACTCACGAGGGACTGGGATGCGCATCAGAGGCGAAGGACCGAAGCGCTGGCGACCCGCGACGGCGGCCGTACTGGGCGTGCTCTTAGTGGCCGGTTCAGCGACGTCCGCATCCGCTGATTCCGTGCGGTCCAAGCAGTGGCATCTCGACGCCATGAAGGCGGACGAGATGTGGCGGACGAGCACGGGCGAAGGCGTGGTCGTCGCTGTGATCGACAGCGGCGTGGATGAGAAGAACCCGGATCTGGTGGGGCAGATCCTCAAGGGGAAGAACCTGGAACCGGACGTCCCGGGCGACGAGCGCACCGACTACCAGGGTCACGGCACGGGCGTGGCGGGTCTGATCGCGGGCACGGGTCGGAGCCATGGAGGGGACGGCGCCTTCGGACTCGCGCCAGGTTCGAGGATCCTCCCGATCCGCATGCCGGAGACGGGAGTCGGGGAGACCCAGGCGGTGGGGGAGGCCGAGTTCAACAAGGTCGTCTCCGTGGCCATTCGCTACGCGGCGGATCGCGGCGCGAAGGTGATCAACATTTCCATGGGGTCGCAGAGCGGCTCACAAGCGCTCAATGACGCGGTGAAGTACGCCCTGGCGAAGGGCTCGTTGATCTTCGCGGCGGCAGGAAACCGGGGGGACGGGGCCAACATGCCCGAATACCCGGCGAAGACGCCCGGAGTCGTTGGGGTGGGTGCCGTCGGTCACGATGTGAAGAAGACCGAAGAGTCCCAGTACGGGCCCCAGATCGACCTCACGGCTCCGGGGATCGACATGGTGCATCCCTGTAAGGGAGGGACCCAGCTGTGCGAGACGAGCGGAACCAGCGCCGCCTCAGCCATCGCCTCCGCCTCCGCCGCCCTCATCTGGTCGAAGCATCCCGACTGGACCAACAACCAGGTCCTCCGGGTCATGCTGAACACCGCCGGTAAGCCGAAGAGCGGCGCCGAGCGCAACGACTACGTCGGCTACGGCGCGGTCCGCCCCCGCATCGCCCTCAAGACCCCGGGCGACCCCGGTCCGCCCGACGTGTACCCGCTCCCGGACCTCGCGGCCGCCGAGAGCCCGAGCCCCAGCCCGGCCGGCAAGCCGTCCGGGGCGGCCGATGCTCCGGAGGACTCCGATACGTCGCCCGCGGCAGCCCCGGCTTCCGGTGACGGCGGCGACGCGGGCCTGTGGATCCGCTTGGGCATTGGCGCGATCGCTCTCGTCGGCGCGATCTCGGCAGCCCTGTTCATCCGCTCCCGCGGGCGTTCCGTTCCGAGGGGAGCCGACTGAGAGGTCCTTTCAGTTGGAGGCGAAAGGGAGCAGAGCCGGAAGCGGGCCAAGGCGGCGTTCTCGGATCGGGTTGTGCCGCGAGCCTCGTGTGAACGATCATCAGGCGGTGAACACGGACTACTGGGTGATGCTCGCGGATACGGAGCGGGAACAGTGGGGGTACGTGCCTCGCCAGACTCTGGGACCGCTCAGCTTCGGCAGCAAGCGCCATGAGGCCGTCACGGCCATGGCAGAACATGGATTTTCAGCTGCGGAAAGCGAGATCGAGCGCTGGAACCCCCAGTGTGCTCAGTGGCGGGTCGAGTTCCGCAGGGCTGAATCGGACGATCGACGACCTGCGGTGAAGTGCTATTTCGTCGAAGGATTGGGATTGACGTGCGTGCTCGTTGATGGGTTGTGTGGCCCTCAAGTCGTCTTCCAAGGGGTCCGTCTGATAGGTCGTGTGCCGTCTGAGCTGGATGCGGAGATGGAGGCTCATGCGCTGGAGCGGGGCTTGGGTATTTGGTATTGCCTCGGGGGAGACCTCAGCTGGCCTGGCTTCGAGTTCGATCGAGGCGCACAGCGCGCGGGCGATGCGGTCGTGAGTTGGGCTTCGTTCTTCAACACGGCGGGAATCACGGGCACCTCTTGGGACATTACGCCGGCTGAGGTCTGGCACCACGGACAGGTCCCCTGACTTCGGCCAGGTGAGAACGGACCTATGCGGTGAGCCGGCGGCAACAGGCAGGGGACGGAGGATCGTGAGGGGGCAGGCACCTGGATGAACGGTGCCTGGTGGGCCCAAGGCTCGTTGCTCTGGCATGGGCATAGTTGAGCAGTTGGTGCCGGATGGACTGTGGGAGCTCTTCCAGGATGTGGCGCCAGAGGCGCCGATGCGCGCCCAAGGGGGTGGTCGGCGGCGGTGTGACGATTGGGCAGCCCTGGCAGCGATTCTCTTCGTCGCCAGGGCAGGCTGCACTTGGCGGTAGCTGCCACCAGTCTTCGGCGCCTCCTGGCAAACGGGTTCACCGGCGTTTTGCTGGATGGTCCAAGGCTCGGGTATGGGCGAAGTTGCACCGGGCGGTGCTGGATAGGCTCAGTGCGAACGGCGAGCTGGACTGGACCCGGTGCGCGATCGACTCAGCAAGTGTTCGGGCGTTAAAAGGCGGCCTTTTGACCGGACCGAGTCCGACCGATCGCGGGAAGCTCGGCTCGAAGATTCACGTCATCTGTGACCGCAACGGTCTACCGGTCTCGGTGGGCGTCTCCGGTGCCGACCTGCACGACAGCCAGGCCCTGATCCCTCTGATGCGCGGCATTCTGCCGATCCGCTCTCGTTGTGGACCGAGACGTCGCCGCCCGGCCAAACTGCACGCAGACAAGGGATACGACTTCGATCATTTGCGGGCGCGGCTCCGCTGCCGCCAGACCACCCCTCGCATCGCCCGTCGAAGCGTCGAACCTTCCAACCGCCTGGGTCGGCATCGCTAAGTTGTTGAACGAACCATGTACTGGCTCAATGGCTGCCGCCGTCTGCATCGCCGCTACGAACGCAAGGCCGGGCACTTCCTCGCTTTCATAGGGAGCACCCTCATCTGCTATCGCCGTTGTACCAACTGAGACAACGTCTGAACTAAGGGCCTGCCGGGAAATAACTTGCTCTCGAACACCCTGACTGAGCTGGAGTGTCAAGAGCCAGAACACGCAAGTTATTTCCCGGCAGGCCCTAAGGACTTGCCGGGAATCAACCTATGGGTTTCGCGACCTGGGCTCGCAGGTCAGCGTGCTGCTGGCCCACATGTTGTTCTCCGGCAAGCCCTAAGGGCTGTCCCACATGTGCCTTGTGAAGCCGTCGTCCGGGACAGTGCGTGCGAGAGGATCTAGAGCAAACTGGGTCCATCGAGTGTTCAAGAGGCAGCTGTGGTTGACGAAGCGAGGGCGGTCGAACTTTTCCGGGTCGCAGATCCGGTTCAGAGTGTCTCCGTTGAGGTGAGATGTGGTGAGCCTCTGTTGATGGGGGAAGAGCGGTACTACGCGGCCGAGATCGTTGTGGAGAGCGGCTTCGTTGGCGGACGGGTTGGGCTGCAGGTGTCGCTGGGGGACCTGGATGAGTGGGAGCGGTGTCTCGATGCCCTTCAGGCCGAGGAGGGGGCCGCGTGGCCAGCGGGTGGCCGTAGCGCCTGGTTGGAGGTGGTTCCGGAAGACCCGGTGGAGGTGACGGTGCACGACTCGCCGTCGACGCAGATCGCCGTCTGTGTGCCGATCGATGCCGGCTCGGAGTGGCTGCAGGAGAACCGGCTGCGGTTGGCCGGTGTCCGGGAGGCGGTCAGGCGCCCCTCATAGAGCCCACCAGGTGTGATCATCTTCGTGTGACTGGTGTGATCACGGCGTCGCAGTCGTCCTGGATAGGCCCGGTCACCCGGGCGAGCCTGCGGAGTTTCCGCAACCTCGTCACCGCGCTGCGGCGCGAAGGAGCGGAGCCGGCCCGGCGGGGAAGGCCATGGGGCCTGGCACTGGAGGATCGGGTTCTGCTGGTCACGGCGTACTGGCGAATGAACTTGACGATGCGGCAGCTCGGCCTATTTTTTGGGATCTTGAATTCCGCTGCCGACCGAGTCATCAACCATCTCGGGCCCCTGCTCGCCCTCCAACCCCGCAAACGATTCCGCAAGGACACGGTGCTCATCGTGGATGGAACCCTCGTGCCCACGCGCGACCACTCGGTGGCCGAGCAGTCCAAGAACTAACGGTATTCCGCCAACCACCAGGTCGTTATCGACGCTGATAGCCGCCTGGTCGTCACGGTTGGTCGGCCCCTGCCCGGCAACCGAAACGACTGGAACTGTCGGGGGCGAAGGACTCCGTCGGGAACAGCACGGTGATCGCCGACGGCGGATACCGCGGAACCGGCCTGGTCATCCCGCACCGGCGCGAACCTGGCCAAGCCGAACTCCCAGCTTGGAAAGAGGAGCACAACCGATCACACCGTAAGGTCCGCGCCCGCGTCGAGCACACCTTCGCCCGGATGAAGAGCTGGAAGATCCTCCCTGAATGCCGCTTCAAGGGCGATGGCGTGCACCACGCCATACTCGGCATCGCCCGCCTGCATAATCTCACACTCGTCGGCTAGCCAACGGACTTGCGGGACTGCGGTGTTCTCGATACCCAGGAGATCATTGCGGGACAGCCCTTAGGGCCTGCCGGGAAATAACTTGCTCTCGAACACCCTGACTGAGCTGGAGTGTCAAGAGCCAGAACACGCAAGTTATTTCCCGGCAGGCCCTTAGAAAGGAATCAACGAGCACTGAGCCTTTTCCAACCTCGCGCTGAGGCGTGGTGAAGGTCGAGGACGGCCTTGATCGGCAGCAGCGCCCCGTCCAGGATCACGTAGGTCCAGACGGCTTGCGGTCCGCATCGCCCCGGCCAGGCCGGGAGCCAGTGCGGCCATGACCTCCATCGCCTCGCGGATGTAGTGGTAGACCGTCGCGATCCCGATGCCGAACCCGGCGGCGAGCCGGGCGTAGATGTCGCCGCACCGCAGATGGGCCAGGACCAGCAGAGCCTGACGGCCCTGCGTGACGCGGCGCCATGGGGGCCGGTCTCGCGACGGCGAACCGTGAGATGCCCGGCGAGGCGGTGCAGGTGGATACTGGAGATCTTGGTCGTGAACTCGTCTACCAGGACCTTCATCGAATTGTGCAGTCCGCCAACTGCCAGGCCACACCGACAGGTTGAAAAAGGCTCACTGAACGCCGCTTTCCAGATCGCCTTCGAGGGCCGACTCGTTCCGGCCAACAACTGAACCTCAACAACCAAAGCCAGCCGTTAAATTGACACACCCCAGGTTAGTGGGTGCGGCGTATCGATGTCAGATTATTGATTGGTGTCATTGTGGAACGCCTTAGCGAAATAGAAGAGTGCATCCTAATTAATGCGCGGGAGATGTCCTCGCTGTGGTCCGTGCTGGCGGACTGGACCGGGTCCGAAGACGAAGAAGCGTGGGTCGGGTCTGAGTCCGCTTTTGCCTCGGTGATGGAATCCTGGGTCGAAAGAGGGTATCTCGGGATTTATGAAGGTGAAGATTGGCCCGCTCATGAGGCGGGGCGCCTAGTGCCGGTGGGTGAGGTCCACGAAATGCTTACAAAGCATGAATCATGGGCGTATTCGGAATCCCCGACCCGTGTGATTAGTTTGCTTCCGGGGATAAATTTTGGTGATGCGCTGCTGAGGGTGGGGGGAATTCGAAACCCTCCTGAGTCGGATTTGAGGGGCGTTTGATCCAGGCGGATGGCCCTTTCTGTCCCGCCGTGGAGTCGGATACGGAGAAGGTCCATGAGGCGTGGGGAATCAGGTGCAAGCGCTGATGGATCGGCTCGGATCGGAGAAGGTGCATCGTGTGAAGCCAACTATCTGCTGACGAGCACGGGAGCCGAGGGCCCCGAGGAAAAGCAGGAGGGTGATCCGATGATGGCTGCGGGCGGGGAGCGGGAAAGGGCGCTGGGCGGGAGCGGGCCGGGGCCCGCCGTCGTGCTCGTCACCGGGGTGATGGCCTCCGGGAAGTCCACCGTGGCGCAGGCGCTCGCCGAGCGGTTGCCGAGCTCCGTCCATGTGCGGGGCGACGTCTTCCGGCGGATGGTGGTGTCCGGGCGGGCCGAGACGGTGCCGGGGGCGGAGGCGGAGGCCGTCGCGCAGCTCCGGCTCCGGTACCGGCTGTCCGCGATGACGGCCGACACGTACGCGGACGCGGGCTGGACCGCGGTCGTCCAGGACGTGGTGCTGGGCGAGGAGCTGGCCCGGTACGTCGGTCTCGTCCGTACCCGGCCGCTCCACGTCGTCGTGCTCGACCCGGGGCCGCGGGCCGTCGCCGAGCGTGAGGCCGGGCGTGGCAAGAGCGGTTACGGGGCGGGATGGACGGTGGAGTCGCTCGACCGGGTGCTGCGGGAGGAGACGCCGCGGATCGGACTCTGGCTGGACACCTCGGAGCAGACCGTGGCGGAGACGGTGGACGCGGTGCTCGCGGGGCTGGACCGGGCCAGGGTCTGAGCCCGACTGGGAGCGGCTTCGGGGCGGAGGCCGAGGCGAGGCCCCGTTCCGGGATGCCCGGACGATCACGGGCGGATCGGGCAGTGGCATCCCGTAGGCAGGGGCCCCGGAATCGGAGAGCCGCCCGTCCTGGATCTTCGCAGGGCGGGCGGGCTCGTCCTCGGAGGCCGTGACCGGATTCGAACCGGTGTAACTCGAGTTGCAGTCGAGCCCCTGAACCACTCGGGCACACGGCCGGGTCGCCCTCGGCGTGCTTCGACGGTAGGTCCGGGCGCCCCGGGGTCTCAAGGGCGCGGCCCGGTGCGCAACGCGACTGCCATGCCCCGTTCACGTTCGCGCGGGTGGTCCTACGTCCAAGGGACGAGCACGGGCCCACCCCACGACAGGGTCCGGGCGGCATTCCGGCCCTTACTCTTGGGCTCATGAGTGCCCTGGAACCGCGTGACGACACCGACCTTCCCCCGCTCGCCGCGCAGTCCCCGGTCACCGCTGCGGACTCGGAACCGGCCGGCGGGGTGCTCGGCCGCGGCTACCGGGCGCTCAGCATCGGCATCGTCTCCGTCGTCTTCCTGATCGCCTTCGAGGCGACCGCCGTGGGTACCGCGATGCCGGTCGCCGCCCGCGACCTGCACGGCATCGGGCTGTACGCGTTCGCGTTCTCCGCGTACTTCACGACCAGCCTCTTCGCCATGGTGCTCTCCGGGCAGTGGGCGGACCGGCGCGGTCCGCTGGGGCCGCTCGCCACCGGGATGAGCGCCTTCGTACTGGGGCTGCTGCTCTGCGGCACCGCCGGGAGCATGTGGGTCTTCGTCGCGGGGCGGGCCGTCCAGGGACTGGGCGGCGGGCTGGTGATCGTGGCCCTGTACGTGGTGATCGGCCGGGCCTACCCGGAGCGGCTGCAGCCCTCGATCCTGGCCGCGTTCGCCGCGAGCTGGGTGGTCCCCTCGGTGGTCGGGCCGCTCGCGGCCGGGACCGTCACCGAGCACCTGGGCTGGCGCTGGGTCTTCGTCGGCATCCCCGTCCTCGTCGTCTTCCCCCTGGCCCTCGCGCTGCCCCAGATCCGGCAGCGGGCCTCCGGGTCGGCCGACCCCGCGGCGGCCGCCGAACCGTACGACCGGCGGCGCATCCGGCTCGCCCTCGGGATCTCGCTGGGCGCGGCGCTGCTCCAGTACGCCGGGCGGGAGCTGAACTGGTTCGCGCTGATCCCGGCGGCGGCCGGCTTCGCGCTGCTCGTCCCCGCGGTACGCGGGCTGCTGCCCCCGGGCACGGTGCGGGCGGCGCGCGGGCTGCCCGCGGTGGTGCTGCTGCGCGGGGTGGCGGCCGGTTCGTTCATCGCCGCCGAATCGTTTGTTCCGCTGATGCTGGTGACCCAGCGCGGGCTCAGCCCGACGATGGCCGGCTTCTCGCTCGCCGCCGGGGGAGGGACCTGGGCGCTCGGCTCGTACATCCAGTCCCGGCCACGTCTGGAGCCGTACCGGGGGCGGCTGATGGTGGGCGGCATGGTACTGGTCGCCGTGGCGATCGCGGCCGCGCCGTCCGTGCTGATCGAGGCGGTGCCGGTCTGGACCGTGGCGGTGGCCTGGGCCTTCGGCTGCCTGGGCATGGGCGTGGTGATCGCCTCGACGAGCGTGCTGCTGCTGAAGCTGTCGGCGCCGGAGGAGGCCGGGGCGAACTCGGCGGCCCTCCAGATCTCCGACGGGCTCTCGAACGTCCTGCTCCTCGCGGCGGGCGGGGCCGCCTTCGCGGCCCTCGGCGGCGGCACGCTGGGCGCCGTCCACGACGTGGCGGCCTCGTCGGACGCCACCGGATCGCACCCGGCGGCCTTCGCGGCGATCTTCCTCCCGATGGCGCTGGTGGCCCTGGCGGGGGCGTGGGTGTCGTCGAGGGTGCGGGCCAAATCCTGAGGGCCGTCCCTCGACGAGCCGCTTTCCGGCCCTGCCGGGCCCGCGGCGTCCGGCGCCGGTCTGTGAAGAGGGTCT
The DNA here is from genome assembly GCF_044754785.1 of Streptomyces sp. NPDC092952. NCBI lineage: Bacteria > Bacillati > Actinomycetota > Actinomycetes > Kitasatosporales > Streptomycetaceae > Streptomyces > Streptomyces sp. NPDC092952. Next base: position 758,467 of record NZ_JBIVPT010000002.1, on the reverse strand, counting down.
CAGCGGGCCCGAACCACCGCTCGTCCATGCGGGGTTCCGTCCGGCCCCCGGTAAGGTGGCCCGGTTGTCGTATCGCGTGCGCGTCCGATCCGTGCGCCCCGGCAGCCACCCCACGTACCCGAGTGCCTCGAATCGGAGACCGTGACTACTACCGCCTCCCATCACCTCTCACCCGCCTTTCCCGGCCGCGCCCCCTGGGGCACGGCCGGCAAGCTGCGAGCCTGGCAGCAGGGCGCCATGGAGAAGTACGTCCAGGAGCAGCCGCGCGACTTCCTCGCGGTCGCCACCCCCGGCGCGGGGAAGACCACCTTCGCGCTGACCCTCGCGTCATGGCTGCTGCACCACCACGTCGTGCAGCAGGTCACCGTCGTCGCGCCGACCGAGCACCTGAAGAAGCAGTGGGCCGAAGCGGCGGCCCGGATAGGGATCAAGCTCGACCCCGAGTACAGCGCGGGCCCGCTGAGCAGGGAGTACGACGGCGTCGCGATCACCTACGCGGGTGTCGGCGTCCGCCCGATGCTGCACCGCAACCGCTGCGAGCAGCGCAAGACCCTGGTGATCCTCGACGAGATCCACCACGCCGGTGACTCGAAGTCCTGGGGCGAGGCCTGCCTGGAGGCGTTCGACCCGGCCACCCGGCGGCTCGCGCTCACCGGCACCCCGTTCCGCTCCGACACCAACCCGATCCCCTTCGTCACGTACGAGGAGGGCAACGACGGCATCCGGCGCTCCTCGGCCGACTACACCTACGGCTACGGCAACGCGCTGGCCGACGGCGTCGTCCGCCCCGTGATCTTCCTCAGCTACAGCGGCAACATGCGCTGGCGCACCAAGGCCGGGGACGAGATCGCCGCCCGGCTCGGCGAGCCGATGACCAAGGACGCCATCGGGCAGGCCTGGCGCACCGCGCTGGCCCCCACCGGCGAGTGGATCCCCAATGTGCTGGCCGCCGCCGACAAGCGGCTGACCGAGGTGCGCAAGGGCATCCCGGACGCCGGTGCGCTGGTCATCGCCACCGACCAGGACTCGGCGCGCGAGTACGCCAAGATCCTCAAGAAGGTCACGGGGGAGAAGGCCACCGTGGTCCTCTCCGACGAGAAGGCCGCCTCGAAGAAGATCGACCAGTTCAGCCAGGACGGCTCCCGCTGGATGGTCGCGGTCCGCATGGTGTCGGAGGGCGTCGACGTGCCACGCCTCGCCGTGGGCGTCTACGCCACCACCATCTCCACGCCGCTGTTCTTCGCCCAGGCCGTCGGACGCTTCGTGCGCTCCCGCAGGCGCGGCGAGACCGCCTCGGTCTTCGTCCCGACCATCCCGATGCTGCTGGACTTCGCCAACGAGATGGAGGTCGAGCGGGACCACGTCCTCGACAAGCCCAAGAAGGGCAGCGACGAGGAGAACCCGTTCGCGGAGGAGGACAAGCTCCTCGCCGACGCCGAGAGGCTGGAGGACGAGGAGACCGAGGACCAGCTGCCCTTCGAGGCGCTGGAGTCCGACGCGGTCTTCGACCGGGTGCTGTACGACGGTGCCGAGTTCGGCATGCAGGCGCACCCCGGCAGCGAGGAGGAGCAGGACTACCTGGGGATTCCCGGACTGCTGGAGCCGGACCAGGTGCAGCTGCTGCTCCAGAAGCGGCAGTCCCGGCAGATCGCGCACAGCCGCCAGAGGCCGGCCGAGGAGGCCGACCTGCTGGAGAAGCCGGCCGAGGCGCGGCCGGTCGTCACGCACAAGCAGCTGCTGGGCCTGCGCAAGCAGCTCAACACGATGGTGTCGGCGTACACCCACCAGAGCGGCAAGCCGCACGGCGTGATCCACACCGAGCTGCGGCGGGTGTGCGGCGGCCCGCCGAGCGCGGAGGCCACGGCCGGGCAGATCCAGCAGCGGATCAAGAAGGTCCAGGAGTGGGCCACCCGGATGAGGTAGGCGCCACCCGGTACGGGCCCGGGGCGGGGACAGCGGTCCCCGCCCCGGGCCCGTGGCGTTCCCGGGGAGCCCGGTCGGTCCGTCGGAGTTACCAGACGTGCGGTGCGGACTGGACGACCGTCGCGACGCACGGCACCGTGGCCGACGTCGGGGACGACGCCACGATCTGCAGCGACCAGTTGGTGGCGCTCGGGGGCGAGGACAGCACCTTGGAGTTCGTGCTGTCACCCGCCGCCAGGGTGCCGGAGGTGAGCTTCAGCGGGCCCAGGGTGATCGGGTTGCCGCCGCTCATGCCGGGGTTGGTCTTGCCGGAGAACTGCACCTCGCTGGTGGCGCCGCCCGAGGTCTTGGTGAGCTTGAGCGTCGTCGTGATGCTGTTCGGGTCGGCGGTGGTGCCGGCCGGCATGGTGATCGCGCTGGACGTGATCTTGATGGTCTTGGCGGTGCCCGAGTCGGCGGCGGTCAGGGTGGCCAGGCCGCTGCCCCAGGTGCCGCAGTCGTACGTGGCCGTGGCCATGAGCGGGGTCACGGCGTTGGCGGACGGGGCCAGGGCGAGGGCGCCGGCCACGGCACAGGCCGCGGCCAGGGCGAGTGGGAGGCGTCTGCGGTTCGAAGGCATGGCGGAGACCCTTTCGGCGATGAATTACGTGGATGCGCTGGTGGCGCGCGGATGGTGCGAGGTCGATCCGCTGCTCATTCATTTCGCTGCCGACGCACCGCGGGTGTACCGAGGATTCGATGCGGGCTGATCGGAGCGGACCGGATCTTTCCTCCGGGACCGGCATGTCGGTGCAGTGAAACGGCGGCCCTCGGAGAAGTCAAGAGAGGCCGACAGACGCACTTGAATTTCCCGTGGAAATGCTTTTCGGGCATTTCAGATCTGGATCAATCGGCTTCCCAAGGATCAATCGGTTCGCTCTTGACTTCTCTGCACCCGGCCCCCTCAATGTGCGCAATCAATGGGCCATGCGGCCGTGCGGCCATGGAGGGGTGTCTGGTGATACGACGACGAAGACCCGGTGCGACCGGTCTGCTCGCGGCCTGCTTCGCGCTGACGCTGGGCTGCGCCGGGGCCACCGCCCAGGCCGCCCCGCTCGCGGACGGGCCCGCCGCCACCACGATCACCCCGACCGTCCACTGCGTCCTGCCCGCGGGCCAGGGCGAGGCGACCGGGCCGCAGGACATGACCGTCGAGCTGTCGCCCGCCGTCGTCGCGCCCGGCGGCAAGGTGCACGCGAAGGTCACCCTCGGCCCGTCCCCCGCCACCAGCGGCCTTCCCCTGGACGACGTACCGACCATCCCGAGCATCGACCTCACCATGTCCGGCGGGGCGAGCGGCACGGTCACGGTGCGGGGCGCCGAGATCACCATGGACATCCCGTCCGGCAAGCCCATCGAGATCCCGCCGTACGAGGGCGACTTCCTGGTGCCCGCGAGCGCCTCCGGGCCGGTCTCGTTCGCCGTCGCCCGCACCCTCACCCAGACCAAGGTGCTCGGCTCGGTCTTCGAGACCCCGTGCGACGTCGTCGACGGCGGGGCGAACGTCGCCGGCGTCACCGTGGAGGGCACCGGTTCCACGCCCGCCACCCTGACCGCGCCCGCCGACCCCGTACGCCCCAATACCGCTGTCCAACTGGGTGGTTCGGGCTGGACGGCGGGGGCCACCCCGGTGCCCTCGCTCTGCGCGGAGGGCGGGGGCGGCTGCGACCCGCTGAAGTTCAGGTCCAACGACCTGGCCGTCGACGGGGACGGCACCCTGCACGGCACGGCCACCCTCGCGGAGTCCGGCGCGGTGCCCGACGGCCGTTACGAGGTGAAGGTCAACGACGGTACGAAGGAGGCGACCGCCCCCCTCACCGTCAAGGCCGTCGCGGCCGGCGAGCGGGAGATCTCCCTCTCGAAGAGCCGCGGCCCGGTCGGCAGCGTGATCACCGTCAGCGGCCGGAACTACAACCCGGACCGCTGGATCAACGTCATCGGCCTCGACGCGAGCGGCACCGGGCTCGACGACAGCGCGGTCTACGTCAAGAGCGCCCCGGACGGCACCTTCTCCGTCGAGTTCACGGTGATCTCCGACGCCGTCGTCGCCGTCCAGGCCGACGAGGGCAACGACCCGGCGACCGTGCGCACGGCCCCGTTCACCGTCGCGGACGACGGCGGCGGGGAGGAAGGCTCCAGCGCCGACCAGAAGCTGACCACCTCGGTCCGGGCCGGGACCCTGTCCATGGTCCAGGACGGTGACACGGTCGACTTCGGCACGACCGTCCTGGGCACCGGCAGCGGTGTGCAGCGCTCCCGGCTCAACCGGGTCGAGGTGGAGGACGCCCGCGGCGTCGACAGCGGCTGGTCGCTGACCGCCACCCTCACCGGCTTCACCGCCGCGGGCGGCGCCACCATCCCGGCCGACGCCGTGCGGTGGACGCCCAGGTGCACGGCTCAGCAGGGCAGTGTGGGCGTGCCGGTGGCCGGATCGCCGACCGCGCTCGGCTCCACGGCGGCGAGCCTGTGCCGGATGGACCCGGACGGCAGCCGCCCGTTCACCGCCGGCCGGTTCGACGCCGACGCCGATCTCACCCTCACCGTTCCCGGGACCACCCGGCCCGGGGACTACAGCGCCACCCTCACCCTCACCCTTCTCTGACCCGGGGACGAGGGGAACGACAGGAAGTCCCGGAGGCGCCCGCCCGCTCCGCATCGCGTCGGAGCGGGCGGGCGCCTTCGTTCCGAATGCACGAATCCCCCTGGAGGAGCCGTATGTCCGTCAGACCGTCCACCCCGCCACCGGAAAGAAGGCCACGGCCGGGTGGAGCGCTGCGCCGCGCCGTCGCCCTCACCGCCGGGGCCGTACTCGTCTGGACCGGGGGCACCGTGGCCCTCGCACCGGCCGCCGCGGCCGGCACCGTCACCCCCACCGTCCACTGCTCCCTGCCCGCCGGCCAGGGCGAGGCGACCGGGCCGCAGCAGATGAGCGTCGACCTGTCGCCCTCGATCGTCGACCCGGGCGGCAAGGTGCACGCCAAGGTGACCCTCGGCCCGTCCCCCGCCACCAGCGGGCTCAGCCTGAACGACGTGCCGACCACCCCCAGCATCGACCTCGCCATGTCCGGCGGCGCCACCGGCACGGTCACCGTCACCGGCCCCCAGATCAACCTGAACATCCCGTCCGGCAAGCCCATCGAGATCCCGCCGTACGAGGGCGACTTCCTGCTCCCCGCCAACGCGAGCGGCCCGATCACCTTCACCCCGGTGCGCAACCTGACCCGTACGAAGGTGCTCGGCTCCACCTACGAGACCCCCTGCGACGTGGTGAGCGGCGGGGGCTCCGTCGGCACGGTCACCGCCGAGGGCACGGCGGGCCACCCGGCCACCCTGAACGCGCCCGCCACCGCCGTCCGCCCGTCCACCGCCGTCGCCCTGACCGGCAGCCTGTGGACCGCGGGGGCCACCCCCGTACCCTCGCTCTGCGCGGCGGACGGCGGCGGCTGCGACCCCGGCAAGTTCGCCTCCAGCACGCTCGCCATCAGCGCCTCGGGGGAGCTGACCGGAGCCGCGGTGCTGGCCGCCGCCGGGGCCGTCCCCGACGGCTCGTACCTGGTCAAGGTCGGTGACGGCACGAAGGAGGCGACCGCGCCGCTGACCGTGAAGGCCTTCGTCCCGGCCGGCCCCCGGTCCGTCGTGCTCTCCCGGGCCGCGGCACCGCTCGGCAGCGTCATCCAGGTCACCGGCACCAACTACTTCCAGGACCGGTGGGTCAACACCGTGGCCCTGGACGCGAGCGGGGCCACCCTCGACGACACCGCCGTCTACACGAAGAGCACCTCCGACGGCACGTTCCGCGCCGAGTTCACCGTCTCCGACCCGGCCATAGCCGCGATCCAGGTCGACGAGGGCAATGATCCGGCCACCGTGCTGACCACACCGTTCACCGTCACCGACGCCTCCGCGACGCTCGACGCCGGCACGGCGAAGGTCCGGCCGGGCGGCACGATCGCCGTCTCCGGCGGCGACTGGCCCAGCGGCACCACCCCCACCGCCGCGCTCTGCGGGGCCGACGGCGGCAGCTGCGACAGCGCGCGGATCACCGGCTCCACGCTCCGGATCGGCGCCGACGGCACGCTCTCCGGCACGGTCACCGTCGCCTCCTCCACCCCGCGCGCCGACTACTCCCTCCAGGTCACCGCCGGGGGAGCGCAGACCCGCACCCCGCTGACCGTCGCCCCGTCCTTCATCGTGCTGACCCCCTCGGCCGGGCCGCGCGGCACCTCCGTCACCGTGGTCGGGCAGGGCTTCGCGCACGTGGCGACCGTCTCCATCGTCGGGCTGCGGGCCGACGGGTCGCAGACCTCCGACGCGGCGAAGACCAAGGTGGTCGGCCTGGACGGGGCCTTCTCGCAGACCTTCAAGGTCAACGCGGCCGACACCGTCGCCCTCCGGGTCCGCGAGGTTCTCGTCAACCCCCGTACCGAGACGGCGGCGTTCACCGTCCAGGACGGGACCGCGCCCACCGGGCCGGCCTTCGCCCTCTCACCGCCCGAGGGGCCGCCCGGCACGGCGGTCCAGGTGACCGGCCGCGGCTTCGCCCCGGTCGCCACCGTCTCGGTGACCGGCCGCACCGCCGACGGCAAGCAGACCTCCGACGGATACGTCACCCGGATCGTGGGACTCGACGGCACCTTCGCCCTCGACTTCACCGTCCGCGACCCGGCGACCCGGTCGATCCGGGCCTGCGAGGTGCTCGTCAACGGAAAAATCGTGCAGCAGTCCTTCACCGTGACCTGAGGACCGTTCACCCCCGGCACGGGAAGTGCCGCGAAGGCGTCGGCCGACCTGGACGCGCGTAGATCGTCCCGGGTCGGCCGATGCGCCGCTGACCGGCCCTTATGCGGCTTCAAGCCAACCTTGTTCCGGACAACGCCCGGATTCTGGACGAGGCCTTCCGCTGAGCGGACTCGCTCGCTACTGTCCCCGAAACAAACGCCCCAACGCCCCGTGGCAGAGCCGCTCCGGGGCGCAGCCGTTGCCTGGCCAGGCGGGCGGCCTCTCCGTGCGTCGCCGCTGGGACCGGCGGCTCACATTCCGTGGGGACCAGCCGCCGCCGCTCATCTAAAGAGGGAGAGGGCGTCGTGACCGCGGAGACCTCCCAGACGCTCGACCGGGGCCTCAGGGTCCTGAAACTGCTAGCCGACACCGACCACGGCCTGACCGTCACCGAGCTGTCCAACCGGCTCGGGGTCAACCGGACCGTGGTCTACCGCCTGCTCGCCACACTGGAGCAGCACGCCCTGGTCCGACGGGACCTGGGCGGCCGGGCCAGGGTCGGGCTGGGGGTGCTGCGGCTGGGCCGACAGGTGCACCCGCTCGTCCGGGAGGCCGCGCTGCCCGCGCTGCGCTCGCTGGCCGAGGACATCGGGGCCACCGCCCACCTCACCCTGGTCGACGGGAGCGACGCGCTGGCCGTGGCGGTCGTCGAGCCGACCTGGACCGACTACCACGTGGCCTACCGGGCGGGATTCCGCCATCCGCTGGACCGGGGCGCCGCGGGCCGGGCGATCCTCGCCGCCCGCCAGAAGCCGGTCGTCGAGACCGCCTTCACCCTGACCCACGGCGAGCTGGAGACCGGGGCGAGCGGGGCCGCCGCCGCGCTGATGGGGGTGACCGGGGTGGAGGGCAGCGTGGGTGTGGTGATGCTCGCCGACTCGGTGCCCGAGCGGGTCGGCCCCCGGGTGGTGGACGCCGCCCGCGAGGTGGCCGAGGCGCTGCGGTAGCTCCTGGGGCGCGGCGGCGGCCCGCGTACGGGGGCGGTGGTCCGCGTACGCGGACCGGCACCGGTGCCGGTGCCGACGGGCCCCGGCGCCGGGATGTCCGGGTCGTCACGGGGGCCGGTTAGATTGGGCGGGTGCTCACTCGTCTCTCGCGCCCCCGTGCCCTCGCCCTGTGCGCCGTGCCCGTCCTCGCCCTGTTCGGGGTGGCGGCCTTCGCGCCGCTGCCCTTCACCCTGGCGCAGCCCGGTACGACCGCGAACGTGCTCGGCAGCGACCACGGCACGCCCGTGATCAGCATCGAGGGCGCGCCGACCCGCCCGACCAGGGGCGAGCTGCGGATGACGACGATCGTCGCGACCGGCCCCACGGCCGAGGTCGGGATCGGGGACGTGGTCGACAGCTGGTTCCGTACGGACCGGGCGGTCCTGCCCCGTGACTCCGTCTACCCGACCGGCGGCTCCGAGAAGGAGATCGAGAAGCACAACCTCGACGACATGGTGAAGTCGCAGGACGACGCGGTCGGGGCCGCCCTGAACTACCTGGGCAGGAAGCCCGGTTCGGTGGACGTGACCCTGCATCTCGCCGACGTGGGCGGCCCCAGCGCCGGGCTCTTCTTCGCCCTCGGCATCGTCGACAAGCTCGACGGCGACGGCCACGGCGGCGACCTCACCGGCGGCCGCACCATCGCGGGCACCGGCACGATCCAGCCGGACGGTGAGGTCGGCGCGGTCGGCGGCGTCTCGCTGAAGACCCAGGCCGCGCGCCGCGACGGGGCGACCGTCTTCCTCGTGCCGAAGGCGGAGTGCCGGGAGGCGAAGGCCGAACTCCCCGGAGGGCTGCGTCTGATCCCGGTCACCACCCTCAAGGACGCGGTGGGCTCACTGCGGGCCCTGGCCGGGAACGGGAAGGTCCCGAGCTGCTGAGCCCCTCGGGGGCGGTACGCCGCCCCCGTCGCCCTCCTCCGTCTTCGCCCTCCCCGGGCCGTCCATGCCGCGCCAGGCCGGGAACACCAGGGGCCCCAGCGCCGCCAGCAGGTACACCCCGCCCATCGCGAGCAGCGCGCCGTCCGCACCGGCGGCCTCGACCAGGAGCCCGGCCGCGAGTCCGCCCACCGGCATGGCCAGTTCGCCGCCCGCGGTGAGCACCCCGGAGACCCGGCTGCGCAGCGCGTCGGGGACGGCCGTGTAGATCACCGTCGTCAGGATCGGGTTCAGCATCCCGCCCGCGACCCCGCTCAGCGCCATGGTCACGGCGAGCGGCGTGGTCGTCCCGGTCAGTGCCGCGACCGTGTACCGGGGCGCGCCGCACAGCAGCAGGCACACCGTGAACACGGCCCGCCGGGAGAAGCGGTGCCCGAACGCCCCGTACAGCAGTGCGCCGGCCAGACCGCCCGCGCCGTACAGCGCGGCGAGCAGCCCGATGTCCGTGGCGCCGCCGAGTTCGGCGGAGGCGTGCACCGGCAGCAGGACCGCGTTCCAGCCCTGGTCGGCGCCGTTGACGAACAGGACCGTCACCACGACCGCGAGCAGCAGCCGATGGCCCGTCAAGTAGCTGAGGCCCTCGCGGAGTTCGGTGCCGTAGGCGCGTGCCGACACGGGCGCGGCGGCCCTGCTCGGCGCGGCGGCGGCCACCCTGCGCAGCCCCAGCGAGACGAGCAGCGCGGAGGTCAGGAACGTCGCCGCGTCCAGCAGCAGCACGTTCTCCGCGCCGGCCAGCGCGATCAGTACACCGGCCAGCGCCGCCCCGGCCATCCTGGCCCCGCGCGAGACGGCGTCGAAGAGGCTGGCGGCGCGGGCGAGGGTGGTCCCGGCGTGCTCGGCGATGTCCGGCACCAGGACGTAGCGCGCGGTGGAGCCGGGGGTGTGCAGCAGCCCGACGGCCGCCATCAGCGCGCACAGCATCCAGAAGGCGAGGGCGCCCGCGTAGTACAGCAGCGGAACGGCGGCGACGGCGAGGCCGCACGCCAGGTCGGAGCCGACCGAGACCCGGCGCCGCCCGATCCGGTCGATGACCGGCCCGCCGACCAGGGCGGAGAGCGCGATCGGCAGGGTCGCGCAGAAGGCGACGACCCCGGCCCGGCCGGCGCTCCCGGTGGTCTCCAGGACGAACCACGGCACCCCGATCGCGGTGAGCGAGGTGCCGGCCGTGGAGATGGAGTTGGCGGTCAGTACGGCGACGAGCGGTACGCGGGTGCGGTGCTCCGGTACGGTCACGCCGGGCTGTGGGCGGTGAACGGGCGGGCCGCCTGCCGGGGCAGGACGCGCAGGCCCAGCTCGACGAGGGCCCAGCCCAGCCGGGTGCGCACCCCGGGGCGGGGCGCGGGGGCCGGGAGGGTGAACTCCGCGATGCGGCAGTGCGGTTCGGTGGTGCGCAGGCGGTGCAGCAGCAGATGCGTGTCGGAGTGCATGGCGGTGTCCTTCTGGTCGGGCGGAGGGCCTCGGTCGGGCCCTACTCCGCCGGGCGTGGGAAGAGATGCACATGGCTGCGGACGGTGGCCGCGCCCTCGGTGCCCTCCGGGACCAGGTCCCGGTAGCCGTCGACGAGCGCGTGGATCTTCCCGATGAGTTCCTCGGCGAGCTCCGGGGTCAGCAGCATCTTGAAGTTGCTGATGTCCCAGCCGTGGCGCCACTCCTCGGGCCATTCGTGCATGGTGCCGATCCAGGTGTTCAGCTCCCGGGCGTGGGCGTCCGCCGTTTCGTGGAGCACGACGCCGACGGCGCCGCGCACCTCGGGGTCCGGATGGTCCAGGAACCGGCCGCTGTCGAAGACGGTGCCCCGGTGCACGGCCCGCCACCAGCGCTCGCGCCCCTTGCCGAGCTCCGGGTCGTCCTCGACGAACCCGTACGCCGCCAGTTGCCGCAGGTGGTAGCTGGTGGAACCGCTGGATTCGCCGAGCCGGGCGGCGAGGGCGGAGGCGGTGGCGGGACCGTACTCCCGCAGTGCGGCCAGCAGCCGCAGCCGCAGGGGGTGGGCGAGCGCGCGCAGGCTGCGGGCGTCGACCTTGTGGAGGTCCGGGGCTTCGGTGGGGGACGCGGCGTCGTCCGGTGTTTCGGGCACATGGGAACCGTAAGCGTGCAAAGCCTTCTTTGCAACAGGTTTTTTGCAACATCTTCTTTGCATGTTGTTCGCCGCGCGGCACCCGGCCCGGCCCGCCTCCGCCCCCGTCTCCGCCCGGTCAGCGCTGCCTGATGAAGCCCTCCTGGATCAGCCAGTCCTTCGCCACCTCGTGCGGGTCCTGGCCGTCCACGTCCACCTTGGCGTTGAGGGTCTGGGCGACCGAGGTGGTCAGCTTCCTGCTGACCGGGTCGAGGAGTGCGGCGATCTGCGGGTACTTGTCGAAGGTCTTCGTGTGGACGACCGGCGCCGCGTTGTAGTTGGGGAAGAAGTGCTTGTTGTCGACCAGCACCTCCAGGTCCCTGGCCTTGATCCGGCCGTCCGTGGTGAACACCTCGCCCAGCAGGCAGGAGCCGGACTTGGAGACCTGGGTGTAGATGATCCCGGCGTCCATCTTCCTGATGCTGGAGGCCGGGAGGGACATCCCGTACGCCTTCTCCATGCCGGGCAGTCCGTCGTCGCGCGAGGCGAACTCGTTCTCCACGCAGACCGTCACCGCCGACGGGTCCTTCTTCGACAGCGCCGCGACGTCGGAGAGCGTCCGCAGGTGGTACTTGGCGTTGTTCTCGCGGCTGATGGCGAGCGCGTAGGTGTTGTTGAGGGTCGACGGGGCGAGCCAGGTCACCCCGTTCCGCCGGTCCGCGTCCCGGACCGCCACCCACTGCTGGTGCGGGTCGGGGATCGGCTTCGCGTGGCCGAGGTACGTGATCCAGCCGGTGCCGGTGTACTCGTACATCGCGTCGGCGTCGCCCTTGACGATCGCCTCGCGGGCGCTGATCGAGCCCGGCAGGTTCGTCCGGTCCAGGACCTCGGCACCGGCGGCCTTGAAGACCAGCCCGATCATCTGGCCCAGGACGATGTTCTCGCTGAAGTTCTTCGAGGTGACGGTCAGCGAGGCGCCGCGCAGCGGCTCGCCCCGCCCCACCGAGCCCGGCACCACGTCGTCCACCATCGGCGAGCCGCTCTTCAGCCCGCACCCGGAGACCACCGCCGCCAGCGCCAGCACGCCCAGCAGCCCCGTACGCGCCTTCCATCCGCCCCCGGCCCCGGCCGTCATCGCTCCACCTCCAGTCCGCGCGGTGTCAGCGCCACCTCGACCAGCGAGGCCAGCCAGTCCACCAGCAGCGCCAGCACCACCGTCAGCACGGAACCGAGCACCAGCACCGGCATCCGCTGCGTCTGGATGCCCGAGGTGATCAGGTCGCCCAGCCCGCCGCCGCCGACGAACGTGGCCAGGGTCGCGGTGCCCACGTTGAGCACCAGCGCGGTACGCACCCCGGCGAGGATCAGCGGGACGGCGAGCGGCAGCTCGACCCTGGTCAGCGTGGACACCCCCGACATCCCGATGCCGCGCGAGGCCTCGACCAGATTCGGCTCGATCGCCCGGAGCCCGGCCACGGTGTTGGAGAAGACCGGCAGCACCGCGTAGATCACCATGCCGATGATCGCCGTGGTCGGCCCGATGCCCAGCCAGATCACCAGGAGCGCCAGCAGGCCGATCGCCGGGGTCGCCTGCCCGATGTTGGCGACCGCCGTGACCACCGGGGCGCCCTTGCTCAGCCCGCGCCGGGTCAGCGCGATCCCCAGCGGAACGGCGATGACGAGCACCCAGAACGTCGAGATCGCGGTCAGCCGCACATGCTGCCACCAGCGCAGCTGCACGTTCCCGCCGGTGAGCGAGTTCCGTGCGATCGAGTCGAGATGGATGTTGCTGATCCACAGGTACGTGACCACCAGTACGAGCACCAGCACCAGCGGCATCACCAGCAGCTTGCGCCAGGTGAACCGGCGCGGCGGCCCGGCCTGCGGCGGTGCGGGCTCCTCCTCCTCGTCCCGGAAGGCATGGCCCTTGACGTCGTGCTCACCGGGCGGGCGGTCCTTGTCGGAGGACGGCCCCGGCGGCGCCGAGCGGCTCCGCCGGGGGGAGCCGGAGTCCAGCGGCGAGCCGGGTGTCATGCGCCCGCACCGCCTTCCAGCTCCTCCGACGTCTGGTGGCTGCGCAGCTCCTCCAGGTCGTGCTGGTGCTCGATGGCGGCGAGCCGGTCCGCCTCCAGCAGTTCGTGGACGGAGTTCATCAGCGTCTGCATGTCGACGACCCCGATGAACTCCCCGCGCCGCCCGGTCACCGCGACCCGCCCGCCGCTGTCGGTCAGCACCGCCTCCAGCGCGTCGTGCAGCGTCGCGTCGCGCGTCACCGTGTCGTGCACCAGCTGCCCGGCCCGGGCCAGCGACCCCCGGGCCCGCATCAGGTCGCCACGGCGCAGCCACTTGTACGGGCGGTTCCTGCGGTCCAGCATCAGCAGTTCGTTGTGCGGGCCGCTGCGCAGCTTGTTGAAGATCGACTGGAGCGGGTCGTCGACCGTCACCGTCGGGAACTCGGCCATCTCCACGTCCCGGACCCGGGTGAGGTTGAGCCGCTTCAGCGCCGCACCGGCCCCGACGAAGCCCGAGACGAAGTCGTCCGTCGGGTTGGTGAGGATCGCCTCCGGGGTGTCGAACTGGGCGATGTGCGAACGCTCCCGCAGCACCGCGATCCGGTCGCCCAGCTTGATCGCCTCGTCGAAGTCGTGGGTGACGAAGACGATCGTCTTGTGCAGCTCGTGCTGGAGCCGGATCAGCTCGTCCTGGAGGTGGTCGCGGGTGATCGGGTCGACCGCGCCGAACGGTTCGTCCATCAGCAGCACCGGCGGATCGGCCGCCAACGCCCTTGCCACGCCCACCCGTTGCTGCTGCCCGCCGGACAGCGCGCGGGGGTAGCGGCCGTGGAACTCGCGCGGATCGAGCCCCACCAGGTCGAGCATCTCCTCGACCCGGTCCTTCACCCGCGACTTGGACCAGCCGACCATCTTCGGTACGAGCGCGATGTTCTCCGCCACCGTCATGTGCGGGAAGAGCCCGGAGGACTGGATCGCGTACCCGATCTTCCGGCGCAGCTTCACCGGGTCCATGTCGGTGACGTCCTCGTCGCCGATCCTGATCCGCCCGGACGACGGCTCGATCAACCGGTTGATCATCTTCAGCGTGGTGGACTTCCCGCAGCCGGACGGGCCGACGAAGATCACCGTCTCGCCGGCCTTGATGTCCATCGAGACGCTGTCCACCGCGGGGTTCGGATTGCCCGGGTACCGCTTGGTCAGGTTCTCCAGCTGGATGGTGGCGCCGGAAGCCGTCTTCCCGGAACCGGAACCGGAGGCGTCGGCGGCGGTGCTCCCCGCGACGGCGCTCCCGCCGGGGGCACTCCCGTTGGCGGTCTCAGACACGAATCCCCCTCGGAATGGTGAGCCGCCCCAGCAGGACGTACGCGGCGTCGAAGAGCAGGGCGAGGACGACGATGCCGAGCGTGCCGGCGAGGACCTGGTTGAGCGCGTTGGCGCTGCCCAGCGAGGCGATGCCGCGGAAGATCTCGTTGCCGAGGCCGGGGCCCGAGGCGTACGCGGCGATGGCGGCGATGCCCATCAGCATCTGCGTGGCGACCCGGATGCCGGTGAGGATCGGCGGCCAGGCGAGCGGCAGCTCCACCCGGCACAGCCGGGCCAGCCGCGACATGCCGATGCCCTTCGCCGCGTCGACCAGCGCGGGATCGACGCCGCGCAGCCCCACGATGGAGTTGCGGACGATGGGCAGCAGCCCGTACAGCGTCAGGGTGATCACCGTGGGGGCGACCCCGAGGCCGACCAGCGGGATGAGCAGGCCGATCGCGGCGAGGGACGGGATGGTGAGCACCGCCGCCGTCGAGGTGATGGCCAGCGAACCCGCCCAGCCGCTGCGATAGGTGACGACCCCGATCAGGATGCCCAGCACGGTGGCGATCACCATGCACTGGAACACCGCGCTGACGTGCTGGTACGCGTCGACGAGCAGCTGTTGGTGCCGGTTGCCCAGGTACTCCCAGAAGCTCACGCGCCACTCCTCGGCTCAGTCGTGGTCCTCCGCGGCCTGCTCGACGAGCGGGATGATCCGCAGCGGCACCGGGTTCTCCATGACGATGGCCGTGGAGGCTCGGACGATGCCATCAAAACCGACAACCCGGTCGATCACCCGTTGGAGATCGGCGTTGGAGCGCGCCACCAGGCGGCACAGCATGTCGCCGTGCCCGGTCGTGGTGTGCAGCTCCAGCACCTCCGGAACGCCCGCCAAGTGGGCCCGTACGTCGGCGCCTTGGCCCTGTTTGATCTCCAGGGTGGCGAAGGCGGTGACCGGGTATCCGAGCGCCGCCGGATCGACGGTCGGGCCGAAGCCGCGGATGACTCCGTTCGACTGAAGCCGGTCGAGCCGGGCCTGCACCGTCCCCCGGGCCACTCCGAGTCTGCGCGATGCTTCCAGCACGCCGATCCGGGGTTCGTGGGCCAGCAGCACGATGAGCCGCCCGTCCAGACGATCGATCGTCATGAGTCATCTCCCGGAAGGTCGACGTGATGGTCATCATGTACAGATAGTCCGGCCATCATGCTCATTCGCTGTACAGATTGACCAGAGAAAACGCAAACTATTGCGCACCTTGCGAAGCGAGGAGAGCCTTCGGACATGACTGAGACTCTGCACACCACCCCCGAATCCGCCCGGCAGGCCGACCCCTTCCCGGTCAAGGGAATGGACGCGGTCGTCTTCGCCGTCGGCAACGCCAAGCAGGCCGCGCACTACTACTCGACGGCCTTCGGAATGAAGCTGGTCGCCTACTCCGGACCGGAGAACGGCAGCCGCGAGACGGCGAGTTACGTGCTGACCAACGGTTCGGCGCGCTTCGTCTTCACCTCCGTCATCAAGGCGGCCGGCGACCGCGGCCGCTTCCTCGCCGACCATGTCGCCGAGCACGGCGACGGCGTCGTCGACCTGGCCATCGAGGTCCCGGACGCCCGCGCGGCCTACGCCTACGCCGTCGAGCACGGCGCCCGCGGCATCGACGAGCCGTACGAGGTCAAGGACGAGCACGGCACCGTCGTGCTCGCCGCGATCGCCACGTACGGCAAGACCCGCCACACCCTCGTCGAGCGCTCCGGCTACAGCGGCCCGTACCTGCCCGGGTTCGACGTCGCCGACCCGATGGTCGAGCCGCCCGCCAAGCGCTTCTTCCAGGCCATCGACCACTGCGTCGGCAACGTGGAACTCGGCCGGATGAACGAGTGGGTCGAGTTCTACAACAAGGTCATGGGCTTCACCAACATGAAGGAGTTCGTGGGCGACGACATCGCCACCGAGTACTCCGCGCTCATGTCGAAGGTCGTCGCCGACGGCACCCTCAAGGTGAAGTTCCCGATCAACGAGCCGGCGATCGCCAAGAAGAAGTCCCAGATCGACGAGTACCTGGAGTTCTACGGCGGCGCCGGTGTCCAGCACATCGCGCTCGCCACGAACGACATCGTCGCCTCGGTACGGGCGATGCGGGCGGCGGGCGTGCAGTTCCTGGACACCCCCGACTCGTACTACGACACCCTCGGCGAGTGGGCGGGCGAGACCCGGGTACCGGTCGAGATCCTGCGCGAGCTGAAGATCCTCGTCGACCGCGACGAGGACGGCTACCTGCTCCAGATCTTCACCAAGCCGGTCCAGGACCGTCCGACCGTCTTCTTCGAGATGATCGAGCGCCACGGCTCGATGGGCTTCGGTAAGGGCAACTTCAAGGCCCTGTTCGAGGCGATCGAGCGCGAGCAGGAGAAGCGCGGCAACCTCTGACGCCTCGCGGCGGGGGTACCCCTGTCGTTCGGACGTGACACTCCCGCGCCGAGTGTCACGTCCACGAACGACCCCACCCCGCCGGTTCCTGCCCGGATGCCATATCCACTCCACGAACGACCCCACCCCGCCGAGCCCCTGAGCCTCCCCGCGAACGGGCCCGGCGGCCGGGCGGCCTACATGTCCTGCGGGCCGTCCGCCGACGGAGCGGCCAGGTCGTCCAGCGCCTTCCGGGCGGCCGGCCCCTCCAGCGGCGAGAACCCCGGACCGGCGCCCAGCGCCCGCTCCAGACTGCGGCGCGCCGGCCCGTACTGCCGCAACTCCCGGTGGACCATCCCCAGGTGGTACGCGTACGAGGCGTTCCCCCCGCCCGCGTCGACCGCGCGCCCGGCGTACTCCAGCGCACCCGACGGGTCGCCCGCCCGGTACCGGGCCCAGCCCAGCGCGTCCGCCACCGCGGCACTGCGGTGCCCGCGCGCCCACTCCGCCTCCAGGAGCCCGACCGCCGCGTCCGGATCACCGTGGTCGGCCTCGAACCGTCCCCGCAGCAGCGCGTCGTCCACGCCCCGCTCCTCGTCCCGGTCGAGCGCGTCCCGCAGCCGCGCGTACTCCTCGTCGGCCTCCCGGTGGCGCCCCAGCGACTCGTAGAACTCGCCCAGCTCCAGCAGGTACGCGGGCCGGGGCTGCCGGGCCAGCACCGCCCGGTAGGCGCGCAGCGCCTCCTCGGTACGGCCGAGCGCCGCCAGCGCCCCGGCCCGGCCCGCGAGCGCCGGATCGTGGTCCCGCTGCGCCCGCAGCGCCGCGTCGTACCGGGCCAGCGCCTCCTGCGGCTCGCCCCGGTCCCGGGCCAGCTCACCCAGGAGCGACAGGCACTCCGCCTCCTGCGCGGGCGTGGCCGCCCGGCCCGCCGCGGCCAGCGCACCGTCCAGCGCCTCCGCGGTCCGGCCCCGGTCCCGGGCCGTCCGGGCGGCCCGGACCAGCGCGGGCGTCCCCGCGCGCAGCGCCGCGAACCTCGCCACCGCCGCGTCCGCCGCCCGCCGGTCCCCGAGGCCGTCGTACGCCTCGATCAGCGCCGGGTACACCGTCCACCGCTCCGGCTCCCGGGTCCGCACCGCCTCGCCCCACTTCCGGGCCTCGGCGAAGTCGTTGCGGGCGTCGGCGAGCGCCGCGAGCCCCGCCCAGGCCGCGGTGTTGCCGCGCTCGCCCGGCTGGACCTCCAGCGAGCGCTCCAGCGCACGCTCGGCCCGCCCGTAGTACGAGGAGTCCGCGGAACGCCGCCCCCACTCCACGTACGCCGTACCGAGCACCGCCCAGGACGCGGCGTCGGCGGGGTGCGCCTCCACCCACCGCTGCCGGTCCCCGATCAGCGCCGTCAGATCGGAGAGCGAGGCCGGCGCGCCCGCGGCGGCCGCCGCCATCGCCCGCGAGACCGGCCCGCCCGGAACGGGCGAGGTGCCGGTGGCGGGCCCCCCGCCGTCCGGAACGGCCACCACCGCCCCCGTCAGCAGTACCGCCCCCGCCACCACCCCCAGCGCCGTCCTGCGCAGCGCCGTACGCAGCGTGAGCGGCGGCGGCTCGGACGGCGGACCGGTGAGCGCGGAGAGCGCGGTGGCGCCGGAGAACGCGGAGGCGTCGAGAGGGGGACGGTCGGGGTCGGAGGGGCGCGGAGGCTGCTGCGGCATGACATCCATGCCGATCACTCTGCGTCAGTCATACGAGCACACCATGGTGTGCGAAGGGCACGGCAGACGGGTTCACACCAATGGGCCCGGATGCCACGCTTGGATCATGAACGGACTTCTCCAAGCACTGCGCGCCGGGCTGCCTGCCGAAGCCCTGGTCACCGATCCCGACGTCACCGCCTCCTACGCCCACGACATGGCGAGCTTCTGCGAGGCGGGCGCCCCGGCGGTCGTCGTGCTCCCGCGCACGGTCGAGCAGGTCCAGCACGTCATGCGCACCGCCACCGCCCTGCGCGTCCCGGTCGTCCCGCAAGGGGCCCGGACCGGCCTGTCGGGGGCGGCCAACGCCACCGACGGCTGCATCGTGCTGTCCCTGGTGAAGATGGACCGCATCCTGGAGATCGACCCGGTCGACCGGATCGCCGTCGTCGAGCCCGGAGTCGTCAACGCGGTGCTCTCCCGGGCGGTCGACGAACACGGCCTGTACTACCCGCCGGACCCCTCCAGCTGGGAGATGTGCACCATCGGCGGCAACATCGGCACCGCGTCCGGCGGCCTGTGCTGCGTGAAGTACGGGGTCACCGCCGAGTACGTGCTCGGTCTGGAGGTCGTGCTCGCCGACGGGCGCCTGCTCACCACCGGCCGCCGCACGGCCAAGGGCGTCGCCGGATACGACCTCACCCGGCTCTTCGTCGGCTCCGAGGGCAGCCTCGGCATCGTCGTCCGGGCCGTGCTCGCGCTGAAGCCCAGGCCGCCGCGCCAGCTGGTCCTGGCCGCGGAGTTCCCGAGCTCGGCCACCGCCTGCGACGCGGTCTGCCGGATCATGGAGCGCGGTCACACTCCGTCACTCCTCGAACTGATGGATCGCACGACGATCCAGGCCGTCAACCGGATGGCCGGCATGGGCCTCCCCGACACCACCGAGGCGTTGCTGCTCGCCGCCTTCGACACCCCCGACCCCACGGCCGACCTGGCCGCCGTCGCCGAACTCTGCGCCGCGGCGGGCGCCACCGAGGTGGTCCCGGCGGAGGACACCGCCGAGTCCGAACTGCTGCTCCAGGCACGACGGATGTCGCTCACCGCGCTGGAGACCGTCAGCTCGGCCACGATGATCGACGACGTCTGCGTACCCCGCTCGCGGCTCGGCGCCATGCTGGAGGGGACCGCCGCCATCGCCGGGAAGTACGGCCTCACCATCGGCGTCTGCGCCCACGCGGGCGACGGCAACACCCACCCCGTCGTCTGCTTCGACCACACCGACGCCGACGAGTCCCGGCGGGCCCGCGAGTCCTTCGACGAGATCATGGCGCTCGGCCTGGAACTCGGCGGCACGATCACCGGGGAGCACGGCGTCGGCGTCCTGAAGAAGGAGTGGCTCGCGCGCGAACTCGGCGAGGTCGGCGTCGAACTGCACCGGGGCATCAAGCAGGCGTTCGACCCGCTGGGCCTGCTCAACCCGGGCAAGGTGTTCTGACGGGCCCGCAGGGGCGGAACCCCGCGCACCGTCCGCCCCCCGCCGCCGGCTCCTCACGCCTCGCCGTCCTGCGACTCGTCCGAGGCCCACGGGTCGCGCATCCACAGGTCGTCGGCCGGCAGCGGGGCGAGGAGCTCGGCGAGGGCCTCGTCCAGCCCGAGCAGCTCCGCCTCCGTGCCGGGCGGGACCACCCGCAGCGTCCGCTCCACCCAGGCGGCCACCTGGGCCGACGGCATCTCCAGCAGGGCGTCGCCGTCGGGCGAGGTCAGCGCGACGAAGATGACGTTGCGCCGGTCGACCTTGGTCGGCCAGATCCGCACGTCCCCGTGGCCGCAGGGCCGGAAGACCCCCTCGACCAGCAGATCGCGGGCGAACGTCCAGTGGACCGGGCAGTCGGAGCCGATGTGGAAGGTGACGTGCACGGCGTACGGGTCCGCCGCGCGGTACATCAGCCGGGCGGGTACGGGGATGCTCCGCTCGGGCGACAGGACCAGCTTGAGTTCCAGTTCGCGTTCCACGACGGTGTGCATGAGTACGTCCTTCCGGTGCCGGTGGGCCGGTCCTCTGACCGGCCCGCACAGGGAGAGAGCGCCCTTCCCGCGATCCATTACGCGACTTCCGGAAAAAATTTCCGGGCGGCCGGAGAGCGGCCAAAGCCCCGGAGTGGCCCAGCGGTACGCGGGTGTCTGGTAGATGTGGACCCACTGCAATCAGGCCTCGAAGAGATACGGGACCACGGTGATGAGCGCCCCAACCCCGGCACCCGGTGAAGAACGCCCCCGCGAGGGGTACTACCCCGATCCGTCCATCCCTGGATATGTCCGGTACTGGAACGGTGCCTCGTGGGTGCCCGGCACGAGCCGTCCCGCCCCCCAGCAGGGCGAACCGATGCCTGAGACACCACCCGAGGCGCCCGATCCCGAGCCCGGGCCCGCCGCGCCGGAGCCCGCTGCCGGACCCGCCGCCGGGTCCGCCGCGCGGACGGCCGAGCCGGCCCCGGCGCCGGTGGAGGAGACCGGTCCGGTCTTCCTGGACGAGGGGCCGTCCGGGAACAACCGCCCGGAACCGGCCACCGCCTGGCAGGCCGACGCCTCCCGGCAGACCGGCTTCGGCGGGGAACGCGACCGCCGGGTC
Source organism: Streptomyces sp. NPDC092952 (assembly GCF_044754785.1). Lineage (NCBI taxonomy): Bacteria > Bacillati > Actinomycetota > Actinomycetes > Kitasatosporales > Streptomycetaceae > Streptomyces > Streptomyces sp. NPDC092952. The sequence continues at coordinate 737,708 of NZ_JBIVPT010000002.1, read as the reverse complement.
TCCTGGGGCGGCACGGCGGACTCCCCGGCCCCGGGCGCACCCGCGACCCCCGCAACCCCCGTGGCCCCGGGCGCCCCTGACGGCCCCGCGGCGCCGGTCGACCCCCGGCGGCCCGCCGCCCCGGCGCCCGCCCCCGCCCCCGCCCCGGCGCCCGCCCCCGCCCCGGCGCCCGCGCCCGCCCCCGCCGCGGCGGCCGGGCCCACCCCGCCCGTCGTACCGGCCCCGGCCCCCGCGCCGGAGCCGGCCCCGGAACCGGCCCCCGGACCGGCCGCGGCCCAGGCGCCCGAGCACACGGTGGCGATCCGGATGACCCGGCCCGCCCGCCGGGACGCCGAACCGGCCTCCTCGGACGGGACGATGTCGATCCGCGCCGTCCCCCCGGGCGCGGCCCCGCAGCCCCCCGCCGCCACCCCCGTACCGAACCAGGCATCCGCACCGCACCGGCCCCCGGCGCAGGGCCAGGTACCGGCCCAGGGCCAGGCCCCCGCCCCCTGGGCGCAGCAGGCCGGTCCCCCCGCCCCGTACGCGGGTCCGCCCGCCCAGCAGTCCCGCCCGCAACTCCCGGCCCAGCAGCAGCACTCCCAGCTCCCGGCACAGCAAGCCGCGCAGCCCCCGCAAGCCCAGCAACCCCACCCGTTCCAGCAGCCCCCGCAGACCGTCCCGCCGCAGTTCGGTGCGCAGGCGGCCGGGCCCGACCAGCCGGTCGTACCGTGGAAGCCGCCGGTCGACGACCCCTTCCAGCAGCTCGCGCGGGCCCAGGCGGCGGCCCGGCCCGCCGGGCTCGGCAAGCGGCTCGCCGCCCGGCTGATCGACTCCGTCGTCCTGATGGCGCTCGTCGGCGCGGCCGGCTTCCCGCTCGTCACCCGGGCGCTGGACCACATCGACGGGAAGATCGAGGCGGCGCGGCGGTCCGGCGAGACGGTCACCGTCTGGCTGGTGGACTCCACCACGGCCGTTCTGTTCGGCGGTGTGCTCGCCGCGTTCCTGGTGCTCGGAGTCCTGCTGGAGGCGCTGCCCGTGGCCAAGTGGGGCCGTACGCTCGGCAAGAAGCTCTGCGGGCTCGACGTGCGGGACATCGAGTCCCACGACACCCCGTCCTTCGGCGCCGCGCTGCGCCGCTGGCTGGTCCACGGCGTGCTGGGCCTGCTGGTGATCGGGGTGGTCGACATGGCGTGGTGCCTGGTCGACCGGCCGTGGCGCCAGTGCTGGCACGACAAGGCGGCGCACACCTTCGTCGCCGGCTGAGGGCTGTCCCGTAATCCCTGACGGATCAGCGGGCGGCCCGGGCGGGCCGGTCCCCCGAACGCACCTGAGCCGTTGCGGGCACCTCCGGACCGGGATGCACTGCCCCCATGAGCAACGATCAGCCGGCGTCCGGTCAGCCGCCCGAGGACGACCCGTTCCTCAAGAAGCCGCATGAGCAGCCGCCGTCATCGGGATCGCCGTACGGCAGCGGCCCGCCCCCGCCCCCGCCGCCGTACGACCCCGGTCCCTACGGCGGCGGCCCGTACGGCGGTGCGGACCCGCTCGCCGGGATGCCCCCGCTGGCGGAGCCGGGCAAGCGCATCCTGGCCCGGCTGATCGACTTCCTGATCATCTCGATCCCGCTCTATCTGATCTCCCTGCCGTGGGGCGGCGCGGTCGAGGTGACCAACGACAACGGCAGCGGCAGCGGGGTCGGCGACGTCTTCAGCCAGACCTACAGCGGGCACCAGCTGATCTGGTCGCTGATCGGCCTGGTCGTCTACGTCGCGTACGACACGTACTTCACGCACAAGGACGGCCGCACCCTCGGCAAGCGGATGCTGAGGATGCGGGTCGCCATGCTCAACGACGGCCGGGTCCCGGACAGCGGTACGTCGTTCCTGCGCGCCGTGGTGCTGTGGCTGCCGGCGCTGCTGTGCTGCCCGTGCCTGTGGTGGCTGATCAACATCGTGCTCATGTTCACCGACAAGCCGTACCGGCAGGGCCTCCACGACAAGGCGGCGAAGACGGTGGTCGTCCAGACGAACTGAGCCTCCGGCACCCGGCCATGACACCCGGTCCGGGGCCGTGGCCTCGTGCCCCGTGGCCGCCCGCCCGGCTCAGCGCCGCAGGGATGACGAGCGGTCCACGGGCTTCGCGGAGGGGGCGGACCCCGGCGCGGGCCCGGCGGCCGGGCCGCGCTCCCCGTCGCGCGCGAGCCCCTCGGCCGCGACGGCCTCGGAGACCGGGTCGGACTGCACGCGCACCGCGTGCCGCCGCGCCCTGGCGCGCCGCGCGGCCGTCGAGGGGGCCGGCCGGGGCACGGTCATGGCCACCAGCAGACCGAGCAGTAACCCGGCCGTACCGGCGACGGCGATCCCGGCGGTCGAATCCGTACGGGAGAGCAGCAGCATCGCGAGGGTCGAGAGGACCACGGTGAGCGAACCGTAGGCGAACTGTGCGGTGGTGGGACGAGGCATGGCGGAATCCGTCCTCGGGGCGACGAAGGCCGGTCGCCCGACACGGTCACCCGGCCAAGCGGCGCGGGAGGACACCCGATCGGCCGGGCATCCCCTACGACGGTGGATGCCCGGGAGCGGCACCGGATAAGCCCGGCCCGCCCCGCGGTTCCGGTGCACGGGGGGCGCACGGAGTCATGTCCGGCCCCGGTTTTGGCCCCTTACGCGCTGGTGCCGCTCACGGCAAGATCTGCCCCGTCGCGTCGTCCGGCACGCACGCTCGCGGCGTTGGTCAAAAGCCCACGTAGCCCGCTACGAGGGCTTCCGGCCGCCTTGCGGTCGCACGCACCGGACGGCGCTCCTTCCGGGCAGACCCCGCCGGTCACGGAACTGGTCACCCGCGCGACCCGCGTCCGGATAGCGGAAGCGTGCTCCTACATAGTGCACTTGGCCTGCACAAGTCAAGATCTGTCTTTTCTCGCTTAACTCCGGTCGAATGTCGTCACTTGTGACGCGTATTCGCGCGCGCGGCCCACACCTCACCCTGGCCGCAGCGGCGAGTGCCGGGGAGGACTGCATCAAGTGACCACAAACAGACGGGCGCTTCGCGCTGCCGCGGTTGTCGTGACCATGGCCGCGACCGTCGCCACGGCCTCGGCCTTCACGGCCCAGGCGGACGACCAGGCGCCGGGCGCCAAGAGCAGCACGGTCGAGCGCCGCGACCCGGGTTCGGCCAAGGGCAACGAGCACGACCTCAAGGGCCCCTTCACCAAGCAGCAGGACGCACAGCGTCAGGCGGCCCTGGAGAAGGTCATATCCGGCGACAAGAAGGTCGCCAAGCGGGACGGCTCCAAGGTCGTCAAGCTCGGCGACAAGAAGTACGTCGAGCTCGGCCGCGAGAAGACCGACAAGATCTTCACGGTCCTGGTCGAGTTCGGCGACAAGGTCGACAACAGCACCATGTACGACCCGGACGGCGAGGGCCCGAAGCCGCCCGTCGTGAAGTACGGCGGCACCCCCGGTCCGCTGCACAACACGATCGCCAAGCCGGACCCGAAGAAGGACAACAGCACCGCCTGGCAGGCCGACTACAACCAGGCCCACTTCCAGGACCTGTACTTCGGCGAGGGCGCGGGCAAGAACTCCCTGAAGACGTACTACGAGAAGACGTCCTCCGGGCGCTACTCGGTCGACGGCGAGGTCTCCGACTGGGTCAAGGTCCCCTACAACGAGGCGCGCTACGGCTCGAACTACTGCGGTTCGACCAACTGCGCCAGCGTCTGGGACATGGTCCGCGACGGCGTGAACGCCTGGGTCGCCGACCAGAAGGCCAAGGGCCGTACGCAGGAGCAGATCAAGACCGATCTCGCCCAGTACGACCAGTGGGACCGGTACGACTACGACAACGACGGCGACTTCAACGAGCCCGACGGCTACATCGATCACTTCCAGATCGTCCACGCCGGCGAGGACGAGTCCGCGGGCGGCGGCGCCGAGGGCACCAACGCCGTGTGGGCCCACCGCTGGTACGCCTACGGCACCGACGCCGGTGCGACCGGCCCGTCCTACAACAAGGCCGGCGGCACCCAGATCGGTGACACCGGCATGTGGGTCGGCGACTACACCGCGCAGCCCGAGAACGGCGGCCTGGGTGTCTTCGCCCACGAGTACGCCCACGACCTCGGTCTGCCGGACCTCTACGACACGACCAACACCGCCGAGAACTCGGTCGGTTTCTGGTCGCTGATGTCGGCGGGCTCCTGGCTCGGCACCGGCAAGGGCGAGATCGGTGACCTGCCCGGCGACATGACCGCCTGGGACAAGCTCCAGCTGGGCTGGCTCGACTACGCCGAGGCCAAGGCCGCGACGAAGTCCACCCACAAGCTGGGCGTCTCGGAGTACAACACCAAGAACAAGCAGGCGCTCGTCGTCACGCTGCCCGAGAAGGCCGTCACCACCTCCGTCACCAAGCCGGCGGAGGGCTCCAAGCAGTGGTGGAGCGACATGGGTGACAACCTGAGCAACACCCTGAGCCGCTCGGTCGACCTGACCGGCAAGTCCAAGGCCTCCCTCGACCTCGCCGGCTGGTGGGACATCGAGAAGGACTACGACTTCCTCTACACCGAGGTGTCGGACAACGGCGGCGCCAGCTGGACCGCGATCGACGGCACGGCCGACGGCAAGGCGATCCCGCGCGACGCCAGCGACAAGCCGGCCCTGACCGACGTCTCCGGCAAGTACCAGAAGCTCTCGTACCCGCTGGACGCCTACGCGGGCAAGAAGATCGACATCCGCTTCCGCTACTCCACCGACGGTGGCGCGGGCGGCGCCGGCTTCGCGGCCGACACCATCGCGGTCACCGCCGACGGTGCCGTGCTCTTCTCGGACAACGCCGAGGGCGACGACAACGGCTGGACCGCCAAGGGCTTCTCCCGCGTCGGCGAGTCCTTCACCAAGGACTACCCGCAGTACTACATCGCGGAGAACCGCCAGTACGTCAGCTACGACAAGACCCTTGAGGTCGGCCCGTACAACTTCGGCTTCTCCCAGACCCGTCCCGACTGGGTCGAGCACTACCCGTACCAGACCGGCCTGATGGTCTGGCTGTGGGACAAGTCGCAGAAGGACAACAACGTCTCGGTCCACCCGGGCCAGGGCCTGATCCTTCCGGTCGACGCCCACGCCAAGCCCCTGAAGTGGGCCGACGGCACGATCATCCGCAACAAGATCCAGCCGTTCGACGCCCCGTTCAGCCGCTTCCGCACCGACGCGTTCACGCTGCACAAGGCGGACGTTCCGGTCCGGATCAAGTCGCAGGCCGGCGTTTCGGCCTTCGACGACCACAAGGGCACGTACTGGTACGCGGAGAACCCGACCGGCAGTGTTCAGGTCCCTGACACGAACACCCGGATCTCGATCGTCAACCAGCCCGCCAGCGGCAAGACGATCACCGTCCAGGTCGGTCCGTCCAAGAAGTAATCTCGCATAACCGCAGGTCAAAGCATGATCGGCCGTCGCCCTCTAGCGGGCGGCGGCCGATCGTGTTTAGGTGCGTCTTGTTCAGATACTTATTGACGCGATGTCTCACGGGGGAGCACGGAGCATGGCAGGCGGCGGATTCTGCACATTGCCGAACGGCAGCGTGGTGGTGGCGATCACGCTGCCCAGCCCGAAGGGCGGGGCGGCGCCGGGGACCCCGGTCCGGGTCCTGGTGCACGCGGCCAACCGGCCCCGCGCCCTGACCCGGCTGCGCAACGCGGGCCTCAGCCCGGTCTACCTCCGGGGCAACGCCGAGCCGCCCACCCCCGACGAGATCACCGCCGTGCTGCACCACCCCGACGGGCTGCTGTGGCGGGCGCGCCCGGAGCGGGCCCAGGAGCTCTGGCACCCGATCCGCGCCCTGCTCCGCCCGGCCCGGGCCGTCCCGGCGCGCGGCACCGCCTGAGGGGCGTGGGACCCGGGGAACGGTCCGGGGCGCACGGGAGAGGGCTCAGACCACCGGCTTGCCGGTGAGCTTCACGCCGGCCCGGCGGAGCTCCTCCAGGGCCCGTTCCGTGGTCTCCTCGGCGACGCCCGCGGTCAGGTCGAGCAGGACGTGCGTGGTGAAGCCCGCCCGGACCGCGTCCAGAGCCGTCGCCCGTACGCAGTGGTCGGTGGCGATGCCCACGACGTCGACCTCGGTGACGTGGTGGGCGTGCAGCCAGTCGGCCGGGCCCGTGCCGTTCTCGTCGATCCCCTCGAAGCCGCTGTACGCGGCCGCGTAGGCACCCTTGTCGAACACCGCGTCGATCGCCCCCGAGGCGACCGCCGGGGCGAAGTTCGGGTGGAAGCCCACGCCCTCCGTTCCGGCCACGCAGTGCGCGGGCCAGGAGTTCTCGAAGTCGGGCCGGTCCGAGAAGTGGTCGCCGGGGTCGATGTGGTGGTCCCGGGTCGCGATCACATGGCGGTACCCGGCCTGGGCGTCACCGATCAGGTCGGTGACGGCGGCGGCGACATCGGCGCCGCCCGCAACGGCGAGGCTGCCGCCCTCGCAGAAGTCGTTCTGAACGTCGACGACGATCAAGGCGCGGTGCATGACGGGTGTCCTTAGCGGGTGGGGGCGGTGGTGGGGGATTCGTTTTCGAGCCTAGGCACTCCGGCCCCGACCCGGGAGGGGGCGGGGCCGAAGTCGTGCCGCTTTCGGTGCCCGGCCGGGCCGGCGCTCAGACGTACTCGGTGGGGATCACCGGCTCGCCCCGCGACAGCTGCACCGCCGACATCGGCAGCCCGGCCCGGGCCGCGATGTGCCGCTCGCGCGCCGCGTCCAGCGGCTCCCGGGCGACCACCTCGCCGCCCCGGACCAGCTCGGCCAGCAGCTGCCGGCCGGCCAGCTCCGCGGGCACCGGGCCGGTGCCGACCACCTCGGCCTCGGCGACCCCGTTCCCGTCCAGCCGGCGCGCGGCCCACTTGCGGCCGCCCATCGACGACTTCGGGCCGAGCGACTTCTTCGCCACCGGGCGCAGCGGCGCGGCGGGGTCGGCGCTGTCGGCGCGGGCGACGAGCTTGTAGACCATCGAGCAGGTGGGCTGCCCGCTGCCGGTCACCAGCTGCGTGCCCACCCCGTACGCGTCGACCGGGGCGGCGGCCAGTGAGGCGATGGCGTACTCGTCCAGGTCGGAGGTGACCACGATCTTCGTCCCGGTGGCGCCCAGCTCGTCCAGCTGCTGGCGGACCCGGTGCGCGACCAGCAGCAGGTCGCCGGAGTCGATCCGTACCGCGCCCAGCTCCGGGCCGGCGATCTCGACCGCGGCCCGGACCGCCTCGGCGACGTCGTACGTGTCGACCAGCAGCGTCGTTCCCCGGCCCAGCGAGTCGACCTGGGCCCGGAAGGCGTCGCGCTCGGTGTCGTGGAGCAGGGTGAAGGCGTGGGCACTGGTCCCGACGGTGGGGATGTTGTAGCGGAACCCCGCCGCCAGGTCGGAGGTGGTGTCGAAGCCGCCGACGTACGCGGCGCGGGCCGAGGCCACCGCGGAGAGCTCGTGGGTGCGGCGCGCGCCCATCTCGATCAGCCCGCGCCCGCCGGCCGCGGCGGACATCCGCGAGGCCGCGGCGGCGATCGCCGAGTCGTGGTTGAGGATCGAGAGGATCACCGTCTCCAGCAGCACGCACTCGGCGAAGGAGCCCTCGACCCGCAGCACCGGCGAGCCGGGGAAGTACACCTCGCCCTCCGGGTAGCCCCAGATGTCGCCGCTGAAGCGGTGGTCGGCCAGCCAGTCGAGCGTGGGCCCGTCGACGATCGAGCGCTCGCGGAGGAAGGTGAGCATCTCGTCGTCGAAGTGGAAGTTCTCCACCGCGTCCAGTACCCGGCCGATGCCCGCGACGACGCCGTAGCGCCGTCCCTCGGGGAGCCGGCGGGTGAAGGCCTCGAAGACCGAGCGCCTCTCGGCCGTGCCGGCCTTCAGCGCCGCCTGCACCATCGTGAGCTCGTACTGGTCGGTGAAGAGCGCGGTCGAGGGCACGCCGACCCGTCGACCAAGGTCCGCAGAGTTCATGTTCCGGATGCTACCCCTATTTCGTCAGAGTGACGAGATCTCGGGTCGTTTGTGCGATGCGCCCTCCCGGGTGGCAGCATGGGGTGGGTGAGTGTCGCCCCCGTAGAGATCGAACGTCCCGAATCGGCCGAGGAGAACCTCGTCGTCCCCGAGCCCGACGTGCCCTGGGTGACGCTGGTCCACAACGACCCGGTCAACCTCATGAGCTACGTGACCTATGTCTTCCAGGCCTACTTCGGCTACTCGAAGGACAAGGCGCGCAAGCTGATGATGGACGTCCACCACAAGGGGCGCGCGGTCGTCTCCAGCGGCAGCCGCGAGGAGATGGAGCGGGACGTGCAGGCCATGCACGGCTACGGGCTGTGGGCCACCCTCAGCCAGGACCGCAACTGACCCGGGCTCCGCGCGCCCCCGTCCCCGCCCCGACCGACCCATCAATCGGAGAAGATCCATGGCCGGCCATTTCGAGGCCACCCCCGGCGGCGGTGCGTCCGTCGTGCTCGACGAGGTGGAGATCGCGATCCTGCGCTCCCTCGCCGTCCAGTTGCTGGAGCTGATCGGCCCCGGCGACGAGCCCGCCGAGGGCGCCGACCCGCTCGCCGCGCTCTTCGCGGAGGGGCCCAGCGAGCCGCCCGCCGACCCTGCCCTGGCCCGCCTCTTCCCCGACGCGTACGGCACCGACGACACCGAACTGCGCGCCGCGTCGGCCGAGTTCCGCCGTTTCACCGAGAACGACCTGCGCGCCCGCAAGCGCACCGACGCCCTCGCCGTCGTCCGCACCCTGGACGCCCTCAAGGCGGACGAGGACGGCGAGGCCGTGCTCGAACTCGACGCCGACGCGTCCCGCAGCTGGCTCGGCACCCTCAACGACCTCCGGCTCACCATCGGCACCCGGCTGGAGATCAGCGAGGAGGACGACGGCGACGCCGGCTCGCTCTACCGGCTCCCCGACAGCGACCCGCGCAAGCCGATGGTCATGGCCTTCCTCTGGCTCGGCGCCCTCCAGGAGACCCTGGTGGGGACGCTGATGTCCTGAGGACCGCCCTTGGGGGGTGTCTGACAAATGCCTGCGGCGTCGCGGGGTCCGGCACGCACGCTCGCGGCGTTGCCGAACCGCCCACGTGGCTCCGCCACGCAGACGCCCCGGCGCCTTGCGATCGCACGCACCGGACCCCGCTCCTTCACCCGCACTCATTTATCAGACACCCCCTAGCGCCGTGGCCGCCCCCGGCCTGCGATCCCCGGCGGACCGGCAAACAGAATGACGAACACCTCACCTGAATGGTCGTTATTACTGCGACTGAGTAGGTTTATCGGCTTTTCCTTGTGCTGACCGCCACATAATTCCCGGTGGGCAGTACGGCGAAAGGCGCGGCGCATGACATCGGCACAGCTCGACGAGGGCCAGGAGGGCCGCCGGGCCCCGGACGCCACGGGGACGGGGACCGGCGCGGCGGCGGGGGAGGGCTACCGGCGCGCCCTCGGCGCCCGGCAGATCCAGATGATCGCCATCGGCGGGGCCATCGGCACCGGACTCTTCCTCGGCGCGGGAAAGGCGATAGCCAAGGCCGGCCCCAGCCTCGTCCTGGCGTACGCGATCGCCGGGCTGGTCGTCTTCTTCATCATGCGGGCCCTGGGCGAACTCCTCATGTACCGCCCGGTGTCGGGCTCCTTCTCCGAATACGCCCGGGAATTCGTCGGCCCCTTTGCCGGATTCGCCACCGGCTGGACGTACTGGCTCTTCTGGGTCGTCACCGGGATCACCGAAGTCACCGCCGCCGCCCAGTACATGACCTACTGGTTCGCCGCCCCGCAATGGGTGTCCGCGCTGGTCTTCACGGTCGTCCTGTACGGCGCGAACCTCATCTCCGTGAAACTCTTCGCGGAAATGGAATTCTGGTTCTCCATGGTGAAGGTCACCGCCATCATCGGCATGATCCTCATCTGCGTCGGCATTCTGACCCTCGGCTTCTCCGAGGCCGGGGAGACCGCCTCGGTCACCCACCTCTGGGCCGACGGCGGATTCTTCCCGCACGGCGTCGGGGGCACCCTGGCGACGCTGCAGATCGTGATGTTCGCCTTCGTCGCCGTCGAACTCGTCGGCGTCACCGCGGGCGAGTCCAAGGACCCCGCGACCGTGCTGCCCAGGGCCATCAACACCGTGCCGTGGCGCATCGCCGTCTTCTACGTCGGCGCCCTGGTCATGATCCTCTCCGTGGTCCCGTGGACCGCGTTCGGCCCCGGCGTCTCCCCGTTCGTCGCCGCCTTCCGCACCATGGGCCTCGGCATCGGCGCCGGGATCGTCAACTTCGTCGTCCTCACCGCCGCGCTCTCCTCCTGCAACTCCGGGATGTACTCCACCGGCCGGATGCTGCGCGACCTGGCCCGCAACGGACAGGGGCCGCGGGGCTTCACCCGGCTCACCCGCGGCGGCACCCCGCTCGCCGGCACCACCTTCTCCGCCGCCCTGATGCTCGTCGGCGTCTGGATCAACTACCGCTGGCCCGGCGACGCCTTCGGCTACGTCGTCTCCTTCGCCACCGTCTCCGGCATGTGGGCCTGGATCATGATCCTGGTCTGCCAGCTCCGCTACCGGCGCCTCGCCGACCGGGGCCTGCTCCCGCGCTCGTCCTTCCGCGCCCCCGGTGCCCCGTACACCAGCGTCTTCGCGCTGGCCTTCCTCGGCCTGGTCGTCGTGATGATGGCCCTCGACGCGGAGACCAGGATCTCGCTGTACTGCGCCCCGCTCTGGGCCGCCCTCCTCGGCGTCGCGTACCGGGTCCTCAAGGCCCGCGACCCCGCGAACCGGGCCTTCGCCCGGAGGTGAGCCGCACCCGCGCTTCCACCATGCGGGCGGCCGCGTTCCACACTCCGGTACGCGGTGGCCCGCATGCCTATCCTGGCGCCATGCTGACCATCACCCAGGCGCTCCACGACCAGATCGTCGCGCACGCCCGCGCCGACCACCCCGACGAGGCGTGCGGCGTGGTCGCCGGACCGGCCGGGACCGGCCGCCCCGAGCGGTTCGTCCCGATGCTCAACGCCGCCCGCTCGCCCACCTTCTACGAGTTCGACTCCGCCGACCTCCTCAAGCTCTACCGCGAGCTGGACGACCGCGACGAGGAGCCGGTGATCATCTACCACTCGCACACCGCGACCGAGGCGTACCCCTCCCGCACCGACGTCACCTACGCCAACGAGCCCGGCGCCCACTACGTGCTCGTCTCCACCGCGGACACCGACGACGCGGGCCCCTTCCAGTTCCGCTCGTACCGCATCGTGGACGGGGAGATCACCGAGGAAGAGGTCCGGGTCGTCGAGGCGTACGAACCCGCCTGACCAGGCCCCGACCGTCGCCGCACGGGTGGACGGGGCCGGGACGCACCCCACCCCCGTCCACCTGGCGAACGGCAGACGTCCGACAGCTGAGATCACACTCGGGATCGCGGACCGGGAATCGATACGATGAGCCCATGGTTTCCCATGACGTGAGCGAGAACACGCCGGGCACACTGCTCGTCGCGCGGCTGCACGTCGACCTGTGCAGGCTGGCCAGCGCGATCTGTCCATGCTGCCCGCCCGCCGGACGCAGGGCCTGACCGGGTCCTGAGCAGGGCCGCGGCGCCGGCCGCACCACCACGCACCAACCCCCGCGCGGGGGTCGAGCCGCGCGCCCACGCCACTTCCGCAACTCCCGCATCCTCTGCATCCGACAGGAGCCCGTCATGGCCATCGAGGTCCGCATCCCGACCATCCTCCGCACCTACACCGACGGTGCCAAGGCCGTCGAGGGCAACGGCAAGACCCTCGCCGACCTCCTCACGGACCTGGAGAGCCGCCACACCGGCATCCGCGAGCGCATCGTCGACGGCGAGGAGCTCCGCCGCTTCGTGAACGTCTACCTCAACGACGAGGACGTCCGCTTCCTCGACGGCATCTCCACCGAGCTGAGCGACGGCGACAGCGTCACGATCCTCCCGGCCGTCGCCGGAGGCGCCGCCGGCGCGGTGGACGGCCGACCGGCGGGCATGCGCTGATGCGGTACGACAGTCCGCTCGCCGCGGTGGGCAACACCCCGCTCGTCCGCCTGCCGCGGCTGTCGCCCTCGGACGACGTCCGCATCTGGGCCAAGCTGGAGGACCGCAACCCCACCGGCTCGGTCAAGGACCGCCCGGCGCTCCACATGGTCGAGCAGGCGGAGAAGGACGGCCGGCTCACCCCCGGCTGCACCATCCTGGAGCCCACCAGCGGCAACACCGGCATCTCGCTCGCCATGGCGGCCAAGCTCAAGGGCTACCGCATCGTGTGCGTCATGCCGGAGAACACCTCCCAGGAACGGCGCGACCTGCTCACCATGTGGGGCGCCGAGATCATCTCCTCCCCGGCGGCCGGCGGCTCCAACACGGCCGTGCGCGTCGCCAAGGAACTGGCCGCCGAGCACCCCGACTGGGTCATGCTCTACCAGTACGGGAACCCGGACAACGCGGGCGCCCACTACGCCACCACCGGCCCGGAGATCCTCGCCGACCTCCCCTCCGTCACCCACTTCGTGGCGGGGCTCGGCACCACCGGCACCCTGATGGGTGTCGGCCGCTACCTGCGCGAGCACAAGCCGGACGTCAAGATCGTCGCCGCCGAGCCGCGCTACGACGACCTGGTCTACGGACTCCGCAACCTCGACGAGGGCTTCGTCCCCGAGCTGTACGACGCCTCCGTCCTCACCACCCGCTTCTCCGTCGGCTCGGCGGACGCGGTCACCCGCACCCGTGAACTCCTCCAGCAGGAGGGCATCTTCGCGGGCGTCTCCACCGGCGCCGCGCTGCACGCCGCGATCGGCGTCGGGAAGAAGGCCGTCAAGGCCGGGGAGAGCGCCGACATCGTCTTCGTCGTCGCCGACGGCGGCTGGAAGTACCTGTCGACGGGCGTCTACACCGCCCCGTCCACCGAAGCGGCCATCGAAACCCTGCACGGCCAGCTCTGGGCGTAGAACCGCTTCCCCAGGAGACGGCCCAGGGCCTTCTCCGGCGGGCCGGTCCCGAGGACCCGCCCGCCGGAGAACGCCTCACCCCAGCCCCCGCACCCGCTTCCACACCGCCGCGTCCACCACGCCCACCCGCCGCCGGAACGCGCGCACGGCCACGTCCCTGAGCTCGTCCGTCTCCAGGAAGCTCGCCCGGCCCCGCGCATCGCCCACCGCCCCCGCGGGCAGCGCGATCACCCCCGGCCGCTCCGCGTGATGCTTGCTGGTGATCTTCGCGACGCGCGCCGAACCACCCCGCACCGACAGCACCAGGCACGGCCGGTCCTTCGCCCCGGGCCCGTCCTCGTACGGCACCTCGGCCCACCAGATCTCGCCCGGCCGAGGCCCGCGCCCCGCCCCCTCCGCCCGGCCGGGACCGCGCCCCGCACCGCGCCCGGGACCCGCCGGCGGCCGGGTCCGGCCACGCGGCCCGCGCCCGCCCCGCCCCCGTCCGTCGGACACCGCCGCGACGAGCGCGAGCAGCACGACCAGAGCCAGAGCGATCCACCACCAGGGCATGTCCATGCCCCGACCGTACCGGTGCCCCCGCCGCTTCCATCGAACCGGTGACAGCGCAGGTGAGTTCCCCCACAACGGGCGGCCGTGAAGGAGCGACCGGCCGATTCGCGCCTTACGCTCGACGAACCGCTCAACCGACCGCACGAACCCTCCCCGTTCCCACGCCCCGGAGGTTCACGCTCCATGAAGCTCACCGTCGTCGGCTGCTCCGGCTCGTTCCCGTCCCCGGGATCGGCGTGTTCGAGCTACCTCGTAGAGGCCGACGGCTTCCGGCTGCTCCTCGACATGGGCAACGGTGCCCTGGGCGAGTTGCAGCGCCATGTCGGTCTCTACGACCTCGATGCCGTCTTTCTCAGCCATCTCCATGTCGATCACTGCATCGACATGTGCGCGTACTTCGTCGTCCGCTACTACCGGCACGACGGCGGCCGCCCGGCCCCCCTCCCCGTCTACGGACCCGAGGGCACCGAGCAGCGGCTGACCACCGCCCACGGCGACACCCCGTCCGAGCAGGCGATGGGCGAGGTCTTCGACTTCCACACGCTGAAGCCGGGCTCCTTCGACATCGGCCCCTTCTCGGTCCGTACGGAGAAGGTCTGCCACCCGGTCGACACCTTCGCGATCCGGATCGAACACGGCGGCCGTTCGCTGGCGTACTCCGGTGACACCGGGGTCTGCGAGGCGCTGGACGAACTGGCGGAGGGGGTCGACCTGTTCCTGTGCGAGGCGTCGTTCGTCCACGGCAAGGAGGACATCCCGGACCTCCACCTCAACGGCCGCGAGGCGGGGGAGACCGCCGCCCGTGCCGGGGTGGGACGGCTCGTCCTGACCCACATCCCTCCGTGGACCGACGGGGAACGCAATCTGGCCGACGCCCGCGCGGTCTTCCACGGCCCGGCGGAGGTGGCGGTGGCGGGCGCGGTGTACGAGGTCTGAGGGCCCGGGGTGACGAGGGCGCGACGAAGCCCCCGCCTCGCAGGAGACGGGGGCTTCGCCGCACGGGGCGGCCGGGCCGGGGTTACTTCGCCTCGGCCTTGAGCAGTTCGGCGAGTTCCTCGTCGGACTCGCGGCCCGGTGTGGGCAGGTTGAACTTCGTGATCGCGAACCGGAAGACCACGTAGTACACCGCCGCGAAGCAGAGGCCGACCAGCACCAGCATCCACGGCTTGCTCGCGATGCCCAGGTTCAGGAAGAAGTCGACGGCACCCGCGGAGAAGCCGAAGCCGTCCTTCATACCGAGCCCCCAGGTCAGGGCCATCGAGACACCGGTGAGCACCGCGTGGATCGCGTACAGGACGGGGGCGATGAACATGAACGTGAACTCGATCGGCTCGGTCACACCGGTCACGAACGCGGTGAGCGCGAGCGAGAACATCATGCCGCCGACGACCTTGCGGCGCTCCGGGCGGGCGCAGTGCACGATGGCGAGGCAGGCGGCCGGGAGGGCGAACATCATGATCGGGAAGAAGCCGGTCATGAACTGCCCGGCGGTCGGGTCACCGGCCAGGAAGCGGTTGATGTCGCCGCTCTTGCCGTGGAACTCACCGGCCTGGAACCACGGGAACGAGTTCAGCAGGTGGTGCATGCCGACCGGGATCAGCGCACGGTTGGCGACACCGAAGATGCCCGCGCCGACCGCGCCGGAACCGACGAGCCACTCGCCGAAGTTGTGCAGCCCGGTGCCGAGCACCGGCCAGATGTAACCGAAGACGATGCCGATGACCAGACCCGCGAAGGCGGAGAGGATCGGGACCAGGCGGCGGCCGCCGAAGAAGCCCGCCCAGGCCGGCAGCTTCGTACGGTAGAACCGCTGGTAGAGCAGGGCGACGACGATGCCCATCACCACGCCGCCGAGGACCTTGGCGTCCACGGGGGCGTCCGTCATCACGACCTTGCCGTCGACGACCGTCGCGACCTGCGGCAGGTTGCTGTCGGTGAAGGTGGCCAGCACCTTCTGGAAGACCAGGTAGCCGGTGACGGCCGCGAGCGCGGTCGAACCGTCCGACTTCTTCGCGAAACCGATCGCGATGCCGACGGCGAACAGCAGCGCCATGTTGTCGAGGATCGCGTTGCCGCCCGCGGCCATGAAGGACGCGATCTTGGTGATGAAGGCGGGGAAGGAGTCCCTGCCGAGCATGTCGTCGTTGCCGAGGCGCACCAGCAGTGCGGCGGCGGGCAGCACGGCGACCGGCAGCATGAGGCTGCGGCCGATGCGCTGCATGACCGACATCACGCCGGCGCCCTTCTTCTTGGGAGCCGCGGACGCGGTGTCTGCCGTGGACATCAACTTCCTCCATGGGGGGCAAGGCGCCGCCCAGGACGTTGATTCGGGGGGAGGCGGCGACTCGAGGAACGCGGCAGAGCGCCACGTGGTCTGGACCACTCAGTGGTGTAGACCAGTTGTAGCACGGTGAGGGTTGGATAAGGAACCTGCAAAAACCGACTACTTCGCATCAGCTATCGCTGACCCTCGGTAACGCGTCGAAGGCCCTCGGACCGCACGGGTCCAAGGGCCTTCCGGGGGGTGCGCGGAGACCGAATCCACGCGTCTGACGTGCTACTTCGTGAGGTTTCTCTCGATCTCCTCCTCCAGTTCGTCGGGCTCCCGGCCCGGCGTCTGGAGATTGAACCGGGTGATCGCGAACCGGAAGATCACGTAGTAGACGACGGCGAAGGCCAGACCGATCACGATGATCAGCCATGGTTTGGTCGCCAGGCTCCAGTTGATGACGTAGTCGATCAGCCCCGCCGAGAAGCTGAAGCCGTCCTTCACCCCCAGCGCCCAGGTCACCGCCATCGAGACGCCGGTGAGCACCGCGTGGATGCCGTACAGCAGCGGCGCGACGAAGAGGAACGAGTACTCGATCGGCTCGGTGATGCCCGTCACGAACGACGTCAGCCCGACCGACAGCATCATCCCGCCGACCGCCTTGCGCCGGTTCGGCTTCGCGCAGTGGTAGATCGCCAGCGCCGCCGCCGGCAGCGCGAACATCATGATCGGGAAGAAGCCCGAGGTGAACTGCCCGGCCGTCGGGTCGCCCGCCAGGAACCGGTTGATGTCACCGTGCACGACCGTCCCGTCCGGCTTGGTGAAGTCACCGAACTGGAACCACACGAAGGTGTTCAGGAACTGATGCAGCCCGATCACCAGCAGCGCCCGGTTGGCCAGACCGAAGATGCCCGAACCCACCCAGTCCAGGTCCACCAGCCACTTCGAGAAGCTCGTCAGCCCGTCGCCGATCGGCTGCCACAGCCAGGCGCACAGCCCCGCGAAGAGCAGGCCGACGAACGCCATGATGATCGGAACGAGCCTGCGGCCGTTGAAGAAGCCCAGCCAGTCCACCAGCTTCACCCGGTGGAACCGCTGCCAGAACCAGGCCGACAGCAACCCCATCACGATGCCGCCGAACACCCCGGGATTCTGGTACGCCGCCGCCGTGACCTTGGCGTCCGTGGTCACGCACGTACCGAACCAGATGCCGCCCGGGGTGAACGTCGAGCCCGGACCGCAGTCGACCGGAAAGGCGTGCAGCACCGCGTAGTAGACGAGGAAGCCGGCCACCGCCGCGAGCGCCGTCGAACCGTCGGACTTCTTCGCCATGCCGATCGCCACACCGATGCAGAACAGCAGCGGAAGGCCGAGTCCCGAATCGAGCAGCGCGCCGCCCGCCGCCGCGAAGACCTTGGCGATGTTGTTCCAGCCCAGGCCCTCGTCGCCGAACACGTCCGGCTGGCCCAACCGGTTCAGGATGCCGGCCGCCGGCAGTACGGCGATCGGCAGCTGAAGGCTGCGGCCCATCTTCTGAAGCCCCTGGAACAGCCCGTTCCACCAGGTCTTCCGCGGTACTGCGGCGCTGCTCGCGCTCATCGGCGTCCTCCCGGAACAAGGCGTGCTCGGCGGTCGTTGCACAATGGTGTAGACCACTTGGGGTACGGTGCGTAACCCGCCTGGAGGCCGGGCACCGATGATCGTCATCATTCGGGACGGGCCAGTCACCCGCTCGCGAAGTTGGGCCAAACGTGCGTTACGGTGACGAAACGGACCCGGAGTGGGCCGTCGCACGCCTGCGAAGAACCATGTGAACAACCAGGGAGAAGGCCATGGCCAGCAAGGCTGAGAAGATCGTCGCCGGGCTCGGCGGTATCGAGAACATCGACGAGATCGAAGGCTGCATCACCCGCCTGCGCACCGAGGTCCACGACCCCAGCAAGGTCGACGAAGCCGCGCTCAAGGCCGCCGGCGCCCACGGCGTCGTCAAGATGGGCACCGCGATCCAGGTCGTCATCGGCACCGACGCCGACCCCATCGCCGCCGACATCGAAGACATGATGTGACCGGCCCCCGAACCCCCCGCTGAGCCGACCGCTCGGCCCCGCACAGGCCCCGCCCGCCCCGGACGGGGCCTGTGCCGTACCCGGACGACGCACCTCGCCCCGCACCGCCACGGGGCCCGCCCGCACCCGAACGGACGCCACCCCCGCACCCGATAGGGTCGACGCCATGTCTCGTATCGACGGCCGCACCCCCGATCAGCTCCGTCCCGTCACCATCGAACGCGGATGGAGCAAGCACGCCGAAGGCTCCGTACTCATCTCCTTCGGCGACACCAAGGTCTTCTGCACCGCCTCCGTCACCGAAGGCGTCCCCCGCTGGCGCAAGGGCAGCGGCGAAGGCTGGGTCACCGCCGAATACTCCATGCTGCCCCGCTCCACCAACACCCGCGGCGACCGCGAAGCCGTCCGCGGCAAGATCGGCGGCCGCACCCACGAGATCAGCCGCCTCATCGGCCGCTCGCTGCGCGCCGTCATCGACTACAAGGCCCTCGGCGAGAACACCATCGTCCTCGACTGCGACGTCCTCCAGGCCGACGGCGGCACCCGCACCGCCGCCATCACCGGCGCCTACGTCGCCCTCGCCGACGCCGTCACCTGGGCCCAGCAGAAGAAGATCGTCAAGCACGGCCGCAAGCCGCTGACCGACACCGTCTCCGCCGTCAGCGTCGGCATCGTCGACGGCACCCCCCTCCTCGACCTCTGCTACGAGGAGGACGTCCGCGCCGAGACCGACATGAACGTCGTCTGCACCGGCGACGGCCGCTTCGTCGAGGTCCAGGGCACCGCCGAGGCCACCCCCTTCGACCGCACCGAACTCGGCGCCCTCCTCGACCTCGCCACCGCCGGCTGCACGGACCTCACCGCCTTCCAGACCGAGGCCCTCTCCCGCACCCTCGGCGCATAACGGCTGCCCCGTACACGCTTCCCGGCGGAGCAACCACGCACCCACCGCACCGCGTCGTTACGAGCACGGGCGCACGGATCGAACCGTGCGCCCGTCCACGTATCCGCACCGCATCCGCACCCGGGAGGAACCGGACCATGGCCATGGCCACCCGCCGACGTATCGCCGCCGCGCTGACCCTGACCACGCTCGCCCTCACCGCCGCCACCGGCTGCGGCGCCGTCGACAAGGCACTGGACTGCGTCCGCACCGCCGACGCCATCGCCACCAGCGCCGACAACCTCCAACAGGCCGTCTCCAACGCCACTTCCGACCCCACCCAGGCGTCCGAGGCCCTCGACGAGATCGACAAGGAGATCGGCGAACTCGGCGACAAGACCGGCGACGCCGACCTCGGCAAGGCCATCACCGGCCTCCGGAACGGCGTCGCCAACGTCCGCGAAGCCATCGACAAGGGCGACGCCACCCCCGACATCGGCCCGGTCACCGACGCCGCGGCCGAGATCGGCAAGGTCTGCACCTCCTGACCACCCCCGATACTGGGGGGTATGACCCGCCTCATCCTCGCCACCCGCAACGCCGGGAAGATCACCGAACTCCACGCGATCCTCGCCGACGCAGGCCTCACCCATGAACTCGTCGGCGCGGACGCGTACCCGCACATCCCCGACGTCAAGGAGACCGGCGTCACCTTCGCGGAGAACGCCCTGCTCAAGGCCCACGCCCTCGCCAAGGCCACCGGCCACCCCGCGATCGCCGACGACTCCGGCCTCTGCGTGGACGTACTCGGCGGCGCCCCCGGCATCTTCTCCGCCCGCTGGGCCGGCCGCCACGGCGACGACCAGGCCAACCTGGACCTCCTCCTGGCCCAGCTCTCCGACATCGACGCCCCCCACCGCGCCGCCCACTTCGCCTGCGCCGCCGCCCTCGCCCTGCCCGACGGCACGGAACGCGTCGTCGAGGGCCGCCTGACCGGCACCCTGCGCCACATCCCCGCCGGCACCCACGGCTTCGGCTACGACCCGATCCTCCAGCCCGAGGGCGAGACCCGCACCTGCGCGGAACTGACCCCGGCCGAGAAGAACGCCATCAGCCACCGGGGCAAGGCGTTCCGGGCGCTGGTGCCGGTGGTGCGGGAGTTGGTGGGCTGAAACGGGAGATGCCCGGCTCTTCGGAGCCGGGCATCTCCCGTTTCTGGTGCGCCCGGTCGGATTCGAACCGACACAAACACGACCACCTAAAGATCGCCGCTCACCAGTTGGCGTACGGGCGCATACCAGAGGTCAGCTTACCGCTCCCGGTCGGACCGGGAAGGGAAGATGTCAGGGAATGCTTCGGACGTCTCCTCCCCGGCACCAGGTGCTGGTGATCGCATGGCAGTTGGGGCACAACAGTCGGAGGTTCGCGGGCCGGCCGTCGCTCCAGTCCCCGTTGATGTGGTCGACTTCCAGCGTCATCGCCTTCCCGAGCCACTTCGGGCCGGTGCCGCACTCCGCGCACTTCTCCGGCACGCCGATCTCGCCGAGCGCCCGACGCAGCAGTGAGCTCCTCGTCCGGCGCCTGCTGTCGTGCTTGACCAGGATGTCCGTGTGATGTCTGCGCGGGGTCGGGCCCGGTTTGCCGCGTTGATGGGCCTGGCCCAGGAAGTGCGGCGTCGCGATGTTCTCCTCGGCGATCCACCGACGCAGGGCGGCGCGCTGGCTGGTGCTGTCCGGTCGCTGGAGCCGACGGAGAGCACCAGCGACCGAGACCGATCCGGCGACCGCCGCACGCAGCTCTTCGGCAGTGGGGCGGGGGATTCTGCCGAAGGGTCGGAAATGCGAGGTGTCGATGCCATAGTGGGCGAACCGTCTGGCGAGGTACCTGCGGAGACCGCTGTGAGGCCGGGCGCCGAAGAAGACGATGACCTCGTCGAGATCGGAACACCGTGCGGCGGCCTCCGTCAGACGTGCACGGGTGTACCGCACGTCGTGGCTCATGAGCGGGCACGCTCCCCGGCGCGTTCCCGGTGGCGCCCCTTGCCGCGCCCCCGGTAATGGTCCGTCGTCGAATGGCAGTTGGGGCAGAGGAGCCGAAGGTTCCCGATGCGGTTGTCGCGCCAGTTGCCGTCTATGTGATCGACCTCCAGGGGGAGTGGATGCCCCCGCCAGACGCTTCCGCAGCCGCACAGTGCGCACTGCTCCGGGATGCCCGAGGCCGTCATGGCCCACTTGATCCGGTCGCCCGGAACACGTCGGGCCCCGTCGGACGGCTGCTCGACGAGCAGACCCCCCGGGGTCCGGGGGCGCCAGGGTTCGCCGGTCCGGCGCGATGCCCCGAAATGCGAGGTGTCGATGCCGTACGCCTTGATGCGACGGCTGATGTGCGTGTGGTGACCGCCGACCACGTCCAGTCCGAGGCGGCGCAGAACTTCGCACATGTTCGTTGACACCGAGACAGCTGCTTGGAGGACCTCCCGGGTCCACTTGACCTCGCGTTCGAAGTGGGACGTGTCCACCCCCAGCTTCCGCATCCGCTCGGCGAGATATCGCCGGGTTGGGCTCTTTGGGTCCACCCCCAGGCTCACGAGCGCCTCCGTCAGTGTCCGCGCTCTCCGCACGGCGTCCTCCAGACGCTCCCGCGTGTAGGGACTCGCTCCCATGCTCCCCCTCCGTATCCGGCCGTGTGTTCGTGGCCTCGTACGGATCAACGCTCCGGATACCGGTGAGTCACGTCCGAATTCCGACAAGATGCGGAATGCCCCGCACCGCTTCGGTCGGAGCTGAAGTGGCGCGGGGCATTCCGAAAAAGAGCGGGACCGGTCAGATGCCGAGGTCCTTGATGATCTTGGCCACGTGGCCGGTGGCGCGGACGTTGTAGAGGGCGCGCTCGACCTTGCCCTCCTCGTCCACGACGATCGTGGAGCGGATGACACCCGTCACCGTTTTGCCGTAGAGCTTCTTCTCGCCGAAGGCGCCGTACGCCTCGAGGGTCTCCTTGGACGGGTCCCCGACCAGGGTGACCTTGAGGTTCTCCTTCTCGCGGAACTTGGCGAGCTTCTCCGGCTTGTCGGGGGAGACGCCGATGACGTCGTACCCGGCGCCCGTGAGCAGG
Source organism: Streptomyces sp. NPDC092952 (assembly GCF_044754785.1). Taxonomy (NCBI): domain Bacteria; kingdom Bacillati; phylum Actinomycetota; class Actinomycetes; order Kitasatosporales; family Streptomycetaceae; genus Streptomyces; species Streptomyces sp. NPDC092952. Next base: position 715,883 of record NZ_JBIVPT010000002.1, on the reverse strand, counting down.
TCCAGGTTGTCGGTGAAGTCGCAGGCCTGCTTGGTGCAGCCGGGGGTCAGGGCGGCCGGGTAGAAGTAGACGATGACCTTGCGGCCCTTGTGATCGGCGAGCGAGATCTCGTTGCCGTCGGCGTCGGGGAGGGTGAAGGCGGGGGCGGTGTCGCCGGGCTGGAGTCGCTCGCTCATGGTTCTCCTCGGGTGGCACGTGGGGTGTACGGGACCGAGAGTAATAGGGGTGCCGCCGGGTGTGTGGAGGGTCGAGCTGACAGACTGTCGACGAAGGTTTACCGGACGAGGACCACGGAGGCGGCGCAGTGTCGGATGCCAGAACCCCTGCGCAGATCGAGGCGGACATCATCAGCAGGCGTGAGCAGCTCGCGGTGGTGCTCGACGAGATCGGGGTGCGCGTGCACCCCGATACGATCATGGGAGACATGAAGGCCAGGGCCGCCGAGGCCGTGGACCGGACGGCCGGGCGGGCTTTCGTCGCGGTGAACCGGGCGGTGTCGGACGTGCGGGCCCGGTTCGTGGACGAGGAGGGCGCCCCGCGGCTGGAGCGGGTGGTTCCGGCGGCGCTGCTCGCGGTGGGTGTCGTGGGGCTGATCGTGGCGTCGAAGCGGCGCCGGAAGGGCTGATGCCGCGGCCCGCGCACCCCGGAGGGGTGCCGGGCGCCGCCGGGCAGGTAGGTTGCGGGGCGTGAGCGAGAACACCGACGACAAGCTGCCCATCCGCATGCTGCACGACCGCGTGCTGGTCCGGACCGATACGCCCGAGGGCGAGCGGCGTTCCGGTGGCGGCATTCTGATTCCGGCGACGGCCGCGGTCGGCCGTCGGCTGGCCTGGGCCGTGGTGGTGGCGGTCGGGCAGAACGTGCGGACGGTGGAGCCGGGCGACCGGGTGCTGTACGACCCCGAGGACCGTGCCGAGGTCGAGGTGCGCGGGGTGGCGTACGTGCTGATGCGGGAGCGCGATCTGCACGCGGTGGCGGCCGACCGGTTCGAGGGTTCGGTGGATTCGACCGGGCTGTATCTGTAGTCCTTCGACCGTTCCGCGACCCAGATCCGATGGGATGACGCGGGGCAGAGGGCCTGGTGACCGGTGTCACCAGGCCCTTTGCCCTTCCTTTGCTAGGCTGGGGGCATCCCGACGAGACGCGCCGTACCGGGTTTCGCAAAGACGACGCACCCGTGTTGTTCGCGTGTTCTGTCTCGCCGGAGGTGCTGTCATGGCGTGGGTTCTGCTGGTTGTCGCCGGTCTGCTCGAAGTGGCCTGGTCGATCGGGATGAAGTACACCGAGGGGTTCACCCGGCTGTGGCCGAGCGTGTTCACCGGTGCCGGGATCGTGGCGAGCATGGTGCTGCTGTCCCATGCGGCCCGGACGCTGCCGATCGGTACGGCCTACGGGGTGTGGGTCGGGATCGGTGCGGCCGGTGCGGCCGTGCTCGGCATGGTGGTGCTGAACGAGCCGGTGACCGCCGCCCGGATCTTCTTCGTCTGTCTGCTGCTGGTCGCCGTCGTCGGCCTGAAGGCGACCTCGGGTCACTGACCGGGGCCGGTTCCCGGGCCGGGTACGGGGGTGCCCCGGCTGCCTGGCCGGGCGCCGGGGCCGTATCCGTAGCCTCCGGCGCCCGCGCCGCCGTTGTCGTATCCGCCCGGGCCCCCGCCGCCGTTCTCGCCGCCGCGGGGGCCTCCGTTGTCGCCGCCGCCGTTCTGCTCCCCGCCGTTCCCGGCTCCCCCGTTGTCGGTCCCGCCGCCGTTCTGGTTGCCGGTGTCGGTGCCGGTGGTGGGCGGTTCCTCGCTGCCGGGGGGTGAGGGGATCTCGGGCGGGGTGGATCCGGGGGTGTTCGGGCCGGTGCTGGAGGCGGGGCCGGAGGGTTTCGTGGTGCCGCCGGGGGTGCTCTGCCCGTTGGTCGGGGTGGACTGCCCGGTGCCGCTCTCGACGTTCAGGTCGAAGTCGGTGGCCGGGGTGTTGCGCAGCGCCGCCTCGGTGTACTGCGCCCAGACCTGGGCGGGGGCGCCGCCGCCGTTGATGCGGGCGAGGCCGAGGGCCCCGTACAGCGGTTTCTGCGCGCCGGTCTCGGGGTCCTGGCCCATGACGGCGACGACGGTGGTGAGGTCGGGGGTGTATCCGGCGAACCAGGCGGCCTTGTCCTCCTCGGCGGTGCCGGTCTTTCCGGCGGCGGGGCGTCCGGCGGCCTGGGCGGCGGTGCCGGTGCCGCCCTCGACGACGCTGCGGAGGATCGCGGTCGTGGTGTCGGCGGCCTCGCGGTCGACGGCCTGGCGGGTGGAGCCCCGGCCGGGGACGTCGAGGTCCTCGCCCCCCTTGCTGACCCGGTCGACCAGGACGTACGAGCCGTGCCGGCCGTGGTTGGCGAGGGTGGCGTACGCCTCGGCCATGTCGAGGACGCTGGCGGTGGCGACGCCGAGGGCGATGGACGGGGTGGCGGTGAGGTCGGGGGTGCTCTTGGGGAGTCCGAGGTCGAGGGCGGTCTGCCGGACCTTCTCGGGGCCGACGTCCTCGGCCATCTGGGCGTAGACCGCGTTGACGGACTTGTCGGTGGCCTCGGTCACGGTGATGGGCCCGTAGCTGCGGTCGTCCTCGTTGGCGGGGGCGTATCCGGTGGAGCCGTTGGGGCCCTGGACGGTCCGCTTGTTGGTGCCGTCGTAGACGGTGTCGGGGGTGATGGTCCGGCCGTCCTGGGTGGTGGAGCGGTTGGCGACGGCGGAGGTGAAGACGAAGGGCTTGAAGGTGGAGCCGACCTGGTAGTCGCGCCGGGTCGCGTTGTTCACGTACTGCTTGGTGTAGTCGACGCCGCCGTACATGGCGACGACGCGGCCGGTGCCGGGTTCGACGGAGGCGCCGCCGACGCGGACGTTGCGGTCGGCCGGGCGGTCCGGGCTGGTCTGGGACATGACGTTGTCGTCGACCGCGCGGACCAGTGCGTTCTGCTTCTTCTTGTCCAGGGTGGTGGTGATCCGGTAGCCGCCGGTGGCGAGGGTGTTCTCGTCGACGATGTCGTGGTCGGCGAGGTAGTCGTCGATGGCCTGGACGAGGTAGCCGCGCTGTCCGGAGAGCCCGGTGGGCGGGTGGACCTTGCCGGGGACGGGGAACGTCATCGCGGCGCGTTCGTCGGCGCCGAGCCACTTCTCCTTGACCATGCCGTCCAGGACGTAGTTCCAGCGGGCGACGGCGGCGGACTTGTTCTCGGGGTGGACGACGACGTCGTAGGCGCTGGGGGCGTTGAGCAGGGAGGCGAGGTAGGCGCCCTGGGCGGTGGTGATCCGCTCGACGTCCTTGGCGTAGTAGGCCTGGGCGGCGGCCTGGATGCCGTAGGCGTTGCGGCCGAAGTAGCTGGTGTTCAGGTAGCCCTGGAGGATCTCGTTCTTGGACTGCTCGCGGTTGAGCTTGATCGCGATGAAGAATTCCTTGAACTTGCGGACGACGGTCTGCTCCTGGCCGAGGTAGTAGTTCTTGACGTACTGCTGGGTGATGGTCGAGCCGCCCTGTTTGCCCTTGCCGGTGAAGGTGTTCCAGGCGGCGCGGACCATGGCCTTGAGGTCGACCGCCCGTTCGGAGTAGAAGTCGCGGTCCTCGGCGGCGAGTACGGCGCGCTGGACGGTGAGCGGGACCTGGGCGAGGTCGACGCTCTCCCGGTTGACCTCACCCGAACGGGCGATCACGCTGCCGTCCTTGTAGAGGTACACGTTGGCCTGCGCGGTGGCGCTGGAGTTGGCGGCGGGGATGCCGACGAGCTGGTACCCGGCGATGAAGCCGCCGACCAGGAGCACGGCGACGACCAGGAGTCCGCCGAGCGTCATCCGCCAGGTGGGTACGGCGCGGCGCCAGCCGGTGCGCCTGGGCCGGCGGGGCTTTCCGGCAGGTCCGGCCGTGGATCCGGCCGCCGCCGCGGCCCCGTCGTCGCCGCCGCTCCCGTCGTCACCGGGGGTGTCCGGTCGCTGTCTGGGGGCCCAGCCCTGGGGGCCGTCGCCGTTCTCGTTCCCGCCGGGCTGCTGTGGCTCGTCGCTCATGTCCGTGCAGACTCCTCGACTGCGGTCAGTTATCCCATACTGCCCTTTTTTACGGAATAAGCATCGGATCGACCTCGCTCCCGTTCCCGGGAAAACCGGTCGCGGCGGCCGATCCCGTCGGACTAGGGTCGTGCGCTTTGGTGCCCGCGACCGTGCGGCACCCGGACCATGGGGGTGCATGCGGTGCGGCTCTACGCGGTGGTGGCGGCGGGTGGGTTCCGGCGCCACGCCACCTACCGGATCGCCACGGCGTCGGGGGTGTTCACCAACACCGTCTTCGGCTTCATCCTGACGTACACCTATGTGGCGCTGTGGGACGAGCGCCCGCAGCTCGGCGGGTACGACATGCCGCAGGCGCTCAGCTACGTCTGGCTGGGTCAGGCCCTGCTGATGACCTGTTCCATGATGGGCGGCGGTTTCGAGGACGAGCTGATCGAGCGCATCCGCACCGGTGACGTGGTGGTCGACCTCTACCGGCCGGTCGACCTCCAGTTCTGGTGGCTGGCGGGCGATCTGGGCCGGGCCGCGTTCCACCTGGTGGGCCGCGGCATCGTGCCGATGCTGGTGGGCTCGCTCGTCTTCGAGCTGGCGCTGCCCTCGTCGGGGTGGACCTGGCTTGCCTTCCTCGGCTCGGTGGCGCTCGGGGTCGTGGTCAGCTTCGCGATCCGCTACCTGGTGGCGCTCTCCGCGTTCTGGCTGATGGACGGGGCGGGGGTGGCGCAGATGGCCTGGCTGTTCGGGATGTTCTTCTCCGGGATGCTGCTCCCGCTGACCCTCTTCCCCGGGCTGCTGGGGGACGTGGCGCGGCTGATGCCGTGGTCCTCGCTGCTCCAGGTGCCCGCCGACGTGTTCCTCGGCAAGTACCCGGGGTGGGAGCTGGCACGGGCGTACGGCTTCCAGGCGGGCTGGGCGGTGGTGCTGCTGCTGGTGGGGCGGATGGTTCAGTCGGTGGCGACGCGACGGGTGGTGGTCCAGGGTGGCTGACGCGAGCGGTGCGGTGGAGGTGGCCGGGGGCCGGTCCGCCGACTGGTCCCAGGAGGCGTTCGCGCGGCGGGGTTGGCCGCGGCGGTTCGGCGAGGGCGTGCGGGCCTACGGGCTGATCGTGGCGATGTGGCTGCGGTCGACGATGGCGTACCGGGCGTCGTTCGCGATGGCGGCGCTCGGCAACTTCGCGGCCACCGCCTTCGACTTCGTGACGATCCTGCTGATGTTCGCGCACGTGGACCGGCTCGGCGGCTACGGCCTCTCCGAGATCGCCCTGCTGTACGGGGCGTCGGGCACCGCGTTCGGCCTGGCCGACCTGCTGATGGGGTCGATGGACCGGCTGGGGCGGCGGGTGCGGGACGGGACACTGGACACCCTGCTGGTGCGGCCGGTGCCGGTGCTCGCCCAGGTCGCGGCGGACCGGTTCGCGCTGCGCAGGCTGGGGCGGGTGCTCCAGGGGGTGCTGGTGCTGGGGTACGGGCTGGCGACGGTGGACGTCGAGTGGACGGTGCTGAAGGTGGCGGTGGTGCCGCTGATGCTGCTGGGCGGGGCGGGGCTCTTCGGCGCGCTCTTCGTGGCCGGGGCGGCGTTCCAGTTCGTCGCGAACGACGCCTCCCAGGTGCAGAACTCCTTCACGTACGGCGGCAACACGCTGCTCCAGTACCCGCCGTCGGTCTTCGCGAAGGAGCTGGTGCGCGGGGTGGTCTTCGTGGTGCCGCTGGCCTTCGTGAACTGGCTGCCCGCGCTGTATGTGCTGGGGCGGCCGTTGCCGGTGGGGCTGCCGGGGTGGGTGGCGTTCCTGTCCCCGGTGGTGGCGGTGGGGTGCTGTCTGCTGGCGGGGCTGGCGTGGCGCGCGGGGCTGCGTACGTACCGCAGCACGGGCAGCTGACCGGCCGGGCCGGGACAGCGGACTTCGGGCATCTGGCTTCAGTGGTCATCGGACTTCGGACTTCGGGCGGAGGCGGCGGGGCAGCCGCCAGGGAAGGGGCATGGACGTGGATACGAGTACGGGCACGGGCGCGGGCACGGGCGGCGACCCCGGGTTCATCGAGCTCGACGAGGTCGAGAAGGTCTTCGACGTACGCCGCAGAACCGGCTTCCTGCGCGGCGAGCGCCGCCAGGTCCGGGCGGTCGACTCGATCAGCTTCCGGGTCGCCCGTGGCGAGATGGTCGGTTACATCGGCCCGAACGGTGCCGGGAAGTCGACCACGATCAAGATGCTGACCGGCATCCTCACCCCGAGCGGCGGCCGGCTGCGGGTCGCGGGCATCGACCCGTCGCGGGAGCGTACCCGGCTGGCGCACCGGATCGGTGTGGTCTTCGGCCAGCGCACCACGCTCTGGTGGGACCTGCCGCTGCGCGACTCGTACCGGCTGATGCACCGGATGTACCGGATCCCCGACGCCCGGTTCCGGGAGAACCTGGACCGCTGCGTCGAACTCCTGGACCTGGGCGATCTGTTGGAGGTTCCGGTGCGTCAGCTGTCCCTGGGGCAGCGGATGCGCGGGGACATCGCGGCGGCGCTGCTGCACGATCCCGAGGTGCTGTACCTGGACGAGCCCACGATCGGCCTGGACGTCGTCTCCAAGGCGAAGGTCCGTGGATTCCTGCGGGACCTGAACGCCGAGCGCGCCACGACCGTCCTGCTGACCACCCACGATCTGACCGACATCGAGCAGCTCTGTTCGCGGGTGATGGTGATCGACCACGGCCGTCTGATGTACGACGGCGCCCTGGAGGGCCTGCACGAGCTGGGGGAGAGCGAGCGGACGCTGGTGGTCGACCTGGAACGCGAACTGCCGCCGATCCGGCTGGAGTCGGCGCCCTCGGTGCGGACCGTGAAGGTGGAGGGGCCGCGCCAGTGGCTGGCCTTCCCGGCCGCGGAGTCGGCGGCGGCGCTGGTCGCCCGGATCGCCGCGGACTACCCGCTGGTCGACCTGTCGGTGCGGGAGCCGGACATCGAAACGGTCATCGCGAGGATGTACGCCTCGACCTCGGAAGCGCGCGTTCAATAGGCTTCAGGTATGACAAGTGAGAGTCCGGAAATGCGTGCCTCCGATGCCGAGCGCGAGCGTGTGGCCGAAACCCTGCGCGAGGCGGTCGCCGAGGGCAGGCTGGGGATGGAGGAGTTCGACCAGCGCCTGGAAGCGGCCTACACGGCGCGTACGCACGGGGAGTTGGAGCCGCTGGTACGGGATCTGCCCGCGCCGGGCGCGGCGGTGGCCCCGGTGGGTGGTGCGGCGGTGGCGCCGACCGGTTCGGGGAAGCGGTGGGCGGACCGGATCGGCCGGCCCGCGACGTCGAGCGGTGCCTTCGCCTTCTGGGGCGGTTTCGGGCGTCGGGGGAGCTGGACGGTGGGCCGGAAGTTCACCGCGTTCGCGATGTGGGGCGGCGGTGAGATCGATCTGCGCGAGGCGAACTTCGAGGACCGCGAAGTGGTCATCCGGTGCATCACGATCATGGGCGGGATGCAGGTGACGGTGCCGCCGGAGCTGAACGTCGAGGTCCGGGGCATCGGCATCATGGGCGGCTTCGGCGAGCACGCGAAGGACGAGGGCGTCCCGTCGCCGGACGCCCCTCGGGTGCGGATCACCGGGTTCGCGCTGATGGGCGGTGTCGGGGTGGAGCACAAGCGGAGCAAGGCGGAGCGCAAGCGGCTGCGGGACGCGGAGCGGGAGCGGTCGAAGGGGTTGGACGGCGGCCGGGAGCGCGGCCGGCTGGAGAAGGGCCCGGACGGCGCTTGACCCCGGGCGGCGCCTGATCGTTGGACCCCGCTCCCTCCCCTCTCAGAGCTGGTCGGAGACGGTTTCCTCGTGTTCCAGCGACGCCAGGTCCACCAGCGAGCCCAGCCGCTGGTAGCCCGCGTCGTCGAGGTGGAGATGGTCGCCGCTGTCGTACTCCGGCCGGAGCCGGGCCGGGTGGTGCGGGTCGCGGGCCGCCGCGTCGAAGTCGATGACGTCGTCGTAGACGCCGCCCGCCCGGATCAGTTCGTTGACCCGCTGCCGTACGGCTTCGCGGGCCGGGGTCCAGGTGCGGTAGCCCTCGAACGGCATCAGGGTCGCCCCGACGACCCGCAGTCCGCGGGCGTGGGCGCGCTCGGTCAGCCGGCGCAGGGCGTCCACGATGTGTTCCGGGTGGGTCTCCTGCGGTGAGCGCTGCACGTCGTTGATGCCGAGCGCGATGACGACCGTGCGCACCCCGGCGACGTCCAGGGCGTCGCGCTCGAAGCGGTCGAGGGCCCGTACGCCGCTGCCGTCGAGCAGGAGGCGGTTGCCGGCGATGCCCGCGTTGGCGACCCCGTACCGGCCGTGCAGCCGGTCGGCGAGGACGTCGGGCCAGCGGCTGTTGGTGTCGGTGCTGGAGCCGGTGCCCGCGGTGAGCGAGTCGCCGATCACGGCGACGGTCCCGACGGCGGTGAGGGTGTGGACGTCGACGGCGGTGAGGTAGCGCCAGTCGTCGGTCCGCCGGGCGCCCCAGGCGGTGTCCAGGTACGAGGTCTGGTGGCTGTGCTCGTGGACGGTGACGGGCCCCTCGGGGCTGCGGACGCGCAGGGTGACGACGAGGTCGGCGTCGGGGGCGACCGGGCCGGGCACGGCGTCGCTGACGACCTGTCCGCCGATCGGGACGGTCACGGAGCGCGCCCCGCCGAAGGTGGCGGGGCGGCCGCCCACCCCGGCCTGCTCCACGACCAGCGGACGGGTTCCGAAAAGGTTCGAAAGAGTGATGCGGGCCGCGTCACCGCCGATGCTCGTATGTACGACGTTACGAATGGTGCGGCGGTGCAGGGTGCTGCCGGTGGTGGAGTCGGCCATCCCGGTGACGGGGGAGGCCGTCCAGGTGGCGGCCCAGAGACCGGTGGTGTGTGCGGGGGCGGCGGGCGTCCGGGGCGCGGACCGAGGCTCGGGTACGGCCACCACAGCGCCCGGCCGGTCGCCGGGGCCGGAGAACAGCAGGGAGCCGGCGAACGCCACCGTGGCGGCGAGCGCGGCGGTGCCCGCCACGGGGGCGATGAGCGGGGGGTACCCCTGGCGCCTGGGCATGGGCGGTGTCTCTCCTCAAGATCAAACGGACTGGTCCCATGATGGGGCAGGACGGGAGGGGCGCGGCGCCGGGAACTCGGCGTGCGGCCCGGGAGTAGGTCAGGTAAGGGATGTCCCGTGATCCGTCAGGGATTACGGGACAGTCCTTCAGGGACGTTGCGTACGGTTTTCCGGGCGCGAGGAGTGCGCGGACAGGTGGAGCGGATGGAACGGAACGATCGGACCGGCCCCGGGGAGTCGGGGGCGCGGCAGCCGGCGCGTACGGGCGAGCGGATCGGCAGCGGGGCCGGGGAAGGCTCCGGGCCCGGGGAAGGCTCCGGGCCCGCCCCGCTCGGCTCGTTCGCGTACACCGCGGCCGACGAGGAGAAGCGGCGCGGGGTGCGCCGGATGAAGACCACGGCCACGGGCCTCCTTCTGCTGGTCGCGCTGGTGTACGCGCTCGCCACCTGGGCGAGGAGCGCGGGGGTGGGCGGCTGGCCGGGCTTCGTCGCCGCGGCCGCCGAGGCGGGGATGGTGGGTGCGCTGGCCGACTGGTTCGCCGTCACGGCGCTGTTCAAGCGCCCGCTCGGCCTACCGATCCCGCACACCGCCATCATCCCCACCAAGAAGGACCAGCTCGGAGCCTCACTGGGTTCCTTCGTCGGGGAGAATTTTCTCTCCGGTGACGTGGTCCGGGGCCGGATCCACGCCCTCCGCGTCGGGCAGCGGCTCGGTGCCTGGCTGGCCGCTCCGGCCCATGCCGACCGGGTGACCGCCGAGTTGTCGACCGCGCTGCGCGGGGCGATGCGGGTGCTGCGGGACTCCGATGTGCAGGCGGTGGTGGGCGAGGCGATCACCCGGCGGGCCAACGCGGTGGAGGTCGGTCCCGGGCTCGGCAAGATGCTGGAGAAGATCGTCGCCGACGGGGGGCACCGCAAGATGGTGGACCTGGTCTGTGTGAAGGCCCACGACTGGCTGGTGCGGCACGGCGATTCGGTGATGGACGCGGTGCAGGGCGGGGCGCCGGGCTGGACGCCCCGGTTCGTCGACAAGCGGATCGGGGAGCGGGTCTACAAGGAGCTGCTGCGGTTCGTCACGGAGATGCGGGACATGCCGGGCCACCCGGCGCGCGCCTCGATCGACACCTTCCTGACGGACTTCGCGTCCGACCTCCAGACCGATTCGGACACCCGGGCCCGGGTCGAGCGGCTGAAGTCGGAGATCCTGGGGCGTGGCGAGGTCCAGGACGTCATCGCCTCGGCCTGGTCGTCGGTCCGCGCGATGATCATCGCGGCGGCGGAGGACGAGCAGAGCGAGCTGCGGCTGCGGGCGCGGGCCTCCCTGATGGCGCTGGGCGCCCGGCTGTCCACGGACGAGCGGCTCCAGGCGAAGCTGGACGGCTGGCTGGAGGACGCGGCGGTCTACGTCGTCACGACGTACCGCACCGAGATCACGTCGCTGATCAGCGACACCGTCGCGGGCTGGGACGCGGACCAGACGTCGAAGAAGATCGAGGCGCACATCGGCCGCGACCTCCAGTTCATCCGGATCAACGGCACGGTGGTGGGCGCGCTGGCCGGTCTGCTGATCTACACGGTGTCCTGGGCGCTGGGCGCATAACGGGGCCGGCGTGCGCGAAAAGGGGCGGGGCTCCCGGAGGGATCCGGGAGCCCCGCCCCTTTTCGCGTTCCCGTACCAGGCTCTCAGGCGGCCCGGCGGGTGACCGCCCAGGACGCGACGGCCATGGAGCCCGCCACGGCGAAGACGGAGGGCCAGGCGCCGATCTTCTTGGCCAGCGGGTGCGATCCGGCGAACGCGGCGAGGTAGGCCGTCGTCAGCCCGGCCGCCGCGCGCGGCCCGGCCTGCCGGTTCCACTCGTACGCGGCGACCGTGCCCGCGGCGGCGAGGGCGACCCCGCCCAGTGGCCGCTTCCTGGTCCACCGGGCCACGGCGTACCCGCCGACCAGCCCGCCCGCCGCAACCGCCGCTGCCGGAACCTTCGCCATCGCAGCCACCCTCGCCTTCCCGTCTCGGTGATCCGGGCCCCGTGGGCGTGTCCGACACGCCCCGGCCCGGGTCTTCGAGGCTAACGCGGTCCCCGGGATACCGGTCGCCGAGGGGGTGCACACGCGTTTACCCTGGGGTGAACGCGTGTACACCCCAGCCGTCCCGGACCCCGTACGGAGAGCCATGCCAGCGGACATACCCGCCGCCCCGACCCCCGCCGCGAAGCAGCCCGCACACCCCCGGTTCGCCGTCGGCGTCCTGGCGTTCTGCGGTGTCGTCGTCGCGGTGATGCAGACGATCGTCGTCCCCCTGCTCCCGCACATCCCGGCCCTCACCGGCGCGAGCCCGGCCGCCGCGAGCTGGCTGGTCACCGTCACCCTCCTGACCGGTGCCGTCTTCACCCCCGTCCTGGGCCGGGTCGGTGACATGTACGGCAAGCGCCGGGTGCTCGTCGCCTCGCTCGGGGTGCTGGTGGCCGGTTCGGTGCTGTGCGCGGTCAGCTCCCACATCGGCGTACTGATCGCCGGACGCGCCCTGCAGGGCGCCGCGCTCGCCGTACTGCCGCTGGGCATCAGCATCCTGCGCGACGAACTCCCGCCCGAGCGCGTGCTGTCCGCCGTGGCGCTGATGAGCTCGACGCTCGGCATCGGCGCGGCGGTCGGCCTGCCGGTCGCGGCCCTGGTCGTCGAGAACTTCGACTGGCACACGATGTTCTGGGTCTCCGGCGCGATCGGCGTCCTCGACATCGTGCTCGTGCTGTGGTGCGTGCCGGAGTCGCCGCTGCGCAGCCGGGGCCGCTTCGACGCGCTCGGTGCGCTCGGGCTCTCCGGGGCCCTGGTCTGCCTGCTGCTCGCGGTCACCCAGGGCGCCGACTGGGGCTGGACCTCGGCCCGGACGCTCGGGCTGCTGGTCGCGGCCGTCGTCGTGGCGCTGTGCTGGGGGGCGTACGAGCTCCGGGTCGCCTCGCCCATGGTCGACCTGCGGATCTCGGCCCGCCCCGCCGTCCTGCTCACCAACGTCGCCGCCCTGCTCATCGGCTTCGCCTTCTACGCGAACTCCCTGGTCACCGCCCAGATGGTCCAGGAGCCCAAGGAGACCGGCTACGGGCTCGGCGCCTCGCTCGTCGTCAGCGGTCTCTGCCTGCTGCCGGGCGGCGTGATGATGGTCGCGCTCTCCCCGGTCTCGGCCCGGATCTCCGGGAAGTACGGCCCCAAGGTCAGCCTGGCCCTGGCCGCCGCGGTGATCGCCACCGGCTACGTGGTCCGCTACTTCACCAGCCACAACCTCTGGCTGATCATCGCCGGAGCGACGGTCGTCGCCTCCGGCACGGCCATCGCGTACTCCGCGCTGCCCGCCCTGGTCATGCGCGGCGTCCCGGTGAGCGAGACCGGCGCGGCCAACGGCCTCAACACCCTGATGCGCTCGATCGGGCAGGCGTTCTGCAGCGCGACGGTCGCCGCCGTCCTCGCCAACCTCACCTTCCGGGTGGGCGGCCGGACCGCCCCGACGCTCCACGCGTACCAGCTGGTCTTCCTGGTCGCCGGGGGTGCGGCGCTCCTCGCGCTGCTGGTCACCCTGTTCCTGCCGGGCGCGCGGACCCCCGCGACAGGTACGGTCGAAAGCAGCCGCGACGTCCCGGGCGACCGGAAGGACGGTGTGCGGACGATGCCGATCCAGGAGAGCACATGACCAGCGGGCAGGCCGCCGTACCGGCCCCGGTCCGGTCCGACACCGACCCGGGCGATCCGGGTACGGGCGATCCGGGCACGGGCCGCGACGCGATCCTGCGTGCGGCCCGCCGGGCGTTCACCCAGCGCCCGTACGCCGACGTCACCATCCGGGGCATCGCGGCCGACGCCGGAGTGAGCCCCTCGCTGGTGGTCAAGCACTTCGGCCGCAAGGAGGAGCTCTTCAACACGGTCGCCGACTTCGGCCCCGCCGCCGCGGAACTCTTCGACGCCCCGCTTCCGGTCCTGGGCCGCCACATGGTCGTCACGCTCGTCCGCCACCGCCGCGCCCTCCAGTCGGACCCGCTGCTGCGCGTCGTCTTCTCGCTCGGCAACCGCGACGAACGCTCCCTGCTGCGCGACCGCTTCCAGGAACAGGTCACCGACGCCCTCGCCGCCCGCCTCACCGGCCGCGAACGCACCCTGCGCGCCGAACTGATCGCCGGTCACCTCCTCGGCCTCGGCGCCACCCTCGGCCTCCACCGCTCCGGCGCCGGAGCGGACGCCACCCCCGAACACCTCGCCGACCTGTACGCGCCCGCGCTGCAGGCCCTGATAGACGGGTCCTGATCCATGGAAATCCTCGAATACGTGGCGTTCAGCACGGACCCCACCGGCGGGAACCCCGCGGGAGTGGTCCTCGACGCGTCCGGGCTGGACGACGCGGCCATGCTCCGGATCGCGGCCGAGGTCGGCCACTCGGAGACCGCGTTCGTCCTCCCGGGGCGGGGCGGGGCGCAGCCGGGGCAGGGCAGCCACCTCGACGTCCGGTACTTCAGCCCGCTGGCCGAAGTGCCGTTCTGCGGGCACGCGACCATCGCGACCGCCGTCGCCCACGCCCAGCGGCACGGGGTGGGCGAGCGCACCTTCCGTACGAAGGCCGGCGAGGTGCTGGTCTCCACGGAGACCGGACCGGACGGATCGGTCATGGCCACCCTGGTCAGCGTGGCGCCCCGGTCCGAGCCGATCCCGCGGGACGTGACGGACCGGCTGCTCGCCGCGCTGCGCTGGTCGGCGGAGGACCTGGACCCCGCACTGCCCGTGCGGGCCGCGTACGCGGGGGCCTGGCACCCGGTGGTCGCGGCGGCGGACCGCGCCAGGCTCGCCCGGCTCGACTACGACCGGGAGGCCCTCTCCGCCCTCATGGCACACCACGGCTGGACCACCGTCGATCTGGTCTGGCGCGAGTCCCCCTCGGTCTTCCACGCCCGCAACCCGTTCCCGCCCGGCGGCGTCGTCGAGGACCCGGCCACCGGCGCCGCGGCCGCCGCCTTCGGCGGCTATCTGCGCACCGAGGGCCTCGTCGACACCCCCGCGACGCTGACGGTGCACCAGGGGTACGACATGGGGCGGCCGAGCACGATCCGGGTACGGGTGCCCGCCGGGGCGGACACCGGTATCGAGGTCAGCGGCACCGCGGTGGCGATCTGAACCGGACCGCCCGCCCCGGCGCCGCCCGGATCAGCTGAAGACGACCGAACGGAGCTTCAGCCGGCTGGAGGCGTAGCCGCCGTGCGGCCGGAGCGAGAAGTGGTCGCCCTCGCAGTCCGGGCCGGTGAAGACCGTCGCGGTGGAGCCGGTGAGGTTCAGCGGGGTGGTCGCGGGCAGAGACGAGGCCGGGTCGGCCACCTCGGGCAGCGTGATGCACATCCGGCTCGGCGGGTCGACCAGGTAGCCGGGCCGCAGCGAGCCGTCGTGGCCGGAGTAGACGTACGTGAAGTCTCCGGTCGCCGCGCTCGCCGAGGCCGGAACGGCGACGATGAGCGCGAGCGCGCCGAGGGCGGCGGCGACGGCGGAACGCGGACACAGGCGCATGGGGAACTCCTTGTGCGAGAGGTGGGAAACGGCCCAAGTCTGCGCCTTCGGCATGCGGTTACTCGTCGCGTTCCGTCCTCCGTCACCTGGACGGCAACTGCTGAATCGGTTCTGCTGACGCCAACCGGGTCATGATCCGCCGTATCGGTCCCGGACCGCCCGGACCGCCCGGACCGCCCGGACGCCTTCCGGAGCGACCGGGTGCGGGCCGGGGCGGACCCCGGCGGCGGCCCCGACGCGGCCCCGGCCCGACCCCACCGCCATTTCCGGCCACAGCACGACACGCACCCACGAACATCACGCCGCGCCGCTGCACACGCACCGCCGCACACGTACTACCGCACGCGCACCGCTGCACGTACTGCTGCACGTACTGCTCCATGCGCACCGCTACGCGTCGCCGAGGTCCAGCTCGGCGACGACCTGGTCCCCGCTGGTCTCCCCGGTCGGCTCGAATCCGAGACCGAGGTAGAAGCCCTCAGGCCCGTGCTCACCGGGAACGAAGGTCACCGTGGTCCGGGTGCCGCCCCGCCGCCGGATCTCCTCGCACACCGCCGTCACGGCGAACCGTCCGTATCCGCGTGCCTGCTGGTCGGCCGCGATGTTCAGCCGCCAGAGTCCGGAGCGCTTCCTCGCGTCCCCCGGGTGGAACTCGACGTCGAAGAAGGCCATGACGAAGCCGACGAGCCGGTCCCCGTCGAAGACCAGCCGGGGCCAGGCGATGTCGGGGGTCGCGTACGCCTGGGCCAGCGACCAGGAGACCGGCCTCACGAGTCCTTGCTGGTCGGGGCGGACGGTCAGCGCGCAGGCGGCCTCGACGTTGTCCGCCGTGACCTCTTCCAGGCGCAGTGATGAGGATGAAGACATGGGCCCAACCTAATGACCGGCCCCGTCGCGCGGATGCCCGGCCCCGCGCTGGGCGGGGTCGGGCATCTCGGCGAACTACCTTTGTCCGTACGTCAGTTGGCGGGTGCCTGGTAGAGGCCCCGGCCGGCGCGGTGGGCCCGGGAGGTGGCGACGAGCCGGTCGAGGGTGCTGCGCACGGTGTTGATGCCGTTGGGCGAGAGCTCGCGCCCGAGCGCCTCCGTCACGTCACGGGCGCGCACGGGGGCACCGGCCTCCGCGAGCACCTTCAGGGTCAGCTCGGTGAGGCTGCCGCTCTCGTCCTCGGCGGTCGCCTTCTTGGCGGCCCGGGGCTTCGCCGCCCTGGCCTTCGCGGGCTTGGCGGCCTTGGCGGTGGTGGCGCTCTTCGGCGCCTTGGCCGCCGGGGCCGTTTCCTCGGCGGCGTCCTTGGCGGTGTCCTTCGCACCCTTGGCCCGGCCGCGCTGCTGGGCCTTCGGCTTGGCGGCGGGACGCTTGCGGCTCTTGGGGGCGGCGGAGGTCTTGCGCGCGGCGGAACGGCGCGCGGGGGCGGCGGCCGGCTCCTCGGGCGCCTGCTCCTCCTCCGTCCGCGCGACGGACTCGACGGACTCGACGGGCTCGGCGGAGGTGCGTGCCTGCTGCGGGATCGCGGGCGCGTCGACGGCCGCGTCGACGTCGGCCGCCACCCCGGACGTCTCCCCGGCGACAGGCGCGGACGAACCCGACAGCGCCCGCAGCGCGGTCAGCGCGGTCCGTACCGAACCCAGGCGCTCGGTGACGGCCGCGAGTTCCTTCTCCAGCGTCTGCTGGTGCTGTTCGAGGCGGGGAAGCTCCGCCTCCAGCAAGGTGGTTGTGGCGTCGATGGTGACCAATGTGCTGGTCTCGGAGGTCATGGTGGAGCCCTTCTGTCCCTGCGGACCGTTGGTGACCGACGTACCGCAGGGTAAGGGGTGTTGTGTTGTGGCCGGAAATCGTCCATCGGGCGAGACGTCTCCCGAACCACCGTCAGCTCTCCCGGCAAGTCTCCTGAGCAGCGCTTCCGCGCACCCCGCACTCCGTACGGGTGCCACTCGTTCGGCCGTATCGGTTCACCCGCGCCCCGAGCCCCAGCCGCAGCGCCATCACCGCCACGGCGGCGACCGCGAATCCCGCTCCGACCCAGGGAAGTTGGCGGGGCCCGTACGCCGCCAGGGCCCATCCGCCGACGGCGGTGCCCAGCGTGATGCCCAGGTTGGAGAAGGAGATGAAGAGGCTGTTGCCGAACTCCGGTGCGTCGGCCGCGTCCCGCCCCAGCCAGTTCTGGCTCACGACGAGCCCGCCGGAGTGGACGGCACCCCACACCAGGACCACCGCCACCATCGGCGCGAGCAGCGGACCGACGGCGTACACCAGGACGTAGACCAGCAGGCAGAGCACCGGGTACGCGACGGCGGTGCGGACGGGGGAGCGCCGCAGCAGGCCGCCGAAGGCGAAGTTGCCGAGGATCATCACCACGCCGAAGGCCATCAGCATCGCGCTGACCCATGTACCGCCCATCTCCGTGACCTGCCCCAGGTACTCCGCGAAGTAGCCGTAGACCGAGAACATCGACGCGAAGACGAGCACGACGGAGACGATGCTCAGCCAGGTACCGGTGCGCTTGAGCACGCTCAGCTGCGCACCGTAGGAGGAGCGTCGTTCGACCGGCATCGGCGGCACGAACCGCAGGATGCCCAGCAGGGCGAGGAGATTGACGAGCGCCCCGAACCAGAAGGCCGCGGCCAGCGAGAGGTGGTCGGCGAGGTACGAGGTCAGCGGCACGCCGAACGCGAATCCGACGGTGACCCCGCCGAACACCGTCGTCGTGGCGCGGGTCGCGTCCTGCCCGGACGCCAGCCGGGCGGCGGAGGCGAGCGCGACCGCGAAGAACACGGGATGGAACAGGGCGGGCACGATCCGGAAGGCGAGCATCACCCCGTACTGCGTGGTGAGCGCGTAGACGGCGTTGGACACGGCGAACACCGCGATCGCGGCGGCGAGCACCTTCTTGCGGTCGATCCCGGAGGCGAGCAGCGTGGTGAACGGTCCGGACACCGCGATGACCAGGGCGAACGCCCCGACGAGCCAGCCTGCGTCGGACGGTGTGACGCCGAGCTCGGCCGAGATCCGGGGGAGCACGCCGACCATGCCCATCTCGGTGGTGATGATCCCGAACACGCCCAGGGCGAGTACCGGAACGGCGAGGGAGGCCCTTCTCATCGAGACGACCAAGTCCTTTCGTCAAATCGCGAAATCTAGATGTATTGAGTGGCGATGCGGCGCCGCACCCCGTGGGGGCGGGCTCGCGCTCGTCCTACAGCTCGTCCCGTACGTGGGCGGCGAACTCGGCGATCGCCGCTTCGTCGCGGCGGTAGTACGTCCACTTGCCGATGCGTTCCGAGGTGAGCAGCCCGGCGTCCTTGAGGGTCTGCAGATAGCCGGAGACCACGGACTGCGCCAGCCCGGAGCGCTTCTGGATGTCGCCGACGCAGACGCCGATGTGGAAGCCGAGCCCCTGCTGCCGGTAGGAGTCCTCGTCGAAGTGCTTCCCGGGCTCCTTGAGCCACCGCATGAACTGGAGGCGCGCGGGGTTGGCGAGCGCCTTGTGCACGGCCAGGGGGTCCATCGCTCCGCCTCCTCGTGGCGCCCATCAGGTACGCATCTATCTTTCGCGATACGTAGCGTCGAGTCAAATGCGGCCGGGCGCCCGCCCCGGCCGCGTCGGGCCCCAATCGTTATACGCCGCCGGGAGGGCAAAGGAGGAATAGGCGACAAGCGGGCATCTATGTGCCTTGACGGGATCATGCGACCGAAGGAGGCTGAGGCGCCCCCCACGGAAGCCCTTCTTCAGATGTTGGATTGTTCATGCGCCCACTTGCTTCCGCAGGCACACTCACCGCTGCCGTAGCCGCAGCGATGATTTTCGCCCCTGCCGCCCACGCCAACCCTCCCGGCGACAACGGCACCGTGAAGATTCACGACGCCAAGACCGGCGAGGAACTCCGTAAGAACGAGCCGCACGTCTGCACGTTCTACCTCGACGCCTTCGGGTTCGACGGTGGCCAGAACGTCGACTGGCGCATCGCCGCCTGGGCCCCGACCGCCGCCGTCAAGGGCGAGATCGTGAAGTCCGGTTCGCTGAAGCTCGACGCCGACGGCCACGGCCGGACGCCGGACCAGACGCTGCCCGACGGCCACTACAAGCTGTACTGGAACTTCGACGGCGAGCACGGCAAGGCCAAGCAGAAGGTCTTCTGGACCGACTGCAGCGGCGAGAAGCCGGGCGAGGAGAAGCCCGGCGAGGAGAAGCCCGGCGAGGAGAAGCCGGGTGAGGAGAAGCCCGGCGAGAAGCCGACGCCCTCCGGGTCCACCCCCGGCACCGACACCTCCACGCCGGCGACGCCGACCGGGACCCCGGGCTCGTCCGCCCCCGCGGACGCCACCCCGTCCGCCTCGACCTCGTCCCCGGCGGCGGCCGAGCCGACCTCCGACGACCACGCCGAGGGCGACCTCGCCGAGACCGGCACGGGCGCCCCGGTGGCCCTGCTCTCCGCAGCCGCCGCCGCCCTCGTGGCCGCCGGCGCCTACCTGGCCCTCCGCCGCCGCAAGGCCGCCCAGCACTGACCGGCCTCAACACCGGCCCCGCTGCCCCCGCGCTCCACACCGTGGAGTGCGGGGGCAGTGTCTTGTGCAGGAGGTGAGGCGGTAAGGAGGAGTGGAGCGGAGCGGTCAGTCAGCCGGCTGCAATTGTCGAGTAGGTCCACACGTCGGCTGGCATCTCGTGGTGGAGCTTCCAAACAATGCCCATGGGCTTGCTGCCCTTGTGCTCGACGTAATCGGCGGGGCCGAGGAGCATCCAGGGTTGAGCCCCGTTGATGTCTGTCTTCTTGTAGCGGCGGACGAAGAGGAGGACGTTGGAGCCCTTCTCCTTGTGGGTCTGGTAGCGAACGCCGGTGGGTGAGGTTTCTGAGGTCTGGTTCTGGGATTCCCAGTGGAACAGATACTCGTTGCGCGCGTAGTCCTTGTAACGAGTCTCCGGGGAGAAGTCCTTCTCGTCCTTTTCGAGGGTGATGAGCAATGCGTCAGTCTGGATGCTCTCGCACCACTTCACGCCCTCGCGGAAGTGTCCAGGCATGAAGCCGCCGATATGGGACTGCCCGAGGGCGGGGAGGATCTCTTCGCGACTGTACGAGGCATGGACAGACAGTGGTGCGCTTGTGTGTACGCCGAGAAGCGGGACGGGGACGTGGTCGGCTTGGTCCAGTGCGTGCGCGAGGACCTGGCGGAGTTCGCTGCGGAAGTCGTGTTGTCGCCGAAGAGTGTCGAAGCCTTCCTGGTAGCTGCTAAAACCTCCGCCCAGTGGCCATAGCGAGAAGAAAAGCATGCGAGCGAGAGCTTGATCTTGTGCGCTGAGAGAGTCGTACTCGGGGGCGTCGTCGGTGAGCATCCTGGTATACGTGGCGACGCGGAGGGGATCATCAACGTGCAGGAAGGATGGAATGCGCTTGAGAAGTGATGACTCTCCATCCGGGCCGGATTCAGGAAGGAGCTTCGCTCTGCGGAGTAGGCCAGTCCATGAGTTGCCGTTGCCGCGATAAAGCTCCTTGAGTTCGCGACGACTCTCCCGGAGATACTTGTCGATTTGCGGCTCGGCGTACTCTGCGACCTCGCGAGCGAGATGGGTCACGTTCACGCTGATCTGGCTTCGGATGTTCTGGATGATGAGGTCCTTGGCCTTTGACTCAAGGATGATTTGGCAACCAGAAGGCAACTGCGGAAAATCTTGCTCAACGTTAGTGAGTAGACGGTTGCGTGTGAGGTTGGTGAGCGCTCGGAACTGTTCCTCGAAGCGGAATTCTTTGCGGTGTTGACCGATGAAGTCCAGGACAGTGAGGACGGGCTTGCCTTCTGTTCTCCGCAGCCCGCGCCCTAGTTGCTGAAGGAATACCGTGGCGCTCGACGTCGGGCGAAGGAGGAGGAGCGTGTCGACATCCGGGATGTCGAGTCCTTCGTTGAACAGGTCGACGGAGAAAATAACCTGGATCTCTCCGGCCCTGAGTTTCTCCAGGGCATTCTTGCGTTCGTCGCGTGGGGTCTCACCCGACAGGGCGACGGCGTTGAGACCGGCTTGGCGGAAGAAGTCGGCCATGAAGTTGGAGTGTGCGATCGATACACAGAACCCCAAGGCGCGCATCGAGCCTGGGTTCATGACCTTGTCTCGCACGGCTTGTACGACGAGTCTGGCCCGAGCAGTGTTTCCAGTGAAGAGGTTACTGAGGTCAGCCGAGTCGTATGAGCCACGCTTCCAAGCGATGGCGCTCATATCGGTATTGTCGGTGACGCCAAAGTAATGAAACGGGCTGAGTAGGTCGTTCTCTAGGGCTTCCCAAAGGCGCATTTCTGCTGCGATCCGGCCGTCGAAGAACTCGTCCTGGATGTTTAGTCCATCCATGCGCTCTGGAGTTGCGGTCAGGCCGAGAAGCTCTTGCGGTTCAAAGTGGTTCAATATTTTTCGATAGGTCGGGGAAGTGCCGTGATGAAACTCGTCAATCACGATGACATCGAAGTGATCGGGATTCAGTCGGTCTAGCGCCCGCGAGCTACTGAGGGACTGAACGCTACCGAAGACATGTGTCCAGTTCTCTGGGATCTCTCCTCCGACGAAAAGCTCTCCGAAGTTTGCATCTACCAAAACATTTTGGTAGACCCGCAGTGATTGTTCCAGAATTTCCTTGCGATGGGCAACGAAGAGCAGGCGTGGATCGCGGCCCAAAGTCTGCCGAAGACGCTTGAAATCCAAGGCGGCCATGACGGTCTTCCCCGTGCCGGTCGCCGCAACCAGGAGATTGCGGTGCCGGCCGTGGACGATGCGCTCTACTTCGAGGCGCTCAAGCATGTCGCGTTGGTGAGGGTACGGGCGGACTTCAAGCCCAGAGAGCGTGATGACGGGCTGGCTACCCCTGCTGGATCCGCCAGCTTGTGCCAGAGCCTCGTCCAGTCGTGAGGCATCAGTGTGGGGGTCGTAGAGCTCAAAAGATCGATCGCTCCAGTATGTGTCGAATGTTGCCTCGAACTTTCGGATGACAGCAGGTGTAGCGACCGAGGAAAGCCGCACATTCCATTCGAGGCCATCGAGCAAAGCAGCCTTGGAGAGATTTGAACTACCCACGTATGCCGTGTCGAATCCGCTGTCGCGGCGGAAAAGCCAAGCCTTGGCATGGAGGCGCGTGGACCGGAGTTCATAATTCACCCGCACTTCAGCGCCGAAATCGCGGACCAGACGGTCAAGGGCGCGACGCTCGGTGGCTCCGATGTATGTGGTTGTCAGCACGCGAATGGGAACGCCGCGCTCGTGTGCAGATGTGAGTGCTTGCTCCAGCACACGCAGCCCGTGCCATTTGACGAAGGCGCAGAGCAGGTCTACGCGGTCTGCCGTGGCCAACTCGGCTCGCAACTCGAAGCCCAGGCTGGGGTCCTCGGGGGAGTTGGTGAGGAGAGCCGTCTCGGAGAGCGGGGTAGCCGGGCGGATCGCGTATACGCCGGGTGCTTCTTGCTCGGCCACTGCAAGCAACTGGCGGGGGCCGTCGATGACGAGGTCAACCCACTCGGCAGCGCCTTTGATCGTGCTGAGCGAGTCCAGGATGTGGTTGGCGGCGAGGACCTGCTCCGCGGGCGAGAGACCTTGTAGCACTCTACGTACGACGCTTGCGATGTGGCGTGTTAGTACGTGCGGGGCGGATTCGTGCCCGACCGCTTCTTCAATGGAACGCCATCCTGCAGCGTCGAACTGCTTCATGCGGTCTTCGAGACGTCGAGTAATCAGCGTTTCGTAGAGCCCGGCAACAGGAGCTGTGGCATCTGCAGAGTCGTGAGGCACGACCGATCCCCCCTCATCCCAACATTGGGTATGCAGTTGTATCAAGCAGGACTGACGGTTCCCTGCCCTGCCCTGCGTACATAGGCGAGGGCGGGCCGGCCGTCGAGGTGGAGGGTTTCGCCGGTGGGGGTGAAGCCGGTGCGGGTGAGGACGGTGCGGGAGGGGGTGTTGGTGACGGCGGCTCTGGCCCGGAGGGTGGGGAGGGCGTAGTCGGTGGCCGCCAGGGTGCACAGGTGGTGGACGGTGGCGGTGGCCAGGCCGCGGTTGGTGGCCTTCTCGGCCATGCGGAAGCCCAGTTCGGCGGTGCCGTCCACGGCGTCCATCAGGTTGAAGCGGCCCAGCACCTCGCCGTCGGGGTCGATCAGCACGTGGAAGTGGCTGATGCCGGCGGACTGCTCGGCCAGGAGGGCGGCGTGGCGGGCGTCGAAGTCGGTGAAGTAGGCGTCGCCCCGGTCCGGGACGGACGCGGCGAAGAACGCGCGGTTCTCCCGCTCGAAGGCGAGCAGGGCCGGCGCGTGGTCGGGGCGGAGGCGCTGGAGTTCGGGCATGGCGTCACCCTACGGACCGGAGGGCGTGCGGCCGATGTGTTTTGTCGTGGCGGGGGGGGGGGGGGGGGGGGGGGGGGGGGGGGGGGGGGGGGGGCGCCCCGGGGGGGGGGGGGCCCCCCCCCCCCCCCCCGCAAGGGGGTGTCAGTCCGCGCCGTGGCACTCCCGGTACGTGCGGCCGGAGCCGCACCAGCAGGGGGCGGTGCGGGCCGGGGGCCAGGGGACGGCGCGGCCGCGGGCGGCGAGGGTGGTGGCGTACTGGGGGAGGAGGTCCGGGTCGGACGGGGACGTGGCCTCCGAGGCGGCGAACGCCTCGTACGACGGGACCGTGCCGGTCACGATGCCGAGGTTCGGGGTGCCGGCCTGGTGGAGGTCGCGCAGGGCGGACTCCAGGCGGGCCAGGTGCTCGGTGTGCGAGGGGTACTCGCCGCGCAGCTCCGGGTAGCCGGCGAGCAGTTCGGTGAGTTCGGCCTCGGGCCAGTGCAGCACCGCGACCGGGAAGGGCCGGGACAGGGCGTCGCGGTACGTGCCCAACTCGGCGCGCAGGCGGGTGATCTCGGCCTTCAGCTCGGCCGGGTCGGACGAGCCCAGGGACCACAGGCGCTTGGGGTCGTGGAGTTCGTCCAGGGGGACGGACGCGGTGTGGAGGGTGTCGGCCAGCTCGTCCCAGGCGTCGTGGCCGGTGCCCATCAGCCTGCGGACCCGGTGGCGGCCGAAGAGCAGGGACCGGGTGGCGTACGGGACTTCCTCGCCGGGGGTCAGGAGCAGGGTCAGCGCGGCGGAGAAGAAGTCGTGGGCGGACTCCAGCTCGTCGTGGGCCTCGAAGGTGAGGGCCGCGATCTCCCAGGGGCCGGGGTCGAGGGGGGCCGCGGTGCGGACGCCCTCGATGATCGCGCGGGCCTCCGCCTCGTGGCCGTACTCCCACAGGTTGGCCGCGTTGAGGGCCTTGACCAGGTGGGGCCGGACGAGGTCGGGGGAGGCGAGGAGGTCGTCGTAGAGGGTGGTGGCGCGGGCGCGGTCGCCGGCGAGTTCCAGATGGGCCGCGGCCTGGATGAGCAGTGGCTCACGGTCCTCGGGGTACCGCGCCGCGGCGCGCAGCAGGCGCTCGGCTTCGGCGGTGTGGGCGGCAGGCGTGTCGGGGCGCATGGACCACACCGTACTGCCGTGCGGGTCGTGGGCGGAGGGTCGTTCGGACCCTGGAGAGTTACGGGCCGGGGGCCTATCGTGCGGGCCGTGCGGGAGCGGATACCGGTGGTGACACAGCGGAGCGCGCGCGGGCGCAGGGCCGTCGCGCGCGGGCTCTGGGCCGGGGCGGAGCTGGTGGTGACCCTCGGCGTCGTCCTGTTGTTGCTCGTTGTTCATCAGCTGTGGTGGACCAACCGGCAGGCCCGTGCCGGGGCCGGGGACGAGGTGCGCTCGCTCCAGCGGGAGTGGGCGGTGGAGCGGGCGGACACGGACGGGGACGGAGACGGGAACGGGGGCGGGAAGGCGGCCGGGAGCGGGGACGGGCGCGCGGGCGGGGGCAGGCCCGGGGCCGCCGGCGGCGGCGGGTCCGGTGGGCGTACGGAGCCGCGTGGCGACCAGGCGTACGCCGTCATCCGCATCCCGCGGCTCGGGCTCGTCGCCCCCGTGGCCCAGGGCGTCGACAAGCGGGGCGTCCTCGACAAGGGGTACGTCGGGCACTACCCGGGCACCGCGCAGCCCGGCCGCCCCGGGAACTTCGCCCTCGCCGGGCACCGCAACACGCACGGCGAGCCCTTCCGGTACATCAACCGGCTGCGGCGCGGCGACCGCATCGCCGTCGAGACCCGGGACACCGTGTACACGTACACCGTCGACCGGACGCTGGCGCGCACCAGCCCGCGCGACGGCGGGGTCGTCGCGGCCGTTCCGCGCAGCAACCTGGCCCCGTACCCCGGGTACCACCGGGCCGGTACCTATCTGACGCTCACGACCTGTACGCCCGAATTCACCTCCCGGTACCGGCTCGTCGTCTGGGGAAAACTGGTGGAAGCCCGGTCGCGGTGACGCGGAGGGCCTAAGGTTCCCTGACGTGCTCAGACGACGTCCGCAGTTGTTGTGGTTGCTGGTCCCCTACGTGCTGTACCTGGGGGTGCTGCCGCTCGTGAACCGGGTCCACCCGGTGGTTCTCGGGCTGCCTTTCCTCTTCGTGTGGCTGCTCGGGGCGACCCTGCTGACCCCCGTCGCCGTATGGCTGACCCGACGGGGGGACCGCCGGTGAACGCCACGGTCGCGACCTCCGTCTTCGGCGCCTTCATGGTCGTTACCGTCGCCCTCGGGCTGCTCGCCGCGCGCGGGCGGCGGAAGGGCGGCGAGGGCGGCGGGCTCGCCGAGTGGTCCGTCGGCGGGCGCAGCCTCGGCACGGTGTTCATCTGGGTGCTGATGGCCGGCGAGGGCTACACCAGCTTCAGCTACCTGGGCGCCGCGGGCTGGGGCTACAACTACGGGACCCCGGTGCTGTACGTCGTCGCGTACATGTCATGCGGTTACGCGGTCGGCTACGTCGTCGGCCCCATGCTCTGGGCGTACGCGCGCGAGCACGGGCTCGTCGGGATCACCGACATGGTGGCGCACCGCTTCGGGCGGCCCTGGCTGGGCGCGTTCCTCGCCGTGCTCGTCACCGTCTTCCTGCTCCCGTACATCCAGCTCCAGATCACCGGCATGGGCGTGGTCGTCTCGACGATCTCCTACGGATCCATCAGCCTGGACTGGGCCTACTTCATCGCCTTCGCCGTCACCACCGGCTTCGTCGTGGTGAGCGGGCTGCGGGGCAGTGCCTGGGTCTCGGTACTCAAGGACGTGCTGGTCATCGCCACCCTCGGCTTCCTCGCGTTCTACGTGCCGTCGCACTACTTCGGCGGGTACGGGCCCTTCCTCGACCGGCTCGTCACCGAGAAGAGCGAGTGGCTGACCTTCCCCGGGCACGGGGACAGCGGGCTCGGCCAGGCGTGGTTCATCACCACCTCGTTCCTCAACTCGCTCACCGTGGTCATCTTCCCGACCACCGTCGCCGGCTACCTCGGCGCGAAGAACGCCGACGTGCTGCGCCGCAACGCCATGCTGCTGCCCGCGTACAACGTGCTGCTGTTCGTGCCGATGCTGCTCGGCATGGCGGCGCTCTTCGTCGTGCCGGGGCTGGTGGGCGCCGAGTCCAACCTGGCGCTCTTCAAGCTGGTGGTGGACTCGCTGCCGGCCTGGGCGGTCGGGGTCATCGGGGTGGCCGCAGCGCTCTCCTCGATCGTGCCGATGGCCGTCTTCATGCTGGTCATCGGCACCATGTGGGGGCGCAGCGTGGTCTCGCTCGTACCGCGCCTGGAACGGCGGCAGAAGGGGGCCGCGCAGACCGTCGTGGTGGTCGCGGGGAGCCTCGCGCTGCTGCTCACGTACACCGCGCCGAACACCCTGGTCCGGCTCTCCCTCATCTCGTACGAGGCGATGGCGCAGCTGCTGCCGATGGTGCTGCTGGGGCTGGTGTGGCGGCGGCTGACCCTATGGGGGGCGTTGAGCGGGCTGGCCGTCGGCGTGGCCCTGGTGTGCGGGTTCGTGTTCACGGAGCACGATCCGGTGTGGGGGGTGAACGCGGGGATCGTGGCGCTCGCCGCCAACCTCGCCGTCGCGCTCGCCGTGACGTACGCGGGGCCGCGCGAGCGCGACGACCGGCCGGACGAGGAGGTGCTGGCGCGGGACGAGGTCCGTCCTCCCGTGGCGGCGGGGTGAGGGCCGGGGCCCACGTGGCGGGCCGGTGTGGCGGGCCCGCGGGCCCGCCTCGTAAGCCGGTCGTTCCGGCCGGTCGTGTATAACGGCTGGAGAGCACCGGACGACGCGTCCGGCCGGAGGGAAGAGGGGGAGGGACCGATGAACGGTGACATGAACCGTCTGCGCGGTGGTCTCGCCCGGCTGCTCCGCCCCGCCGGTCTGCTGCTTTTCCTCCTCACCGAGGTGCTGCTCGCCGAGGGCGGCAGCCTCTCCGCCGCGGTCGCGCTGGCCGCCACCGCGGCCGCCGGTTCCGCGCTCGCCGTCGCCTCGCTCATCAGCGCCCGCTGCGCGCCCCCGGTGCCCCGCACCCGGATCCGCACCGCCATCCGCGACCGGGAGAAACGCACCGCGTTCCTTCCCCAGCGCGACCCCGACGCCAAGGGGCGCAGACGCCCCCGAGCCCCCGGACACGCCCTCCCGACGACCGCGTAGAGGCTCGATCCCGCCGCCGGCCCGGCCGTTCCGGTTCCATTCGGACACCGGCCGGAGCAGGCGCCGTTCGCCGCCCCGTCGCGCGGTCCGTCATGCCGATCCCGTACTTCTCCCGGCACGACGAGACCCCCGGAGGGCTCACCCATGTCCGTCTTCATGTCCGCGTTCGCGGCCCTGGTCGGCGCGCTGGCCGACGCGCTGCACCCGCTCTTCCAGACCGCCTCCACCGCCGCCGCGATCGTGCTGTTCACCGCACTCGTACGGCTTGCCGTGCACCCCCTGTCGCGGGCCGCGGCGCGGGGGCAGAAGGCCCGCACCAGACTCCAGCCGAAGATCGCGGAACTGCGCAGGAAGCACGGAAAGAACCCCGAACGGCTCCAGAAGGCGATGATGGAGCTGCACCGCGAGGAGAAGGTCTCGCCGCTCTCCGGCTGCCTGCCCAGCCTGCTCCAGATGCCCGCCTTCTTCCTGCTCTACCACCTCTTCTCCAGCCACCGCATCGGCGACGCCCCCAACGAACTCCTCGGCCACCAGCTCCTCGGCGCCCCGCTCGGCGCGCGCTGGCACGACGCGCTCGCGCACGGCGGGCCGTTCGGGACGCAGGGGCTGGTCTACCTCGCGCTCTTCGCGGTGGTCGCCGCCGTGGCCACGTTCAACTTCCGGCGGACGAAGCGGCAGCTGGCCGCCAACCCCGTCACCCCGGCCGCCGGCCCGGACGGGCAGCCGGTGCCCGGCATGGGCGCGATGACCAAGCTGATGCCGCTGATGTCGTTCTTCACCCTCGTCACCGTGGCCGTCGTACCGCTCGCCGCCGCGCTGTACGTCGTCACCAGCACCACCTGGACCGCGGTCGAGCGGGCCGTCCTCTACCGCGACATGCCGGCCGCCGGGGCCGCCGTGGCCAGCCCGGTGTGAGCGGGCGGGACGCGTACGGGGCCACCGGGACGGCGGCCGCCCCGGTCCAGGTGGTGAACAGGGTCTTGTGGAGTGATCGGATGTCTTGGACGATCGGACAAGCCTGCGATGGCCGCCACCCATCCGACGGGCCCGATCTCGACCAAGGGGAGACAGAGAGTTGAAGCTGCTTCGTGTGGGTACGGCAGGGGCGGAACGACCGGCGCTGCTGGACGGGAACGGAACCCTGCGCGACCTGTCGGGGCTGGTCACCGACATCGACGGCGCCCTGCTCGCCGACGAGTCGGCGCTCGCCCGGGTACGGGCCGCGGCGGCCGCCGGTGACCTGCCCGAGCTCGACGCCGAGGGGCTGCGGACCGGGCCGCCGCTCACCGGGATCGGCAAGATCCTGTGCATCGGGCTGAACTACCACGACCACGCCACCGAGACCGGTGCGGACATTCCCACCGAGCCGATCCTGTTCTTCAAGGCACCGGACACCGTCGTCGGACCCGAGGACACGGTGCTGGTGCCGCGCAACAGCGTGAAGACCGACTGGGAGGTCGAGCTGGCGGTCGTCATCGGGCGCACGGCCCGGTACCTGGAGTCCGCCGAGGAGGGGCTCGCGCACGTCGCCGGGTACGCGACCGCGCACGACGTCTCCGAGCGCGAGTTCCAGATCGAGCGCGGCGGCACCTGGGACAAGGGCAAGAACTGCGAGACGTTCAACCCGCTGGGCCCGTGGCTGGTGACGGCGGACGAGGTCCCCGACCCGCAGGCGCTGTCGCTGAAGCTCTGGGTCAACGGCGAGCTGAAGCAGGACGGCACCACCGCCGACCAGATCTTCCCGGTGGGCGAGGTGGTCCGCTACCTGAGCCACTTCATGACGCTGTACCCGGGCGACGTGATCAACACCGGTACCCCGGCCGGCGTCGCGCTCGGGCAGCCCGAGCCCAAGCCGTACCTGCGGGCCGGGGACGTGGTGGAACTGGAGATCGTCGGACTCGGACGGCAGCGCCAGCAGCTGAAGGACGCGTAGGCGCCGGGGGCGCGCGCCCCCGGCACCACGACTCAGACGCCGGAAAGATCGGAGGCGTGCGGGGGTGTGGCGTGCGGCAGACGTACGGCCACGCCCTCGCGGGCCGACCGGCGGGCGGCCTCCAGGACGTCCAGCGCCGCCGCGGCCTGGAGGGCGGTCACCGGGTTCGGGCCGCGGCCGCGGAGCGCGTCGGCCACGGCCGCGTAGTACGCCGGATAGTCGCCCGGCAGGGTGCGGACCGGGGTGCCGCCGCCGGTGGCCGGGGACTCGCCCGAGCCGATCCGGCCCCACAGCTCCTCGGGCTCCTCGCCCCAGGGGCGGCCCGGTGCCGGGCGCAGGCCGGCGCGCAGGTCGGCCTCCTGCGGGTCGAGGCCGTACTTCACGTACCCGGCGCGTTGGCCGAGGACCCGGAAGCGCGGGCCGAGCTGGGCCGTCGTGGCGCTCACGTACAGGTGCGAGCGGACCCCGTCCGCATGGGTGAGCGCGAGAAAGGTGTCGTCGTCGGCGGCGGCCCCGGGGCGGCGCACATCGGCCTCCGCGTACACCAGCACGGCCGGCCCGAACAGGGTGAGCGCCTGGTCGACGACATGGCTGCCCAGGTCGTACAGCAGCCCTCCGATCTCCTCGGGATCGCCCGACTCGCGCCAGCCGCCCTTGGGCCGGGGGCGCCACCGTTCGAAACGGGACTCGAAGCGCTGCACCTCGCCCAGCGCCCCGTCCGCGAGCAGTCCGGCGAGGGTGCGGAAGTCGTTGTCCCAGCGGCGGTTCTGGAAGACCGAGAGCAGCAGCCCGCGCTCGTCCGCCAGGGCCGCGAGCCCCCGCGCCCCGGCCGCCGTCCCGGCGATCGGCTTGTCCACCACGACCGGCAGCCCGGCCTCCAGGGCGGCCGTCGCGATCGGGACGTGGGTCCGGTTCGGCGAGGCGATCACGATCAGATCGGGGGCCTCGGGGGTGCCCGCGCGCTCCCACAGCTCCTGCGGCGAGGCGGCGAACCGCACCCCGGGATGCTCGGCGCGGGCCGCCGCCCGGCGCTCCTCGTTGCGGGTGACGACGGTGTCGAGGACGAGGCCGTCGGTCGCGGCGATCAGCGGGGCGTGGAAGACGGACCCCGCCAGGCCGTAGCCGACGAGTCCGACGCGCAGCGGGGCGTCGGGCGGTCCGGGGTGCTGGCGGGGGGCGTCGGCGGTCTCGCCGCTACTCGCGTGGGCGCTCATGCCGCCACTCAAGCAACAGGCCCTCCCTTGTACAAGCGGGGTACGAGCGGGGCACGAGCGGAGTGCGAGCGGCACGCGATCGGCGTACGCACGGCGGGCAATCGGCGTACGGGCGGCATGTCGGAACCGCCCTTCGCGCGCGCGGGTGGCAGCGTCGGCCGGACCCGGTGAACTCCGGCGCACGGGGTGAGCCGACCGTTCCGCGCCCAGCGAAGGACCCCCGATGGCCCCCACCCCGCCCCCCGAGAAACCCGCCGGTACGCCGCCCGCCGCGCCCCCGAACACGCACCCCGCCCCGCCGCGCCTCGCGCCGTACGCGACCGCCGCCCCCACCTCCGTACCGGTGACCACGGCCGCGTCCATCCCGGTGATCGCCGCCCCCGCGCACCCTCCCTCGCCCCCGCACCCGGCGCCTCCCGGGCGGACGAGGCACGGGTTCGCGCTCGGGCTGGCCGTGGCGAGCGTCGTCCCGGCGGTCGTCCTCGGCGGCACGTCCGTCGCGCCCGCCTCGGCCGCCCGCTCCACCTCCTCCGCGCCCGGCCCCTCCGCCGCCCCGGCCCCGGCCCCCGACCCGGCCCCGGGACCGGGCGCCGTCCCCACCCCCGGGCCCCCGGCGGCCTGCGGGGACCCGGCGGCGAAGGACTTCCCCCTCACCACCCGCATCCACGGCGGCCCGGACACCTACTCCTCCGGCGGCGGGTACGGCACCTGGTTCCTGGACCTGACCAACACCACCGCCGAACCCTGCCGGGCCGTCCACCCCGTGCTCGTCCTCACCGACGCGGACCGCAACCTCACCTCCGACCAGATCCAGCTCCAGTTCTCCGAGCAGGCCCGCCCCGCTACGGAGCACCGCGTCAGCTGGGAGACCACCGACCAGGACGAGCACATCGGGGTCTTCGGCGGTACCGGGGGCGACACCTTCGCCGGTTTCACCGTCCCGGCGGGCCGCACCGTCACCGTCCGGGTCCGGATGGCGTTCACCTCCGACACCAGCCCCGGCCGGATCACCGCCAACGCCGTCGTCGTCCAGCGGCAGCGAGCGGCGGGCAAGGACGACGGGGCCTGGATCGGCGAGTCCGACGACTACCCCTTCACCGTCGTCGACGACAACGGCGACGGGACCGAGCGGGACACCGGGGGGACCGCGGAACCCCCGGCGGCGACGGAAACGACCGGACCCGACGAGCCCGGCACCGCCGAATCCGTACCGGACGGCCCCCGCACACCCCCGCCCGCCGCCGACCCCGGCGATCCCGACCCGGGCGACGCCGATACCGGCACCCCCGACGCGGAAGACCCCGACCTCCCCCGACTCGCCGCGACCGGCACCGACCCGCTCACGGCCCCCGCCCTCGCCGCCACCGGGCTGCTGATCGCCGGCGGCGCGATGGTGGTCACGGCCCGGCGGCTGCGCCGCGACAGGACCTGAGGGCCCCGGGGGGACACCCCGGCACCGCTCCCGCAACTCCCCGATCGCCCGCACGTCCCCGGATGTTCACCGGTGTTCATGTCGGTCTGCCACGATCGGCCGGTGGACTACCCGTACGACCAGGCACCTGGCGCACCCATCCGCTCCGGCATCCCGGAGCACGGCCGCATTCCCAAGTACTACGCGGTCAAGGCCCGTATCTCCGTACTCATCGGGGAGTTGGGCGAGGGCGGCATGCTGCCCACCGAGCGCGATCTCGCCGAGCGCCACGAGGTCTCGCGCGAGACGGTGCGTCAGGCGCTGCGCGAACTCCTGCTGGAGGGGCGGCTCGCCCGGCAGGGGCGGGGCACCGTCGTGGCCGGCCCCAAGCTGGAACAGCCGCTCTCGCTGGCGAGTTACACCGAGGGCGTGCGCCGCCAGGGCCGCACCCCGGGCCGTACCCTCATCGGCCTGGAGCGGTTCCCCTGCCCCGAGGCGCTGGCCGGGGACATCGGGGTGGCCCGGGGCGAGCCGGTCTGGCACCTGGAGCGGGTGCTGCTCGCCGACGACGACCGGGTCGGCCTGGAGAGCACGTACGTCCCGGTCGCCCGCATTCCGCACCTGGACACGGAGTTCGACCCCGACTCGTCCTTCTACGCCTACCTCCGCGACCGGCTCGGGATCTCCTTCGGCGACGGCGACGAGCGGATCGAGACCGTGCTCGCGACGCCCCGCGAGGCGCTGCTCATCGGCACCCCGCCCGCGCTGCCCATGCTGCTGCTCCACCGCGTATCGCGCGACACCGCCGGCCGGCCGCTGGAGCGCGTACGGACCCTCTACCGGGGCGACCGCTTCTCCTTCACCGCCCACCTGGGCCCGCAGGACGGCCGCTGACCGACCGTTCCCCGGTGCGCCCACCCAGGTCGATAACGGAAAGGTAACGGGTCTAGGCCAAGCTTGGGGCCCAGTTCACCGTCCCGTTGCCGTACGGATCCGAACGGGTCACCCGCCCCGAGGAGCGTAACCGCCGTGAGAGTCATCGTCGTAGGAGCCGGCGTGGTGGGAACCATGCACGCCTGGCACGCAGTGAACCGCGGCCACGAGGTCGTACAGATCGAGCGCGAGAGCGAGGCGCGCGGGGCATCGCTCCGCAATTTCGGACAGATATGGGTCAGCGGCCGGGCCGGTGGCGAGGAGCTGGAGACCGCGCTGCGCGCCCGTGAGCTCTGGGAGTCCATCGGGGCCCAGGTCCCCGGTCTCGGCTTCCGGGCCTGCGGCTCGCTCACCCCGGTCCGCACCGGGCTGGAGACCGCGGTCGCCGAGGCGGCCGTCGCCCGGCCCGACGCGGAGGCACGCGGCTACAAGCTGCTGACCGCCGACGAGGCCCGTGCGATCAACCCCGCGCTGCGCGGCGAGTTCGCCGCCGCCCTGTGGTGCGGGCGGGACGCCGCGGTCGAGCCGCGCACCGCCCAGCGGGTCCTGAAGCAGGAGCTGCTGAAGTCGGGCCGGTACACCTTCCTCGGCGGCCGCGAGGTCCGCGAGGTGGTCGGCACCGCCTCCGTCCGCGACGACCACGGCGACGTCCACACCGGCGACGCGGTGATCCTGGCCACCGGCGCCTGGCTCGGCGGGCTCGTCCGCGAACTGGCCGGTCCCGACCTGCCGGTGCGCCGCGTCCGCCTCCAGATGATGCAGACCGACCCGCTGGGCGAGCCGCTCACCACCTCCGTCGCCGACCCCGACAGCTTCCGCTACTACCCGGCGTACCGGGGCGAGGCGCTCGACGCGCTCAACGCCGGCCAGGCCCAGGCGCCCACCGCCGCCGAGCACCGGATGCAGCTGCTGATGGTGCAGCGCCGCGACGGCGGGCTGACCATCGGCGACACCCACGAGTACGAGCACCCCTTCGCCTTCGACACCGTCGAGGAGCCGTACGAGCACCTCACCGCGGTCGTCGAGTCCTTCCTCGGCCGCCCGCTGCCGAGGATCCGCCACCGGTGGGCCGGGGTCTACGCCCAGTGCACCGACACCAGCCGGGTCGTCCACCGCCAGCAGGTGCGGGACGGCGTCTGGCTGGTCACCGGGCCGGGCGGCCGGGGCATGACCTGCTCGCCCGCCATCGCCGAAACGACCGCCGACGAACTGGGCTGGTGACGACATGACCCCGCAGAACCCCAAGACCCCCCTCGACCTGATCGTGCTCGACATGGCCGGCACCACCGTCGCCGACGGCGGGCTCGTCGAGCAGGCGTTCTCGGTGGCCGCCGAGCGCCTCGGCGTCGAACCCGGCTCCGCCGACCACGCCGGGAAGCTGGACTACGTACGCGCCACCATGGGCGAGTCCAAGATCTCCGTCTTCCGCCACCTCTTCGGCGACGAGCAGCGCGCCCAGCAGGCCAACACCGCCTTCGAGACGGCCTACGGCGAGCTGGTCGACGGGGGCAGGATCGCCCCGGTCCCCGGCGCCCGCGACGCCATCGAGCGGCTCAAGGACGAGGGCCGCACCGTGGTCCTGTCCACCGGCTTCGCCCGGGTCACCCAGGACGCCATCCTGGCCGCGCTCGGCTGGCAGGACCTGGTCGACCTGACCCTCTGCCCGGCCGACGCGGGCGGCCGCGGCCGCCCCTACCCGGACATGGTGCTCGCCGCCTTCCTGCGCACCGGCGCCGTCGACGGCGTCCAGCAGATCGTGGTCGCCGGCGACACCTCGTACGACATGCTCAGCGGGGTCCGCTCCGGTGCCGGGATCGTCGCCGGGGTGCTCACCGGCGCCCACGACAAGGACCAGCTGAGCCGCAACGGCGCCACGCACGTCCTCGGTTCCGTCGCCGAGCTGCCCGACCTGATCGCGCGGGCCGAGGCATGACCGGCGGAGAGCGGTCCGTCCGCAGCGGAATCAGGTTCGACCAGGTCAGCGTCGCGTACGGGGGCAACACCGTCCTCGACCGGCTCGACCTGACCGTCGAACCCGGCGAGGTCATGGCCCTGCTCGGCCCCTCCGGCTCGGGCAAGACCACCGCCCTGCGCGCCGTCGCCGGATTCGTCCGGCCCGCCTCGGGCCGGGTCTACCTCGGCGACCGCGATGTCACCGCCCTGCCGCCGCACAAGCGCGGCATCGGCATGGTCGTCCAGCAGTACGCCCTCTTCCCGCACATGCGGGTCCAGGACAACGTCGCCTTCGGGCTCAAGGCCCGCAAGGCCGCCAAGTCCGAGATCCCCGAGCGCGTCGCCGAGGCCCTCGACATGGTCGGCATGGCCACCTACGCCACGCGCTTCCCGCGCGAGCTCTCCGGCGGCCAGCAGCAGCGCGTCGCCATCGCCCGCGCGCTCGCCATCCGGCCCGGGGTCCTGCTGCTCGACGAACCGCTCTCCGCCCTCGACGCCCAGCTCCGCTCCGGAATGCTCGCCGAACTGGCGCGGCTGCACCGGGAGTTGCCCGACGTCTCCATCCTGTACGTCACCCACGACCAGGTCGAGGCGCTCACCCTCGCCGACCGGATCGCGGTCATGGACAAGGCGCGGCTCCAGGACTGCGGCACCCCGCAGGACCTCTACCGGCGCCCGCGCACCGAGTTCACCGCCTCCTTCGTCGGCAACGCCAACCTGCTGCCGGTCACCGTCGCCGAGGCGGCCGACAGCGTCGGCTTCGCCGGGCGCGCCCTCTCCGTACCGACCGGCGAGGCCGCCCGGGGCGCCACTGCCACCCTCTGCGTCCGCCCCCACCTGGTCGGGCTCGGCGAGGGACCCAACGCGCTCGCCGGAACGATCGCCGAGGTCCAGTGGCGCGGCTCCACCCACCGCCTCTACGTCGACGTCGACGGCCACCGCGTCAAGGCCGACGTCAAGGAACTCCGCGAGACCCCCGCCCTCGGCGACCGGGTCACCCTGCACTTCGCGGCCGAGGACGCGGTGCTGCTGCCCGCCGGCGCGGCCCCGGGAACCGGGGGAGGAGCCGATGGCTAGCGCGGCACCGGCCCTCGCCGCGGCCAGGGACACGCACGGAGCGGGACCGGGCGGCGAGCCGCAGGCCCCGGCCCGCGAGCCCCGCCGCGTACCCCGCTTCGTCTGGGCGCTGCCGCCCGTCGCGGTCCTCGCCGTGGTCTTCCTCTACCCGCTGGCCCTGGTCGTCCAGCAGTCCGTCCGCCCCGACGAGGGCGGCACCTCGCTCGCCCCGTACGGCGAGGTCTTCGCCTCCGAGTCGTTCCGTTCGGCGCTGACCACCACGGTCTGGCTGGCGGTCGGCGCCACGGTCGGCTGCCTGGTGCTGGGCTTCGTCCTGGCCATGATCATCTCGTTCGTGCCGTTCCCCGGCGGCCGGGCCGTCGCCAAGTTCATCGACGTCTTCCTCTCCTTCCCGTCCTTCCTGATCACGCTCGCCCTGCTGTTCATCTACGGCAGCGTCGGCATGGCCAACGGACTGTGGACGGACGTCACCGGGGCGGCCAGCGGTCCCTTCGACTTCCTCACCACCCCGTGGGGCGTCCTGCTCGCCGAGATCACCTACTTCACCCCGTTCGTGATGCGCCCGCTGCTCGCCGCGTTCTCCCAACTCGACACGGCGCAGCTGGAGGTGGCCTCCTCGCTGGGGGCCGGGCCCGGCCGGATCGTGCGGCGGGTGATCCTCCCCGAGGCGCTGCCCGCGCTCGCCGCCGGCGGCAGCCTGGTCCTGGTGATGTGCCTCAACGAGTTCGGCATCGTGCTCTTCACCGGCGCCAAGGGCGTCACGACCCTGCCGATGCTCGTCTACAGCAAGGCGATCCTGGAGTCCGACTACCCGGCGGCCTGTGTCGTCGCCGTCGTCAACATCGCGATCTCCGTCGGCCTCTACAGCCTGTATCGGATGGTGAGCCGCCGTGTTGGTGCATAGCCGTAGCGGGAAGTGGGCCAGCTGGGCCGTGTTCTTCCTGCTCTTCGTGCCGCTGTTCGCGGTGCCGCTGCTGGTCGTCCTCGCCGCGTCCTTCACCACCAACTGGTCCGGCGCCTTCCCCTCCGGGCCGACCACCAAGCACTACGCGGCGGCCACCGGGGGCGACTCCCTCCAGGCCCTGACCACCAGCCTGATCACCGCCGTCAGCGCCAGCCTGCTGGCCTTGACCGTGGGCTCCTGGGCCGCGCTGGCCGCCGCCTCGCTGCGCAGGCGCGGCAAGCGGTTCCTCGACGCGCTGTTCATGCTGCCGGTGGCGGTGCCGTCGGTGGTCGTCGGCCTGGCCGTGCTCGTCGCGTTCAGCAAGCCGCCGATGCTCCTCAACGGCACGCGCTGGATCGTGATCCTGGCGCACACCATTCTTGTCACGGCGTTCGCCTATTCGTCGGTTTCGGCGGCAATAGTGCGTCTCGACCCGATGTACGAACAGGCGGCGGCCAGCCTCGGCGCCCGCCCCGGTTACGTCCTGTGGCGCATCAGGCTGCCGCTCCTGCTGCCGTCGCTCACGGCGGCGGCGGGGCTCTGCTTCGCGCTGTCCATGGGTGAGTTGAGCGCCACGATGATGCTCTACCCGCCCGACTGGACACCGCTCCCGGTGCAGATCTTCGCGGCCACCGACCGTGGCTCGCTGTTCACCGGAGCGGCCGTCGCCGTGGTCCTGATGGGCACGACGCTGCTGGTGCTGCTCGGAGTCTCCCGCATCCGCACCAGGGCCTCGTACCGCTGATCCGCTTCCGCCGGTCCTCCGGCGTCCCCCGCAACGACCTCGGACCCCCGTAACGACTCCGGCCGGCTTCCGGCCGACATCCAGGAGATACGACCCGCCATGCGCAAGAACCACCTCAAGCCCATCGCCGCCGTCACCGGCGCCCTCGCCCTGGCCGCCACCCTCTCCGCCTGCGGCGGCTCCTCCGCCGCCTCCGACGAGAAGGTCGTCACCGTCTACAGCGCCGACGGCCTCAAGGGCGAGAACGGCGACGGCTGGTACGACAAGGTCTTCAAGGACTTCGAGAAGAAGACCGGCATCAAGGTCAAGTACGTGGAGGGCGGCTCCGGCGAGATGGTGCAGCGCGCCGTCCGCGAGAAGTCCAACACCCAGGCGGACGTCCTGGTCACCCTGCCCCCGTTCATCCAGCAGGCCGACGCCAAGGGGCTGCTGGCCGCGTACGCGCCGAAGGGCGCCGACCAGGTCGACGGCGCCGACAAGGCCTCCGACGCCAAGTGGACCTCGGTCGTCAACAACTACTTCGGCTTCATCTACAACAAGAAGGAGCTGAAGAAGGCGCCGGGCACCTGGGAGGCGCTGCTCGACGGCTCGTTCAAGAACAAGATCCAGTACTCCACCCCGGGGGTCGCCGGCGACGGCACGGCCGTCCTCATCAAGGCCATGCACGACTTCGGCGGCAAGGAGCCGGCGATGGAGTACCTGAAGAAGCTCCAGGCCAACAACGTCGGCCCGTCCGCCTCCACCGGCAAGCTGGCCCCCAAGGTCGACAAGGGCGAGCTGTTCGCCGCCAACGGCGACGTCCAGATGAACTTCGCGCAGTCCAAGGACATGCCCAACCTCGGCCTCTGGTTCCCCGCGAAGCAGGGCGGCAAGCCCACCACCTTCGCCCTGCCCTACGCGGCCGGCCTGGTGAACAAGGCCCCGCACACCGAGAACGGCAAGAAGCTGCTCGACTTCATGCTCTCCGAGCAGGCCCAGAAGGACGTCAGCGCGGTCGGCGGCGGCTTCTCCGCCCGCAAGGACGTCGAGGCCACCGACGCCAACGCCATCGAGCTGGCCAAGCTGATGGACGGCGTCGAGATCTTCGAGCCCGACTGGTCGGACATCGGCACCAACCTGGACGACTACGTCGGCGCCTGGAAGTCCGCCACCGGCAGCTGACCGGCCGGCCCGGGGTCCCGAGGGACCCACGCTCTAAAATCGGGGACGTCGGCGCTGCACAACGCGGTGCCGCCGGCGTCCCCGCACACGGCGTACGGCAGGAGTCCCGCACATGGCAGAGCGCAAGCCGATCTCATCCTGGCTCACCGACATGGACGGTGTCCTGATCCACGAGGGCACCCCGATCCCCGGGGCGGACGCCTTCATCAAGCGGCTGCGCGAATCGGGCCTGCCCTTCCTCGTCCTCACCAACAACTCCATCTACACCGCCCGCGACCTGCACGCCCGCCTCAAGCGCATGGGCCTGGACGTGCCGGTGGAGAACATCTGGACCTCCGCGCTGGCCACCGCCAAGTTCCTGGACGACCAGCGCCCCGGCGGCACGGCGTACGTCATCGGCGAGGCCGGGCTCACCACCGCCCTGCACGACATCGGGTACGTCCTCACCGACCACGAACCCGACTACGTGGTCCTCGGCGAGACCCGTACGTACAGCTTCGAGGCGCTCACCAAGGCGATCCGGCTGATCAACGGCGGGGCCAGGTTCATCTGCACCAACCCCGACGAGACCGGCCCGTCCGCCGAGGGCCCGCTCCCCGCCACCGGCTCCGTCGCCGCCCTCATCACCAAGGCCACCGGCAAGGAGCCGTACTTCGCGGGCAAGCCCAACCCGCTGATGATGCGCACCGGGCTCAACGCGATCGGCGCCCACTCCGAGTCCAGCGCCATGATCGGCGACCGGATGGACACCGACGTGCTGGCCGGTCTGGAGGCGGGGATGCAGACCTTCCTCGTCCTGACCGGGCTCACCACGGTCGCCGACATGGACAAGCACCCGTTCCGGCCGTCCAAGGTCGTCGACTCGATCGCCGACCTCGTCGACCTGGTCGAAACCCCCTGAGGGGCCCCGGCGCCCCGCTCCTGCGGATGCGGAACGCGCCGGGACGCGTGAACCTGCTCGAAGGAGGTTCACGATGCGCTTCACGCTCCTCACGTTCTGTGCCGCAGCGGTGGTCACGGCGACCCTGGCGCCCGCCGCCACCGCACTGGCCGAATCCGGGCCCGCCCCGGGGGTCTCGCTCACGGCGAGTCCGGGCTCCGTCGGGGCGGGCGGTGAGGTGGAGCTGAGGCTGACGGGCTGCGCGGGCCGCGCGGCCACCGGCCGGTCCGACGCCTTCGTCGCCCCGGCGGGCTTCGCCCCCGGCCCGGACGGGGGGCTCGTCGCCCGGACCCGGATCAGTTCGGACGCCCGGCCCGGCGACCACGCCGTCCGGGTCACCTGCGCGGCCGGTACGGACGGCAAAGGCAGCCAGGACACCACGGGCACCGCCGATACCACGGGAACCACCGGTACCGGCACGGTCGCCGTGATCGACCGGGGCCGGGCCACTCCGCTCGCCCCGGTCGCCGCGGGCGGCGGCGTTGCCCTGTTCGCGACCGGGGACGGCCGCCAGGAGGGCCCCGGCACCGCGCAGACGGTCACCGGACTGGTCCTGGCCGCCGTCACGGCCGTCGCCGTGGTGCTCCGCGGCACCCGCCGCCGGGGCCGCCGGACCACGGACTGACCTGAGCGCCCCGCCCCGGCCCGGTACGGAACCCCGGGCCGGGGCGGCTGTCCGCCTGGCCGGTGGGCCGAGGCCGAGCTCACCCGAACGGACGGCACCGTCGCGGTCTTCACCGCCGACGACATCCAGCTCCTCGCCCCGGCCCGCTTCGACGCCCGCCGGGCGTACGTACGATTCGGGTCCCCCTTGCGGAGGGCGCACGTGGCGGCGTATGAGAATCCGCTTCGCGCCTCTGGGTAACCGTTCGGTGACTGTGCGCCGCCCATTCGGGTAATGATTCAGAAGGGCGTCATCGAGGGCGCCCCGGGGCGGGAGGTCCGGCGAGGGGGTGCGGTGCGGGTGCGTGGACGCGCGAAAGCCCCCTCATGCTCGATGAGGGGGCTTCGGCTCTGCGTGCGCCGCCAGGGACTCGAACCCCGGACCCGCTGATTAAGAGTCAGCTGCTCTAACCAACTGAGCTAGCGGCGCCTGCTGACCTGGAGAACTCTACCCGAAGCCGGAGAGTGCTCCGGACCATCGGCGTTCGTTCGCGGCCTGTCGGATGGTCGTTTTTTCTCTTCTGTCCGTCAAAATGTCTTATGTCAGGAGAGTTGAGACACCGGTGTCCGAGCGGACGTTCCCGGAAGATCTTGACCAGTGCGGAGGGGATCGCATGACTGTGCCGGCATTCGAGGAGTACGAGCCCGCCGCCGACTGCGCCTGCGCGGGGTGCGCCGCACGGCGGCGGACCGCCGCCCGCGCCCTGCCCGTGCGGTACGGGGGCCATCCGGCCGCCCACGGCGCCCGCCGCGCCCTGGTGCTGGCCACCGCGGCCGGGGTGGTGCTGAGCAGCGGCGTCGCCGAGGCGGCGGGCCTCACGGGCCCGGTGGCCGGAGCGGCCGGGGCCGCCCGCGCCGAGCAGGGCGGGGACAGCCCGCAGGGCGGGCCCGGGCCGCTGCGGGGCGCCGGGGCGGCCGGACCGCCCTCGACCACGACCACCACACCCAAGCTGCGCCCCACCACCCGCGAGGCCATCATCCAGCGGGCACGGCGGTGGGTCACCGCCCAGGTCCC
Organism: Streptomyces sp. NPDC092952; assembly: GCF_044754785.1. NCBI lineage: Bacteria > Bacillati > Actinomycetota > Actinomycetes > Kitasatosporales > Streptomycetaceae > Streptomyces > Streptomyces sp. NPDC092952. The sequence goes on along the minus strand of NZ_JBIVPT010000002.1, from coordinate 674,814 downwards.
GTACAGCCTCTCCGGGTACTGGACCGACGGCTACCGGCGGGACTGCTCGGGCTATGTGTCGATGGCCTGGGACCTGCCCGGCAACGAGTGGACCGGCAGCCTCGCCGCGTTCGGCACCCGGATCCCCCGGGCACAGCTCCAGCCCGGCGACATCCTGCTCTTCCACAATCCGGCCGACCCCACGAAGGGCTCGCACGTCACGATCTTCGGCGGCTGGACCGACTCCTCGCACCGCCACTACACGGCGTACGAGCAGACGAAGCCGCACACCCGCCGGGTGACGGCGCCGATGGCGTACTGGTCCCACTCCGGCAGCTACGTCGCGTACCGCTACCGGGGGCTGACCGGGGGCGGTGCGGCCGGTGCGGTGTCGAGGGCCTATCCCGGCACCGGGAAGTTCGGGCCCGGCGCCCGCAACGCCCATGTCACCGAGCTCGGCCGGATGCTGATCGCGCGGGGCGGCAAGCGCTTCTACCGGGTGGGGCCCGGCCCGGCCTGGGGTGAGTCGGACCGGCGCGCGACGCAGGCGTTCCAGCGGGCCCAGGGGTGGAAGGGGCGGGAAGCGGACGGCATCCCCGGCCCGGGCACCTGGCGGCTGCTGGTGAACGGCACGGGCCGCGACATCCCCGCCGCGGGAGGCGGTTCCGGCGGCGGACACCACACGTCGAACCAGGATTCGAAGTACCCCGGGCGGGGCTATTTCCGGTCCGGACAGAGCAACAGCCATGTCGAGCGGCTCGGCAAACAGTTGGTGAAGAAGGGATTCGGTAAGTACTACACGTCAGGTCCCGGTCCCCGGTGGACCGAGGCCGACCGGCGCAATGTCGAGGCCTTCCAGCGCGCACAGGGCTGGCGGGGCGCGGCGGCCGACGGCTACCCCGGGCCGGAGACCTGGCGGCGGCTCTTCGGCTGAACACGGTTCCTCGGCCGGGCGCCGCTCTTCGGCCGGGCGCGACCCCCCGGCCGAACACGACTCTTCGGGTGACACGACGGACATGACGGAGGCGGGTATGCGATCCACGGTGTCGGGCAGCTCCGGGACCCCGGAGGACGGAAGGCCGGGCGAGGGCGACCGGGCGCCGGTCCCACCGCCCTCCCCGGACCGGGCGGCGCCGCCCGGATGGGAGCCGCCGGGGTGGGAGCCGTACGACCGGGAGGGGCCCGGCCGAGAAGCTCCCGAGTGGGAGGCGGCGGGGCGGACGGTGTCCGGTCGGGAGATGCCCGGGTGGGAGGTACCCGGTCAGGACGTGCCTGGACGGGACGCGCCCGAGTGGGAGGCGACGGGGCGGACCGTGTCCGGTCGGGAGGTGCCTGGACGGGACGTGCCCGAGTGGGAGGCGACGGGGCAGGCGGTGTCGGGTCAGGCGGTGTCGGGCCGGGAGGTGCCCGAGTGGGAGGTACCCGACCGGGCGGTGTTCGGGCGGGCCGTTCCCGAGTGGGAGGAGCCCGGCCGGGACGTGCCGGTGTGGGACGCGCCCGGGTGGGAGCCGCCCGGGCGCGGGGCTCCCCGGTACGAGCCGCCCGGCCGCGGGGCCTTCGGCCGGGAGGCCGCCGAGTGGGAGACCGCCGAGTGGGAGGGCACCGCCTCGTTCGGGGCCACCTCGCCCGGGGTCGCCTCGGACCGGCCCGCCCCGTTCGGGGCCGCTCCGGACGAGGTCGTTCCGGACGAGGTTGTTCCGGACTGGGTCGGCCCGGACCGGGCCGACCCTGCCCCGGCTGTCCCTGCCCCGGCCGTCCCTGATCCGGCTCCGGCTCCGGCTCCGGTTCTGGAACCGGCTCCGGAGCCGTTCCGGGGTGTCGGCCCGGAACCGGTCGTCGATCTCGTACTGGACCTGGTCCCGGGCGACACTCCGGAGGCGGGCTTCGGTACGACCTCGGCCTCGGTCTCGGTTCCGGCGCTCCCGGCCGCGGAGGGCCGGCCACTGGTGCCGCTCCCCGCCGACCCCACGGACCAGGAGGTCGGCGCCCCGCCCGCGCCCCGGCCCAGCCCGGCCCGCGAGGCGGTCTTCGACTCGCTGCCGGTGTCCGGCGGTGAAGCGCCCGTGCCCGTGGCCGCCGCCGAACCGCTCCGGGCGGCCGGGCGGCACCAGGCGGTCATCGCCTCCGGGCGCACCTCGACCATCCCGGTCCACCTGCTCTTCCGCGAGGACGCCGCCGAGGCGGCCCGCGCCGGATCCCGTACCGCCCCGCCCGAGGACCCGCCCGCCGACGGCCCCTGGTGGGGTGGCGGCGAGCCGCCCCGGCCGGACGCGCACAGACCGCCCCTGCCGAGAGGGCCGCAGGTCAGGCCCTCCACCCGGCCCGCCCCGGCCGGCGATCCCTGCCTCGCCGAACGGCCGGGCCCCGCGATCCCCGGCTGGCTGGCGCTGTTCACCGCCCTGACCGGCGCGACCGGTGTCGGCGCGGTGCTCTGGTGGAACGGCACCCTGCCCGCCGGGGCGCTCGTCCGGTTCGGGCTCACGCCGCGCCCCGACCACGGGGTCGGCCTCGGCGCCTGGGCGGCGCTCGCCGCGCTGGCCTCGCTGGTGCTCTTCGCGCTCGGCGGCCTGAGCCGGGGCCGGGTGGGCCACGCCTGGGTGCTGACCCTGTTCGGCGAGTACCGGGGGAGCGTACGGCGGACCGGGCTGATGTGGATCAGCCCGCTGCTGCTGCGCCGCCGCATCGACGTACGGCTGCGGCACTGGCGCAGCGAACCGCTCCCCGCCGTCGACGCCAACGGCACCGCGCTGCGTGTCGTCGTCCTCGTGGTGTGGCGGATCGACGACACCGCACGGGCGGCGCTCGGGGTCGCCGACCACGAGGCGTACCTGCGCGAGCAGGTCGAGGCCGCGATGGCCCGGGTCCTCTCCCAGCTGCCCGCCGACGCCTTCCACGAGGACACCCACACCCTGCGCAACGCGGAGGCGGTCGGCGACGCGCTGACCCGGCTGCTGAAGGCGGACTGCGAGCCGGTCGGCATCGAGGTCTACTCCGCGCAGCCGACCGGGATCGAGTACGCGCCCGAGGTCGCCGCCGCGATGCAGCGCCGCCGGATCGCCGTCCTCGACGCCAAGCACCGCGACAGCGTGCTCACCTCGGTGGTGGACGCGGTCGACGACACCGTCAACCGGCTCACCGCACGCGGCATCGTGGAGCTGGACGACTACGAACGGAAGTCCCTCGTCAAGGACTTGACGGTGGCCTTCTACACCGGCCGCAACGGCCGGGAGGGGTCCTGAGCCGAACCGGACCGGTAACCGGAATCCACCTTCGATTGGTCTGGACATGTTCATGTCCCGTCCATAACCTAAGACTTGGTCTAGACCGCAGGAAACGCGCGCAGTACGGCTCATGGAACCTCCCCCCGTTCTGAAGGAGCGACAGCACATGCGTAAAAAGGTGAGTGCGGCCGTGGTCGGCCTGGCCGTCGTGGGCGTTTCGATGTTCGCGACCAGCAGCGCCAGCAGCCACGGTTACACCGACAACCCCATCAGCCGCCAGAAGCTCTGTGCCAACGGCACGGTGACCGGCTGCGGCAACATCCAGTGGGAGCCGCAGAGCGTCGAGGGCCCCAAGGGGTTCCCGGCGGCGGGTCCGGCCGATGGGAAGATCTGTTCCGGCGGTCACGGCGAGTTCGCCCAGCTGGACGACCCGCGCGGCGGCAACTGGCCCGCCACCCAGGTCACCGGCGGCCAGGGCTTCCAGTTCCGCTGGCAGTTCACCGCCCGCCATGCCACGTCGGACTTCCGTTACTACATCACCAAGGACGGCTGGGACCCCACCAAGCCGCTCACCAGGGCCGACCTGGAGTCCCAGCCCTTCATGACGGTGCCGTACGGCGGCAAGCAGCCCCCGGCGACCCTCACCCAGCAGGGCACCATCCCCACCCAGAAGACCGGGAAGCACATCATCCTGAGCGTCTGGAACGTCGCCGACACGACCAACGCGTTCTACGCCTGCTCCGATGTTCAGTTCTGACGTATAGTCAGTTACCGTGCGGCGCCATGGGGAGCGCAGGCACCGCAGCGGAGCTCGTACAGCGCCAATGGGGCGACCACCGGCCCGGACTGAGGTACGAGGACACCGTCCTCACCCATCACCAGGTCGCCTCGGGCGCTGCCGCTCGGGCCGCGCTCCTGGCGGATCTGCTGCCGGCGGGCGGCGAACCGCACGTGGGAGTGCTGCTGGACAACACCCCGGAGTTTCCTCTCTGGTTGAGCGCGGCGGCCCTGGCCGGGGCCGCCGTCGCCGGGATCAACCCGACCCGGCGCGGCGCCGAACTGGCCCGCGACATCCTGCACACCGACTGCCGGATCCTGGTCACCGAGCGCGCCCATCTGCCGCTCCTCGCCGGGCTGGACCTCCCGGGCGTCCGCGTCCTGGTGACCGGCACCGAGGCGTACGCCGAACTCCTCGCCCCGTACGCCGGGGCCGAGCCCGCCGCCGTCGCCCGGCCGGGCACCGGCCCCGGGACCCGGATGCTGCTCTACTTCACCTCCGGCTCCACCGGCGCGCCCAAGGCCGCGATCTGCACCCAGGGGCGGCTGGCGGCCGCCGGGGCCTCGCTGGCCGGCCACTTCCGGGTCCGGCGCGAGGACGTCCACTACGTCTGCATGCCGATGTTCCACGGCAACGCGGTGATCGCCGACTGGGCCCCCGCGCTGGCCGGCGGGGCCGCCGTCGCGCTGCGCCGCCGCTTCTCCGCCTCCGGCTTCCTCGACGACGTACGCGCCCACGGGGCCACGTACTTCACCTACGTCGGCCGCGCCGTGCAGTACCTGCTCGCCACCCCCGAGCGGCCGGACGACCGGGAGCACCGGCTCCGGCTCGGCTTCGGCACGGAGGCCGGGGCGGTGGACGCGGCCCGGTTCCGGGAGCGGTTCGGGGTGCGGCTGGTCGAGGGGTACGGCTCCTCCGAGGGCGGCGCGGCGATCCAGCGGACCCCGGACACCCCGGCACGGGCGGTCGGCCGGGCCGCCGCGCGCGACGACCTCGCGGTGGTCGATCCGGAGACGGGGCGGGAGCGGGCCGCCGCCGTCTTCGACGGGGCGGGACGACTGGTCAACGGGGCCGAGGCGATAGGGGAGTTGGTCAACCGGGGCCCCACCCCCTTCGAGGGGTACTGGCGCAACCCGGCGGCCGACGCGGAACGGGTGCGCGGCGGCTGGTACTGGACCGGGGACCTCTTCTTCCGGGACGCCGAGGGCTTCTACTACTTCGCGGGCCGCACCGACGACCGGCTCCGGGTGGACAGCGAGAACCTGGCCGCCGCGATGATCGAGAACATCCTGGCCCGGTGGCCGGACGCGGTGGCGGCGGCGGTGTACGCGGTGCCGGACCCGGCCGCCGGGGACCAGGTGATGGCGGCGCTGGCGCTGCGGGCGGGGGCCGCCTTCGCCCCGGCCGCCTTCGCCCGGTTCCTCGCGGCCCAGCCGGACCTGGGGACGAAGATGGCCCCCGCCTTCGTACGGATCGTGCCCGCGATGCCGGTGACGGCGACGAACAAGGTGCACCGGGCGGGCCTGCGCCGGGAGGGGTTCTGGTGCGGCGACCCGGTCTGGCACCGGGGCCCGGACGGGGCGTACGCCCCGCTCACCGACGAGGGGCTGTCGGCGCTGGCGGCCGCGTACACCGCGCACGGCACGCCGGTGCCGCCCGGACTCGACCAGCGAGCCCGACCGGCACCGGAGCACGGCCCGAACGACGAGTCCCAGCCCTAGGGGGTGTCTGACAAATGCCTGCGGCGTCGCGGGGTCCGGCACGCACGCTCGCGGCGTTGCCGAACCGCCCACGTGGCTCCGCCACGCGGACGCCCCGGCGCCTTGCGATCGCACGCACCGGACCCCGCTCCTTCACCCGCACTCATTTATCAGACACCCCCTAAGCCACTGGCGCGGCTTCCGCGGCGACATCCGCAGTGGCCTCCCGCTCGTCGGGCCGCGCCGCCCGGCGCAGCACCGTCGCGGCCAGCACCGCACCCGCCAGCAGCAGCACCGCACCGGCCGCCGAGGCGCTGTGCATGCTGTGGACGAAGGCTTCCCGTCCCGCCGCGATCAGCGAACCGTCGCCCGTGGCCACCGCACCCGCCAGGGTCTTGCGGGCGATCTCCGGGGCCGAGTCAGGCATGTCCGCCGTGTAGATCGCGGTGGACACCGCCCCCAGCAGGGCCATCCCCATCGCGCCGCCGAACTCCTGCCCGGTCTCCAGCAGCGAGGCCGCCGAACTCGCCTTCTCCGGCGGGGCGGTGGACAGCGCGAGGTCCGAGACCAGCGCCATCACGGTGACGATGCCGCTGCTCATCACGGCGCAGCCGACCAGCAGCAGCCACAGCGCGTCCGTACCGGTCAGGGCGAGGAGGCCGAAGCCCGCGGCGGCGATGACGAAGCCGGCGCAGATCACCCGGGCCCGTCCGGCCCGCTGGGCGACCGCGGTGGCGGTGGGGGCCGCGGCGCCCACGGCCAGCGACGGAGCCAGGCTCCACAGCGCCGCCTCCAACGTGCCCATGCCGAGCACCGACTGGAGGTACTGCGTGGTGAAGAACGAGGAACCCATCATCGCGAACGCGGCCATCGCGTTCAGCCCGATCCCGGCCGAGAAGTTGCGGTCGCGGAAGAGTTCCCGGCTGATCATCGCGTCGCGCCGGACCCGCTGGCGGCGGACGAAGAACCAGCCGACGACCAGCCCGGCGGCGGCGATCAGGGTGTTGCGCAGGCCGAAGCCGTGGGCGGCCGTCTCCTTGACGCCGTAGATGACCGGCAGCACCGAGCCCAGCGACAGCGGCACGCTCAGCAGGTCGAAGCGGCCGGGGTTCGGGTCCTTGAACTCGGGGACCAGCACCGGCACCAGGACGAGCAGCAGCACCATCGCCGGCACATTGATCAGGAAGACCGAGCCCCACCAGAAGTGCTGGAGCATCACCCCGCTGAGCACCGAGCCGAGCGCGACCCCGCCCGCCATCGCCCCCGACCAGATCCCCACGGCGCGGGTGCGCTGCTGCTCGTTGCGGAACATGTTCCGCACCAGTCCCATGGTCGACGGCATCAGCGTCGCCCCGCCGATCCCGAGCAGCGCGCGGGCGGCGATCAGCATCTCCGGACTGTCGGCGTAGGCGGCACCGACCGACGCGGTCCCGAACGCCACCGCCCCCAGGAGCAGCAGCTTGCGGCGGCCGATCCGGTCGCCCAGCGAGCCCATCGTGATGAGCAGCCCGGCCAGGGCGAAGGCGTACACGTCGAAGATCCAGAGCTGCTGGGTGGCGCTGGGGGCGAGGTCCCGGTCGATGGACGGGATCGCGAAGAAGAGGACGGAGATGTCCATCGAGACGAGGAGGAGGGGCAGCAGGAGGACCACGAAGGCGGTCCATTCCCGGCGTCCCGCGAGGGGACCCTGTGCGGCGGTGGTGCGCGTCGTGCTCGTGGCGTTCGGCATGACAAGCAATGTACGGACGTATAAAACGCTTGTCTAGTACGAGCGTTTAAAACGCTTGTACATTTCCTCGGGCAGGGGTCGGTGAGGGGGAGGCGGGGAGGGGTGCGGGCAGCGCAAAACGCACTGGGCGGTTCACGTGTGTACGTGAACCGCCCAGTGCGTTGTCTGTGCGCCGCCAGGGACTCGAACCCCGGACCCGCTGATTAAGAGTCAGCTGCTCTAACCAACTGAGCTAGCGGCGCCTGCTGACTTGAAAATCATACCTGGTCCGGAAGGATGTCGATGCCACCCGGTCGAATAGGTGCTTACCGTTATGTTTCGGGCATGGGTACGTAGCCACGCCGCTTGTCCACCACGTTCGGGAGGGGCTGCCCGCCCGCCCAGAGGTCGAACATCGTCACGAACTGCTCGCTCAGCCGGTCCCGCCAGCCCACCGTGTCCCCGCTCATGTGCGGGGACACGATCAGATCCGGTACGTCCCACAGCGGGTTCCCGGGCTCCAGCGGCTCCCGCTCGAACACGTCGAGCGCCGCACCGGCGATCCACCGCCTGCGCAGCGCCTCGGCCAGGTCCTCCTCGACGACCAGCGGGCCGCGCCCCACGTTCACGAAGCGGGCCGAGGGCTGCATCAGCCCGAAGAACCGGGCGTCGAACATGCCGCGGGTCGTGTCGGTCAGTGGGGCGGCGGCGATCACCCAGTCGGCCAGCGAGGCCAGTCGGTCCAGATCCCCGATGCCGTGCACGGTGCGCCGCGCGGTCCGCCCCACCAGCGCCACCTTGATGCCCAGCCCCATCAGCAGCCGGGTGATCTCCCGCCCGATCGGACCCGCGCCGACGACGACGGCCCGGCTGCCCGCGAGCCGGACGGTCTCGCGGTGGCGCCACTGCCGCCGCCGCTGGAGGTCCAGGGTGCCGGGCAGGTCCTTGGCGAACGCCAGCAGCAGCCCGGTGACGTACTCGGCGACCGGCCGCTCGAAGATGCCCCGGGCGTTGGTCAGCACGGTGTCGGAGGCGGTCAGCTCCGGGCAGAGCAGCCGGTCCACCCCCGCGCTCGCGGTGTGCACCCAGGCCGGGCGCTTCCCGTCGCCGGGCCAGGCGTCCCGTACCGCGTCGGAGGTGAAGTCCCACACCAGCAGCACGTCGGCGGTGGGGAGCAGGGCGGTCAGCCCGGCCCCGTCCGTGTACCGGACACGGGCCCGGCCGGTCAGCCGGCCCAGGCGCGGCGAGGGGGCGGTGTCCAGGACGAGCACGGTGGGCTCCGGCATGAGAGTCGCTCGCTCCGCTGCGTCCGGGGGTGCGGGACGACCACGCTCGCAGCCGCCCCGCCACCCGTCAACAGGGCATCGGAGGATTCGCCGCATATGGGGGAATACTTGGAAGGAACGGGCGGCGGCAGGAGCGCCCGGCCGCAAGGAAGGCCGGGCGTACGCCGGAAGCGCGCAGGAGGGCGGACAGGTGGACATGACGACCGTCGGAATCCTCTACCCGGACCATTTCGCCCAGGACGACTACCCCCGGATGGAGATCCTGCTCGACGCCGTCCGGCTGGTGGTGCACCACACCGGGGTGGCGGACGACTCCTACGCGGCCGAGGCGCTGCTGCGGACCGGTGAGCCCGAGCGGCTGGCCGCCGGAGTGGCCGACCTCCAGCGCGCCGGTGTCGAGTGCGTCGTGTGGGCGAGCGGGGCCGGCAGCTTCCTGTACGGGTGGGAGGGCGCCCACGAGCAGACCGCCGCCCTGGCCCGCGCGGTCGGCGTCTCCGCCTCCAGCACCTCCCTCGGCCTGGTGCACGCGGTACGGGAGCTGGGTGCCGGGCGGGTCGCCGTCGCCTCCACCTACTCCGAGGAGGTCACCGCCGCGTTCGCCGGATTCCTGCGCGCCGCGGACATCGAGACGGCCGCGACCACCGCCGCCGCCCTCGGCTCCGCCGCCGAGGCCGCCGCCTGGGACCTCGACCGGGTGAAGGAGCTGGCCGCCGCGGCGGACCGGCCGGAGGCTGACGTGGTGCTGCTCCCCGACACCGCGCTGCACACCGCCGGGCACGAGGAGGAGCTGGAGGCCTTCCTCGGCAAGCCCGTCCTCACCGGGAACCAGGCCACCGTGCGCGAGGGGCTGCGCCTGGCCGGCCGCCGCGCATGGTCCCCCCGGCTGGGCAGGCTCTTCGCCGGCCGGGAGGCGCCGCCCGCCCCGGTGCCCGTCTGGGGCGAGGGCCGGGCCCGCGCGCACAGCGGACGGGGCAGCCACCGGGAATAACCGGAGATCACCTCCTGTTACGTCCTTCCGGAAGCCGAAGCACCACCGGAGAGGGCCAGGAAGTGGACGAGATTCGAGGCGACGGGCACCGGGGCGACGAGCGCCGCGACACGGGCACCCACGACACGGGCATCCACGGCACCGCGGAGGGATCGGCCCCCGTACCGCTCTCCGTGCTGGACCTGATGACCGTCGGCAAGGGCCGCACCGCCACCCAGGCCCTGCGCACCGGCGTGGAGCTGGCCCGGCTCGCCGAGCGCCGAGGCTTCCACCGCTACTGGGTCGCCGAGCATCATTCGATGCCCGGCGTCGCGTCCTCCTCGCCGGCCGTCATCCTGGCCCACCTCGCCGCGCACACCGAGCGCATCAGGCTCGGCTCCGGCGGCGTGATGCTGCCCAACCACGCCCCGCTCGTCATCGCCGAGCAGTTCGGCACCCTGGAGGCCATGGCCCCCGGCCGCGTCGACCTCGGCCTCGGCCGGGCCCCCGGCACGGACGGCGCCACGGCCGCCGCCCTGCGCCGCAGCGACCGGCTCAACGAGGGGGCCGACGACTTTCCGCAGCAGCTCGCCGAGCTGACCCGGTTCCTGGACGACGACTTCCCCGACGGGCACCCGTACGCGCGGATCCACGCCGTTCCGGGCCCGGTCCAGGCCACGTCCGACGGCGGTGTCCAGTCCCCGGGCCGCCCGCCGCTCTGGCTGCTCGGCTCGTCCGGGTTCAGCGCCCGGCTGGCCGGGGTGCTGGGGCTGCCGTTCGCGTTCGCCCACCACTTCTCGGCGCAGAACACGATTCCGGCGCTCGACCTGTACCGGGAGTCCTTCCGGCCCTCCGCGGTGCTCGACGCCCCGTACGCGCTGATCGGCGTCGCCGCCCTGGCCGCCGACGACGAGCGGGAGGCCCGTCGCCAGGTGCTCTCCGGCGCCCTGTCCATGGTCCGGCTGCGCACCGGCCGCCCCGGTCTGGTCCCCACGCCCGAGGAGGCGGAGGCGTACGACTACACGCCGATGGAGCGCGAGTTCGTCGACGGCTGGCTCACCAACATCGTGCACGGCACCGCCGACCAGGTCCGCACCGGCCTGAACGACCTGGCGAAGCGGACCGGCGCCGACGAGCTGATGATCACCGCCAACGCCCACGGCGGCGAGGCCCGGCTGCGCAGCTACGAGCTGATCGCGGACGCGTACGGCCTCCCGGCGGCCTGACCCCGCCGGTCGCGTCCGCCCGCCCGTGCCCTCAGCCCCGTAACGGACCCGCGCCGATCAGCTCGGCGATCCGTTCCGGGGCCACCGCGCGCGAGTAGAGCCACCCCTGCCCGGTGTCGCAGCCGATCCGGCGCAGCCGCTCGGCCTGACCGGCCGTCTCCACGCACTCGGCGGTGACGGTCAGGCCCAGCCGGTGGGCCAGCTGCACCATCGCCTCGACGATCGTCTCGTCGGCCGGGCTGGGGTGCGCGCCGTCGTCGTAGCGGAATCCGCGGACGAAGGAGCCGTCCAGCTTCAGCACCGAGACCGGCAGCCGGCTCAGATAGGCGAGGTTGGAGTAGCCGGTGCCGAAGTCGTCGATGGCGATCCGCACCCCCATGTCGCTGAGCGACTGGAGTGCCTGGATCGGGCGGCCCGCCGACCCCATCACCGCGGACTCGGTCAGCTCCAGCTGGAGCAGCGAGGGGTCGAGCCCCGTCTCGGCAAGGATCTCCGCGACATCGGTGACCAGGTCGGAGTCCCAGACCTGGCGCACCGCCACGTTGACGCTGATGAACAGCGGCGGATCGGTGGGGTGCTCCAGCTGCCAGCGCCGGGCCTGACGGCAGGCGGACCGGAGCACCCACCGGCCGAGCTGGACGATCGAGCCGTCCTCCTCGGCGATCGCGACGAACCGATTCGGCGAGAGCAGCCCGAACTGCGGGTGGTTCCAGCGGACCAGCGCCTCCACCCCGCGCACCATCCCGTCGGCCATACCGACCAGTGGCTGGTACTCGATGGTGAACTCGCCGCGCTCCACCGCCGGCCGCAGCGTGGAGGCGAGCGTCTGGCGGGTCATCCGGTGGGCGTTGCGCTCCGGGTCGAAGACCGTCCAGCGGGACTTGCCGTCCGCCTTCGCCCAGTACAGCGTGGTGTCGGCGGCCTGCATCAGACCGGTGGCCGAGGTGCCGGCGACCGGCCGTTCCACCACCCCGATCGAGGCGGAGACCGAGATCCGCTGCCCGGCCAGGTCGAAGGGGCGCTGGAGGGCGGCCAGCACCGCGCGGGCCAGGTCGGTGAGCTGCCGCGTACCGGTGGAGTTCTCGACCAGGATCGCGAACTCGTCGCCGCCGAGCCGTGCGACGAGACGGGCGCCGCCGCCCCGGCGCGGGCCGGCCTGGGCGGCGCACTCGGTGAGCCGGGCGGCGACGGCGGCCAGCAGCCGGTCGCCGGTGCGGTGGCCCATGGTGTCGTTGACGGCCTTGAAACCGTCCAGGTCCAGATAGCAGAGCCCGATCCGGGGCTCCCCGGAGCCGTCGCCCGCCGGGGCCCCGTCCGCCGTGGCCTCCAGGGCGGCCGAAAGCCGTTCGAAGAAGAGCGTCCGGTTGGGCAGCCGGGTCACCGGGTCGTGCATCTGGAGGTGGCGCAGCCGCTTCTGGAGCTCGCGCCGGTCGCTGACGTCCGCGACGGAGAGCAGCACCCGGCCCGCCCCCTCGCACCCTTCCCGCCCCGCCCGGCCCTCGCACTCGGGCATCGGTACGACGGTGACCTCGACCCACAGCGTGCGCCCGTCGGGGTGCCTGAGCCGGTGCGTACGCCGGAAGCGCGCCCGCCGCCCGTGCAGCACCTCGCGGTACGCGTGCCAGGTGCGGCCGTCCGCCGCGAGGTCCAGGAGGTCGGCGGCGGACTGGCTGGTCAGCGCGGCGGCGGGCAGGCCGAGGAGGTCGCCGAGGGCCTCGTTGGCGGTGACGACCAGGCCTTCGTGGTCGACGACGGCCATCGGGAGCGTGGCGGCGAGGAAGGCGGCCCGGTAGCCGTGCGGCTCGGAACTCCTGGCTCCGGCGGGCGGCCACGGAACGTGACGATCCGAGACCGTCGGTCCCGCGGAGCACCGAGGTGTGCCCGCCGCGGACCCGGCCCCTTCGGAGGTTCCGCTCACCGTTCGCTCCCGCCGTGCAGTTCTGTCCTGAACAGGTGTGGCCGGACTGGCCCGCCGCGCGGAGTGCCTGGTTCGGAGGCGGTGTCCACGCGGGAAAGCCTGGTGAAGCATAGAGCTTGGTGTGTCGGCCATTCCAGCGTCCGACCTTTGCACGCCCCGCGTACGCCCCGCACGCGCCCTTCACGCAAGGTTCCGTTTTGCCCGTAACCGATCACTTGGGAACGTTCACCTTCTCCCACGATGCGTCATTGATCGAATGTGACGTTCTGTGAGGGTCAGGGGCGCGGTCGGTCCCTGACTCGACTGGTGCAGCCCAACAGGCCGAAACGCCGCCCCCGACCCAGGGTGGGTGGGGTCACCGCGTTTTGTACCCGGAGGTACCGGAGGTAGCCGTGCCGCGTCCGCAGGGATCCGGGGGAGGGGAGCGGTCCCGGCTGCGCGCGACGGGGGCCGCCGTGACCTCCCTGCTGGCGCTCGCCGCCACCTCCCTCGTCGCCGGACCCGCCGTCGCCGCCACCGCCGGTCCCGGACCCTGTGCCCTGCCCCGCACCGGGGCACACCACTCACTCGGTGTCGACGGCTGGAACAGTGCCTATCCCCGGCCCGACCGCCCGCTCGACGCGGTCATGATCTTCCTGTCCTTCCCGGACCACCGCCCGGACATCGCGCCCGACCGGCTCGCCGCCGACCACTTCCCCGCCACCACCCAGTTCTTCCAGCGCGCCTCCTACGGGAAGTTCACGCTGCGCGCGCACCCGCTGAAGCAGTGGATCCGGATGCCCAGGGCCTCCGACCGGTACGGCATACACCGGGACTGGGACGACGAGGGGCGCGGCACCTACCTGCGCGACGCCGTGGCCGCCGCCGATCCGGTGGTCGACTTCTCCCGGTACGACATCGTCTACCTGGTCGCCGACCCGGACGCCCCCGGCGTCGACTCCGACGCCACCAAGGTCGTCAACTTCGACCGGCCGCTGCGCGCCGACGGCACCGACATCCGCCGCGTCGTCACCGTCTTCGAACAGCACCCGCCGGACCACAACGTGCTGGCCCACGAGACCGGGCACGTCTTCGACCTGCCGGACCTCTACCACCGGCCGTCGGACGGCAAAGGCGACTGGGACACCCACGTCGGCGACTGGGACGTGATGGGCAGCCAGTTCGGACTCGCGCCGGACCTCTTCGGCTGGCACAAGTGGAAGCTCGGCTGGCTGGACCGCCGCCAGGTGGCCTGCGTCCAGAGCGACCGGGACCTCACCCTGGTGCCGATGGCCGCCGCACCCGGCCCCGGCGCCTCCATCGGCACCCGGCTCGCGGTGATCAGGACCGGCGAGAACACCGCCGTCGCCATCGAGGCCCGCGGCGCGACCGGCAACGACACCACCACCTGCACCGAGGGCGTCCTGCTCTACCGGGTGCGCAACGAGACCCCGTCCGGCGGCGGACCGGTCCAGGTCATCGACACCCACCCCCGCACCGACGCCTGCTGGGACCGCTCGGTCTACGCCCCGCTCGCCGACGCCCCGCTGCGCGTCGGTGAGACGTACAGCCTCCCCGAGGGGCACGCGCGGATCGAGGTCGCGGGCCGGACCGCGTCGGGCGCCTGGACGGTCCACATCACCACCGGAATCCCCACCGCGAACCCCTGATGCCCCCGAGGCCGGGGAAAGCCCCGTGGACGTGGACCCCACAACGAAGAAGCCCCCCGCTTCCGCGAGGGGCTTCTTCCGTCTGTGCGCCGCCAGGGACTCGAACCCCGGACCCGCTGATTAAGAGTCAGCTGCTCTAACCAACTGAGCTAGCGGCGCCTGCTGACGTCGTAGACATTAGCATCCGGATCCGCAGGAGGAAAAATCGAATCCCGGACCGCCGACGGGGGCGCTGACCTGGCCACCCGTACACAGGCCCACAGCAGCACGTCGGGACCGGGCAGCCACGGGGTACGGGTGTCCGGCGCGACCACCCAGCGGGGGCCGGACGCGGCCGGGCCGCAGGCCAGGGGAGGAACGGTCACCGCGTCCCCGGTGCCGTGGCAGAGCAGCGGAGGCACCCGCCCCTCGCCGCCGCCCTCCGCACCGGCACAGCCGCCCCACTCCTCCCAGTCGAGCAGCGAGGGCAGCCGCTGGGCGGTGCCGGGCGAGGCGAAGAGCAGCATCCGCCCCCGGTGCGTGGCCACCGGCCCGGAACCGGGCCCGTCGGACCACAGGTGCTCCAGCATCCGGCGCCCGAAGAGCGTGGGCACGTTCACCACGTCGAAGGCCGAGCCGCACGGCAGCACCCCGGGCAGGGCGGGGTGCGCCTCCCACTGCGCCAGCGTGCTGCGCGGATACGCGGAGGCGCCGGCGAGCCAGGCGGCACCGGCCGCCGTGACGTGCTCCGTCCGGGCCGCCGTCTGGTCGCGCGGAACGGCGAAGAGCTCGGTGCGGTGGTGCGGGGCGTCGCTGGGGTGCAGGGGCGTGTGTTCCGGTAGCCATGCGGTCATGCCGACATATCTACCGGGAGTGATCGGACGCGTTCCGAGAGTTGCCGGAAACCGGGACAGCTCGGGGGAGGAGGGAGTATCTTGCGCTCGGGCATATGCCAGAGGTGCTGCCCGACGTCAGAACCGGCCGGTGTGCGACGGGCCGGTACGTGGCTCCCGAGCTGCTACGACGGTCAGGGCGTGGTGCCGCGCAGCAGGCTTCTGCCGAACTCGACCATCTTCTTGGCATAGTCCTCGGTCCACTGCGCGCGCTCCGCGATGTCCCCGGTCGTGAGCCGGTCGAACCGGCGCGGATCGGCGAGCTGCGCGGCGGCGATCGCCTGGAACTCGACCGCGCGGTCGGTCGCGGCCCGGAACGCGAGGGTCAGCTCGGTGGCGCGGGACAGCAGCTCCCGGGGGTCGTCCATGGACTCCAGGTCGAAGAAGTGCTCGGGGTCGGCGACCGCCTCCGACGGCTCGAAGAGCAGGGGCGCGGGGCGCATCCGCTGCTGCCCGTTCCGCTCGGCTTCTGACATGTGAGGCTGCCTCCTTGGATCGCCGGACCGTCCCGATGCCACCCTCCATTGTCCAACGCCCCGCAAGCCCCCTTCCGCCGTACCGCGCCGATCGCCGGGTGCGCTGTATGGCTGGAAAGGGCCGGTACTGCGGAGAGGCGCGCCGCTACCCTTCAGCTCCCGGTGAGGGACGTCACATTCTTTGGGGGGTCGGCAGGTCATGGAAGAGCCCGAGAAACCGGCGGCGGATCCGCCGCCGAGTCCACCGTCGAGCCCACCACCGATGCCGTCCCGTCGACCGGACGGGAAACCCCGGCCGGCCGACGGCGGCGACGATCGGCCCTGGCACAACAGGGTGCCCGCGCTTCCCCCGCCGACGATCCCTCCGCACCTGGGCGGCAGTATCGAGCTGCGGGTCGGCAAGCGGCTGCTGTGGGTCGGTGGCGCGGCCTACCCACTGCGGAACATCACGCGGGTGTACACCTTCCTGCTCACCCCGAAGCGGGGCCAGGCGGCCGTGCGCTTCTTCAAGCAGCTCGCACTCATCCTCGCGGTGACGTTCGGTCTGGCCACCCTCAACGGGATCACCCGCTTCGGTTCGAGCGAGGACTCGGAGATGATCGCCGGGGTCGTCCAAATCGGCGGCCTCGTCGCGTTCGTCTTCGCCGCCTCCGAGCTGGTGATGGTCCTCTCCGCCCGCTCCCACTGGGTACTGGCCGTCGAGACATCCGGCCTGTCGACGGCGCTGGTGACCAGCAGGAACATCCCCCACCTCCATGAACTCGTCGGCCATGTCGTGAACGCGATCGAGAACCCCGACGCCGAGTTCCGGGTGAAGGTCGACACCCTGATGATCAATCCGAAGAACTACCAGTTCGGCGACAACGTCAACATGTACGGCGGCTCGGGCAACAGCGGAATGGTGAAACAGTGAGCGGCGATACCTTCCACATCGCGGGCGACAACGTCAACGTGCACGGAACCGGCAACATCGGCATCGTGAAGAACGCCGCACCGGCCCCCGTCGACCCGGAACTCCAGGCCGCGCTGGCCGACTTGACCATCATGCTCCGGGAGCTGCGCGAGACGGTCCCGCCCGAGGACGCGCGGACGATCGACGGCTCCCTCGGGCACCTGGCCCCCGACGCGGCGGTCCAGCCGCAGGCCCGCGCCAACGCCCTCACGGCGATCGCGGGCATCGTCGCGACCGCCGGGGCACTGCGCGAGCCGATCGAGAACGCGATCAACGGGATCCGCCAACTCCTCGGCGTGTAGCGGCGATCCGGGCGGTACGGGGCCGCGACCGCGTACGCGGTGACCAGGCCGCCCCGTACCGACCCGCTCGGACACCCCGGAACAGGGCCGGGCCCACCGGCTCGGCGGACTCTTCCAGCGCGGCTGCCGGCGGCGGCGCGTCGGCCCGGTCCAGGCGAAGAGCTCCGTCGGGAGCAATGCTCAGGACTTATGGATCAGTTCCAGGGCGGGATGCAGAAGGCGCACCTTCCCGATGGTCCCGTGATGTCCGCTCGTCGAGTCCGCCCAGGATCCCTGGCGGGCGATCACTGGCGCCCACCGCGTCGCCTTGGTCCGGTCCGGCGCCAGGTTCAGGAACGGCGTCCTGGTCGAGCGTGAGGAGGCCGCACGGCCAGGTCGGTCAGCCCACCAGGCGGGTGGTGTCCTGCGGGCTGCCCAGACGTCCCAGCGGGGACTGGCGCAGTACGTGGTCGCGGATGTCGTCGGACATCCAGCCGGTGTCGACCGGACCGGGGTTGATCACGTTGGCAGTGATCCCGAGGCGGGCGAGTTCGTGGGCAGCGGCCAGGGTGATGCGGTCGAGTGCGCCCTTGCTCGCCCCGTAGGGCAGATTGCCGACGATGCGGTCGCTGGCGAGGGCGATCACCCGTCCGGTTCCTGGGGTGCCCTGGAAGCGTCGGCCGAACTCACGGATCAGCAGCCAGGAGGCGCGGGAGTCGACCGCGAAGTGGCGGTCGAAGCTCTCCAGGGTCGTGTCGAGCATGCCGGAGTCCACCGACTCGCGGTGGCACATCACCAAGATGGTCATGTGGCCGAGACGGCTCTGGACCTGTTCGAAGACTCGCGCCGGGGGCCTCGGGATCGGCGAGGTCCGCCTCGATCGCCACCGTGTCGGCGCCCCGGGGTCTTCGCGATCGTGTCCGAGGCGCCAGTCCCGATGCCCCAGGTGTGACGTCGACCGGTAGTTGGCCCTTCCGATCGGATGCCGGCCCCGCTGTCTTACGGTCAAGTAGCGGGATTCCGGCCAACGGCGTCCTCAATTTCTGTTCGAGGACGACGCGCAGCTGGTTCTCAGACAACCAGGACCCGCCGTCCGCGTGTGTGACCGGACTGGCTGTCGATGTGCGCCGCCGCGGCCTCGGCGAGTGTGTACGACTTCTCGACCGGGATGTGGAGCTTTCCCCGCGAGATGAGGCCGACGGCTTCGGCGAGCGCTTCCGGCACGCTCCCGGCCACGCCGGAGAATCGGACACCGAGCTCCGGCGCACCGAGATCGGCGATGGAGACCACCTTCTGCGGGTCCCCGGTCAGTTCGACGAGCTCGCGGATCACGCCCGAGCCGGCCAGGTCGAGGGCTGCGTCGACATGGCCGAGCCGCCGCACCCGCTCGACCCAGCCCTCGCCGTATGTCGTGGCGAGGGCGCCCAGGCTGCGCAGGTAGTCCTGGTTCGCTGCCCCAGCGGTCCCGATCGTCGTGATGCCGCGGTCGCGGGCGATCTGCAGCACCGCTGATCCGACTCCCCCGGACGCGCCGCTGACCAGCAGCGTCTGCCCGGACCGCACACCGACCTCGCGGATGATGCGTAGCGCGGTCTCCACCACGGAGGGGTAGCCGGCCGCCTCTTCGAACGTCAGGCCCTCGGGCATACGGGCCCAGGCCGACAGCACGGCGAACTCGGCATACGTGCTCGCGCCTTCGCCGAACACGCGGTCACCGACTTCGACCCCTTCGACGCCTTCACCGACCTCGTCCACCACCCCGGCGGCGTCCAGCCCGACTCCGGCAGGCAACTCGATCGGATGGGCCCCCAGGACCTGGCCCTCACGGAGCCTCCAGTCGACGGGGTTCACGCCTGCCGCCCGTACGGCGATGCGTATCTGGCCGGGGCCCGCGTGGGGATCCTCGGCATCTATGAGGTGCAGAACGTCCGGACTGCCGAACTCGGCGAAGCTCACCTTCTTCATGCGTCGAACTTAGCACTAACCGTTAGGGTTTTGAATCCGTTATGGATTTGCACCTGATAGCGTGAGGGTATGACCGTGCCGACCGGACGCCGTGAGCGCAAGAAGGCCGCGACCCGCCAGAAGATCGCTGACGCCGCCCTGCGGCTCTTCCTGGAGCACGGGTACGACGCGGTGGGCATCCGTGACGTGGCCGCCGAGGCCGACGTGGCCGTCACCACGCTCTTCTCCCACTTCGCCTCGAAAGAGGCCCTGGTCTTCGAACAGGACGAAGACTTCGAGCAGCGCCTCACGCGGGCGGTCACCGACCGGGCGCCGCACGAGCCGCTCGTCCCCGCGCTGCGCCGCGAGGTCCAGGCCTTGGTGCGGCACTGCACGGCGGACGGCGCCGCCCCGATCTGGCGCATGATCGACGCATCACCCACCCTGCGGGAGTACGAAGAGTCGATGCGGCTGCGCCACGCGGAGTCGCTGGCAACGGCCATCGCCGCCGATCCCGACCTGTCAGGGACCCCAACGGCCTGCCGGGCGATCGCGAGGTTCGTGATCGACGCCTATTCGCTGGCCCGTGAGGCGGCCGATCCGCAGGCCGCGGTCGGCGAGATCTTTCAGATGATCGAGGCGGCCTGGGCCGTCACCCGTCCCTCCGGAAACTCCACCGGCACGGCCGGGCCGTAGTCGGGACTCGACCATGCCCCGCGCCGTTTCGCCGAACCCCAGCCGCGGAGCGGATCAGTGGGCGGGCCGGCCTTCCCGCGTGGAAGCCCCCGCGCCCCAGTGGTTGTCGCGAATCCGTCGAACCGGCCGGCGTTGGCTGTCACGGAACGAACGCGACCGGCAAGAAGAAGGGAGCACCGTCGGCCCCACGGCCTGCGGTGCCTCTCACCAGCCGACCACGCGAAACGCTCGGCCGGGACACCCCGGCCGAGCGCCTCGCCTCGCGAGGCTCCTGAAGGAAGCCGGTTGATCACTGTGACGTGGCGACCGCCGGAATGCGCCTCTTGGTGGTGGGAGGTGTCACGCGGGCGGCGTCACCCCCAACAAGCCGACGCGGTATAGCCCTCGTAGTTGGCGTTGTAGACGCGGAACCAACCGTTGCCGTTCGATGTCCCGCAAGCGGTATACCGGCTGCCCAGGATGACGTCACTTGAGGCACAGGCCCACGTCTGCCCCTTCAGGGCGGTGGTCACCAGAGCGGCGGTGGGGCTGGCGCTGGTGCGGATGGCCACGTTTTCCGCCGCTGTCGCCTTGCCGTCGTTGCAGGCCGTGTTGGACCTGACCTGGGTCGAGCCATCCGCCGCACCGGCAACTCCCGGAAGGGCAAGGCCGACGACGGCGGCAGCAGCCAGCGTGACCGTCAGCCTCGATCGCATGATCTTTCCCATTGGGCCCCTTTGGTCGGTATTTCGCAGTGTGTGCCGACAAGTACTGCCCGAACTGGGCACCCCGTAAAGCGCTCTGTATGAGGTTGACCTGTTTTCAACGTGCGCTCGCGGTCGACGAGTCGGAGACTCTCCGGCCGGGTGCGGCCGCCAGGAGGTGCAGGCTGCTGCCGCCGAGCTCGACAACGGTCCCCTCGGAACGCTCGGCCGGGGCTTCCCGGTCCGGCGCCTGCATACGCTGCTCGCCACCGCACGTCAGTGATCACGTGTCGCGACGATCCCCGGAATCCGCCACCTGCCGTGCACTTCTCGCCAGTTTCCTGTTGCCTCAAGAACTCGTCGCGGATTCCCTCGAGTGGCCCCGTTCGGCCTTCCGTAAAACTTCTTCTCCGCAGTGCGGTTCCAGGGGGGACCGCCGCTAGGGAGCCGTGCTCTGCCCGTCATTCGGCGGAGGGGAGCGGGCATGCGAGTGCTCATCCTATGGGGGTGAGATCTCACGATTTCCCGCATGCCGTCGCCGGTAACAGCCACCCGGGGGGTTCGGGCGAGTCACGGCAGTCCGGTTGAGGGAACGGGAAATTCGGTCCGTCGGGTCGTCGCGCGACTTTGCTCCATGTGGTCGGACCCGTGGCCGGGCGCTTCGTCGCCCGGTCTGTGTGATGTCCGGATCCGGGGGCGGCCCGGGATGCCGCCCCTCGCGCGGCGCCGACCGCCCCGGAAGGGGGGCGTGGTCGGTGGCCGGTGGCCGGTGGAGGCGAAGCGGCAGGAGAAGCGGTTCATTTGTTCGGGCGGAGGCGAAATGTTACGTAGTGGATACAAGTTCGATAGTGATCGGCCGGGTGGAAGCCTGGGGGCAAGATTCTGTGATCGTTCCGGGTGGGGTTGCGTATCGGGGTTCCAGGAGCTGATACAGTTTTACTTTAAATAAAGTGAACGCACGTATATCGGGTCTCCTTATGCCTTCGCACCGCCCCGGGAATGCGCTTCCCTTTCTTCTTCTCCAGGCTTTCCGCACGCTGATCGACGAGCTGCATGTCCGCCTCGCCGAGGCCGGGCATCCCGATCTCAGGCCGGCCCATGGCTTCGCCATGCAAATGATCAGGCAGGGCGGGAGCATCTCCGACCTCGGGCGGCGGCTGGGGGTGTCCAAGCAGGCTGCCCACAAGACGGTCGGAGGGCTGGAGAAGCTGGGGTATGTCCGGCGGACCCCGAGCGCCAGGGATCAGCGTCAGGTCGACGTCGTCCTCACGGAACGCGGGATGGAGGCGCTCGTGCTGTCCGGCGACATCCTCAACGAGCTGCGCGAGGAGTGGGCCGAGACCGTGGGCGGGCCCGAGATGACCCTGGTCGAGGACACATTGGCCCGGGTCGCCCGGCCCGGCGGGATCGAACGTGTCATGGGCTGGCTGGGGTCCTGACCGTCGCGGGGCCCGGCCGTCGCGGGGACCGCGACCGCGTACGGGGTCGGAGTGCCGGTGGACGGGCGCGCGGGAAGTGGTGGGGAAAGCGTGGTGCCCGTGCGGCTCACGGTCGGTGAGCCGCACGGGCACGGTGCGACGGGCCCGGCGTCAGGGTGCTGGCGCGCGGGCCGGGGTCCGATGGGGATGCATCGGAGGTCAGGAACCGCTCGGGGCCGTGCGCTGCACGAAGTTCTCCATGGTGAACGTGACATCACCGGCGGAGTTGTAGCGGGTGCACATCTGGGTCGGGTAGTAGCCGGACAGCTCCACCTCCGGCGCCTGGGTGATCGGCTGGCACGTCTTGGCGGGCTTGGTCGCGACGACCCAGTCCTTGTTGACGACCGGCTCCCAGTAGGTGACGTGTCCGTCGTAGACGCCGTAGGCGAACGCCTGGGTGAACGGATCACCGTTGGCCGGAGCCGCGTTGGGGTTCACGATGTGGTTCCCCATGCGGCCGGCGGCGCCGGGCATGCCCCAGCCCGCGGGCATGAACTGCGCCGGTACCGGCTTCATCGCGGTGGCCTCGTCGTCGCAGTTGATGACGAGGTTGCACGGCCCGGTCCGGATCTTGTTCCGCTCCGTGAAATCCTGGATGAAGAAGTGGAAGTCGAAGTGCGGCTTGTCGAAGACGTGGGTCGGGCCGTGGCCGTTGCGCTGCCAGTTGAACATCAGCCACTTGAACGGAAGCCCCGGGATCTTGGGGAACCACAGGTTCCGCTCGTGGCCGCTCGCGCAGTCCGTCTCCAGGTTGATGCCGTCGCCGTCTTTGTCGAAACAGGTCTGGCCGTCGTGGGTCGGCGTCGTCGGCAGTGTGTTCACGGCCGCCGCGTCGATCTTGACCGCCAGGACCTTCGGACGGTTCGAGGCGTCGGTGGCGTACAGGGTCTGGACGAAACCGTCGCCCAGGGATACCTGGTTGAACAGCTTGAGCGCCGGAAGGTCTTCCGTCGCTCCCACCGCTGTGTCCGAGGCGTTCATCGCCGAGACCACCGGTGCGAGCCCGATCATCGTGGTGACACCGAACGCGAGGCCCACCAGCGACCAGCGCACACGGCTTGCGGATATCTTCATCGGTTGATTTCTCCCCCCTTGGTTCCTACCTGTGGTCGGTGCGCGCGGGTCACGCCGCGCGCACCTCAGTGCCTCAGTGCCCGCAGACTCAGTGCTCGGAGTGCCACTCGAACGACTTGAAGGGCTCGTCGAGCGGGGCCTCGGTCATACGGTTCGCGTACGTCGAGATGGTGTACACGCCCAGGCCGAGGACGACCTCCAGCGCGTTGCGGCGGGTGTAGCCGGCGGAGAGGAACGCCTCCATCGTCTCCGGCTCCACGTACCCGTGCCCCTCCATGACGGCGAGGGTGAAGACGCGCATGGCCTCCAGCTTCGCGTCGTCCAGGGGCTTGCGGGCGCGCAGCGCCTCGATGAGGGCCGGCTCCGCCTTCGACCGGGTCAGCATGGAGGAGTGCATGGCCACGCAGTAGTGGCACTCCACCTTGGTGGCCATCGTGAGGATGAAGACCTCACGCTCCAGCTGGCTCAGGCTCGTCTTGTTGAACAGCCCGTTGCCGGTCATGAAGGCTTCCAGCAGCTCCGGCGACTCGGCCATGAGCGCCACCGGCGCGGGCAGGAACCCGAAGCCCTTGGCGGTGTTCTCGACGATCGGGCGGGACTGCTCGGGGGCCGAGGCGGCGTCGTGACGGGTGAAAGACATGATGACTTCCTTTTCTGAGGGGTGTGAGGCGAGCGACGGGGTTGTCGCTCAGTGGTCTTCTGTGTCCCAGCTCGCGCGCACCACCGAGGCGAACCTCTCGACGCGGTCGGGCTGGAGCACGGAGTAGTGGTCACCGTCGAGGGTGTGGACGGCGACCAGGTCCTTGAGGCGGCCGGCCCACGCCGACGTCACGTCCCGGGACGCCCCGTCGACGGCGCGGACCAGTACCGCGGGAACACGGTAGGTGCCGGGCCGATGGGCGGACAGGGCACGGGAGTTGGCGGTGAAGCGGGCCAGTAGCGCACCGATCGTCTCGTCGTCGGTGTCCGGACCCAGCAGTCCGCCGAGGCGCAGCCGCTCGGCCAGTACGGCGGCCGGGTCCTCGTCCGCCGCCAGGTCGTGCCCGGCCAGCGGATCGGGGGCGCCGGCGATGTGCGCGACGTCCCGGGCGAACCAGGCCAGCAGCTCGGCGTGGGACACCTCGCCGTGGTCCTCGTCGGGATGCTCCATCAGGTCGAGCGCGACGACCGGTGCCACGGCGAGGCCGCGTTCCGCCAGCCGCTCGGCGACCTCCAGCGCGAGGACCCCGCCCATCGACCAGCCGGCGATCCGTACCTCCGGACCCGTGGCGTCGTCGGCGATCGCGTCGGCGTACAGCTCCGCGAGCTCGTCGAGACCGAACGAGGAGGCCAGGCCGTCGGGGACCTGGACACCCGTCACCGGCATGCCGAGGAGCTGCGCCAGGCCGCGGTAGCAGACGACGTCACCGCCCACCGGGTGGATCCAGTACGAGGTGGGGCCGGTCCCCTCGGAGCGGATCGGCACCAGCGTCGTGCGCAGCGCCCGCCCGTCGCGGACCGCCCCGGCCATGGCCGCGACCGTGGAGTGGGTGAACAGCACCGACAGCGGGAGCGTCGTTCCCAGGGCGGCCCTGATCCGGGACATCAGCTGCACGCCGAGCAGGGAGTTCCCGCCGAGCGCGAAGAAGTCGTCGTCCCGGCCTGCGGGGGCGTTCGGAAGGAGCTGGGCCCACAGCTCTGCCACGGCCCGCTCGGTCCCGTCCCGCGGCGGCTCGGCCGAGGCCCGGGGCGCCGACGCCCGGCAGACCTCCTCCAGGGCACGGCGGTCCACCTTGCCGTTGGCGGTGATCGGCACGGCGTCCAGCTCCACCAGCCGGCCGGGAACCATGTACGCGGGCAGCTGCGCGCGCAACGCCGCGGTGAGCGCGTCGAGATCCGCCCCCGGGGTCTCCGGGACGACGGCGGCCACCAGGGCCCTGGACTCCATGGAACCGCCGACCGCCGCGGCGACCGCCGCGCGGACGCCGGGCATCGCGCCCAGCGCGCTCTCGATCTCGCCCAGCTCGATCCGGTACCCCTGGATCTTGACCTGGCCGTCCTGGCGGCCGAGGAACTCCAGGTTGCCGTCGGGCAGGTACCGGCTCAGGTCCCCGGTGCGGTAGAGCCGCCCGTGCGGGGTGTCCACGAAGCTCGCCGCGGTCCGGTCGGGATCGGCCAGATAGCCGCGGGCCAGACCGTCACCGGCGATGTACAGATCTCCCGGAACCCAGGTGGGCCGGTGCCGCAACTGCTCGTCCAGCACCAGGAAGGACTGGTTGCGCAGCGGCTTCCCGTACGGGATCGACGACCACGACGGGTCCACGGCGTCGACCGGGTACGCGATCGACCAGATGCTGGCCTCGGTGGCACCGCCCAGCGAGTTGACCCGTGCGCCGGGCGCGCACCGGCGCGCCCGGTCGGGCAGCCGGGTGGGTATCCAGTCACCGCTGAGCATGATCGTGCGCAGGGACCCGACCGTGGCGTCCTGACCCTCCAGGTGGTCGACCAGCATCTGGAGCAGGGCGGGCACCGAGTTCCACACCGTGATGCCGTGCTCGCGCACCAGCTCCGCCCACGCCTGCGGGTCGCGCTGCTGATCCGGTGCGGGCAGCACCAGCGTGCCGCCCGCCGCCAGGATGCCGAAGACGTCGAAGACCGACAGGTCGAAGTTGAGCGCCGAGAGCCCCAGCGCCCGGTCCGAGGGCCCGATCCCGTACCGCTCGCCGACGTCCTGGAGCGTTCCCAGGGCGGCGCGGTGCTCGATCACCACGCCCTTGGGCTGCCCGGTGGAGCCGGAGGTGAAGATGACGTAGGCGATGTCGTCCGGTTCGGCCGCCACCATGGCGAGTTCACCGGTGGCCGCACCGTCCGGGGCCGCCTCCGTGACGTCCAGCACCGGGACCGCGTCGAGCCACGGGTGCGCCGCGCGGACCCCGGGGTCCGCCACGGTCAGCACCGCGCCCGACAGCTCCAGCGTCCGGCGGGCCCGCTCGGGCGGCAGGTCCGCGGCGACGGGCACGTACGCCTTGCCGGCCTTCAGCACCGCGAGGACGGCCACGACCTGGTCGATCCCCTTGGGCAGCATGACCGCCACCAGCTCCTCGGAGCCGGGACCGGTACGGGCCGCGACACGGCGCGCCAGCTCGTGGGCGCGCCGGTCGAGACCGGCGTAGTCGAGCGACTCCTCGCCGCACACCACGGCGACCGCGTCCGGACATCGCGCGGCGGCCCGCTCGAAGCCGTGGTGGAGCAGCCCGGTGGGGCGCTCCCCGGCGGTGGCGTTGGCCTGCCGGCGCGGTGCGAGCTCCTGCTCGCCCAGCTCGATCTCCGGCGCGCTGCTCCACGCCCGCTCGTCGTCGCAGAGCCGCTCGATGAGGCCGCGGTAGCTCGCGAACATGGACGCGACCATGGGCTCGGGGAGCAGCTGGCGTACGTAGTCCCAGTTCAGGCGCAGCCCGCTGGCGTCCTCGATCACCTGGTGGTCCAGCCACACCTGGGGCGTCCGGATGAACGAGGACACCTCGTGGCCGTCGCCGGTCAGCGCGATCAGGTGGTCGGTCAGCGCACTGGACGCGTGGCCCTCGTCCGAGGAGAAGTTGAGCGTGCTGGCGTAGACCACGGGCGCGCGGCCGGCCTTGGCGGAACCGTGCAGCGTGGACAGCTCGCGCAGGACCTGCACCCCGCTGAACGCGCTGTGCTCCAGGTCGCGCCAGAGCTGGCCCTGCAACTGCTTGCTGCGGGCCGCGAAGTCGGCCGGGCCCCGGGTGTCCACCTCCAGCAGCGTGGTGGTGGAGAAGTTGCCCAGCACCGAACGCACCTCGGGGTGGACCGGCCTGCGGTTGAAGAACAGCAGCGTCAGCGTGAAGTGCGGGTTCGCCGACCAGCGGGCGATGGTCTCGGCGTACGCGGCGGCGACGGCCGCCGAGGGGGTGACCCCCGCGGCGCTCGCGTGGGCCTTGAACCGCTCCCAGCGCTCCGGCGGGATCGTCCCGCTCAGATGGGCGAACTCCGGCCGTCCGATCGTGGCCGGGTCGGCGGTCAGCGGCAGTTCCGGCGCCGGGGGCAGGGCGGCGATCCGGTCCGTCCAGTACGCCCGCGCCTCGGCGTACGCCGGCTCGGACTCCAGGGCCCGGATGTGCCCGACGTAGTCCCGGAAGGTCAGTTCGAGCGGGGCGAGGTCCTGCCCGTGGTACGACTGCGCCAGCTCGGCGAAGAAGAGCGCCGTGCTCCAGGCGTCGATGATGAGGGCGTCGATGCCGACGTGGAGGCGGCTCACCCCGCCGGGCAGCTCCGTTACGGCCAGGTGGAACAGGGGCCACACGGTCGGGTCGAAGACCTGCGTGGACAACGTCCCCGACCGTTCGGCCAGTTCCTCCGCCAGCCGCTGCTCCGGTACCGAGGCGAGGTCCAGGCGGTCGACGCGGTAGTGCCCGACCTCCGTCTCCGGGAGGACCCGCTGCCGGCCGTCGTCGGTCATCACCGCACGCAGCATGTCGTGCCGGGCCACGGCCGCGTCGACGGCCGCCTCGAACCGGGCGACGTCCAGCCCGCGCAGATCGGTCTCGATGAAGAAGAAGGTCGAGACGCCGCCGAGCTCGATCCCCTCCGACCGGCCGACCAGGTAGGCCTGCTGAAGGTCGGTCAGCTCGAACGGCTCGTACCGGGCGGCGGGATCGACGGCCAGTTCACGGCCGGGCGCACCGGCCGGGTCCGTTCCGCCGGTCCGGGGCACCGGCACCGGCCGGTGGACGGCGGTGGGGGAGTGCTCCTCGACGTAGGCGGCCAGCTCGGCGAGGCTCGCCCCGTCCAGGAACACGGCGAGCGGGATCGACACGTCGCCGAGGGCGGCGACGGCGTCCTTGATCTCCAGGGCCATCAGCGAGTCCAGGCCGAGGTTCTGCAACGGCTCGTCCCGGGGGATGCTGTCCGGGTCGGTGCGCAGCGACCGGGCGCACGCCCTGGTCACCACCGTCAGCGGGTCCAGCGCCTCCTCCCGCACGGCGGGACGTCCGGACGGCTCGGGGGCCGTCACCGGCTGCCACGCCTGCGCGTCCACGGCCCCGCCGTCCGCCTCGGCCCCGGTGCGCCCGTGGGACGGGGCCTGGGCGAGCGTCACGCCCGACACCGACACCCAGCAGGCACCGGCCTCGTCGAGCAGGAACACATCGGCCACGAGGGTGCGCGCGTCGGCCGCGCCCTCGCGCAGCCGCAACCGCACCTGGAGCGGACCGGACGGCAGCCCGGGGCGCACGGCGAACGCGTCGATCCCCACCACCATGAAGGCGGTGTCCGACGCGCCACGGGCGGTCAGGGGCGCGAACAGCGCCTGGAACATCGCGTCGGTCAGACCGGGCGGCACCACGTACCGGCCGGCCTCCTCCGGGGTGGCGGGCCGGATCCGGGCCCAGGCGCGGTCGCGGTCGAAGGCGACCTCCTCCAGCCACTTGGCGCCGTCGCCCAGGTACAGGCCGCGGGACCACATCTGCCGGTAGAACTCGCCGCCGGTCATCCGGTGCGGAAGGTCCGCGGCCGGACCGGCGGGGGCCGCCGGGGCCGCCCCGTCACCGGAGACGCGGCCACGGCAGTGCAGGTGCCAGGCCAGGGCCGGGTCGCCCGGGTCGGACCGGTAGGCGAAGCCCAGCGTCCCGTCCGGCGCGGGCTCCAGGGTGAGCGCGACCGTGGGGCGGTGCTCCCTGTCGTACCCCAGGCGCCGCAGCACCGTGACGTTCTCCAGCCGGACGGTGTCCCGCCGGCCGGCCGCGCGGGCCGCCTGCACGGCGGCCTCCAGGAAGAAGCCCACGTTGACGATGGGCTCGCCGCCGATCACGCAGTCGGCGAGGGCGGGGTCGTCGGCGCTGTCCAGCGTCGTCAGGAAGGCCGCGCCGGAACCGGGGGCCGGCACACGCGTCCCGAGCAGGGAGCCGGAGCCGCCCGGCAGAAGGGCGGCGGGCTCCCGCCGGGCCGCCCCGCCGCCGACCGCGCGGCTCGGCACGTACCAGTGCCGCGACCGCTGGAACGGGTACGTCGGGGCGTCGGCCGGCGCGGCGGACCGGCCGGACCACAGCTGGAGCCAGTCGATGTCCAGACCGGCGGTGTACGCCTCGGCCACCGCGGTGGCGACGGTCTCGTGGTCGGCGCGGCCCGGCCGCAGGGACGCGCCCCACAGCCCCGCGCGCCGCTCCTCCGGGACGAACCTGCGGGCCGCCGCGACGAGCGTCGGGGCCGGTCCCAGCTCCAGGACGTGGTCGACCCCGCTCTCCATGAGCGTCGTCATCGCACCGTGGAAGTCGACCTGCTGGAGCGCGTGCTCCCGCAGATAGGCCGCGTTCCACTCCCCGGGGCCCACCTGCCGCGCCGTCAGCGTCGACACCAGCGGAACGGCGGGGGCGGCGAAGGCGAGGGCGGACAGCTCGCGCTCGAAGGCGTCGAGCATCGGCCGCATCAGCGGCGAGTGGAAGGCCCGGCCGCTCGGCAGCGACTTGCCGCGCAGACCGCGCGCGGCGGCCCGGTCCAGTACGCCGCGCACGTCCTCGGGGTGGCCCGAGACCACCACGTGCTCCGGCCCGTTGACGGCGGCCACCCCGATGCGGTCCGGGTCCTCGATCAGCTCGCGTACGGCCGCCACGGGCGCGAAGACCGCCGCCATCGCACCCGGCCCGGTCAGCTCCGCCATCAGCCGGCCACGGGCGGCCGCCACGGCGAGCGCGTCCCCGATGTCCAGGATTCCGGCGACCGCGGCCGCGGCGATC
This sequence comes from Streptomyces sp. NPDC092952, assembly GCF_044754785.1. Lineage (NCBI taxonomy): Bacteria > Bacillati > Actinomycetota > Actinomycetes > Kitasatosporales > Streptomycetaceae > Streptomyces > Streptomyces sp. NPDC092952. Next base: position 645,198 of record NZ_JBIVPT010000002.1, on the reverse strand, counting down.
TCACCCACGCTGTGCCCGACGACGACATCGGGCTCGATGCCCAGCGAGCGCCACATCCGCGCCAGCGACCACTCCAGCGCCACCAGCGCCGGCTGGGTGTAGCGGGTGTCGTGGACCGCGGGGTCGTCGGCGGCGAACATGACGTCCAGCAGCGGACGGTCCAGCAGCCCGTCGACCAGGTCGGCGCAGTGCTGGAGGCTGCTGCGGAAGACGGGCGAGGACGCGAAGAGACCGGCCCCCATGCGGGGGTACTGCGAGCCCTGCCCGGTGAACAGGAACGCGGTCCGGCCGCGCGACCGGGACACCGCGCCGAGCGGCCCGCACTCCCCGTCGACCAGCCGCCGCAGCTCGGCGCGCATCTCCGGCGCCGTCCCGGCGACGGCGGCGTACCGGACGGGCCAGTGGTCCCGGGCCGCGCCGGCCGTGTAGGCCAGGTCCGCCAGCGCCGTGCCGGCCGCCGCGGTCCCGTCGTCCTCGCCGAGCCGCGCCAGGTACTTGCGGCCCAGTTCGAGGACACCGTCCGCGGTACGGGCCGACAGCGGCAGCACGCAGGTGCCGGGGGCGTCCCGCGGGGCGTCGTCGGCCTCCCGGGCCGGGGCCTCCTCGACGATGATGTGCGCGTTCGTGCCGCTGGCGCCGAACGAGCTGATGCCCGCGCGCCGGACCCGTTCCCCCGCGGGCCAGGGCCGGCCCTCGACCGGCACGGCGAGCTTGAGCCGGTCCAGGTCGATCTCGGGGTTGACCTGCGACAGCCCGGGATGGGGCGGGATCAGGCCGTGGTCCAGGCTGAGCAGGACCTTGATGAGACCGGTGACGCCGGCCGCCGGTTCGAGGTGGCCGAGGTTGGTCTTCACCGACCCCACGATCAGGGGAGTGGTACGGGTCTGCGGGCACAGCACGTCCGCCAGCGCACCCGCCTCGATCGGGTCGCCGAGCGCCGTGCCGGTGCCGTGCGCCTCGACGTAGTCGATGTCCTCCGCGGCCAGCCCGGCCGCGGACAGGGCGGTGCGTATGACGTCTCGCTGCGCCTTGGCGTTGGGCACGGTGATGCCGCTGGCCCGGCCATCCTGGCCCACCGCGCTGCCGCGGACGACCCCGAGGATCCGGTCCCCGTCGACCCGCGCGTCCGACAGCCGCTTGAGGACGACGACACCGCACCCCTCGGACCGCACGTAGCCGTTGGCGGCGGCGTCGAAGGTCTTGCACCGGGCGTCGGGGGAGAGCATGTTCGCCTTGCCGAGCACGGTGTACCACTCCGGTGAGAGCAGCACGTTGACGCCGCCGGCCAGCGCCATGTCGGCGTCCCGGCTCCGCAGCGCCTGCACGGCGAGGTGGACGGCGACCAGCGACGAGGAGCACGCGGTGTCCACGGACAGGCTGGGGCCGTGGACCCCGAGCCAGTAGGCGATCCGGCCGGCCGCGAACGTCGACGCGTTGCCGGTGAGCGCGTACGCCTCCAGCTCCTCGGGCGCCACATGGGTGAGCAGCGACTGCATGTAGTCGTTGTTGGTCACACCGACGTAGACGCCGACCTTGTCGCCCTTCAGGGAGGCGGGCCTGGCACCGGCGTTCTCCAGCGCCTCCCAGGCGACCTCCAGCAGCAGCCGCTGCTGCGGGTCGATGTAGCGCGCCTCGCGCGGGGAGATCCCGAAGAACCCGGCGTCGAAGCTGTCGACCGACTCCAGGAATCCGCCCGAGGGCACCCCTTCCGGGAACCCGCCGGGCACGTCGTCCAGCCGGGCGGGCGGGTACGGTGCCACCGCGTTCCGGCCCTCGGCCAGCAGCTCCCACAGCGCGGCCGTGTCGTCGGCCCCGCCGGGCATCCGCGCGCCCATGCCGACGACGGCGATCGGTTCGGTGGTCTCGGCCCGCAGCGCGTCCCGTTCGCTGGTCAGGGACTTGATGCGGTCCAGCGCCGAGCTCAGCAGCTCACGCGCGTGTTCGGGTATCTGGGTGGTCATGCGTGTCCCCCGGGCGTCGGCTGGTACGACCGCTCGATCTCGGCTTCGAGCGCGTTGATGAGTTCGTCGTCGGCGAGCGCGGCCGGTGCCGAGGGCGGCGGCTCGACCGCGCCGGGCCTCCCCGGCGCGGTGCCGGGGGCCTCGCCGGACGGTTCTTCCGGGCAGACGGAGTCCACGAGGAACGCGGCCAGCTCCGACGTCGTCGGGTACTCGAACATCACCCGGGTGGGCAGGGGGAGTCCGAAGGTCCGGGCCAGGTCGTTCTTGACCCGGGTGGCGAGCATGGAGTCCATGCCGAGGGCGAAGAAGCCCGCGTCCAGGTCGAGTTGGTCCGGATCCAGTCCCAACGTGCCCGCGACGGCGGCGACGACGGCCGAGGCCGCCTCCCGCCGGGTCCACCCGGTGGCCGTCGGCGCCGGGGCCTCGACGGTGGTGGCGGGGGCGGTGGTGGCGGGTGCCGGACCGGCCGCCCAGGGGTTGCTCCACCGGTCCTCGGTGAACCAGGAGCGCGTCCGGGCGAAGGGGTACGACGGCAGCGACACCATGGGCACCGCCGGGTCCGCCGGGCCGTCGCCCCGGTGCGGCCAGGGGCCGCGTCGCCGGTGGGTGTACATGAACCCGAAGTTCCGCTGTACGGCGATGTCGTCGGCGAGGTCGCGGTGGAGCGTCCAGGTGGCCGCGGCCGGACCGTCGGCCTCCGCGCACAGCCCGTCGAGCGCGTCGACGAGCGTCGGATGGGGCGACATCTCGATGAAGGTGTCGTGGCCGTCGGCGAGCAGCGCCTCGACCCCCTGGGTGAAGCGGACGGTCTCGCGCATGTTGGCGTACCAGTAGTCCGGCGCGGGGGCCGAGGTGAGGGGCGCGCCCGTCACCGTGGACACCATCGTCACCCGCGGGGCCGAGGACCGGATTCCGTCGAGCGCTTCCAGCAGCCCCGTCCGCAGCCCGTCGATCTGGGGGCTGTGCGAGGCGACGTCCACGGCGACGAACTTGCTGAACACGTTCTCGGCCGCGAGCCCGGCGGCGACCCGCTCCAACGACGCGCCCGCCCCGGACAGCACCGTGGAGTGCGGCGAGTTGATCACTGCCACGCAGATGTCGTCGTACCCCTCGCACAGCTGCCGGGCCCGCTCGTGGCCGACGCCCACGACGAGCATGCGGCCCTGCCCGGCGATGCGGGCCAGCAGCCGCGAGCGCTCGCAGATCACCCGCACGGCGTCCGGCAGCGGCAGGGCACCGGCGACGTACGCCGCAGCGACCTCGCCCATGCTGTGCCCGATGACCGCGTCCGGGACCACCCCGGCCGCGCGCCACATCGCGGCCAGTCCGACGGCGACCGTGAACAGCGCCGGCTGGACGAACTCGGTGGGGAGCCGCCCCCGGTCGCCCTCGGCGATCAGTTCGAGCACACTGCGGCCCAGCACCGGACGCATGGCCCGGTCCACCTCGCGGGTGGCCGCGGCGAACGCGGGGTCGGTGGCCTGGAGCCGGGCCGTCATGCCGATCCAGTGCGGCCCCTGGCCCGGGAAGACGAAGACCGTACGGCCCGTCGCCCTGGCCGGTCCGGTCACCCCGGCCGGACCGGGCCCGCCCGCGGCCGCCTCGCGCAGCAGCGCGACGAGCTCCGCCGGTGAGGCACCGGAGACCGACAGCCGGCTGGTCAGCACGGTCCTGCGGTGGTCGGCCGCCCGGACGACGTCCCGGACGTACGCCGGGTCGGCGCCCTCCAGCAGGTCGGCGTACCGGCCCGCGAGCCGGGCCAGGGCGGTCGGTGCGGCGGCCGAGATCCGCAGGGTCAGCGGCGCGGCGCCGGACCCCTCGTCGGCCCCGGCTTCGGACCCGGCGTCCGGAAGACGCCCGTCCACCGGCCCCAGGATCACGTGCGCGTTGGTCCCGCCCGCGCCGAACGCGGAGACGGCCGCGAGCCGCTGCCCGTCCTCCGCCTCCCAGGCGCGGGCCCGGTCGCGCGGCAGCACCAGCCGTACGCCGTCCAGTTGGAGGTGCGGGTTGACCTTCTTCAGGTGCAGCGACGGGTAGACGGTCCGGTGGTGCACGGACAGGGCCGCCTTCACCAGCCCCGCGATCCCCGCGGCGGCCTCCAGATGGCCCATGTTGGTCTTCAGGGACCCCAGGTGGCAGGCCGGGCCGGAGGCCGTGCCGTAGACCTGGGCGAGGGCCTCGACCTCGATCGGGTCACCGAGGCTGGTGCCCGTGCCGTGCGCCTCCACGAGGCTCACCTGCGAGGGCTCGGCCCCGGCGTTCCTCAGCGCGGACGTGATGCACTCCCGCTGGGCGCGCCCGCTGGGCGCGGTGAGCCCGTTGGTCCGGCCGTCCTGGTTGACCGCCGAGCCGCGGATGGTCGCGTAGACGCGGTCGCGGTCGCCGATCGCGTCGGAGAGCCGCTTCAGGACGACGGCGACCACGCCCTCGCCGCGCACATAGCCGTCGGCGGCGGCGTCGAAGGTCTTGCACCGCCCGTCCGGGGAGAGCGGCAGCCCCTTGGAGTGGGCGACCGTACTGGCCGGGGACAACAGGAGGTTCACCCCGGCCGCGACCGCCGAGTCGCACTCGCCGGAGCGCAGCGCCTGGACGGCCAGGTGCACCGCGACGAGGGAGGACGAACAGGCCGTGTCGACGGAGAGGCTGGGGCCGCGCAGGTCGAGCTGGTAGCTCAGCCGGTTGGCGATGATGCAGTTGGTGCCGCCGACGACGGTGTACAGGTCGACGGTCTCCGGCCGGGCCAGCTGCATGGTGAGGTAGTCGGTGGAGTTGGCGCCGACGTAGACACCGGTCCCCGAACCGGCCAGCCGGCCCGCGGGCATCCCGGCGTCCTCGAAGGCCTCCCAGGCGACCTCCAGAAGAAGGCGCTGCTGGGGATCGACATGGGCGGCCTCGCGCGGCGCGATCCCGAAGAACGCCGCGTCGAAGGTGTCCACGTCGTCGATGAGCCCGGCATGCCGCATGTGGGTGCGCCCGACCGCCTCGGGATCGGGGTCGTAGAAGGCGCCGTGGTCCCAGCGGTCCGACCCGATCTCGCGGATCGCGTCGACCCCGTCGGCCAGCGACTCGTGCAGGGCGCCGGGCGTGGTGATGCCACCGGGCAGCCGTACGCCGAGGCCGACGATCGCGATGGGTTCCCGCCGTGCCCGCGTCAGTTCCTCGACCCGGGCCCGGAGGCCCCTGACGGCCGTCAGGGCGGTGCTCAGTGCTATGTCGGACTCGCCCTGCTCCGTCATATCTCCCCCATGAGTTCTTCCAGTTCCGCCAGTTCGCGGCGGAGGGCGTCGAGATCGTTCCCGTCCGGGGACGGTTCCCCGGCCGCGGGCTCCCGGCCCGCGGCAACCGGCCGTTCGGTGGTGCGCGGCTGCTCGGCGGTGCCCGGCCGGTGTGCCGTACGGTCCGCTCCGGCCTCCTCCAGCCGGGCGGTGAGCTCGGCGGCGAGGGCGTCGACGGTGGGGTAGTTCCACACCACGGTCGAGGACAGGACCGTCCCGAGCAGGCGCTCCAGGCGGTTGCGGAGCTCCAGCCCCATGATCGAGTTGAGTCCGAGGCTGTGGAACGGCTCGGCCGGGTCCACCTCGGCGGTCGTGAGGCCCGCGATCTCGCCGACGGCCTCCTGCACCACCCGGGCCGTCCGCGCCAGCCGCTCCGCCGGCGACAGCGCCGACAGCTCGTCCCGCAGCGCCGGCGCGGCCCCGTCGGCCGTGCCGGACGGCGCGACCGGGACCAGACGGATCTCGACCCCCCGGATACGCACGGCCACCCGGTCGCCGCTGATCAGGTCGACGTCCGCGAGACGGGTGTCCGGGCCCGGACCGGTCGTGACGGTCGCCACCGCCCGCGGATCGGCACCCACCTCGGACAGCACGGACACCTCGCGGACCACCGCGGTGAGCAGGGACCGGTCGGCCCCCACGGCACCCGGACCGGCCAGCAGGGGCGCGGCGGCGACCTGGAGGGCCGCGTCCAGCAGCCGGGGGTCGACCGGGAGCCGGGCGTCGGCGTGGCGCGGGTTCCACTCGATCCCGGCGCTCGCGCCGTCCTCCCCGGCGTCCAGGCGGCGAATCCGACGGTACTGCGGGCCGAAGTCCAGCCCCCGCGCGCCGAACCCCGCGTACAGCTCGTCGGCCGGGGACCCGTCACCGGCGGGCCGTCCGGGGAGCGGAGCGCCGGTGACGGCCCGTTCGACCGCGGCGGTCCCGACGCGCACCCACGCCTCTCCCTCCCTGCCGAAGAACTCGACCCGGGACGTCCCGCCGTCGGTCCGTACGGTGGTCTGGAGCGCCGTGTCCTCGCCGGGCACCTCCAGGGACGCCGTCAGCACGAGGTCGCGCACGGACACCGGACCGTCCGCCGGCCCGGGACCGGCGACCTGGAGCGCGGCGGCCGCGAAGGCGGCGGCGGGCACCATGGCCCGGCCGCCGACGACATGGTCCTCCAGCGACCACGTCGACGGGCTCAGCCGGCCGGCGTACACGGACAGCGCGGGATCGTGCGGAACCTGCGTACGGACCCCGAGCGGATCGCCGCTCCCACGGCCGACGGTGCCGGTCAGGACCGGCGAGGCGACCCGCTGCCACGGATACGGCAGGGGCAGCGGCGCGGGACGGCCCGCAGGGTTCAGCGCGGCCCGGTCGACCGGAACACCGGCGTCGTGGAGCCGGCCGAGCGCGGCCAGCAGCGTCGGCCACTCCGGCTGCTCCTTGCGGAGCACCGGGACGACGAGCGGGTCCCGGCCCGCGCCCGTCTCCTCGACGGCCGGGCTGAGCACCGCGTGCGGGCTGATCTCGACGAAGCAGGAGAACCCGTCGTCCAGCAACAGGCCCACGGCGTCCGCGAACAGCACGGGGTCGCGGAGGTTCCGGGCCCAGTAGCCGGCGTCCATCTCCGCCCCGTCGGCCACCCGGCCCAGGACGGTCGAGTACAGCGGCAGCGCCGAGGAGACCGGGGAGACGTCCGCGACGGCCTCGACCAGCGCGGGGAGGATCGCGTCCATCTGCGGGCTGTGCGAGGCGACCTGGACCCGGACGGGCCGGTTGAAGACCCCCCGTCCGGTGAGTTCGCCCGCCGTGCGCTCGATGTCGGCGGCGGCCCCGGACAGCACGGTCGAACGGGCCGAGTTGCTGACGGCCACCGATATGGAGGGCGTGCCGGCGCAGACGGCCTCGGCCTCGGCGAGCGTCAGCTCGGTGGCCAGCATCGCCCCCGTCCCGCTGAGGCCGTCCATCAGCCGGGACCGGCGGCCGATGACCGCTGACGCGTCGTGCAGCGACAGGGCACCGGCGATGTGCGCGGCCGCCGCCTCGCCCATGCTGTGGCCGACCACCGCGTGCGGGGCGACACCGTAGTGCGCCAACGTCCGGGCCAGCGCCACCTGCACGGCGAACAGCAGCGGCTGGGCCGTCGCGACGTTGGTGAACGCCTCGTCGTCGTCGCCGTCGAGCAGCAGCGGCAGGATCCGCGCGCCGCACGCCTCGCGCACCGCCGCGTCGCACCGCCGCAGCTCCCGGGCGAACACCGCGTCGCGGGCGTACAGATCGCGGCCCATGCCCAGCCACTGCCCGCCCTGGCCCGGGAAGACGAAGACGACACGGGGGGCCGTACCGGCGGCGGCCGACGCACCCGGGCCGTCGAGGGCCTCCGCGTGCTCGGCCAGCCGGGCCACCGTCCCGTCGCGGTCGTCCGCGACGAAGCTCGCCCGGTACGGAAGGGTCGCCAGGCCCTCCAGCACGGGGGCGACGGCGGCGGGCGTGCCGTCCGCCGGCCACCACCGCGCGACCTCCCGGCAACGCTGCGCCAGCGCCGCGGGGGTGTGCGCGCTCAGGGTCAGCAGCGCCTCCCTGGACGGCGGTACGACCCCCGCGCACACGGCGGCGACACCCTCAAGGCCATGACCGGAGCGCGAGTACGCCGGAACGACCGGCACCCGTTCGCCGTACGTCTCGCGCAGGGCGCTGCCCAGGATGGGATGGGCGTTGATCTCGACCAGGGCGTCCGGGGCGCTCAGCAACGGGTGCGCCAGCGCGGCGGCGAAGTCCACCGGTTCGCGCAGGGCCTTCGCGAAGTACCCGGCGGTGAAGCCGCCGGCCGCCATGATCCGGCCGTCCAGCGCCGACACCATCGGGAGCGCGGGCGGGTACTGGTCGATCTCCCCGAGCGCCTCGACCAGGTCGTCGCGGACCTCGTCGATGTCCGGGCCGTGCGCGGCGAGCCCCACGTTGATCCGGCTGGCCCGGTGGCCCTCCTCGGAGAGGACCGAGACGAGCTCGTCCAACTCGTGGATCCGGCCCGACAGGTTGGTCGAACGCGCCGAGCTGATCCCGGCGACCGCGATCCCCGGCCGGGTCGCGAGGTACGGGGCCAGCTCCTCGCGCGAGAGCGCCACCACGGCCATACCGCCGCCGCGGCCGGTCAGCCGCTGCTGCGCCGCCGCGTAGTGGGCCACGATCCGGCCGCCCTCGTACGCGGTGAGCGCGTCGACCACGACCGCCCCGGCGATCTCGCCGAGCGAATGGCCGACGACCACGGCGGGCCTGATGCCGCGGGCCGCCAGGCTCCGGGCCAGGCCGACCTGGACCGCGTAGACCGCGGGCTGCGCCACGGCCACGCCGTACGGTTCGAGGTCGGCGCCGGAGGCGATGAGCTCCAGGAGCGAGAGGCCGAGCACCGGCTCCGCGCCGAGCGAGCACGCGGTGACCGCGGCCCGGAACTCCGGGTCGGACCGCAGGAGTTCGCGGCCCATCCCCGCCCACTGGCCGCCGAACGGCGAGAAGACGAAGGCCGGTCCACGGCCGGTCCCGTCGGCCGCTCCGGCCGCTTCACCGGCCGCTTCGGCGGGGGCTTCCAGGGCCGGTACGTCCGGGCGGAGGTACGGCCCGACCACGACGTGCGCGTTGGTCCCGCCCCAGCCGAAGCTGCTGACCCCGCCGAGGAAGGGCTCGTCGGACGGCAGGCGCACGGGCGCGAGGGGCAGGGCGAGGTTGAGCGCGTCCAGGTCGATGTGCGGGTTGGTCCCGCCGGTGAGGACGCACGGCGGGACGACACCGTGACGCATGACCAGGGCGGCCTTGACCAGCCCCGCCACCCCCGCGGCGCCTTCGAGATGGCCGATGTTGGCCTTGAGCGTGCCGAGGTTGACCGGGGCGGTGGCGCCCCGGACCGCGGCGGCCAGCGCCGACGCCTCGATCGGATCGCCCAGCGCGGTCCCGGTGCCGTGCGTCTCGACGAACCGGACCTCGGCGGGGTCGGTCCCGCCCCGGGCGTGCGCGTCCCTGATGACGGCCTGCTGCGCGACGGGACTGGGCGCGGTCAGCCCGTTGGTGTGCCCGTCGTTGTTGACCGCCGTCCCACGGAGCAGGCACCAGATGTGGTCGCCGTCCCGCTCCGCGTCGGAGAGGCGCTTGAGGACCAGGGCCGCGGCACCCTCGCCGCGGCCGAAGCCGTCCGCCAGGTCGCCGAACGCCTTGCTGCGCCCGTCGGGGGCCAGTCCTCCGAAGGCGGTGAGGTCGTCCATGGTGGCCGCCGACTGGAGGAGGTTGACACCGCCGACGACGGCGGCGTCGATCTCGCCCAGCCGCAGTGCCTGGGCGGCCATGTGCACGGCCACCAGGGAGGACGAGCAGGCGGAGTCCAGCGTGACCGACGGCCCGTGCAGGTCGTACAGGTAGGAGATCCGGTTCGCGACCATCGACAGGCTCGAACCGGTCGCCGTGTGCATCGTGTGCCGCCCCGGCCGCGACGCCGCGCCGTGCTCGTTCCAGATGCTTCCGACGTACACCCCGGTCGCGCTGCCCCGCAGCCCCGTCCGGGGCAGCGACGACGCCTCGACGGCCTCCCAGCACACCTCCAGGAAGAGCCGCTGCACCGGATCGAGCGCCGCGGCCTCACGGGGCGAGAGGTGGAAGAACCGGTGGTCGAACTCGTCGAGCCGCTGGCTGAGGTAGCCCGCGTCCGGCATCGTCTCCCGGGCGTCCGGGAACCGCCCCTCCGGGGGCGGGCCGATCGCGTCCTTGCCGGCGAGGACCAGCTCCCACAGCTGCGCGACGGAGTCGGCGCCCGGAAGCCGTGCCGCCATCGACACGATCGCCAGGGGCTCACCCGGCCGCGCCCCGGCGGTCGGCCGGCCCTCCGGCACATCGGCGCCGTCCTCCGAGGAGACCACCGCGGCGGCGAACCCGTTCACCGTCGGGGAGGCCCACAGCGTGGCGACGGGGACGTCACGGCCGAGGCGCACCGCCAGACGGCTGACCATCGCCACGGCGGCCTGTGAGGTGAGGCCGAGTGAGAAGAAGGTCGCGTCCCGGTCCAACTGCTCGACAGTGAGAGACAGTTCGGCGCAGAGATACGCGGCGACCCAGTCGGCGACGGCCGCCGTGTCCCGTTCGGCCGGAGTGCCGGTCATGCGCACCGCCCGGTGCGAGGCCGGATTGTTTCGATGCCGGACGTGGGTAGATCCGGAAGCGGATCGACGGTACATCGGTACGGCAGCCCGGAAGACATGCTGGAGAACCCCCCGAATCCCCTAATGATCGTCAACGAGGTTGACGATATCAAAGGGGTCGGCGCGCGGGAGAGAAAAATGTTCGTACCAACCGGTATTTAAGGGGGAGTTGGCGCGCAGTTTTCGGTGACGGTGTCTCATGTTCCGTACAGTGCAAGGCTCTGACCTGGATAGATGGCGCCCGCGCCGCGTGCCGGCCCCGAGTTCGCGCCCCGGAACGAGATCTTCGAAGTCCGGGTGGTGGCGCGATGACGCCGGGCGGGATCCGGTCACCCCTGTCCCCGGTGCCAACGGGCTCGCCGGGTGGACAGGTGCGGTGGCTCCGGGGGCCTTGGCGTTCCCACGGTTCCGGTTCGCTCGGCGGTGCGCGCCATCCTGGGCGTGGGCGAGGGCACACTGACTGAGTGATCACCTCTTCATCCGCCGCGGACGACGCTTCTCGCCCTTCCCCTGTCTGGGTGGAGTCGATGGGCGGCCCCCTGGTCGTCGTCCCCGTTTCCGCACTGGCGTCCTGGGGCGGGTGCATGGAGAGTGGCCTCATGGCGGGAGATGCCACCGCGCCGGACGACTACGACCGGGCCTGCGCGGTGGACGATCTGGCTGGTGTGATCCCCGTCGACGGGAATGGAGCGCAGGCACTGGTGCTGGCGGACGAGCCGGCGACCAGCTGCTACCTGCCCCGGCACCGAACGTTTCTGCGGTGGCTCGCCGCCGAGAGCGAGGCCGGACTGGGCGCCGCGGCGGATGCCGTCCTCGCGGACCCCGCCACGGAGTGGGGGGAGTGCGGCACCTGGGTCTCGGACGGTCCGGCGGTGCTCATGGACTCCGCCGAATCTGGTTGCGACTTGGGCATCGAGCATCCCGGCGGCGGGGTGCCCGCCCAGGCATCGGTCCCGCTGCCCGCCGGCCGCTGGAGAGTCCGTGCCACGCAGACCTGGGCGGACGGGGAGAACCGGGTCGGTCTGGTCCAGCTCCTGCCCGCCGGATGAGGGGTATTCGGGCAAGGGCGGGGTCCTATGCGTAGGCCCTTACCAGGAGGGTTCCTGCCTCCTGGTCCCCAGGGGGAGGGACGGTCTCGGCTCCGGAGTTCGAGTACCCGGAGGAAGCCAGGAGCACCGACCATTCTTCTGGGGTGTAGTCCCACCTGGTCACCGCCCTGGCCTCTCTCAGGGTGCCGACCGGCTCCGTGCCTTTTGTCGGGGGCTTGTGCGAGAAGGTCAGCACCCCGCCAGGAGAAAGCCGCTTCCGGATGAGAGGGAGGAACTGTTCGGGGTCCGTGAACCAGACAGGCCCGAAGATGGACAGGACCACATCGAAGAGGGTGTCTGTGCGGCTCAGGTACTCGGCCACCTCTGCCGTGTGGAAGGTGAGACCGGGAAGGCCGCCCCATCGGGCTACGGCCTTCTTGTGCTGACTGGGTGCGATGTCCACTCCGGTGCAGATGGCCCCCAGGGTGGACAGGTGGGCCAGGTTGCAGCCCGTACCGCAGCCCAGCTCCAGAACGGTCCGGCCCTGGAGGTCCCCGAGGATCGATTCATCAGGGCCGTGGTCGGCGTACTGCGTCCAGTTCAACCACGTACGGGCACCGGAAGCGTTGGTCTCCCTCCGTGGTGTCCGGCCCTGGGCGTACCGCTCCCAGGCTTCAGCAACCTCCATGCCGTTCCCTTCACAGGGGGACGCTACCCCCGTCTCCGAGGGGAGCCGTCCCGGTCACGTGCTGTGCTGCTACTTCCCGCTGTTGGGGCTGTCCGTGCACCCGGCGTGGCACTGGGAGCAGTCGGCCGCGTCCTTCATGGTCCACAGCTCCGGGTCGATCCCGAAGCCGGAAGCCTTGATGGCCCTGACCGTGTCCCGCAGCGCGGGCGGCTGCTGCGTTCCCTGGCCGGGCAGGTGTGGAACGTGGTGGATGTAGCGTCCCGCGGGCCGGTCGTCACGACAGTACGAACGGCATGGGTGAGCCGTCCATGCACGAAGGCGACTATGCGCGTGTTTGCATAAACAGCAGTCCGGGGCGGCCGGTCGGGGCGGCTGAAGAGGCATCCCTGTGTGAAGGAACTGAACTTACCGAACCCACCGAAGCCATCCGTGCCGGCCAGGACGCCCGCGGCCGTACGGATTACGGCCGCCAGGACACCCGGTGCTCCGCGAGCCGGGCCAGGACCGCGTGGTTGGCCTCCCAGCCGTCCGGGAACTTGACCGTGACGCCGAGCTGGACCGGCTCGGTCGAGGGGTGCTCGTCCAGCAGGTCCGCGACGCCCGCGCGGCAGACCACGACGCAGGCGTGGCGGTGGCGGGAGGCCAGGACGCAGAGGCGGCCCGTCTCCAGGTGGAAGGCCGTCGCGTCCGGGCGGCCGGACAGCGGGTGCAGCACCACCGTCACGTCGAACTCGCGGCCCTGGAGCCGGTTGGCCGTGTCCACCGCGACGCCGCTCACCCCCAGCTCCGCCAGGGCCGCCCGCACCGCCGCCGCCTGGTCGCGGTGGGCGGTGCCGACGGCGATCCGGTCCGCCGTCACCGGCACCGGGTCCGGCGAGCGCTCGCTCCTCGCCAGCCCGCCCCGGTCCAGGAGCCGGCGGACCACCAGGGCCACCGCCCGGACCGCCTCCGGATCCGTACGCGGGGTGTGCCGGGCCGGCAGCTCCAGCAGGCCCCAGCCCGACTCCGCCGCCTCGTCCAGCACCCGGTCCGGGGCCGAGCCGTCCGACGCCGCGGCGAACGACAGCCGCCGGTCGCCGTGGTCCGTCCCGCTGCGGAACGGGGTGTACGGGTAGAACGCGTCCGACACCAGCGGTGCCGCCGAGGCGGGCAGCCGCCAGGACACCGGCAGCCGGTGCTGCGGCAGCCGGGGGTTGTGCGCCAGCAGCGTGGAGACCGCGCTCGCCGACGGGTCGTACGACAGCCCCGCCCACTGGTCCGCGCCCACGATCGAGAACGGGTCCAGCTGCCCCGGGTCGCCGACGAACAGCGCCCGCTCGAAGAGCCCCGCGACGGCCAGCAACGCGTCCGACCGCATCTGGTACGCCTCGTCGACGATCGCGTGGCCCCACGGCTCGACGTTCTTCACATGGGCCCACTTGGCGGCCGTGGAGATCACCACGTCGAGCCCGGCGAGATCGGCCGCCTTCGCCGACTTCCGTACGTTGTCCAGCCCGTCCAGCACCTTGTCGTACGGGTCGGAGTCGCTGCTGTGCAGCCGGCCCACCGGCAGCTCCGGCTCCTTCTCCGCCAGCCGCACCACCAGGTCGTCCACCTGGGCGTTGGTCTGCGCGACCACCATCAGCTGCCGCCCGGCCGCCGCCAGCTCCAGCGCGGCCCGCACCACCAGCGTCGACTTGCCCGCGCCCGGCGGGGAGTCCACCACGATGCCGCGCTCCGTACCGCCCAGGGTGTCGGCGAGGATCGCCTCCGTCGCCCGCGCGGCCCGGGTCCCCGGATCGAGAACGTCCGTCACAGCAGGTCCTCCGTGGTCACCGGGTCGGGAAGCTCGGTCCGCCCGGGGGCGCCCGGCGGGCCGCCGTGCGTCCAGGGCGTGTCCTCCGGGTCGGGCAGCTTCGGGCCGCCGCGCTGCTCGTGCTCGAAGAGCGTCCAGGCGATCCGGTCGCCCGGCCCCGGCACCGAACCGGGGGCCGGCTCCTTGCCCCGGCCCATCCGGTCCAGCACCCTCAGCACCAGGCCGCCCTCGTCGTCGTACGCCACGAACTCCGCGGTCTGCGCCCGGCCGTCCAGCGAGCGGTACACCCGGGTGCGCTCACCCAGATGCGGCTGCTCGTCCGTACGGACCGTGAGCAGCGGCCGCGGGGCGGGGCGCTTGGACTCGCTGTACGCCATCACCACCTCCGTCACCTCCGCCACGAACGCCTCACCGGCCAGCCGCCGCCCGGCCAGCACCAGCGGATCGTCCAGCGCCTCCTGGGCCTCCAGCTGGGCCTGCGCCGTCTCCCGCGCGGCCAGCTTCTGCGCCGCCGTCACCGCGTCGTCCCGGCGGGGCTGCGGCGGCTCGCCCGAGCGCACCCGGTCCCGGTGCCCCGTGAACGACCAACGGTCCCGCGTCCACCGTTCCTCGGCCCGGGGCCCCTCGGGCAGCTCCCGCAGCACGTCCAGCGCCCGCCACACCGCGTCCCAGGTCGGCCGCGTCACGTCGGCGAGCAGGGCCCGGATCTCCCGCTCGGCGGTGGTCAGCCCGCCCAGCCGGGCATCGGCCGCCAGGCCGTCCTCGGCCGCGGCGAGCGACGTACGCGCCCGGTCGTACCGCTCGATCGCGGGCGCCAGCCGCCGGTTGTCGAACGCCGGGTCCGTGGCCGGACCGGCCGGCGGGCACAGCAGCTGCCCCTCGCCGTCCCGGCCCAGCTCCGCCCGGTACGCCGCCGCCGCGCCCGACTCGCCCGCCGGCGGGTCGATCCAGGCCAGCAGCGCGCCCAGGTGCTGGTCCTCCAGGCTGCTCTGCCCGGTCGCCCAGTGCCGGTTCAGCAGATCCGTCGCGGCCAGCAGCAGCGAGGAGCCGGGCACCCGGGCCCGCTCCCCGTAGTGCGTCAGCCAGCGGCCCAGCAACGGCACCCGGGCGGGCGCCGGGTACGGGGCGTCCGGATCGTCCTCCGCGGTGCGCCGGAACCGCATCGAACGGCCCAGCAGCCGGACGTACTCGATGCCCGCCCGGCTCGGCACGATCAGCTGCGGCGCGTCCACGCACAGCTCGACCTCGACCTTGGCCCGCTTCCCCGTCCCCGGATCGGTCTCGTTCCGCTCGGCGGGCTCGACCACGTCCTCGTACGAGCCGATGTGCGGCAGCACCGCCTCGGCCAGCTCGGCGAGGAAGGCGAACCGCAGATCCCGGTCGCGCGGCTGCGCCACCGTGAGCAGCCGGGGCGCCTCCCGGTCCGTGCCGACGAGCGCGCCCAGCGGGGCGCCCGCCTCGCCCGCCGTGGTCAGCGGGACCAGGACCAGCGGCCGGTCGGTGAGATGGCGGTGGCGGACCGTGGCCAGCGGCCGCGCCCGGCCGCTCTCCACCGCCTCCAGCCGGGCCAGGGTGCCGATCAGCGACATGCCGCACCGCCCGCCAGCGCCTCGGCCCGCAACGCCGACGCCCGCCGCAGCGCGGCGACCGTCGGGTCCGCCGGATCGCCCTCCTCGCCGGAGGCGGCCGCCAGCACCTCGCCCACCGTGGTCAGCCCGCCCAGCTCCCCGCGCACGCTCCGCCCCAGCGCCTCCACCGCACCGGCCGCCCGCGCCTTCGCCCGGCAGTGGAAGGCCAGCTCACAGGCGGCCAGGCACTCCGGGGCGTACGCCGCGCCGACCGACTCCACCGCCGCGTCCAACCGCTCCCGGGAGCACGCCGGATCGAAGGTGGTGCCCTCGGGCAGGGCCGCCGCGATGTCCTCGATCCGGGCCAGCCGGCCCAGCTGGCGGCGGGTGACCGCGCGCTGCTTGCGCACGTCCACCACCGAGGCGGTCGGCAGGTTGGAGAAGTCCTTCGGGCAGACCAGCAGCACCCTGTGGTCCACCCCGGCGCCCTCGATCCGCTCCGCGACCCGCTCCAGCGCCAGCACGTAGACGGCGGACTGCCGGGCCGCCGCACCGACCTTCGCCGCGTCGGCCGAGCCGTCGATCATCGGGAACGACTTGATCTCGACGACCGTCCAGGTACCGTCCGGGCGCACCGCCACCGCGTCCGGCTCCAGATAGGCGGGGGAGCCCGCCACCTCCAGCGCCAGCATCGGATGGTCCAGCAGCGCCCAGCCGCCCGCCTCCGTCGCCTCCCGCAGCGCAAGCGCCGTACGCGCCGCGCGGCCCTCGGGGCCCGCCGCCGACAGATCCGGCACCGCGATCTCGCGCGGCGGCTCGCCGCCGGGGCCGAGCCGCTCGTGCAGCAGCCGGATCAGCTCCGCGCCGCCGTCGGCCTTGACCTTGGCCTCGAAGGCGTTGCCCCGGACGAGGGCGAACTGCGACTGGCCGAACGGTGCGGGTGAGCCGAGTGCCGTCGCCAGCGCGGCCTTGTCGACCCCGGCCCCGTCCAGCAGGGCGCGGCGGCGGCAGCCGGGGTTGGCGGCGAGGGCGGCCAGTGCGCGGGCGTCCAGCGGACGCGGCGGGACGGCCGGTCCGCGCAGCTCAGCGAGTTGCCGCCGGAGCGCCGTCGCCGGCCGCTCCTGTCCCCGCCGGGGTGGTGGAACCGGGCCGGGAGGTGCCGCCGGTCGCGGCGACGACGGCGTCTGCGGAGGTGGTTCGCTGGCCAGGGATGCGCTCACCCGCCGAAGTCTCGCACCCGGCACTGACATTCGCGGATTCCGCACCGGCGGCCGGGGCCACCGTCTTCGGCGCGAGCCCCGGGAACCGTACGGAGAACCGCTCCGCGATCCGGTCCGCGAGCCGCATCAGCGGCCGGGCCAGCAGCGCCCCGACCCCCATCACGGCGGCGCCCGCCACCGCGTCGAGGAAGTAGTGGTTGGCCGTGCCCATCACCACGAGCACGGTGATCACGGGGTAGGCGACGCCCGCGGCCCGGACGTAGGGGTTCCGGCTGTGGCGCCAGAGCAGGATGCCGCACCAGATCGCCCAGCCGACGTGCAGACTCGGCATCGCCGCGTACTGGTTGGTCATGCCGCCCATGCCGCGCGGGGCGCTGGCCTCGTTGCCCCACCAGCCGTACGAGCTGTACTGGGCCATGGTGTCGACGAAGCCGTGCCGGGCCTCCAGCAGCCGGGGCGGGCAGGTCGGCAGCAGCGTGAAGCCGATCAGGCCGAGCATCGTGGAGGTCATCAGCCAGGCGCGGGCCCTGCGGTAGATCTCCTGGCGGCGGCGGAAGAGCCAGACCAGTACGACCGGCGTGACGAGGTAGTGCAGGGACGCGTACGCGAAGTCGGCGGGTATGCCTATGGAGGGGTGGGCGGTGAACAGCCGGTTCAGCGGATGCTCGAAGTTGATACGGAACGTCTGCTCCAGCCGCAGGATCGCCAGCCCGTGGTCGACGGCGGTCGACACGTCGCCGCGCGCCACCAGACGGCCCGCCGAGTAGGCTCCGTACACCAGGGCCAGCAGCGGCAGCTCGGTCCACCAACGGGGCCGCGGGCGCGGCGCGGGCGCGGTGCTGGCATCCTGCATCCGGTAGCTCTCCATCATGATTTCATGCGACCGACGACGGGCGTTCAACCGTACGGTGCGGTGCGTCAGCGGTTCCCCCGGGGTCCGTATGGGCCCGGTGCGTGCGGATTCCTCCGCGCAGTGGGACGTCGCACCGGCCCGTGAGGTTGCCTCCCGATCATGTGCGGGATGATGGTACGACCGGATGATCCGTGTCGTCCCGGTTCCGGGCCACCGGCCTTCCGGTCCGGCCGGTCCAGCGGGTCCGGACCCGGACCTCGGCACGGTCGTTACGGACCTCGACACAGACCTCATCAGCACAGACTTCGGCACAGTCAGCACAGGGAGAGCCGTCATGGCACCGCGTATCCTGCTCGCCCGGCACGGCCAGACGGAATGGTCCGTCAACGGCAACCACACCGGCAGGACGGACATCCCGCTGCTCGACTCCGGCCGGGCGGGCGCGAAGCTCCTCGGTGAGAGGCTGCGGCGGGCGCCGTGGAACGGGCTGCCGGACGTGGAGGTGCGCACCAGCCCGCTGGTGCGGGCCAGCGAGACCTGCGAGATCGCCGGCTTCGGCGACCGGGCCGAGCCGTGGGACGCGCTCCTGGAGTGGGACTACGGCGCCTACGAGGGGATGACCCCGGCCGAGATCAAGGCGATCCGGCCGGACTGGTTCATCTGGCGCGACGGGGTGCCGGACGGGGAGACCACGGCCGAGCTCTCCGCCCGCGCCGACGAGATCGTGGCGTGGGCCCGCTCGGCCGACCGCGACGTACTGGTCTTCGCCCACGGCCACATCCTGCGGGCCCTGGGCGCGCGCTGGCTCGGCGAGGACCTGTCGTTCGGGGCGCGCGTCCGGCTCGACCCGACCTCGCTCTCCGTACTGGGCTGGGCCTACGGCGCCCCCGCGATCCACCGCTGGAACGACACCGGACACCTGGAGAGCTGAGCGCCACCCGCGAGGCGGCCCCGGCCGCGAAGGGCCCCGGGCCGCCTTCCGGGAATCCGGGCGGACGACGCTCCCCCTGGAACACGTCCTACGCCGGGGCCACCGCCTCGTACCGGTCCAGGAACTCCCGCACCTCGGCCGTGGCCCGCTGCGGCCGGAGCGCCTCCACCGCCGCCGCGAGCATCCCCCGGATCCGGGTGGACCGGACGTTCTCCAGCAGGTCGAGCACCTGGTGGCCGGTGGCCGCCGCCTCCTCGGCCCGGCCCGCGCGGGCCAGGTCCCAGGCCAGTTCGGTGCGGTACAGGGCCAGGTTCCGGGTGAAGTGCGGGTCCTGGAGCCGGGTGGCGCGCCGGGCGTGCCGGGCCGCCCGCGACCAGTCGCCCAGCGTCGACCAGCACTGCGCCTCCAGCATCTCCAGCTCCGCCTCCCGGAAGAAGCTCATCCACTCCGGGTCGGAGTCGCCCGGCCCCCGGCTGAAGGCGGTCAGCGCCCGGCCGATGGCCCGCTCGCACCCGGTACGGTCACCGAGCCCGGCCCGGCCGCCCGCCTCCCGCAGCGCCAGCAGCGCCTGGAGCCGGTGCGAGCCGAGCGGCTGCGCCACCCGCTGCCCGGCCTCCGCCGCGCGCACCGCCTCGCGGTGCCGCCCGGTGTCCCGGGCCAGGAAGGACGTGTTGCAGAACGCGTGCGCCTCCAGCGCCGGATCACCGGAGACCCGCGCCGTGGCCAGCGCCTCCGCGTAGTGCGAGCGGGCGTCCTCCCACCGTCCCGAGTCGTGGGCCAGCCAGCCCACCGAGATGGCCAGCTCGCCCGCTCCGGCGTGCAGCCGGTCGGCGGTGGAGCGCCGGGCGGTGGGCCCGGAGTCCAGCAGCGCGTACGCCATCCGCAGCGGGCGGGAGGCCTTGCGGTACAGGCCGTCGCCGCCGTGCCGGTCGTCGAGCAGCCGGATGTGCCGCACCGCCTTCTCGACGGCGCTCACCTCTCTCTCGCCGACTCGGCGGGGGTGGGGGAGCGAGGCCTCGGCGGCGGACGCGCCGCCGAGACCCAGACCCAGGGATGCGGCCAAGGTGGTGCCGCTCGTCATGAACACGCGACGCAGCACGTCGCTCTCCTCGTCGGGGTTGCTGTGGGGAGTGGGGGGTGGTGGGGAGGGGGCGGTGGACCGCGCCGCCCGGCCGCGCACGGATTCGCGCGGTGAGAAGCCCAGGTCCACCAGGGTCGTGCCGGGGAACATGTGCAGGAAGACCCGTTCGTACGCGTAGTTGGGGCAGCGGATCTCGCCGGACTCCACGCGTCCGATGTACCGGGCGTCGCACGCGACCTGCTCGCCGATCTCACGAGCCGATCTGCGTACGGCGGCAGCGAACTCCCCGGCGGAGCGCTGTCCGCGCAGCCGCCGGAAGGCGAGGTTGGGCACTGCCCCTGACGACACCATGCGCGGGACCTCTCTTCTGCAGCACCTCTGCAGCCGGGCCCAAAGCGTCCGGTGTCCCGGCGGATGACCCGACGGAGCTAAAACGTACCGGCAGTTGTGGATCTCCACACACGACGTTTCTTGACAAAGAGGGCATTACGGGCGGGATCCGCCATGAACTGCCACCCTTTGCGGCGGCGTGCCACCGTAGCCCTTGACGTGGTCGGCGCGTTGGTCCATGTGACCACGGAATCCGGCTCCGCCCGGCGATGAGAGGAGAGGTCCCTTGTTGCGTCTCGGCACGGAGATCGAACCACCGACCACTGCGACGACCCCGGCCGCCGCCGACCCCCCGGCGTCCGCCGCGCTCCCCGAGGAGTACGGCGCCACACCGGAGGAGTACGGCGCGGTCCCCTGCGATCTGGTGACCGTACCGGCCCGGCAGGGGCTGGAGGCCGTGGACATCCTGCGCCGCGAGGCCGAGCAGCGGGTCGGCCCCGTCCTGCACGACGGCGCCTGCGACACCCTCGGGTTCCTGGTGCCGCCGGGCACCGCCGACGCGTGGGACGTACCCGGCAGCGCCTGCACCCGGACCGCCGGACGGGGGCTGCGGATCCCCGCCGAGCCGCCCGTCATCGGCAGCGGCTGGCTGCTGCCCGAGGCCGACGCCCCGGTCACCGACCCGGCGGATCTGCGGGTCGCGCTCGACCGGGCGGCCCGGCTCATCGAGGCCGCCGACAGCTGTCGCTGACCGCCCGCCCCGCCCATGCGCCCATAATTGAGCGGGTGGGCGGGTCCTTCCGCCACGGCCGGTCCCGTACCGGCCCGGAACCAAGAGCAGTGAGCGGGCACGAGCAGCGGTGGCACGTCGAGGTACGTCGTCGGACGGGGGCGCGGGCGCCCGCAAGAGGTCCGACCGGAAGGCCGGGAAGGCCGGCGGCGCGGCCGGGGGCCGGGGAGGGCGCGGGACGGAGCCCGTCGCCGAACCGGTGGACGGCGGTCTCGCCGAGCTCGTACCCGACCGGGAGCGGCCCCGGGCCTGGACGCTGACGCTGGACGGGGCCCCGCAGTCCCATGTGGACCTCGACGACCCGACGTTCCTGTCCTTCGAGTACCAGCGCAGGATCGGCCATGCCGTCGACCTCCTCGCCCCGCCCGGACAGCCGCTGCACGTCGTCCACCTGGGCGGCGGGGCCTTCACGCTCGCCCGCTACATCGCCGCGACCCGGCCCCGCTCCACCCAGCAGATCGTCGAGGTGGACGCCGCCCTCGTCCAACTGGTGCGCCGGGAACTCCCGCTGGACCCGCAGGCCAGGATCCGGGTCCGGGCGACCGACGCCCGCGCCGGCCTCGGGAAGATCCAGGACGGCTGGGCGGACCTGGTCATCGCCGACGTCTTCAGCGGGGCCCGCACCCCCGCCCATCTCACCAGCACCGAATTCCTCGCCGAGGTCCGCCGCGTCCTGAAGACCGGCGGGAGCTACGTCGCCAACCTCGCCGACGGGCCCCCGCTGGCCCATCTGCGCGGCCAGATCGCCACCGCCGCCACGGTCTTCCCGGAGCTCGCGCTCGCAGCCGACCCGGCCGTGTGGCGCGGCAAGCGCTTCGGCAACGCGGTGCTGCTCGCCTCCGACCTGCCGCCGAGGCTCGCGGAGCTGACCCGCAGGGTGGCCACCGACCCGCACCCCGGCCGCGTCGAACACGGGCGGGCCCTGGCCGACTTCACCGGCGGCGCCGCACCGGTCCACGACGCGGACGCCCGTCCTTCCCCGGCCCCGCCGCCCACCGCCTTCGGCTGAGCGCGGAGCGATGCGGTCCGTCGGCGACGGGCATGTCCTTGGCGATGTGGAGGTGGACGTCGGGGCCGCCTTGCCGCCCATGCTGTGGCCGCCGACTCCGCACCGGCTTCGAAGCCTCGAACGGGGAAGGCGGGCGATCCGCTCCCGTCCGCCCCGCCGCGCCGTGCCCCGTTCACCTTCCGGCGGGCGGACCCTTCGGGCGGCCCGGTCGGCGTCCGCTCCGGCCCGTACGCGCCCCGCCGCGGCGCCCGCTCCGTACGGCCCCCCGGTCACCCGCTCCGGCCTGCGCGTTCCCGCTGAGGGGCCGAAGTCGTCCGGCCCGTATACGGAGCGCGGCAAGACCCGGGCGGGACACGGTCCCATGACTTACCGGACACGCTCGGGCAACGGAAGCGTCTTCAACTCTTGACACCCACCCCTTCAAGGCAGGAACCTTCCGACATCGACGCGTGGGAGCGCTCCCACGTCGGACGGGTCCCCCACCGCCCGCTCCCGTTCCCGCCGCCGGCCGTGCCGCGCGACCGGAACACCGAGCCCCACCCCGGCACGTCCCACCCGGAACAAGGAGTAGTGGAATGCGCATCACCCGCACCGTCGCCGGTCCGAGCCGCAGAGCCGCGGTTCTGGCCACCACGGGCCTGACGGTCTCGGCCCTGCTGCTGACGGGCTGCAGCAGCGACTCGGACACGTCGGGCAGCAAGGGGCCCGACAAGGACGGGAACGTCACGCTGACGATCGCCGACTTCGGACAGTTCGGCTACAAGGAGGCCGGGCTCTTCGCCAAGTACCACGAACTCCACCCGAACGTCACGATCAAGGAAGACGTCACCGCCGACGAGAAGGTCTACTACCCCAAGCTGCTCCAGCAGCTGAACTCGGGCAGCGGGCTCGCCGACATCCAGGGCATCGAGGTCGGCCGGATCAAGGAGATCGTCGACACCAAGGCGGACTCCTTCGCCGACCTGAGCAAGGTCATCGACGTCGACGAGTGGGTCTCGTGGAAGGCGAAGCAGGCCACCGCCGCCAACGGCGCGGTGATCGGCGCGGGGACCGACATCGGTCCGATGTCGCTCTGCTACAACACCGACCTGTTCAAGAAGGCCGGGCTGCCGACCGACCGCGAGGAGGTCGCCAAGCGGATCGCGGGCGGCTGGGAGGACTACCTCAAGCTCGGCGAGGAGTACAAGAAGAAGGCCCCCGCGGGCACGTACTTCATGGACTCCGCGAGCGCCATGTTCAACGCCGTGGTCAGCTCCAACGCCGAGCAGTACTACGACAAGAGCGGCAAGCCGGTCTACAAGGAGAGCCCCAGCGTCCAGCAGGGCTGGAAGCTCGCCTCCGAGGTCGCCGCGAAGAAGCTCTCCCAGGGGCTCGCCCAGTTCGACACCAACACCTGGGTCCCCGCCCTGCGCAAGGGCACCGTCGCCACGGTGACCTGCCCCGCGTGGATGGCCGGACAGATCTCGGTCAACGCCGGTGAGGGCAACAAGGGCAAGTGGGACATCACCACCGCGCCCGGCGCCACCGCCGCCAACTGGGGCGGCTCCTTCCTCGCCGTGCCCAAGTCCGGCAAGAACGTCGAGGAGGCCGGCAAGCTCGTGAAGTGGCTGACCGCCCCCGAGCAGCAGGCCGCCGTCTTCAAGGCGATCGGGGTCTTCCCGTCCAACAAGGGCGCCTACGAACTGCCCGACGTGAAGAACGCGAAGCTCCCGTACTTCAACGACGCCCCGATCGGGCAGATCTACGCCGACGAGGCCAAGACCATCCCCGAGGCGGTGCTCGGCCCGAAGGACGCCACCATCAAGGACACCATCTCCACCCAGATCACCAACATGGAGCAGCGGGGCACCGACCCCGACAAGGCGTGGAAGGCCGCGACCGACGCGATCGACAAGGCGATCGGCTGACCGCCACCGGTGCGGGCGCCGCCCCTTCCGGGCGCGCCCGCACCGGCCCGTGCCGCCTCACCCCTCACCCCGCAGCCCGTCCGCCGGTACGCACCCGCATCCCAGGGAAGGACTCCCGCCCGTGGCCCCCTCGACTCCCACCCGGGACGCACACGTCCCGCCACCCGGCGGATCTCCGCACGCCCCGGCCGCCGCCGCCCGGCGGCCCTGGCGGAGCCGGCTGTGGCGCTTCGACGACAAGGCATCGCCGTACGCCTACATCGCCCCGTTCTTCCTGGTCTTCGGCGCGTTCGGGCTCTACCCGCTGATCTACACCGGGTGGATAGCCCTGCACCGGGTGGAGATGACCGGGCTCGACCAGATGGAGTGGGTCGGCTGGGGGAACTTCGACACGATCCTGCACGACTCCGAGTTCTGGACGGCCGTCGCCAACACCTTCCTGATCGGCGTCATGTCGACGGTCCCGCAGCTGCTGGTCGCGCTGGGCCTGGCCCATCTGCTCAACTACCGGCTCCGCGCGAGCACCTTCTGGCGGACCGTCGTCCTCACCCCGTACGCCACCTCGGTGGCCTCCGCCGCGCTCGTCTTCGCCCTGGTCTTCCGGGCCGACGGCGGCCTGCTCAACTGGGTGCTGCACTTCGTCGGCCTCGGCGACACCAACTGGGCCAACGGGCACTGGACTTCGAAGATCGCTATCTCCGTCATCGTGATCTGGCGCTGGACCGGCTACAACGCCCTGATCTACCTGGCCGCCATGCAGGCCGTACCGACCGATCTGTACGAGGCGGCCTCGCTGGACGGCGCCTCGCGCTGGCAGCAGTTCCGCAAGGTGACCATCCCCTCGCTGCGGCCCACGATCCTCTTCACGATCGTCATCTCCACCATCGGCTCCATGCAGCTCTTCGGAGAACCGCTGCTGCTGGAGGGCGGCCGCCTCGGCGCCATCGGCGGCAACGAGAATCAGTACGAGACGCTCAGCGTCTACCTCTACAACTACGGCTGGAACCTCGGGCACCTCGGCCCGGCCGCCGCCGTCGCCTGGGCGATGCTCGCCCTGCTGCTGATCATCGCCGCGGCCAACTGGCTCGTCGGCCGCTTCGTACGCACATCCGCGGTCTGACCGGGAGCGACTCTCATGACCACGACCAGCCCCACGAAGGCCCCGGACCCCACCGCCGGGGCCGCCGCCCCGGCCGCCCCGGCCGCCCGCCGGGAGGCCCGGCGCCCGATCCGCTTCCGGCCCGGCGCGGGACAGCAGCTGAAGGGCGGCCCGTTCGCGTACATCGCCCTGGCCGTCGTCGGCATCGGCTCGCTGCTGCCGCTCTACTGGACGCTGGTGGCCGCGTCCCACACCCAGGACGAAGTCCTCGCCACCACCCCGCCGTTCCTGCCCGGCGGGCGGCTCCTGCACAACCTCGACGCGGCCTGGAACGACGCCAACCTCGGCAAGGCCATCGTCAACAGCGTCATCGTCTCCAGCTGCATCACCGCCGCGACGCTCTTCTTCTGCACCCTGGCCGGCTACGCCTTCGCCAAGATGCGCTTCCGGGGCCGGGGCGCGCTGATGACCGGCGTCATCGCCACGCTCACCATCCCGCCGCAGCTCAGCGTCGTACCGCTGTTCATGATGATGTCCGACATCGGCTGGGGCGGCCGGCTGGAGTCGGTGATCTTCCCGACCCTGGTCAGCGCCTTCGGGGTGTTCTTCATGCGGCAGTACCTGAGCGAGGCGCTGCCCTACGAACTCGTCGAGGCCGCCAAGATCGACGGCGCGAACAACTTCCGCATCGTGCTCAGCGTCGTACTGCCGGTCGCCCGCCCCGCGATGATGGTGCTCGGCATGCTCACCTTCGTACAGGCGTGGAACGACTTCTTCTGGCCCTACCTCGCGCTCAACCAGCAGAACCCCACGCTCCAGGTGGCCCTCGGCCAGCTGAGCGCCTCCTACACCCCCGATCAGAGCATCGTCATGGCCGGTGCCCTGATCAGCACGCTGCCGCTGCTCGTGGTGTTCGTGATCTTCGGCAAGCGGATCGTCGGCGGCATCATGTCCGGCGCCGTCAAGGGCTGACACCGGGTCCGTCCCGGCCCAACCCCCGCCCCGGCCACCCCGCCGTCAGGGGGCGGCCGGGCCTCTCCCCGGCCCACCCCTCCGCCTGCCCGTCCTGCCCCCCATTCCCTCCGCACACCCTGGGAGCGCTCCCGTATGACTGCCGTACGACCCGAAACCGCCCCGAAGTCCGCCACCGCCCCGAAGCCCGAAACCGCTCCGCGGCCCGGAACCGACCCGGCAGCGCAGTTCCCGCCCGGCTTCGTCTGGGGTGCGGCCACCGCCGCGTACCAGATCGAGGGTGCCGCCGCCGAGGACGGCCGCACCCCCTCCATCTGGGACACCTTCAGCCGCACCCCGGGCAAGGTCCGCAACGGCGACACCGGGGACATCGCCGCCGACCACTACCACCGCTACCGCGACGACGTGGCCCTGATGAAGCGGCTCGGCCTCACCGCCTACCGCTTCTCGATCTCCTGGCCCCGGGTGCAGCCCACCGGCCGCGGCCCGGCCGTCGAACGCGGCCTCGACTTCTACCGCCGGCTCGTCGACGAGCTCCTCGAAGCGGGCATCGCCCCCGTCGCCACCCTCTACCACTGGGACCTGCCCCAGGACCTGGAGGACGCGGGCGGCTGGCCCCAGCGGATCACCGCCGACCGCTTCGCCGACTACGCCGACATCATGGGCCGCGCGCTCGGCGACCGCGTCACCACCTGGACCACCCTCAACGAGCCCTGGTGCTCGGCCTTCCTCGGATACGGCTCCGGCGTGCACGCCCCGGGCCGTACCGAGCCCGCCGCCGCCCTGAGCGCCGCCCACCACCTCAACCTCGCCCACGGCCGGGCGACCGGGATCCTGCGCGACCACCTCCCCGCTGCCGCGCAGATCTCGGTCACCCTCAACCTCCACCACGTCCGCCCGCTGACCGGCAGCGCGGACGACGCGGACGCCGCCCGCCGGATCGACGCGGTCGGCAACCGGATCTTCACCGGCCCGATGCTGCGCGGCGCGTACCCGGAGGACCTGCTCGCCGACACCGGCCACCTGGTCGACTGGCCGGAGCTGATCCGGGACGGCGACCTGGCCGCCATCTCCACCCCGGTCGACATCCTGGGCGTCAACTACTACACCCCCACCGTGGTCTCCACCCCCGCCGACGGCGCCGGCGACTCCCGCGACGACGGGCACGGCAACAGCGACCACTCCCCGTGGCCCGGCTCCGAGCATGTCGCCTTCCACCTCGCAGAGGGCCGCGAGCGCACCGCGATGAACTGGGCGATCGACCCGGACGGCCTGCACGACCTGCTGCTCGACGTGGCCCGCGAGAACCCCGGACTGCCGCTGATGGTCACCGAGAACGGCGCCGCCTTCGACGACTACATCGCACCCGAGGGCCACGTCGCCGACCCCGAACGCATCGCCTACCTCCACGGCCACCTCGACGCCATCCGCCGCGCGGTCGCCGACGGCGCCGACGTCCGCGGCTACTTCCTCTGGTCCCTGATGGACAACTTCGAGTGGGCGTACGGCTACTCCAAGCGCTTCGGCACGGTGTACGTCGACTACTCCACCCAGCGCCGCATCCCCAAGGCGAGCGCCCACTGGTACACCGACGTCATCCGCCGCAACGCCCTCCCGCCCACAACCCCCTGACCCCACCCCCTCGCCTCCAGGAGACCCGGCCACCCCGGTCCGGGTCTCCGCCACTCTCCCGCGCCTAGAATTGGGAGCGCTCCCAGAAAGGCGGTGCGAAGCTGCCGCCCGACCCGTACGGGTGCTGCGGGGCCCGATGCCCGGACTTTGGTCCGGGCGTCCGGCTATGAGAAATTGACCGCGAACGGGAGGCAGCCATGGCGGCAGCGCGAGTACGGAGCGGTGGCCGGCCCACGCTCGAAGAGGTCGCGGCACGGGCGGGGGTGGGGCGAGGCACGGCCTCGCGCGTCATCAACGGCTCGCCCCGGGTCAGCGCACGGACCCGCGAGGCGGTGGAGGCGGCCGTCGCCGAACTGGGCTACGTACCCAACCGCGCGGCCCGCGCCCTCGCCGGGAACCGCACGGACGCCATCGCCCTGGTGGTGCCCGAGCCGGAGACCCGCTTCTTCGCCGAGCCGTTCTTCTCCGACATCGTCCGAGGGGTCGGCGCGGCCCTCGCCGACACCGACATGCAGTTGCTGCTCACCCTCGTCGGCAACGACCGCGAGCGCCGCCGCCTGGTCCAGTACCTGACCGCGCACCGCGTGGACGGTGTGCTGCTGGTGTCCGTACACGCCGACGACCCCCTTCCCGACCTGCTGGAACAGCTCGGCATGCCGGCCGTGATGAGCGGCCGCAGATCGGCCTCGGAGAAGCTCGCCTCCGTCGACTCCGACAACTTCGCGGGCGCCCGCGCCGCCGTGGACCACCTGCACGCCCGCGGCCGCCGCGCCATCGCCACGATCACCGGCCCCCTGGACGTGTACGGCGCCCGCCGCCGCCTCGACGGCTACCGGGACGCGATCACGGGCACCGGCCTCGCCCCCGACGAGCAGCTGATCGCCCCCGCCGACTTCACCGAGGAGGGCGGCGCCCACGCCATGCGCGAACTCCTCGCCCGCCGCCCCGACGTCGACGCGGTCTTCGCCGCCTCCGACGTCATGGCCGCAGGCGCCCGCCAGGTCCTCCGCGAATCCGGCCGCCGCGTCCCGGACGACGTGGCCCTCATCGGCTTCGACGACTCGGCAGTGGCCCGCCACATGGACCCACCCCTCACCAGCGTCCGCCAGCCGATCGAGGAAATGGGCCGCACCATGGCACGGGTCCTCCTCGAAGAAATCGACCGCGACCCCCAGCAACGCCCCCAGATCATCCTCCCCACCGAACTGATGATCCGCGACTCGTCCTGACCCCCCCGCACACACGCGGACCAGATGCTCAACCTCCACCAGCCCGGAACGTGGGAGGGCCGCCCCGCATGCGCGGGGACCAGCCTCCGCGACCTGTGGCGATGGGTGCGGAGGGTCAGGTTTCGAGCAATCTTGCCGATGCCGACGACCCTCTCAGCATGGCAGCCTCCCAGGGAGGCGAAGCCGAAGTAGCGGCAGCCCAGCGCGTGGTTGCCGAAGCGCGGTAATCCGCGACAGCGACGGGACCGCCCCTCCCCGTGCCATGGCGCAGGAAGGGGCGGGGGCGTTCCGCGGGCGTGATCGAGGCGCACGGGAACAGGAGTTGCCGGGTCGGGCGGCGAGGTGGCGGGGGCGGGCGGTGCCGACCTCGGTCACTACTCGACGGGGTTGCCCATGACTCGCATGAAGGCGTCCGGCTCCTTGTCGTATCCGCGGATCCCGGGGTTGAAGTTCCACCGCCCGGAGTCCTCGCGTACGAACTCGCCGACCGTCGCCGCCGTCGCGTCCAGGACGCCGCCGAAGTCGTCCTCGGCCAGGACCGTGTAGCCCTCGCGCAGGCGCAGGCCGCGGTCGAGTACGCCGTCGAACGTCCTGCGGCGGGCCTTCTGGTGGATGACGACGCCGACGACCACGCGCCCGTACCGGGCGTCGAGGCGGTCGAGTTCCAGCGTCATGACCTCGTCCCAGCCGAAACCCTTGCCGTCCTTGCTGTCCCGGTTGAGGTAGATGGTGCCGTCGGGGGAGCGGCTGTCCCAATGCACTATGTACGAGGGGTCTCCGTGCGGGGCAGCCGTCAGGTAGGTCGCAGCGACGATGTCCAGGTGGCTGGCAGGCTCACCGGCGGGGCTCGGTTGCCATTTCAGCGACACCTCTATCTTGCGAACGTCCTTTCTGGTGCCGTTCACCAACCCTCCTCCTCTTCCGTGCGGTCATGCGCCAACATCGCTTGCAGCCAAGGTCTTTCATTCATCATGGCACGTCAGAAGGGTTCCTACACCAGCGCGTTCCGGTGGACAGTGAGCGACCCCGAGCCCGCGGTCGGGGCGATACCGAGGGGCGATACCGAGGGGCGAAACAGAGGGTGATGAAACGGAGCTGAGCTGTCCCCGCGCCGATTGCGGCAGACCGACGATTCCGTGGGCGGGACCATTCGCACATACGGGGCCGCAGTTGGTTCAGGGGGCGTCGGGGGCGTCGGTGGTCAGTCCGAAGCCTTCCGGGAACTCTTCCAGGAATTCGCGGCGATCGGGGTCGGTCTCGGCGGCCGCCATCTGCCCGATCAGCGCGGTCAGCTCTTCCCGTTGGTCGTCCGGCAGCGCGCCGATCGCGTGGGCGACGCCCTCCAGCACTTTGACCGCGTCGTCCGGATCCATCTGCTCGTCCTCGCTGCCATCGATGAACCACAGGACATCGACCAAAGCCTCGGCCATGGAGTGGGCCAGCGACGAGTGCGGGGGCGGGCATGGAGGCGTCATGACGACCTTTCTTCAAACCGGGGCGGGGAAGAAGCCCAGGGAGGCGATCCCGTGCTCGAAGAGTGCGACGAGGGCGACGGACGGGGCAGGAGCCTATGCGGTTGGGCCACCGGCTAATGTCTGGGGATTGTCGCCGATGCGAGTGGAGCGGGCCGCGACGGAAGATGGGGAGCTCCCGGTGGCGAAGCTGATAGACCACCTCGAAGGCCGACTCGGCCGTATGGGCGGAGCCTGGCCGGCCCGTGACGGGGCTCATGGGGGCTGCCCCCAAGTGGCGTGGTTCCAGGGCGGGCGGCTCCCTCGGGTTCAGGCATTCGCCACGATCGGGCTGTTCCGGACGCCGCTGCGTGCCGGGACGTCGGAGCGCCACCACCACCTGGAACTTCTGGCATGCGACTACGCGGGGGAGGACGGCCGTGAGGCCGGCCCGTTGCCGAGCGTGGTGGAATTCGTGGCCGAGCGCATGGTGCAGGCGGAACACGCCGTGCTGCGCGGGGACGTGATCCCTCTGCCGACCCCGCTTCCGGGCGGCAAGACGGCCCTCTACGCCGCCCTGCCGGTCTGTTTCGACGACGACTTCCGTTCCGTGACGATCGAGAACGGCAGCGACGTAGCGATCGTCTGGCTGATCCCCATCACCACGGCCGAGGCCGACTTCGTTCATGAGAAGGGCTGGCAGGCGTTTGAGCAGGAGCTCGTCGCCCAGGATCCTGACCTGATCGACCTCGACCGGGCAGGTATCGCTCTCTGAGCACTCCTCCTCATGGGCCGGCCGCCGCTACGAAAGCCGAAAGAAGCCGGAGCCCGAAGCCCCTCAAGCCCGAAGCGAGGAGGTCCCTAAGCCCGGAGGCCCGCCGGCACTGGATGCCGGGCGCCGCCCCGCTCGTGGTGGACCCTGCGGACGGTCGCTCCGAGGCCCCGCGGTGACCGTGACGTGCGTCACCCGCTTTCACGGTCGAGGAGAAACGCGAAGGGCCCCGGTCCGAAGACCGGGGCCCTTCCCTCAGGGTGAGTAACGGGACTCGAACCCGCGACATCCTGGACCACAACCAGGTGCTCTACCAGCTGAGCTATACCCACCGTGTCCGGTCTTTCCGACCGGCCGAGAAAAAGTGTACAGGGTCCGAGAGGGTGCTCGCTCCCAAGTTGTTCGGCCGCTGGTTCATGTCCTCGAAATGCTCGCGGAAAGGCCATGACCAGCGGCTTCGCGGAGGGCTACGACACGGGTCCGCGACACGGGCCCACCGCACGGGCCCACGGCGCGGACGCCACGGAACTGCGGCTCGCGGGGCGCTACGACGCGGGGCGCGAGACGTGGGCCGCGACGGCCTTCGCGCGCTCCGAGTCCGGGCCCGGCTGCGGTACGAAGACCGCCTCGCGGTAGTAGCGCAGCTCCGTGATGGAGTCGCGGATGTCCGCGAGCGCCCGGTGGTTGCCGTTCTTCTCCGGACTGTTGAAGTACGCCCTCGGGTACCAGCGCCGGGCCAGCTCCTTGATCGAGGAGACGTCGACGATCCGGTAGTGGAGGTAGCCCTCCAGGGCGGACATGTCCCGGGCCAGGAATCCGCGGTCGGTGGAGACCGAGTTCCCGCAGAGCGGAGCCTTGCCGGGCTCCTTCACGTGCTCGCGGACATAGTTCAGCACCTGGGCCTCGGCGTCGGCCAGGGTGGTGCCCCCGGCCAGCTCGTCGAGGAGGCCCGAGGCGGTATGCATCTGCCGTACCACCTCGGGCATCGTCTCCAGGGCCGCGTCCGGCGGGCGGATCACGATGTCCACCCCTTCGCCGAGCACGTTCAGCTCCGAGTCGGTGACCAGTGCGGCCACCTCGATGAGTGCGTCGTCCGTCAGCGAGAGCCCGGTCATCTCGCAGTCGATCCACACCATGCGATCGTTCATGGCCCCACCCTACGGGGCGCTGCGCTGCCCCGGCAGGGTCGGGCGTCCGGTCGTGTACGCGTCGGGTCCGGGCTTCCCCGGCTCGGGCGGTGGCGGCGTGATCACCTGCGGGCCCGCGGCCCGCCGGAGCATCGCGCCGCCCTGGATGGGCACCACCGTCTCCGGCACCGGGGGCACCGGATCCCCGCCCTGCGGGCGACGGGCCCGGTAGGCGGCCCGGTACGCCGCGGGGGAGGAGCCCAGCTGGCGCCGGAAATGCCCGCGCAGCGCGACCGGCGAGCGGAAGCCGCAGCGGCCCGCCACCTCGTCGACCGAGTACTCGGACGTCTCCAGCAGCCGCTGCGCCTGCAGCACCCGCTGGGTGATCAGCCACTGGAGCGGTGCGCTGCCGGTGAGCGAACGGAACCTCCGGTCGAAGGTCCGCCTGCTCATGTAGGCGCGTGCCGCCAGCGTCTCCACGTCGAACTGCTCGTGCAGATGCTCCAGGGCCCAGGCCACGACCTCGGCGAGCGGGTCGGAGCCGATCTCTTCAGGTAAAGACCTGTCGAGGTAGCGCTCCTGACCGCCACTGCGCCGGGGCGGCACGACGAGCCGGCGGGCCAGTGCCCCGGCGGCCTCCGTGCCGTGGTCCGTACGGACGATGTGCAGACAGAGGTCGATACCGGCCGCCGTTCCGGCGGAGGTGAGCACGTCGCCGTCGTCGACGAAGAGCTCGCGCGGGTCGACATGCACCGACGGATAGCGCTTGGCCAGCGTCGGTGCGTACATCCAGTGGGTGGTCGCGGGGCGGCCGTCGAGCAGGCCCGCGGCGGCGAGCACGAACGCGCCCGTGCACAGCCCGACGATGCGGGCGCCTTCCTCATGGGCGCGGCGGAGCGCGTCCAGTGCCTCTGCGGGCGGCGGCGAAGTGATCGAGCGCCAGGCCGGCACCACGACGGTGCCTGCCCTGCTGATCGCCTCCAGCCCGTACGGCGCGGTCAGTTCGAGCCCGCCGGTGGTACGAAGCGGTCCTTCTTCGCCACCGCACACGAGCAGGCGGTAGCGCGGAACTCCCGCGTCCTGACGGTCGATTCCGAACACGGAGAGCGGGATCGAACTCTCGAAGATGGGGCCGCCGCTGAACAGCAGCACGGCGACGACTTCACGTCGCCGACGGCCGCTGAGCTTCCGTACAGCCTCCGTTGCGGTGGCGGAGTCCTGGCTCATGACGCTAAGCCCCCCTCGGTGTTCGCGTCTCCCTGGTCCTTACGGGCCTGTCGCTGCTGCACTTTTCCCCTCGGTCCTGCGCGGGTCCCTCAGACTTCGAAACCCAAGATCGAATCT
The DNA here is from genome assembly GCF_044754785.1 of Streptomyces sp. NPDC092952. Lineage (NCBI taxonomy): Bacteria > Bacillati > Actinomycetota > Actinomycetes > Kitasatosporales > Streptomycetaceae > Streptomyces > Streptomyces sp. NPDC092952. Next base: position 611,971 of record NZ_JBIVPT010000002.1, on the reverse strand, counting down.
ACTGCGTCCCGTGGTGCCGAGGTGACAAGTTCGCCCACCGGCGTTATGTCGACAAGGTCACTTGGCGGGAAGCGTTCGATCACGAAGCGTTGCATCTGGAGGACGCAGAGGGAAGTGCGCTGCGCATTGATGGCCCGTCCCCGTTGGGCAGAAGCGTACCGCGCGGTCTCTTCTGGCCTGGTGCAAGGGGGTTGGTCGGCCATTTCGGCAAGGAACGGGCAGGGAGGTGAAGTTGGCTTGAAATAGACGGTTGTGCATACGTGATTCGGTCAGTGAACCGGCGCACAACCCGGCTGAACAACCGCTTCTGTGCGCCCCCGGAGCAGGCAGGACGGTCGATTACGGGCAAGACGGCACCGGCGACACGCGGCGACTGGATTCCGCCCACGGGCCAGGTGTGTGTCTCCGGCCATGTGGCTGCCGGAAACGGGGTGCGCCGGGGGCGGGAGCGGGGCGGGCGGGCCGTGGCGGGCGCGGTGGGGCCCCTGGGGCGATCCGCCGTTCCGGAGGGGCGGGCGGCCGGCGCCGCGGGGCGCTTCGGGGCGTACGGGGGCCGGTGGCCGAACTCCGCGTCGGCGGGGTGACGCATTCGGCTGCGCGCGATCACCGAGAGGGACCGCCGGGGGGCTCGCGGCGTCGGTGTACGACACAGGTGCCATTGCCATCCGGGACCGCCTCGGGCATGCTCCGTGACACGTCGAGCGCGCTTTGCGCGGATCTGGGCGGTGGAGGAGTGGCGCCGTACCCTTGGGGGTAAGGGGTTGGGAAGATGATTCCCGGACACCGCAACACCGCCTGCTGACGCACCTTCCCCAGTCGCTCTCCTCACGAGGACTCTCTTCGCCGAGACATCGATGGCCGGTCACGAAATCCCCGAACCCGCCGACCGCAAGCAGGTAGCCGACCACCTGTCGGACCCGCTGGCGGTCGAAGAAGCACGTCATTCCTGCGATCCGGCCTTCCGCCACGGTGTGGTGGTCGGTTTCGACGGCTCGACCTCCAGTGAGCGGGCCCTCGCCTATGCCATCGGAATGGCCCGAAGATCGGGTTCCGGCCTGATCATCGTCCATGTCGCCAACCGGTTGCCCACCACGGTCTGGGCGGGCTGCGAACCGCCCGTCTTCGTCGATGTGCCCGACCACCGCACCGAGGTCCTCGGGCTGGAGCTCGCCTGCGCGGACTACCTCTCCGAGGTGCCCTGGGTGCTGGTCGAGCGCGGCGGGGACATCTGCCACGAGCTGGAGGAAGTCGGGCGGGAGTATTCGGCGGACGCCATCGTCGTGGGCTCCACGCACGGCGTCGTCGGCCGCATCTTCGGCTCGGTGGCCGGTCGCCTCGCACGGCGCGCGCAGCGCCCGGTCGTCGTCATTCCCTGATCCGTTCCCCTGATCCGTTCCCCGATCCGTTTGCCCGATTTGTTTCCCGAGTCATTCCCCGAGTCGTTCCCCGAACGGGCGTCGCCCCGCCGGTCCTGAGTCAACTCGTCCGTGGAGGCACGGTGTTGACGGACCGGCGGGGCGACGGCGCACGAGACGTACGGGTCCGGGGCGGGCGGGGCTACTCGACGGTGACGGACTTCGCCAGGTTGCGCGGCTTGTCGATGTCCCGGCCCATGGCCAGCGCCGTGTGGTATGCGAAGAGCTGGAGCGGGATGCCCATCAGGATCGGGTCCAGCTCGTTCTCGTTCTTCGGGACGACGATGGTGTGGTCGGCCTTCTCCTGCACCTGGTGGGCGACGGCGAGGATGCGGCCGTCCCGGGCCTTGATCTCCTCCAGCGCGGCCCGGTTCTTCTCCAGCAGGTCGTCGTCGGGCACGATCGCGACCGTCGGCATCGCGGGCTCGATCAGCGCCAGCGGCCCGTGTTTCAGCTCGGAGGCCGGGTACGCCTCGGCGTGGATGTACGAGACCTCCTTGAGCTTCAGCGACGCCTCGCGGGCGACCGGGTAGCCGCGCACCCGGCCGATGAACATCATCGACTTGGCGTCCGCGTACTCGGCGGCCATCCTCTTGATCTCGTCCTCGTTGGCGAGGATCTCGCTGATCTGGGCGGGGAGCTTGCGCAGCCCCTCGATGATCCGCTTGCCGTCGGCGACCGACAGGTCACGGATGCGGCCGAGGTGCAGGGCGAGCAGCGCGAAGGCGACGACCGTGTTGGTGAAGCACTTGGTGGAGACCACGCAGACCTCGGGGCCGGCGTGGACGTACGTACCGCCGTCGGCCTCGCGGGCGATGGCCGAGCCCACCACGTTGACGACGCCGAGCACCCGGGCGCCCTTGCGCTTGAGCTCCTGGACGGCGGCCAGTACGTCGTACGTCTCGCCGGACTGGGAGACCGCGACGTACAGCGTGTCCGGGTCGACGACCGGGTTGCGGTAGCGGAACTCGGAGGCCGGCTCGGCGTCCGCAGGGATGCGGGCCAGCTCCTCGATCAGCTGGGCGCCGATCTGGCCCGCGTGGTACGAGGTGCCGCAGCCCAGGATCTTGATCCGGCGGACCCCGCGCGCCTCGCGGGCGTCCAGGTTGAGGCCGCCCAGGTGCACGGTGGCGAACCGGTCGTCGATCCGGCCGCGCAGCACCCGGTCGACGGCGTCGGCCTGCTCGGAGATCTCCTTGTGCATGTACGTGTCGTGGCCGCCCATGTCGTACGACTCGGCCTCCCACTCCACGGTGGTCGGCGTGGCCGTCGTGGACGAGCCCTCCGTGGTGTACGTGCGGAAGTCGTCGGCCTTGAGAGTGGCCATCTCGCCGTCGTCCAGGGTCACGACCTGGCGGGTGTGGGCGACCAGCGCGGCGACGTCCGAGGCGACGAACATCTCCTTCTCGCCGATGCCGAGGACGACCGGGGAGCCGTTGCGGGCGACCACGATGCGGTCGTTGAAGTCGGCGTGCATGACGGCGATGCCGTACGTGCCCTCGACCGAGCGCAGCGCCTCGCGGACCTTCTCCTCCAGGGTGTCCGCCTCGGAGCGGGCGATCAGGTGGACCAGCACCTCGGTGTCGGTCTCGGAGAGGAAGACGACGCCGTCGGCGACGAGCTTGGCGCGCAGCTCGGAGGCGTTGTCGATGATCCCGTTGTGGACGACGGCGACCTTGTTGTCGGCGTCCAGGTGCGGGTGCGCGTTCTCGTCGCTCGGGGCGCCGTGGGTGGCCCAGCGGGTGTGGGCGATACCGGTGGTGCCGGTGAAGCGCTTGGGGACGCGGGCCTCCAGCTCGCGGACCCGGCCCTTCGCCTTCACCATCCGCAGCGCGGCGGGCTTCTGGGCCGTCGCCTTGCCGGTGATGACGATGCCCGCGGAGTCGTAACCCCGGTACTCCAGCCGCTGCAGCCCCTCCAGCAGCAGGGGAGCCACGTCGCGCTTCCCGATGTATCCGACGATTCCGCACATAGAGTCTCTGCCCCTCCGACGATGTGTTCCTGGTGCCCGTGCGCCCGTCCGCCCGCCCGTGGGCGGTGCGGCCGCTTCAGCCGTAGACGATGCGACGCAGCTGGCGGAGCGAGAGCTCCGGCGGCGCGACCGCGCGGTGCGGCAGCTCGGCCGCGATCCGTTCGAAGATCTCCGCGTTGACCAGGCCGCCGGACTGCAGCTCGCGGTGGCGGCGGCGGACGAAGTCCTCGGTGGTCTCGTCGAAGTACGCGAGCACGTCGAGGATCACCCGGGCGGCCTCACCGCGCTGGAGCGCGGTGCTGCGCACCAGGTGGTCGATGAGGTCGTCGTGCGACGGTCGGCGTTCGAGCACTCGTTGATACTGCGGTCGGCGGGACGCTTATGCAACAATCCTGCCCGATATCGGGCAGGGGTTGGTGTGATCGCGGTCTCGAAGACGGGACGGTGCGCCTGCCGGGGCCTACAGGCGCTTGAGTACGGCCTGCTTGGCGGCGGTGAACTCGTCGTCCGTGAGAACCCCGGCGCGGTGCAGGTCGCCGAGTTCGCGGAGCCTGCGCAGAAGTGCGTCGTGGTCGTCGTTCCCGGCCGGGGGCGCGATCGCCGAGGGCCCGGGACCGGCGTCGGTCAGGGCGTCCGGGCCGGTGCCGGTACCGGCACCGGCCGGGGTGCCGGGCAGCCTCACCAGGACCGCCGCCGCGACCAGTGCCGCCGTGTGCTCCTTCTTCGACAGCCCCCACAGGTCCAGCGAGTACGGGTCCTTCTCGGGCGGGAGGGGCGACGCCGGAACCCCGGCCCGGACGAAGCGGAGGTGTCCGTTCTCCAGGCCGATGGCGGGCATCCAGCGCACGTCCGTCACCTCCGCCACCGGGAACACCACCGGGCCGTGCGCGGTCTTGGCCTCGGACGCCTTCCAGTTCCAGGTGAGCCGGACCGTCTCCCCGTCGAAGGACGCCGTGCCGTCCCCGCCGCCACCGGCGACCGGCAGCGAGGGCCCCGGCAGCAGGAAGCCGTCGACCGGGCCGGTGGGCACCTGCTCGACCAGCAGGGCGTTGCGCACCGCGTCGACGAAGTACTCCGCCACCCCGTCGCGGTCCTTCTCCACGGCCAGCTGGTACGGGTCCGCCGCGCCCGTCAGCCGGCCGTCGGCGGCGCGCAGCACCGGGCACGCCCCGTCGCGCAGCCGCAACCGCAGCCGGCCGCCCTTGCGGTCCGGCTCGAAGGAGATGCCCGCCAGGGCGTCCAGCGGGACGACCCGTTCCCCGAGCGCCTCCCGGATCGGATGGATGCCCTTGCCCCGGCCGGGCACGATCCGTACCGCCTCGCCGTCGAAGGTCCAGGTCCCGTCGCGCTGGATGATGTCCGCCATGCCGTCGATTCTGTCAGCCCGCGCGGAAGGGGCTCAGGGGGCGGCCGTCCGCTCCCGGCCCCAGGCGGCCAGCGGGCGGAGCGCTTCGTTGAGGCGGGCGCCGTCCTCGGTCAGCGAGTACTCGACGCGGGGCGGGACCTCCTCGTACGAGACGCGGCGCACCACACCGTCCGCCTCCATCTCCCTCAGGTGGGAGGCGAGCACCTTCTCGGTGACCCCGGGCAGCTGCCGGCGCAGCTCGCCGAAGCGGAGGCGGGGGTGCTCGTGGAGCGCCCACAGGACGAGCACCTTCCACTTGCCGCCGATCACTTCCATCGCGGTGTCGATCCCGCAGACATGCCCTTCCGGCGTGCCCGGCCGGTTCAGCGTCGCCATGCCCCCACCCCTTCGACGTGCTTGCTCACCCGAGGGTAACCACCCACTCCGAAGTGCGTACTTGATCGTCTCCGTGGCGGCCAGCAGCCTCGACCCCATGACACAGCATCTGGTCGGGACGACCGAGAAGAAGACCGCCGGTACCTCCGGCGCGAAGACCCCCCTGACGCTGCTGGGCCTCGGCGCCATGGGGACGGCCCTGGCCCGGGCCTGGCTCGCCGAGGGGCATCCGCTCACCGTCTGGAACCGCACCCCCGCCCGTGCGGCCGCGCTCGTCGGCGAGGGTGCGCGGGCCGGGGACGATGCCGCCGAGGCGGTCGCGGCGAACCGGCTGGTCGTCGTCTGCCTGCTGGACGACGCCTCCGTGTCGGAAGCGCTCGACGGCACCGACCTGGCCGGCAAGGACCTGGTCAACCTGACCACCACCACCCCGGCCGAGGCCCGCGCCCGCGCCCGGTGGGCCCAGGAGCGCGGCGCCCGCTACCTGGACGGCGGGATCATGGCCGTCCCCCCGATGATCGGCGTCCCGGGCGCGGGCGGCTACATCCTCCACAGCGGCTCCCAGGAGCTGTTCGAGGAGCACCGGGAGACCCTGGGCGTCCCGGCCGGCGCCACCTGGGTCGGTACGGACCCGGGGTTCGCGGCCCTGTACGACATGGCCCTGCTCGGTGCGATGTACGGGATGTTCGCCGGGGCCGCGCACGCCTTCGCCCTGGTCCGGAAGGAGGACGTCGACCCCGTGGCGCTCGCCCCGCTGCTGGCCGACTGGCTCGTCGCGATGGCCCCGTCGGTGCACCGGACGGCCGCGAACCTGCGCAGCGGCGACTACACCGAGGGCGTGGTGTCCAACCTCGCCATGCAGGTGGCCGGTACGCCCGCCTTCCTGCGCGCCGCCGAGGAGCAGGGGGTGAGCGCGGAACTGCTCCGCCCCTACTTCGACCTGATGCGCCGCCGCCTGGCCGGGGGCGGCGGCGACGAGGACCTGACGGGGGTGGTCGACCTGCTGGTGCGCTGAGCCCGCCACCGGTCCCCGTCGCTCACCAGACCAGGACCCCGCCGCCCACGGACCGGGCGCGCAGGGCGGCGCGGGTGATGTTGGCGAGCCGGGCGGCCACGTAGTCCTCGGAGTAGCCGCTGTGCTCGGCGAGCCGGGCCGTGTGTTCGCGCAGCAGCGCGCACTCGGCCAGGAAGTCCTCGACGTCCTCCGGCTGTACGGAGAGGTTGCCGTCGGCCAGTTCCGGGAGGAACCGGGCGCCGAGGGCCCGCGCGCACTCCGAGCCCCAGAGCCTGGTCCGGGTCCGTTCGAACCCGGCCATGTCGCCGCCGTCCTCGGGGTCGTCGAGCAGCCGCTGCCGGCCGGTCTCGTCGTGGACGAAGGTGTGGACGAGCAGGGTCATGCCCCGAACTCCGCCCGGCAGTCGTCGAGCCCCTCGACGGTGACCTCGATGCTCCGGCACTCCTCCCAGCGGGCGCGGTCGATCCGCAGCCGCTGCAGGGTGTAGGGGACGTCGCGGACGGCGGTGACCGAGAGGCCGTCCGGCAGGTAGCCCAGCCGGCGCGACACGCCCAGCGAGCGGGCGTTGTCGGTCATCGCGGCCGACACCGCGCTCCGGGCCCCGAGGCCCGCGAAGGCGAGATGCAGGACGGCGGCGCGCATCTCGGTACCGAGGCCCCGGCCCTGGTGAGCGAGGCCCAGCCACGACCCGGAGGCGACCTCGCCGGTGACCGCGAAGTTCCTCGCCGTCAGGTCCTGGCGCCCGACCGCCCTGCCCTCGTGCAGCACGGCGAGGCCGAGTGCCCAGTTCTGGGGCGACCAGTCGGCGACGGTGTGCAGCACGTGCTGGAAGGTGGCCCGGGCACGTCCGGCGGGCGGCGCGTCCGTCCAGGGCATCGTGAACGGCGTCTCGCCCGGGGCGTGCACCCCGTCGGCCGCGACCGAGGCGAGGTCGTCGAGCAGCTCCAGGTCCGGGAGGCGCAGCTCCAGGCGGGGCGTGCGGAGGCGGAGCCCGTACAGGGGCCAGTGCTGTGGCGTCATGTCCGGACTCTGCCGGGCGCGGGGCCGCGCTGTCGAACGGATTCCGGCGGCCGGCCCCGGGCCCCGCGGGTGTCAGGGGCGCGGCCAGGGGCGGCCGGCCAGGCGCTCGATGTCGGTGTTGAAACGGCGCAGGTAGGCGGCGAAACCGGAGATGTCCTCGTCCGACCAGTCGGTCATGACCCGCTCCAGGGAGTCGACGATGCCCTCGCGCTCCGCGTCGAGCGTGCGGGCGCCCTCCTCGGTGATCCGGAACTTGCGGGCCATGCCGCCCGAGGGGTCCGGGATGCGCTCCACGAGCCCGGCGCGCATGGCCGCCGCGGTCTGCCGGTTGAGGGTGGACGCGTCGAGCCCGAAGGCGTCGCTGAGCTCGCCGATCGACATCGGCCCCTGGACCCGGATGCGGCTGAGCAGGACGTAGGCGCTGTGGTCCATCAGGCCGCCCTTGCGCCGCCCGCCCTTGTTCCGCAGCAGGCTGTGGCGGCTGAGGAGCATCTGCTCGTACTCGACCTCATGGGTGGGCCTGGTCATGTGTGCCTGCCGTCTTCCCTCGTCGCCGCGGTGTCCGGATGTCCGGGGCCCCGGTGTTTCGTCGGCGTCCGATGGGTCACGGAGGCCGACTCCCATTCTCCCACAGGCTATGTAGCCTACACATAACATGCAGGATGCATTGAGTGTGTACGATACATAGCCTTCTTCCCGATACACACCCGAGGAGTCCCGGATGGGCGCGCCCCAGCCATCAACTCGCAGCGGCGGCATCGTCGCCACCCTGGCCATCGCCGGTGTCACGGCGGCGATCATGCAGACCCTGGTCACCCCGCTCATCGCCGAGCTGCCGCAGATCCTGAGCACCACCCCCTCGAACGCGGCCTGGGTGATCACCGTCACCCTGCTGGTCTCCGCCGTCTGCGTGCCCGTCTCCGGCCGGCTGGGCGACATGGTCGGCAAGCGGCGGATGCTCCTCGTCTGCTCCGTGCCGCTGATAGCCGGTTCGGTGGTGTGCGCGCTGTCGTCGTCCGTCGTCCCGATGATCGTCGGACGCGGCCTCCAGGGCATGGGCATGGGCGTCCTGCCGCTGGGCATCGCGCTGCTGCGCGACGTGGTCCCGGCGGAGAAGCTCAGCTCCTCCATCGCGCTGGTCAGCGCCTCCATGGGTATCGGCGGCGCCCTTGGCCTGCCGATCGCCGCGGCGGTCGCCCAGTACACCAACTGGCGGGTGCTCTTCTGGGGCTCGGCCGGCCTGGCCGCCGTGGTCGCGGCGCTGATCTGGTTCCTGATCCCCGACGTCCCGGCCGGGGCCAAGGGGCAGCGGTTCGACCTGCTCGGCGCGCTCGGCCTCGGGGCGGGCCTGGTCTGCCTGCTGCTCGCGGTGTCCAAGGGCGCGGACTGGGGCTGGGGCTCGGCCACGACGCTCGGCCTGTTCGTCGCCGCGGTGGTCGTGCTGCTCGCCTGGGGCGTGTGGGAGCTGCGTACCCGTGACCCGCTGGTCGACCTGCGCACCACCGCCCGCCCCCGGGTGCTGATGACCAACCTCGCCTCGGTCTTCGTCGGCTTCGGCATGTACGCCACCATGCTGATCTCGCCGCAGCTCCTCCAGTTCCCCTCCGAGACCGGCTACGGGCTCGGCCAGTCGATGCTCGCGGCGGGTCTGTGGATGGCGCCCGGCGGCATCATGATGATGATCGTCTCCCCGCTCGGCGGAAAGCTCATCGACGCCCGGGGCCCGAAGTTCACCCTGGTCTGCGGCATCCTCGTCATCGCGGTCGGCTACGGCCTGGCGCTGGTGCTGATGGGCTCCGCGTGGGGCCTGATGGTGGTCGGCATGGTGACCAGCAGCGGCGTCGGCCTGGCGTACGGCTCGATGCCCGCGCTGATCATGGGCTCGGTCCCGCTGTCGGAGACCGCCGCCGCCAACGGCTTCAACACGCTGATGCGCTCGCTCGGCACGTCGATCGGCGCCGCGGTGGTCGGCGTGGTCCTCTCCCAGATGACCGTCACCATGGGCGGCTACACCCTCACCTCGGAGAACGGCTTCCGTACCGGGCTCATGGTCGGCTGCGGCGTCGCCCTGGTCGCGGCCGCCGTCGCCGCCCTCATCCCGGCCATGCGCCGCACCGGTGAGGACGCCGACGCCACGCCCGAACCGGCCCCGGCCAAGGTCTGACCCGCGACTCGCTTACCGCCGCCGCCCGTTCCCCGCACAAGTGGGGGACGGGCGGCGGCGGTTCCCGGTAACGTGGCGATCTTCGGACGGCGCAGGCCCCGGAGTCCCGAAGGCGAATCGCGCCCATGACCCCCTTGCCCTCCTCCGCCACGCATTCCGCCCGCCGCCTCGACGCCGCGCTGGACGGACTCGCGGTCACCTTCCGCGGCATGACCGCCCACCCCGACGAGCACAACTGCGTGTGCCACTGGGGCAGCGCCGAAGAACTGGCCCTGCTCAAGGTCCCGGACGTGGAGCTCGACCACGACCTCCTCCGACGCACCTGGCAGGCCCCCGACTGGAGCGACCACCCGGCGGTGCTGCGGCGGATCCTCCCGCAGTTCGCCCGGGGCCTTGTTGCGGGCCGGGCCGAACACTTCCTCGGCCCGGAGGAGATCGGCCGCTCCTTCGACCGGGGCCGCTGGCAGGGGTGGCCGAAGGAGCAGGCCGCTTCGGTGGCGGAGTTCCTCCACGCCTGGTGGGACCACGTGCTCACCGACCCGGCCCCGCCGGTTCCGGCCCATGAACTCCTCGTCGTGGTCACCGAGGCGTCCGGCACGCCCACCCCGTGGCTCGCCCACTGGGAGACACGGACCGGAGCCGTCGCCACCCGGCACCTCGCCCGGGCCGCCGCCGACTGGGAGCGCGACCTCCTCGGCGACGAACTCCCCTGGAGTGCCTGGGACGACGAGGACGACAAGCGCGCCACCCTGACGGCCTGGCTGCTCGACCACGCCCGGCCCCGCCTCGCCGCCCACGACGCGCCCGACGAACTGCTCCACCGCCTGCGCCTGCTCGGCCTCACCGGCCCCGCCCGCTGGGAGGACCCGCACTGGCCCGGCCACCGCTACTGACGGCCGTGGCCGCGCGGCCGTCGGCGGGGTGACGGCGGGGCACGGCGGTTTCCGGCGGGATACGTCCCGGTGGTGCGGTACAAAGGGACGGAATCCATGGCGCCGCCCTCGATGCGACGAGGTGACAGCAGTGGCGAGCATGGGCCGCGTCCCGGGGCTCCCGGGTGCGGTCGCGCTGTACGAGGGGGCGGGTGCTCCCTTCGCGGGGTCGGTACGGGCCCGTCGCGAGCAGCCCACGAGCCTCGATCCGTCGATTCGAGCAGGAGGTTCGGTCATGCGGTCACGCATCACCCTGGTGGCCACCGTCGGCCTGGGATGCGCCCTGGTGGGGGCGGTGTCCGCCCCGGCGTTCGCCGGTCCGCAGGTGCAGTTCAAGAACGTGGCCACGGGCAGATGCCTGGACAGCAACGACGCGGGCAGGGTCTACACGCTCGGCTGCAACGGCGGCGGCAACCAGCACTGGACGGTGCGGCTCGACGACACCGGCGGTGGCGAGCTCAAGGACGTGGCGACGGGCAGGTGCCTGGACAGCAACGGCGCCGGTGACGTCTACGCGCTCGGCTGCAACGGCGGCGGCAACCAGCGCTGGACGCCGCAGGAATCGGGCGCCGGCGTCGTGGTGTGGAAGAACGTCGCCACCGGCAAGTGCCTGGACAGCAACGGCTCGGGCAGGGTCTACACACTGGGCTGCAACGACGGCGGCAACCAGCGCTGGAGGTAACGGCCCCCGGAGCCGTACGCGGACGACGGGGGCGGGCCTCCGCAGAGGTCCCGCCCCCGTCCTGTCGCGCCGGCTCAGGCCGGGAGGCCCAGCTCCCGGGCGATCAGCATGCGTTGCACCTCGCTCGTGCCCTCGCCGATCTCCAGGATCTTGGAGTCGCGCCACATGCGGGCCACCGGGTACTCGTTCATGAACCCGTAGCCGCCGTGGATCTGGGTGGCCTCGCGGGCGTTGTCCACGGCCACCGTGGAGGAGTACAGCTTGGCGATGGCCGCCTCCTTCTTGAACGGCTCGCCCGCCAGCATCCGCGAGGCGGCGTCGCGCCAGCCGATACGGGCCATGTGGGCGCGCATCTCCATGTCGGCGATCTTGAACTGGATGGCCTGGTTGGTGCCGATCGGCTTGCCGAACGCGTGACGCTCGGCCGCGTACTTCACCGACTCGTCCACACAGCCCTGCGCCAGCCCCGTGGAGAGCGCGGCGATGGCGATCCGGCCCTCGTCCAGGATGCGCAGGAACTGGGCGTAGCCCCGGCCCTCCTCGCCCAGCAGGTTCTCCAGCGGCACGCGGACGTCGGAGAAGGACAGCTCGCGGGTGTCCGAGGAGTTCCAGCCGACCTTGGAGTACGGGGCGGCGACGGTGAAGCCGGGGGTGCCGGACGGCACGATGATCGAGGAGATCAGCGGCCGCCCGTCGGGCTTGCGGCCGGTCACCGCCGTCACCGTGACCAGCTCCGTGATGTCCGTGCCGGAGTTGGTGATGAAGCACTTCGAGCCGTTGATCACCCACTCGCCGGCCGCCTCGTCGCGCACGGCCGTCGTGCGCGTGCCGCCCGCGTCCGAGCCGCCGTCCGGCTCGGTCAGGCCGAAGGCGCCCAGCGCCTCGCCCGAGCAGAGCCTCGGCAGCCAGCGCCGCTTCTGCTCCTCCGTACCGAAGCGGAACACCGGCATCGCGCCGAGCGAGACCCCGGCCTCCAGGGTGATCGCCACCGACGAGTCGACCCGGGCCAGCTCCTCCAGGGCGATCCCCAGGGCGAGGTAGTCGCCGCCCATGCCGCCGTACTCCTCCGGGAACGGCAGCCCGAACAGGCCCATCCGCCCCATCTCCCGCACGATCTCGTACGGGAACTCGTGCCGTTCGTAGAGGTCGCCGATCTTCGGCGCGACGACGTCGTGCGCGAACTCCTCGACGGTGCGCCGCAGTTCCTCGTGTTCGGCGGTCAGCCGGTGGTCCAGGGACATGGCAGGGTCACTCCTTGTGGGACTGGGGACGGGGTGCCTATCGCACCGAGAGCGCGCGGACGGTACGGGACGGGCTGGGGCGGCCCAGGCGGTCGGCGAGCCACACGCTGGTGGCGGTGAGCGCGTCGAGATCGACCCCGGTCTCGATGCCGAGGCCCTGGAGCATCCACACCAGGTCCTCGGTGGCGAGGTTCCCGGTGGCGCTCTTCGCGTACGGGCAGCCGCCGAGGCCGCCCGCGGAGGCGTCCACGGTGGTCACGCCGTGCTGGAGGGCGGCGAGGGTGTTCGACAGGGCCTGGCCGTACGTGTCGTGGAAGTGCACCCCGATGACGTCGGTGCCCACCCCCTCCTCGTTCAGCTCGGCGAGCAGGGTCTGCACGTGGCCGGGGGTGGCGACCCCGATGGTGTCGCCGAGGGACAGCTCGTCGCAGCCGAGGTCCATCAGCGCCTTGGCGACCCGCACCACCTGGTGGACCGGAACGGGCCCCTCCCAGGGGTCGCCGAAGCACATCGACAGGTAGCCGCGCACATGGACGTCGTCGGCCTTGGCGCGGGCGACGACCGGCTCGAACATCGCCAGCGACTCGTCGACCGTGCGGTTCAGGTTGCGGGAGGCGAACGTCTCCGTCGCCGAACCGAACACGGCGATCCGGCGCGCCCCGAGCGCCAGCGCCCGCTCCAGCCCCCGCTCGTTGGGGACGAGGACCGGCAGGGCGACCCCGTCGAGGTCCGCGAGACGGGGGAACAGGTCCTCCGCGTCGGCCAGTTGGGGCACCCACTTGGGGTGCACGAAGCTGGTGGCCTCGACGGTGGTGAGCCCGGCGGCGGCCAGCCGGTGGATGAACTCCGCCTTCACCTCGGTCGGTACGACGGACTTCTCGTTCTGCAGCCCGTCGCGGGCGCCGACCTCGTGGATCCGGACCCGGGCGGGCAGGTCCTGCGCCGGTACGGTCATGGGCAGGGTGCGCGCGTCGCTCGTCATGCTTCCTCCCCGGAGGGCTCGGCGGGGGCTTCGGCGGGGGTGACCACGGCCAGGATCTGGTCCATGGCGACGGTGGCGCCGGGGACGACGTCCAGCTCGGTCACCGTCCCGGCGTGCGGGGCGGAGATGACGTGCTCCATCTTCATCGCCTCCACCACCAGCAGGCTCTGCCCGGCCGCGACCGCGTCCCCGACCGCCACCTTCACCACCGTGACCGTGCCGGGCATGGGCGCGGCGAGGGTGTCCGCCCCGGAGCGGCCCGCCCCGGACAGGGACGCCTCCACCGGGTCGTGGTCCTGGACGTACCAGCTGTCGCCGTCCCGGCCGAGCCACACCCCTTCGGGGGTGGCGGCATGGGTGAACGCGTGGGTGGCACCGGCGAGTTCGAAGGCGATCCGGCCCTCGGAGATCCGGACCGCGCGGGCCGTCTCCCGGCCGCCGGGCAGCGGGGCGAGCGGCCCGCAGCACCCCGTGTCCGGCTGCGGCGGCTCCGCGCCCTCGCCGACATGGCCGAAGCACAGCACCGTGGCGCCCGCCTCGTCGGGCCGGGAGCGCAGCGACACCTGCACCGGGTCGTGGCCCGGGAGCCGGAAGTCGAGCACCGTACGGGCCGGGGTGCCGCCGAGCCGCCAGCCGCTCGCCACCGAGAACGGGTCGACCCAGCCGGTGGCGTCGGCCGGCCCGGCGGCGCCGGAGCGGGCGGAACGCAGCAGCGCCGCCGCCGCGTACACCTCCTCGGGCACCCCGTCCGGGACCAGTCCGGCCGCCTCGCGCTCCACCAGGCCGGTGTCCAGCTCGCCCGCCGCGACCGCCGGGTGGGCGAGCAGCCGGCGCAGGAACCCGGCGTTGGTCGGCACGCCGAGCACCGCCGTCCCCGCGAGCGCCGCCCGCAGCCGGCGCAGGGCGGTGGCCCGGTCGGGCCCGTACGCGATGACCTTCGACAGCATCGGGTCGTAGAGGCTGCCGACCTCGCCGCCCTCGGCGAGCCCGGAGTCCGTGCGCACCCCGTGTCCCTGCGGTTCGTGCAGGGCGAGGACCGTGCCGCCGGAGGGCAGGAAGCCGCGCGCCGGGTCCTCGGCGCAGATCCGGGCCTCGACCGCGTGGCCGGTGAGCGCGATGTCGGCCTGGGCGAGGGGGAGCGGTTCGCCGGCCGCGACCCGCAGCTGCCACTCCACCAGGTCCAGGCCGGTGACCAGCTCGGTCACCGGGTGTTCGACCTGGAGGCGGGTGTTCATCTCCATGAAGAAGTACGCGCCCGGGTCGTCGCCCGGGACGATGAACTCGACCGTGCCCGCGCCGACGTAGCCGCAGGAGCGGGCCGCCTGCACGGCCGCCTCGCCCATCGCCGCCCGGGTCGCCGCGTCGAGCAGGACCGACGGCGCCTCCTCGATGATCTTCTGGTGGCGGCGCTGGAGCGAGCACTCCCGCTCGCCGAGGTGGACCACGTTGCCGTGGGCGTCGGCCAGCACCTGGATCTCGATGTGCCGGGGCCGGTCGACCCACCGCTCCACCAGCAGGGTGTCGTCGCCGAACGAGGCCCGTGCCTCGCGCCGGGCCGCCGCGATCTCGTCGCCGAGCAGCGCCTCGTCGCGCACCAGCCGCATGCCCTTGCCGCCGCCGCCCGCCGAGGGCTTCAGCAGCACCGGCGTACCGATCTCCCGTGCCGCGTCGACCAGTTGGGCGTCGGTGAGGCCGCTGCCCGAGGAGCCGGGCACCACCGGGACACCGGCCGCCGAGACCGTCTCCTTGGCCCGGATCTTGTCGCCCATCAGCGTGATCGCGGCGGCGGGCGGTCCGATGAAGACCAGCCCCGCCTCGGCGCACGCCCGCGCGAACGCGGCGTTCTCGGCGAGGAACCCGTAGCCGGGGTGGACGGCCTGCGCGCCGGAGCGGCGGGCCGCGTCCAGCAGCGCGGGGACGTGCAGATAGCTCTGCGCGGCCGGGGCGGGCCCGATCCGTACGGCGGTGTCGGCCTCCCGGACGTGCCGGGCGTCGGCGTCCGCGTCGCTGAAGACGGCGACCGAGCGGATGCCCAGCTCCCGCAGCGTGCGGATGACCCGTACCGCGATCTCGCCGCGGTTGGCGACCAGGACCGTGTCGAACATCGTCATCTGTTCCTCACATCCGGAAGACGCCGAAGCCGGCGTCGCCCAGGGGGGCGTTGGCGCAGGCGGTCAGGGCGAGACCCAGTACCTGCCGGGTCTCCATCGGGTCGATCACACCGTCGTCCCAGAGCCGGGCCGTGGCGTAGTAGGCGTTGCCCTGGGTCTCGTACTGCTCGCGGATCGGCGCCTTGAACGCCTCCTCGTCGGCCGCGCTCCAGTCGTCGCCGAGCTGGTCGCGCTTGACCGTCGCGAGGACGGAGGCGGCCTGCTCGCCGCCCATGACGGAGATCTTCGCGTTGGGCCACATCCACAGGAAGCGGGGGGAGTAGGCCCGGCCGCACATGGAGTAGTTGCCCGCCCCGTACGAACCGCCGACGACGACGGTCAGCTTCGGGACGCGGGTGCAGGCGACCGCCGTGACCATCTTGGCGCCGTGCTTGGCGATGCCGCCGGCCTCGTAGTCGCGCCCCACCATGAACCCGGAGATGTTCTGCAGGAAGACCAGCGGGATGCCGCGCTGGTCGCACAGCTCGATGAAGTGGGCGCCCTTCTGGGCGGACTCGGAGAACAGGATGCCGTTGTTGGCGACGATCCCGACCGGGTGGCCGTGGATGTGGGCGAAGCCGGTGACCAGCGTCGTGCCGTACTCGGCCTTGAACTCGGCGAACCGCGAACCGTCCACCACCCGGGCGATCACCTCCCGCACGTCGTACGGGGTCCGGGAGTCGACCGGGACGGCGCCGTAGAGTCCGGCGGGGTCGGCCTTCGGTGCCTCGACGGGGCGCACGGACCACGGCAGCGCGCCCCGGTCCGGCAGGGTGCCCACGATGTTGCGCACGATCCGCAGCGCGTGCGCGTCGTCCTCCGCGAGATGGTCGGTCACCCCGGACGTACGGGAGTGGACCTCGCCGCCGCCGAGCTCCTCGGCCGTCACGACCTCGCCGGTCGCGGCCTTCACCAGCGGCGGGCCGCCCAGGAAGATCGTGCCCTGGTTGCGGACGATCACGGCCTCGTCGCTCATCGCGGGGACGTACGCGCCGCCCGCCGTGCAGGAGCCCATGACCGCCGCGATCTGCGGGATCCCGGCCCCGGACATCCGGGCCTGGTTGTAGAAGATCCGCCCGAAGTGCTCCCGGTCGGGGAAGACCTCGTCCTGCATCGGCAGGAAGGCCCCGCCGGAGTCGACGAGGTAGAGGCAGGGGAGACGGTTCTCCAGCGCCACCTCCTGGGCGCGCAGATGCTTCTTCACCGTCATCGGGTAGTACGTGCCGCCCTTGACCGTGGCGTCGTTGGCGACGATCACGCACTCCCGGCCGCTCACCCGGCCGATCCCGGAGATCACCCCGGCCGCCGGGGCGGCGCCCCCGTACAGCCCCTCGGCCGCCAGCGGAGCCAGCTCCAGGAACGGGGAGCCCGGATCGAGCAGGGCGTCCACCCGGTCCCTGGGCAGGAGCTTGCCGCGCGCCACATGCCGGGCGCGGGCCCGCTCACCTCCGCCGAGCCTGGCCCTGGCGAGCCGCTCGCGCAGCTCGTCGACGAGTGCGTGATGCGCCGCCTCGTTGGCCTTCCAGGCCTCGGAGGCGGGATCGGCCGCGCTCGCCAGCACCGGTGCCTGCTGCATCGTGTCGAGCCCCCTTGCCCGTACCGCAGTGGTTAGTGAACGTTAACGTCCGTTCTTCAGGTTAACGTTCGCTAACCCGGCTGTCTAGAATCGAATCCATGACCACCAGGACGGACGCCCCCACCCGCCGCGAACAGATCCTCAAGGAGGCCGCCCGCCTCTTCGCCGAGCGCGGCTTCCACGGCGTCGGTGTCGACGAGATAGGCGCCGCCGTCGGCATCAGCGGTCCCGGCCTCTACCGCCACTTCCCCGGCAAGGACGCGATGCTCGCCGAGCTGCTGGTCGGCATCAGCGAGCGGCTGCTGGCCGGCGGGCGGCTGCGCGTCGCGGAGGACGCGGCGGCCGGGGCGGGATCCCCGCGGGCGCTGCTCGACGCGCTCATCGAGGGGCACATCGACTTCGCCCTCGACGACCGCCCCCTGATCACCCTCCACGACCGCGAGCTGGACCGGCTGCGGGAGGCCGACCGCAAGCGGGTCCGCCAGCTCCAGCGGCAGTACGTCGAGGTGTGGGTGGAGGTGGTCCGCGCGATCTACCCGGACCTGCCCGAGTACGAGGCCCGCGCCGCCGTCCATGCCGTGTTCGGCCTGCTCAACTCCACCCCGCACCTGGGCCGCCCCGGCGTGCGCCCGGACCGTGCGGAGACCGCGGCGCTGCTGCACCGGCTGGCGCGCGGGGCGTTCGAGGCGGCGGCGGTCCGCACCTGACCGGTGAATTCCCCGCCCGCCGCGGAATGCTGAACATATGAATTAATGCGCGAAAGGTGTGGGATTCCTTCAATCCTTCTCCTTTTCCACCTTCCTTCGCCCATTTCCTCGGAGTGTCGCGGTGATCCCCGGGCATATGGTTTGAGGCGTCTCGCCCGCGCCTGCTGGGGAAATGAAATGAAAACATGCCAGGTCTCGGTCGTCGTTCCCTGTTTCAATGAGGACGAGGTGATCGAGTCCTTTCACCGAGAGCTGATCGCCGTCCTCGAACCGACTCGGCAGACGTTCGAGATCGTGTACGTCGACGACGGCAGCGGCGACCGGACCCGCGCCCGCGTCCGCGCCTTCGCCGCCGCGGACCACCGCGTCCGCTACACCTCCTTCAGCCGCAACTTCGGCAAGGAGGCCGCCATGCTCGCCGGGCTGGGCATGTCCCGCGGCGACGCCGTCGTCCTCATGGACGCCGACCTCCAGCACCCGCCGGAACTCCTGCCCCGCATGCTGGAGCTGCGCCGGCACGGCTACGACCAGGTCGTGGCCCGCCGCGACCGCAGCGGCGAGGGCGCCCTGCGCACCTTCCTCTCCACCGCCTACTACCGCGCCATGGGCCGGTGCATGGACGTGGACGTCGTCGACGGCGAGGGCGACTTCCGGCTGCTGTCGCGGCGGGCCGTGGACGCCGTGCTCGCCCTGCCCGAGACCAACCGGTTCTCCAAGGGGATCTTCTCCTGGATCGGCTTCGACACCGTGGCCTTCACCTACCGCAACGTCCGGCGCGCGGCCGGCAGCTCGAAATGGGGCGGCAGACGGCTGCTGAACTACGGGATCGACGGACTGATCTCCTTCAACAGCCGCCCCCTGCGCCTCGCCATCCACGCCGGACTCGCCCTCGCCCTGGCGGCGCTCGGATACGCCCTGTGGATCATCGCGGGCGTCGCGCTGCACGGGGTCGGCGTACCCGGATACACCACGCTGCTCACCGCCGTCGTGGCGCTCGGCGGAATCCAGCTGGCCACCCTGGGCGTGATCGGCGAATACGTGGGCCGCATCTACTGCGAGTCGAAACGGAGACCGCATTACCTGGTGCGGGAGACGAGCGAATCCCTGGAAACCGCTCTGATGCGCGGCATTCCGGCGGAGCTGGTCACGGTGAATTCGGCCCCGCGCCATTCGGCCTCTTCCTTTTCCCCGCCCTCTCCCGCTTCTCCTTCGCCTTCTTCGGCAGGCTCCGCACCGTCCGCTCCGGGCGACCGGGTCGAGGTGGCGCGGGTACGGGAGGAACCGGCGCACGGTGACGCCGGGGCCCGCACCGCCGGCTCCCGGACCGGGAGGCAGTTCCTGACGTTCGCCGCGGTCGGCGTCGTCAACACGGCGGTGTACCTCGCCGTGTACGCCTCGCTGAACGGCTGGATGCCCTATCTGGCCGCCCATGTCATCGGATACGCGGTCAGCGTCGTGGGCTCCTTCCTGCTCAACTCCTACCTCACCTGCCGTACCCGGCCGACCTGGCAGGCGTTCGCCCGCTACCCCCTGTCGAGCGCGGTCAACCTCGTGCTCAGCGGCGCCCTGCTCTCCCTCGGGGTGAGCGGGCTGGGCATGGACAAGAACCTCGCCGCCCTGGCCGCGGGGCTGCTGGCCACCCCGTTCTCCTTCCTGCTCGCCCGCTGGGCGATCGACTCCGGCACCCCCCGGGCCCCGCGCGAAGGAGAGGCCCGCGCATGACCACGGACACCCTCGAAACCCCGCGGGCACCGGAGCGGGAACGGGACCGGGGGCGGCGGGACGCACGCCGCCGGGCCACCGGCTGGACGGCGGCGCTCGGCCTCTTCCCGTTCACCCTGCTCGCCGCGGTCTTCTGGTTCGGACGCCTGGTCCGCCCCGGGGCGGACGACTGGTGCTTCCTCCCCGTCGTCCGCGACGAGGGCGCCTCGGGGATGATCGCGAAGTTCTACTACGAGGACAACGGGCGCGTCGCCAACGCCCTGATGGTCGTCGCGTACGGAGTCTTCGGCGCCTCCGGGCACCCCTGGTACGCACTGGTCAGCGGGGTGGTCATGGTCGGCATCCTGTGGGCGCTGACCGTCACCGTGCTCCGCCGTACGGGGCTGACCGCGCCGCGCGGGACGCCGCTGGTGGCGGCCTCGGTGGTCGCGGTGGTCTTCTTCCTCGCGACGCCCGACACGTACAAGGTCTTCTACTGGCCCGCCAACTCCGTCTCGCACACCCTCGCCCCGGTGCTGGTCTGCGCCGCCGTGATCCCGCTCCTGCGGGCCCGGACCCGGCGGGGCAGGGGGGTCGCCCTCGGCATCGCGCTCCTGGGCGGGTTCTTCTTCGGGACGCTCTCCGAGGAGACCTCGGTCGTCGCCTGCGTGCTCCTCGGCACGGTGCTGCTGCTCGGCCCGCTCGCCCGCCCCGGGCCGGGCCGGGCCCTGGTCCGCCGCTGGTGCGTGCTGGCCCTGGCCGGGATCGCCGCCGGGGTGGCCGTGCTGTACACCTCGCCCGGCGCGCACGCCCGGCGCTCGCGCTTCGGCGCCGACGCCGGTTCCATGCTCGACGCGGGACGGCTCGCCACCGCGCTGCGGGCCTTCGGCGAGATCCTCGGCACGGTCCTGACCACCTGGCAGTACCTGGGGGCGCTCGCGGCCGGGCTGCTCCTCGGCCTGCTGGCCCGGGACGCCGGGCGGACGGCCTGCGCGGCCGCGCCGGACGGGGGCGCGGCGCCCGGACCGCTCCGGAGCAGGCCGCTGCTCCTGGCCGCCGCCGGGGCCCTCGCCTTCCTGGTCTCCGGCTTCCTCTGCACCGTCATCACGTACCCGGCCTTCGGCGCGACGGTGGTGAACGCGGCCCGGGTCTGGGGCGACTTCCTGCTGGTGTACGTCCTGCTGCTGGCCGCTCTCGGCGCCCTGCTGGGGCGCGCGGTGCGGGCCAGGTGGGGGGCCCGCACGGCGGTGGCCGCCGTCGCCGCCGCCGTCTGCGCGCTGAGCTGCGTCGGACTCGCCGCCCCCCTGTTCCGGCTCGGCACCCGGATGGAGGTCCGGGCCGAGCGCTGGGACCGCCAGGACCGGGCACTGCGCGAAGGGGCGGCGCACGGCGCCCGGGTGCTCCCGTACACACCGGTGTCGGTCGGCCGGATGGTGGAGCCGTTCGGCAGGCACGGGCAACGGCCCTGGCCCGCGGAGTGCGTCGCCCAGTACTACGGTCTGGACAAGGTCACGTACTCCCAGCACGGAGCGCACCCCTGACGGCACAATGGGTTCATGCCGATACCGAGCCGTGCCGCCCTCGTCGAACACCTCGTCCGTACGCGTATCGCCGGGGATGTCGCCACACCGCGCGACAACAACCTCTCCCACTACCGGCAGCTCGCCAACGGCGACCGCCACTACTGGCTGGGCCTGGAGCTCGGGGACCGGTGGCGCGACGAGCAGGACGTGCTGGCGGTGATGGCCGAGCGCTGCGGCGTCAGCGACGACCCGGAGCACCGGTACGGCCAGGACACCATCGACCCGGAGCTGACGGTCGACGCGCTGGAGCGGATGGCGGCCCGGCTGCGGAAGGCGGCGGCGGGCGCGGAACGGGTGCTGTTCGCGACCGGCCACCCGGGCGGGCTGCTGGACGTGCACCGGCAGACCGCGCAGGCGCTGCGGGCGGCCGGCTGCGAGATCGTCCGGATCCCCTCGGGGCTGGTCGCCGACGAGGGCATGGTCTTCCAGTTCGCCGACGTCGCCGTGCAGGAGCGGGGCGCGACGCTCTGGCACACCCACTCGCCCGCCCCGATGGCCGCCATCCTGGACGGCCTGGAGCGCGAGGGCCGCCCGCTGCCGGACCTGGTCGTCGCCGACCACGGCTGGGCCGGCTGCGCCGCGCAGCGCGGCCTGGACGCGGTCGGGTACGCGGACTGCAACGACCCCGCGCTCTTCCTCGGCGAGGCGGAAGGCACCCTCCAGGTCGCCGTCCCACTGGACGACCATGTGATCGACCCGCGCTTCTACGACCCGATGACGGCCTACCTGCTGAACGCGGCGGGGCTGGACGCGGACTGATTCGCACCGGTGACCGCCAGGGGAGGGGCGGTTGCCGCGACGGTTCGGAGCGAGCCGTCGTGGTCCGGGCGACGCGCCCCACGGCTGCCGGAACCGCTGGTCGGCAACTGTGGAACGAAGTACGGTCCGCCGGAGACGCGGGGTCGGCTTCCGCCCCGGCGGGTCACGTGTGTGCGTCCGGCGGGGTTCAAGTCCCGGTGCAGTTCCCCTGCCGGTGATTCGTACGGTGGTGCATCCAGAGCACTACGTCGCAGACCCGGAGTGCACTGATGGCCGGGGGAAGGCCGGCGGCTCGCCGCAGGGCCGTCAACTCGTGGTGCAGTGCCTGGTCGTCGGCACGCAGTGCGCTGTGCAGGTCGAGCCAGAATGACTTCGGCCGTCCGAGAACGCAGCGAACGACCTGGTCGTAGACGGGCAACAGTCGCGGTCGCTTCCGGGCAAGGAGTTTGCTGGCGGTCACCGGCCCGATTCCGGGTTGATCGCAGAGGACGTGCCAGGCGGTGTGCGCGGGTGCTCCCTCGGCCAGGACGGCGGCTTCGACCTCGGCCATGTCGAGGTCGAAGGGGACGAAACGCAGCAGCTCGGACAATCGGTCGCCGAGGTGGCCTTCCAGAATGTCCAGGGCCACCTGGGCAGGAACCCTGACCGACAGGGTCTGTACCGCGATCAGGTCGTCGGAGGTCACTTCATTCGCCACCTCCTCACGATCCCCTCCGCCGGCCAGACGCTCGAAACGACCGCCCGTGAACAGCATCGCGTCGTGGTGCGGGTCGGTGCCGAAATAGCGCCGGAGATCGGTTACGGCCTGATCAGAGGTGACGAGGTCGCGCAGGCGCTGTACGAGTGGTGGCTGAACCGACACGGCCGGTATCGCTACGAGCGTGGCGCCCTCCCCCGTGCGCGACGAAATCGACCGCATTTTTGCCCCCTTGGCCTCCGAGCGGAAAATGATAGTCGGCCAAGGATCCGCCGACTCGTTTTCGGGCGGAATACGCACTGGGGCGACTGCGGTCGACAACAACCCACCGACGAGGACGGCTGCCTGCTCGTTCGAACTGCTCCCGCCGTCCCACCGAGTTGTGCACCGCGTGGTTGTCGTCGCACGGCTGGGTGTCGACCGTCAGCCTCCTCTGGACCCCGCGCACTGCCGGGCTCCAGTCGGTATCCGGGCGCGGTGGCGGAAGGCCCGCTGGGCGGCTGCGGACGGGTGCGGGCCCCGGGGCCGCCTGTGCCCCAGGAAGCCCCGGCCCGTGCCGCGCGCGGCCGAGATCCTACCGATCGGGGAGGCCGGGTGAGGCCCGTTCCAGCATGTAGTCAGCCCCGGGGAACGCGGACGACGCCCTCCTGGATGACGGTGATCGCCAGCCGGCCGTCCTGGGTGTAGATCCGGGCCTGGCCCAGGCCGCGGCCGCCGGACGCGGACGGTGACTCCTGGTCGTACAGCAGCCATTCGTCGGCCCGGAACGGCCGGTGGAACCACATCGCGTGGTCCAGGCTCGCCCCGACCACGTCGCCGACCGTCCAGCCGCCGCGCCCGTGGGCGAGGAGCACCGAGTCGAGCAGCGTCATGTCGGAGACGTACGTCGCCAGGCAGACGTGGAGCAGCGGGTCGTCCGCCAGCTTGCCGTTGGTGCGGAACCAGACCTGGGAGCGGGGTTCGCGGGGCTCGCCGACGGTGGCGAAGGGCGGTTCGTCCACGTACCGCAGATCGACCGCGGCCCGCGCCTCGATCAGCCGGTCGACCACGCCCGGGTCGCGGAAGCGGTCCGCGTGGCGGGGCAGCATCTGCGCGGCGGTGGGCAGGGTCTCCGGGTCCGGGGCGGGCGGCATCGGCGCCTGGTGCTCCAGGCCCTCCTCGTACGTCTGGAAGGACGCCGAGAGGTGGAAGACCGGCTGGCCGTGCTGGACGGCGACGACCCGGCGGGTGGTGAAGGAGCGGCCGTCGCGGATGCGGTCGACGCTGTAGACGATCGGCGCGCCCGGGTCGCCCGCCCGCAGGAAGTACGCGTGCAGGGAGTGGGCGCCCCGCTCGGCGGGGACGGTGCGGCCCGCGGCGACCAGCGCCTGGGCCGCGACCTGGCCGCCGAAGACGCGGGGGACGAGCGAGGAACGGCTCGTGCCCCGGAAGATGTCCTGCTCGATCTGCTCCAGGTCGAGCAGATCGAGCAGGGAATCGAGTGCGGTGCTCATGGGAGGGACGGGGTCGTTCCTCAGAGGCCCATGGACTTGGCGATGATCGACTTCATGACCTCGCTGGTGCCGCCGTAGATGCGGTTGACCCGGTTGTCCGCGTACAGGCGGGCGATCGGGTACTCGTTCATGTAGCCGTAGCCGCCGTGCAGCTGGAGGCAGCGGTCGATGACGCGGTGCGCGACCTCGGTGCAGAACAGCTTGGCGGAGGCGGCCTCGGCGGGGCTCAGCTCACCGGCGTCCAGCGCCTCCAGGGCGCGGTCGGCGACGGCCTCGGCCGCGTCCACCTCGGCCTGGCAGGCGGCCAGTTCGAACTTGGTGTTCTGGAAGGACGCCACCGTCTTGCCGAAGACCGTGCGCTCCTGGACGTAGCTCTTGGCGAACGCCACGGCGGCCTTGGCCTGCGCGTACGCGCCGTGGGCGATGCCCCAGCGCTCGGACGGCAGGTTCCGGCCGAGGTAGTAGAAGCCCTTGTTCTCCTCGCCGAGCAGGTCGGCGACGGGAACCTTCACGTCGACGAACGCCAGCTCGGCGGTGTCGGACGTGCGCAGGCCGAGCTTGTCGAGCTTGCGGCCGATCGAGTAGCCCTCGGACTTGGTGTCGACGGCGAACAGCGAGATGCCGAAGCGGCGGTCCTCGGCGGTCGGCGCCGAGGTGCGGGCGCAGACGATCACCCGGTCGGCGTGGACGCCGCCGGTGATGAAGGTCTTGGAGCCGTTGAGCACGTAGTGGGTGCCGTCGTCCGAGAGCTTGGCGGTGGTCTTCATCCCCGCGAGGTCGGAGCCGGTGCCCGGCTCGGTCATCGCGAGCGCCCACATCTCCTCGGCGGAGACGAACTTCGGCAGGTAGCGCTTCTTCTGGTCGTCCGTGGCGAGCATCTTGATGTACGGGAGGGCGAGCAGCACGTGCACGTTGGACCCGCCGAAGTTGACGCCCGCGCGGGCCGTCTCCTCGTACTGGACGGCCTCGAACTTGTGCGTCTCCAGCCCGGCGCCGCCGAACTCCTCGGGCACGTTGATGCCGAACAGGCCCAGGTCGGCCAGCTTGCCGTAGAACTCGCGCGGCACGATGCCCTGCTGGAACCACTCGTCGTAGTGCGGGACGACCTCGGCCTCGATGAAGGCGCGGATGGTCTCCCGGAACGCCTCGTGGTCCTCGTTGTATACCGTACGGCGCACGGGATGCCTCCTTGGTCGGCTGCGGTCGGGCTTCGGCCGGACTGGCTAAGCGCTTGCTCAGACCGTTAGAAGTTACCCAAGGGTCACCGGCACTGTCCAGGTGATGCGCAGCACGCCGCGCCGGGCCGGACCCGGGGGTCCGGCCCGGCACCCGGCCGGACTACTGGGGCTTGAACGAGCGGATCTGGTAGCTGCCCTGGAGGTTGCCGCCGCTGCCTGCGGCGGTGGAGCCGACCCGGTCGTTGTAGTTGGTCTTGGTGTAGTACTGCACGCGGTGGCCGGTGCCGTTCCAGACCGAGAGGACGTTCTTGCCCTTCTGGATGAAGGAGCAGTCGTCGGCGGTGTTGGCCCGCTGGCTGTCGGACCACTGGCAGCGCGTGCCGCCGCCGTTCCAGTCGCTGTAGATGCAGAAGTACCCGGGACTGCAGTTGTACGCGGCCCTGGCGGTCGTGGCGGCGGCGGTGGCGGTGTGCGAAGGGGGCGCGGCGGTGGCGGTGGTGGCCGCCACCGGGCCGGTGCCGAGTCCGAGGGCCAAGGCGAGCGAGGCGACGGTGAGCGCGCTGATGCGGTGCATGGCGGAAACCTCTTCTCCTGACGGCTGCTTCTCCTGACGGCGGCTGCTCCTCCAGCCGGGGCCGGCGCACGGGGGTGCCCGGCCCGCCAGCAGCGTGGCACGGCCGCGACCTGCGCGGACAGGCGGACGCGGGGGCGCTCGGAGCCCGCTCCGGGACCGGGGTGTCCCGGTGTGCACCGGCGCGGCCGGTCGCGCTCACGTCCCGTCGGTCACGCCAAGCGCACACCCATCCAAGATATGACTAATGCCCATATCTCTTTCAGCCGGTGCTTCCCCGGGAAATGTGAGTGACGAAGGGCCTGAGCAAGGCCGACACAGGCGAGAAGGACGGTTCCGCATCCGTCCGGCGCAGCCGGTCCCCACCGCGAAGCTCCGCGGACACCGTGCGCACCCGGGCCGGCCCCACGGCCCCGCGGACTCACCGGGCGGCCCCCCGAACCGCCCCTCGCGCCCCACGCCGTCACGGCACACGCACCGATGGCCGCGCACGGCCCACGCACCGCACCGCATCGCACCCGTACGACACACGGAGGTCCCATGCTGGGGGTGAACCACCCGGAAGCGAGCTGGGTTCAGGTCAACCTGACCCCGCGGCCGACGGCCTGGCCGCGCCTGTACGAATGGCTCGCCGGCACCGCGCGCGACCTCCTCGGCGCCGACACCGCGCGCGCCTTCTTCTTCATGCACAAGCCACCGGGGATGCGGCTGCGCTTCCAGGCGTACGGGGCGGGCGGAACCGTTCCGCTCCGCTCCGAACTCCTCGGCAGACTGGGGGAGTTCGACGGGCTGGCCGGGCCCCCGGTGTGCGCGGTCTACGAACCGGAGTCCTATCTCTTCGGCGGCCCCGGCTCCATGCCCTGGGTGCACGAACTGTTCACCGCCGACTCCCTGGCCTGGCTCGACCACCACACCCGCCGCCCCGCCGCCGGCACCGACGCCGGGGCCGCCGCGGACTGGCGGCTCTCCCTCTTCCTGCTCCGCGACATGTTCGACGGACTCCGGATCGTCGGCTGGGAGCACCGGGGCGTCTGGGACGCGGTCCGCACCGACACCGGGCGCGGCCTGCCCGACGGACTGCGCGACGCCACGCTCCGCCGCGCCGCCGAGGGCATCCGCGCCCACTGGCGGCAACCCCGCGACCAGCTCCTCGCCGCCCTGCCCGAGGAGTGCCGGGCGGTGGCCGATGGCCACGGCGACGCGGTGCGCCGGGCCGCGGACCACTGGCGCACCGGCTACTTCGAGTCCGGGGACGCGGTGCGCGGGCCGCGCCGTGCCGCCGCCTACGCCGTGATCTTCCACTGGAACCGGGGCCGGTTCTCGTTCGCCCGGCAGAGCCTGCTCACCGAGGCGCTGGCCGACGACGGGGCGGTGGACTGACATGACCGGATTCCGCACCGCCGCCCCCGTTCCGGCGCCCGCCCGCCCCGACGCGGCCCGGGTACCGCTGCTCGGCGCCACCGCGCTGGTACGGGCGGCCGGCGTCCCCTGCTCGACGTGGACGGCCGCGGGCGGCTCCGGGCTGTTCGGCCGGGTCCTCGCGCACGCCGACGACGCCGGGCGGCGGGCCGCGCGCGCCCGGCGGCTGGCCGAGGAGCTGGGCGGCCTCGTCCCCGACCCGCGTCTGACGGCCGCCGAGCGCCGCCGGGTGCTCGCCCTGCGACGGCGGCTGCACGCGGGCTCTGCGCCCACCGGGGCGGACCACGGCTTCCTCCTGGGGCTGCCCGGGGCCGTCGGCCCGGCCCGGGAGGCGGGCGAACTGTCCGGGGCCGCCGACCGGGCCCGCCGGGAGCGGGCGGCCCTGGAGCGGGAGACCGCGGCGGAGCGCGAGCGGGTGGCGGGGCTCGGCTGGACGCTGGTCCGCGCGGATCCGGTGCTGCGGGAGTTCCTGGACGCGGCCCGTCCCGGGCTGGTGGCGGAGGTGGCCGCCCGGCTGGCCGCGGGGGAGCGGTGGAGCGGGAAGCGGCTGCGCAAACGATCCGCCTATCTGTGGCGGGTGCTGGGCCGGGCGGCGGTGAAGACCACGCCGCGCGGCTGGGTGGGGCAGGTGGCCCCGGTCCCGGTCGGCGGTCCGGCGGCGGGCGGGCGGCTCCTCACCCCCGGCGCCGAACTCGCCGCGCTGGCCGCCGCCGTGGTGGAGAACGTCCACACGGTACGGACCCGGGCCGCCGCCCGGGACCTGCGCACCGCCGACCCGGCGACCGCGCTGGCCCTCGCCCCGCTGTACCTCACCGAGGACGGCGCCGACGGCACCGGGACGGGCGGCACCCTGCGTGCCTACGCGGTCGACCCGGCCGACCCCGGACGGCTGCGGCAGACCGCCCTGCGGCGCACCGCCCTCCTCGACCGCGTCCTCACCGTGTTCGCCGAAGGTCCGCGCACCCTCGCGGAGTTGGAGCACGCGCTGCCGGTCTCCGACCCCGCCGTCCTGCGCGGCTTCCTCGCCCACCTCGTCGGTCTGGGCGTGCTCCAGCCCTGCGCGGCACCCCGCCGCCACCACACCCCCTGGTTCCCGGCCGCCCGGGTCACCGCCTCCGGCACGCTGCCCCGCCCCGAGGACCGGGGCGCGGAGCCCGGGACGGACGACGACCGCTTCCTCGACTCGTACCGGGCCGTGGGCGCCCGCGTCCCCGGACCGGCCGCCGCCCGCGTCCAGCGCGCCCTGCGCACCGCCCACCGCATCGCCGCCCTGCGCCGCGCCGACCGGGCCGCCGGCACCGGCGCGCCACCCCCCGTCCCCGGCACCGAGGGGCTCGACGAGCACCCCCGCCCGCTCGGCACGGTCCTTGCCGCGCTCCTGGCGCCGGACGAGCCCGCACCCCCCGCCCGGGGCCCGAACCGCCACCCCGGCTGGCACCCGGCGCACGACCCCGCGTCCGGATACGCCCGGCTCCTCGCCCACCTCGCCGACCGCGCGGGCGAGTCCTGCGTGGACGTGGACGACGCCCTGCTGGACGCCCTCGGGGCGCCGCCGGCCGACGACGTCGTACCGCCCTGGCCGCTGGACTGCCTGCTGCGCCCGCTGGCCGGGCCGGGCCCGCTCGCGGTCCTGGAGACGGCCTCGCCCGCCGGGATCGTCGACGCCCGGTTCACCGAGTCGCTCCGGGCGCTGCACGGCGGCTACGACACCGCCGACGCCTACCGGGAGTTCCTGGCCGCCGTGGAACGGCGTGCGGGTGTGCGGTTCGTGGAACTGCTGGTGCCGCCGGTCGACGGCCGCGCCGCCAACACCGTCCGGCGCCCCGTCCTCACCCGCTGGTGGACGGGCGACCCCAACCCGGCCGCGTACTTCGCGCCCGGTGGCCCGGAACAGCGCTACCTGCCGCTGGACCGCATCACCCTGCGCCGGTCGGGCCACCGGATCGTCGCCGAGGCGGACGGGGTGCGCCTCCTGCCCGTCCACCACGCCACCCGCAACCCGATGCCGCCCTACGACCGCCTGGTACGGCTGCTGCTCGCCGCCGGGCACCCCTGGGCGGGCACCGTGACCGGCCTGGACGGCCTCGCCGAAGCCCTGCCCGCGGATCCCGCCGGCCCCGCCGTCGTCCGCGCGCCCCGGGTGACGGCCGGCCGCGACCTGGTGGTCTGCCCGGCCACCTGGCGGGTGCCGCGCGCCCTGCTCTGGCGGCGGGAGGACGACGACCTCGACCGGGTCCGGATCCTCGGCACGCTCCGGCGCACCGCGGGGCTGCCGCGCTTCGTCTTCGTACGGCCGGCGTTCGGGGCGAAGCCGGTACCGGCCGACCTCGACGCGCTGACCGCCCTCGACGTCATCGAGCGGGTCCGTGCCGCCCCCGGTGACGAACTGGTCCTGGAGGAGATGCTGCCCGGCCCGCAGGCCGGGGAGCGGGGACCGGTGCTGCGCGACGCGCTGCACCGGGGCGAACCGGTGGCCGCCGGTCTGCTGCTCAGGCTCCCCTTCGACCGGACCCCCCTGGAGACGGCGGCCGAGGCCGCCGCCCTCCTCCCCGACGTCCCCGGCCCGCCCGCACGTGGTGCGGGCGGCCCGGGGCGGCCAACACCCACAGGAAACACCGGAGAGAACGAAGGAGAAACGCCATGCCCATCATGGAGCTCACCGACCTCGACAACCTGATCGACGAGCTGGACGAGCGGATCACCAGCGCCGACCTGCCCGGCGTCCAGGCCGCCGACAGCCTCATCTGTGCCACGGTCGTCATCTGCGGCGGCTCGACCGTCTGCGGTTCCGCCATCAACTGCTGATCACCCATCAACCGCTGACCACCCCTCGACGGCTGCCGGCCCGCGCCACCGCCGGCAGCCACCACCCCCGTCGGCGGACCGCCGCCGACGGCACCCCCGCGGACACCCCGTGTCCGTCGTCGAGCTGAACGGAGCCACCCGGACCGGTACGGGTGGCTCCCCGACGAGGAGCTCCGATGCACCCAGGTAACCAGGCTCCGCCCCGCAGGGCCGCCCTCGACCTCGCCGTCCGGTTCCTCGACGACTTCGCCCGGGGCCCCCACGTCACCCCCGACCCCGGCGTCCCCGTACTGGCCGCACTCGTCGCCGAGACCCACGAGACGGGCGCGACCGACACCGTCCGGCGCGCGGTGTCGGCCTGGGCGCGGACCGTCGGCCGGGGCCCCTCCCACGACGGCCTGTACGACGGCGGCCTGGCCGGTACGTTCACCGGCCTGCGCATGGCCGCCCGCATCCACCCGCCGCTGCACCGCGCCGCCGACCGGCTCCGCGACCACCTCCTCGACCGGGCCGCCGCGCACCCCTGGCGCACGACCGATGTCGGCCTGCCCGACTACGACCTCATCGGCGGCCCCTCCGGCACGCTGCTCGCCCTCTGCGCCGGGGAACCCGAACCGACCAGCCGTCAACTCCTGCCGTTCGCCGCCCACTTGGCGCTGCTCTGCGACGACGGGGAGCTGCGCCGGCTGCGCATCGGCCAGTACGCCGGCCACCCCCATCTGGGCTGGCTCCAGGGCCGGGTCAACACCGGAATGGGCCACGGCGTGGCCGGGCTCGCCGCCGCGCTCACTGCCGCCGTCCGCCGCACCGGCCCACGCCCCCGGCTGACCAACGCCCTGCGCCGCGCTGTCCGCTGGCTGGCCCGGCAGTCCTTCGAGGACGCCCGCTCGGTCCGCAGCTGGGACGGGGCCGGGCTCGACGGCCCGCCGCCCACCGGCCCGCTGGCCCGGCAGGCCTGGTGCTACGGAACCCCCGGCATCACCTGGGCGCTCTGGGACGCGGCCGACGCCCTGGGCGACCGGGAGGCCGCCGACTGGGCGGCGCACGCCTTCACCACCGTCGCCGACCAGTACGACATGGCCTTCCACCTCTACGGCGCCCCGCTGACCGACCGGCTCGGGCTCTGCCACGGAGCGGCGGGCGTCCTCGTCGTGGCGGACGCCTTCCACCGCTGGGCCGGAGTGCCCGCCGCCGCCCCGCTCGCCGCCCGCCTCACCGAGCACCTGGGCGGCCGCCTCCCCGACGCCCTCGCCGCCGCCCGCCCGTCCGCCGCCCTCCTCGACGGCGCCCCCGGCGCCCTCGCGGCGCTGCTCACCGTCACCCACCCCGCCTCGCGCGACTGGCTGCCCTGCCTCGGGCTGCGCTGACAGGCCCTCAGCGCAGGTTCCGCAGGGCGAACCACAGCTCCGTCCGTACGTCCATGTCGTCCAGGTCCGCGTCCAGCAGGGCCGCGCAGCGGGTGATGCGCTGGCGGACCGTGTTGCGGTGGATCCGCAGGGCCGCGGCCGTCCGGTCCCAGCTGCCGTGCAGGCTCAGCCAGCAGCGCAGCGTCTCGGCCAGCGGTTCGGTGAGCGGGGCGAGCAGGGCGCGGGCGTGCGCCTCGGCCCGGTCGGCGGGGACCAGGGCGGCCAGGCCGGTGCCGGTGGGGTCGCGGTGGTGCGCCAGCGGGGTACGGGTGGCGACGGCGCGGCCCAGGGCGCGGGCGGCCTGCCGGTCGGCGTCGGCGAGGTCGGGGAGGGCGGCGGGGGCGGAGGCGCCCAGGATCCAGCCCGGCTGCGGGGTGATCCGGCCGCCGCCGGGGAGGGCGGGGACCAGCACCCGTACCGCGTCGCCGCCCCGGCCCGCGTCGACCAGGGCCGAACCGAGCGCCGCCCCCAGCGCCCCCGTGGTCAGCGGGTCCACCGGCCCGTCCCCGCTGCGCCGCGCGTGCACCACCGTCCACTCCTCGGCGCCCCCGAGCAGCGGCGCCACGTCCTGCGGGCCCGCGCCCAGCAGCAGCCGCACCAGGGCCGCCGACCGGCCCGCCGCGTCCGCGCCCTGGTGCGGGGCGGCCAGCAGGGAGAGCAGCACGACCGCGACCCCGGCGATCGTGTGGTCGCCCGCCTCCCGCCGGTCCGTCGCCAGCGCCAGGACGAGCCCCTGCCCGCCGCCCAGCGGGTACGCCGACAGCCGGGTCTCCCGCAGCGTGTCACCGGCCGACGCCGGACCGGGGCGCTCCCCGGCCGCGACCACCCGGACCAGCCGGGCCAGCGCCGCCCGGACGTCCGGGGCCGGCAGGCGGCCCGAGGCGTGCAGCTCCTCGCCCCCGGCGGTGAGCAGGACGGCCCGGCCGCCGAGCTGGACCGCCAGCTGGCGCAGGACCGCCG
This sequence comes from Streptomyces sp. NPDC092952, assembly GCF_044754785.1. Lineage (NCBI taxonomy): Bacteria > Bacillati > Actinomycetota > Actinomycetes > Kitasatosporales > Streptomycetaceae > Streptomyces > Streptomyces sp. NPDC092952. The sequence goes on along the minus strand of NZ_JBIVPT010000002.1, from coordinate 579,802 downwards.
GGACCGGGTCCGGGCGGGCCGCCGCCGAGGCCAGCGCCTGCTGGGCCCGCGTCACCCGGCGAAGCTCGCGCAGACGGGCCTCGGCCATCAGCCGCCACACCGCGCGGGCGATCGCCGTGAACGGCGTACCCGGCCCCACCTCCACCAGCGGCAGCCCGTACCGCCCGCACGCCTCGACCAGGCCCCGGGGCACCGTGTCGAACACCGGCGTCACCCCGAACCCCAGCGCCGCCGCCCCCGCCTCCACCAGCCGGGCCACGAAGGTGTCCGGGTCCGTCAGCTGCACCCCGGCCGTCAGCAGCAGCTCACCGCCGAGCAGATACGGGTACGGGTCGGCCATCTCCGAGGTGTGCACCCACAGCAGCTCCGCGTCGGCCGGCCCCGCGATCAGCCGCAGCCCCAGCTCCTCATGGGCGAGCAGCTCGGCCAGCGGCACCGGGGGAGTGGGCGGCGGGGCCGGTGACAGCGGGGACCCGGGCGGGAGCTGGGACATGGACGATCCATCCATATGGAACGGTGATGATGGATGAAACGTACTCTTCAGCGCGGTGCGCGGGCCACCTACCGTTCTTCCTGTCGGAACATCGGACACGTACGCCGCCTGCCACCCCCGGCGGCACACCCTCCGCGTACGTGATCGAGAAGCGAAGGAAAGGCACCCCACATGAGCAGCAACGAAACGCCGCGCGGCCCCGTCGACTCCTCCCGCGTCCCCCGGTACGCCGGCCCCGCCACCTTCGCCCGGCTGCCCCGCCTCGACGAGGTCGGCACCACCGACGTCGCCGTCGTCGGCGTGCCCTTCGACACCGGCGTCTCCTACCGCCCCGGCGCCCGCTTCGGCGGCAACGCGATCCGCGAGGCCTCGCGCCTGCTGCGCCCGTACAACCCGGCCCAGGACGCCTCCCCGTTCGCGCTCGCCCAGGTCGCCGACGCCGGGGACATCGCCGCGAACCCGTTCAACATCAACGAGGCCGTCGAGACGATCGAGGCCGCCGCCGACGACTTGCTCGGCACCGGTGCCCGGCTGATGACGCTCGGTGGCGACCACACCATCGCCCTGCCGCTGCTGCGCTCCGTCGCGAAGAAGCACGGCCCGGTCGCCCTGCTCCACTTCGACGCCCACCTCGACACCTGGGACACCTACTTCGGTGCCGAGTACACCCACGGCACCCCGTTCCGCCGCGCCGTCGAGGAGGGCATCCTCGACACCTCCGCCCTCTCCCACGTCGGCACGCGCGGCCCGCTCTACGGCAAGCAGGACCTCACCGACGACGAGAAGATGGGCTTCGGCATCGTCACCTCCGCCGACGTCATGCGGCGCGGCGTCGACGAGATCGCCGACCAGCTCCGCCAGCGGATCGGCGACCGCCCGCTGTACATCTCCATCGACATCGACGTCCTGGACCCGGCGCACGCCCCCGGCACCGGCACCCCCGAGGCCGGCGGCCTGACCTCCCGCGAGCTCCTGGAGATCCTCCGCGGCCTCGCCTCCTGCCACCTGGTCTCCGCCGACCTCGTCGAGGTCGCCCCGGCGTACGACCACGCCGAGATCACCTCCGTCGCCGCCTCGCACACCGCCTACGAGCTGACCACGATCATGTCCCGGCAGATCGCGGCGGCCCGTACGAAGTGAGCCCGCGCGGCACCCGTCGGCGGCCCGGCGCCGGGACTGCGCCGCCCGCATGACACCGGCACGCCCCGCCGGGTGATGTGAGCCGCGCGACGCGTGTCTCGTACAACTTTTCCGTTCCCCAGGAGTCATTTGTTTCGGGCGTGCCGGGGGCGCGCCCGAAACAAATGACTCGGGGAACGGGGAAGCCTCATGACCGCTGGATCCCACATATCCCGCCGCACGCGGGGCGCGCTGTCCGTCGCGCTCGCGGCCGGCGTACTCGCACCGGTGGCGCTCGGCGCCGCACCCGCCGCCGCGGCGACGACACCGACGGTGAGCTGCACCTCCGGCAAGGCGGGACTCGCCGCCAAGCTGTCGAAGGACATCACCGCCGCGCTCAAGGGCCGCAAGTCCACCACCGCCGTGGCGCTCTACGACCGCACCACCAAGACCAACTGCACCCTGCGCGCCACCAGCACGTACGACTCCGCCAGCGTCGTGAAGGCGACCGTGCTGGCCACCCTGCTCTGGGACAACAAGAAGCGGAACCGCTACCTCACCCAGCGCGAGATCAACCTGGCCACGGCCATGATCACCAAGTCCGACAACGACGCGACCACCAGCCTGTGGAAGCAGCTCGGCGTCACCAAGATCAAGGGCTTCCTCAAGGCCGCCGGGATGACGCGCACCGTGCCCGGCTCCGGCGGCTACTGGGGACTCACCCAGATCACCGCCCAGGACGAGCTGCGGCTGCTGCACCTGCTCACCGTGAAGAACAGCGTGCTCAGCGACAACTCCCGCGCCTACGAGCTCGGGCTGATGAAGAAGGTCGTCTCCTCCCAGCGCTGGGGCACCCCGGCCGGAGCCCCCACCGGTACGACCGTCCAGGTCAAGAACGGCTGGCTGCCGCGCGCCACCCACGGCTGGCGCGTCCACAGCATCGGCGCCTTCACCGGCAAGGGCCACGACTACGCGATCACCGTGCTCACCCACGACAACAAGACGATGAACGACGGCATCAACACCATCCAGGCCGTCGCCCGCGCCGTCCACAAGGACCTCAACCCGGCGGTCGCCGCGAGCACCACCACGACCGTCGCCCCGCCCGCCGCCCCGCAGGAGGCCGTCCCCGCGGTACCGGAGGCCCCCGCCGTCCGCATGCTCACCGCGACGCCGCAGCGGTCGTAGGACCCGTCCACGACCGCCTACGGCCAAAGACCCGTCTTTGTAACGGCGGGATGAAATCCGCGGCCGGCCGCGTTGGTGCCTTCCGGTAGACCAGGTCTGACGGGAGGCACCGGTGACGGACGCAGAGGCAGAGGACGCACAGCGCGCGGCACGGGCCCCGGGCTGGGCCCGGCGGCTGTGCGGCTACGCATGGCGCTACCGGCGCAATGTGCTGCTGGCGCTCGGCTCCTCGCTGGCGGGCATGGCGGTGATGGCCCTCGTCCCGCTGATCACCAAGGTGATCATCGACGACGTCGTGGTCGGCCACACCAGGTCCCTCGCCGTCTGGACCGGGCTCCTCATAGCCGCCGCCGTGCTCGTCTACATAGCCACGTACATCCGCCGCTACTACGGCGGCCGGCTCGCCCTCGACGTACAGCACGACCTCCGCACCGAGATGTACGGGACGATCACCCGCCTCGACGGGAAGCGGCAGGACGAACTCTCCACCGGCCAGGTCGTCGGCCGCGCCACCAGCGACCTCCAGCTGATCCAGAGCCTCCTGTTCATGCTCCCGATGACCATCGGGAACGTCCTCCTCTTCCTCATCTCCCTGGTGATCATGGCGTGGCTGTCGCCGCTGCTCACCCTGATCGCCGTCGCCGTCGCCCCCGCGCTCTGGTACATCGCCCGCCACTCCCGCGCCCGGCTCTTCCCCGCCACCTGGTACGCCCAGGGGCAGGCCGCCGCCGTCGCCGGAGTCGTCGACGGGGCCGTCTCCGGCGTCCGCGTCGTCAAGGGCTTCGGGCAGGAGGAGCAGGAGACCGGCAAGCTCCGCGAGGTCGGCCGCCGCCTCTTCGCCGGACGGCTCCGCACCATCCGGCTGAACGCCCGCTACACCCCCGCCCTCCAGGCCGTCCCCGCACTCGGCCAGGTCGCCATGCTGGCCCTCGGCGGCTGGCTCGCCACCCGGGGACAGATCACCCTCGGTACCTTCGTCGCGTTCTCCACCTACCTGGCCCAGCTCGTCGGCCCGGTCCGGATGCTCGCCATGGTCCTCACCGTCGGCCAGCAGGCCCGCGCCGGCGTCGAACGCGTCCTGGAGCTCATCGACACCGAACCGACCATGAAGGACGGCACCAAGGACCTCCCCGCCGACGCCCCCGCCGGCGTCGAGTTCGACGACGTCCGCTTCGGCTATACCGAGGACCGCCCCGTCCTCGACGGCTTCTCGCTGACCATCGAGCCCGGCGAGACCGTCGCCGTGGTCGGCGCCTCCGGCAGCGGCAAGTCCACCGTCTCCCTCCTGGTGCCCCGCTTCTACGACGTGACCCGCGGCGCCGTCCTCGTCGGCGGCCACGACGTCCGCGAGCTCACCCAGTCCTCGCTGCGCGCCGCCATCGGCCTCGTACCGGAGGACAGCTTCCTCTTCTCCGACACCGTCCGAGCCAACATCGCCTACGGCGCCCCCGACGCCACCCAGGAACAGATCGACCAGGCGGCCCGCGCCGCCCGCGCCGACCGCTTCATCGCCGAACTGCCCGAGGGCTACGACACCAAGGTCGGCGAGCACGGACTCACCCTCTCCGGCGGCCAGCGCCAGCGCGTCGCCCTCGCCCGCGCCATCCTCGCCGACCCCCGGCTGCTCCTCCTCGACGACGCCACCTCCGCCGTCGACGCCCGCGTCGAGCACGAGATCCACGAGGCACTGCGCCAGGTGATGGCCGGGCGCACCACCCTGCTCATCGCCCACCGCCGCTCCACCCTGAACCTCGCCGACCGGATCGCCGTCCTGGAGAACGGCCGCCTCGCCGACATCGGCACCCACGAGGAGCTGGAGCGCCGCTCCCCGCTCTACCGGCGGCTGCTCACCGACCCCGACGGGCTGGGCGGCACCTCGCCCGGCCACCGGCCGCTCACCCCCGCCGCCCCCGGCATCGAGGACGACCGCGCCCTCCAGGAGGAGCTGGACGCCGAGTTCGACGCCGAGCGCGGCATCAGCCCCCACCTGTGGGTCCGCAAGGAGGAGCAGGGCGACCCCGCGACCGCCGGGATGCCCGCCACCCCCGAACTGCTCGCCCAGGTCGAGGCGCTGCCGCCCGCCACCGACACCCCCGACATCGACGAGGCCCGCGCCGTCCGCCCCGAGGACTCCTACGGGCTGCGCCGGCTGCTGCGCGGCTTCGGGCTCCCGCTGCTGGTCAGCCTGGTGCTGGTCGCGGTCGACGCGGGTGCCGGGCTGCTGCTGCCGGTGCTGATCCGGCACGGCATCGACCAGGGCGTCACCCAGCTGGCACTCGGCGCGGTCTGGGCGGCGTCCGCGCTGGCCCTGCTGATCGTCCTGGTCCAGTGGGCCGCCCAGATCGGCGAGACCCGGATGACCGGCCGCACCGGCGAGCGGGTGCTCTACTCGCTGCGGCTGAAGATCTTCGCCCAGCTCCAGCGGCTCGGCCTGGACTACTACGAGCGCGAGCTGACCGGCCGCATCATGACCCGGATGACCACGGACGTGGACGCGCTGTCCACGTTCCTCCAGACCGGACTGGTCACCGCCTTCGTCTCGGTCGTCACCTTCCTCGGCATCATGGTCGCGCTGCTCGTGCTGGACGTGCAGCTGGCCCTGGTCGTCTTCGCGACGCTGCCGCTGCTGGTCGTCGGCACGTTCTTCTTCCGCCGCAAGAGCGTCCGCGCCTACGAGCTGGCCCGGACGCGCATCAGCGCGGTCAACGCCGACCTCCAGGAGTCCGTCTCCGGGCTGCGGATCGTGCAGGCCTTCCGCCGCGAGCGCGACGGCGCCGACCGGTTCGCCGACCGCAGCGACCACTACCGCGAGGCCCGGGTGCGCGGCCAGTGGCTGATCTCGGTCTACTTCCCGTTCGTCCAGCTGCTGTCCTCGGTGGCCGCCGCCGCCGTGCTGATCGTCGGCGCGGGCCGGGTCGACAACGGCACCCTCACCACCGGCGCACTCGTCGCCTACCTGCTCTACATCGACCTGTTCTTCGCCCCGGTCCAGCAGCTCTCCCAGGTCTTCGACGGCTACCAGCAGGCCACCGTCTCCCTCGGCCGCATCCAGGAACTGCTCCGCGAGCCGACCTCCACGAAGGACGCCGACGAACCGCTGGACGTGCTGTCGCTGCGCGGCGAGATCGCCTTCGAGGACGTCTCCTTCGCGTACGGGGGCGGCGGGACGGCGGACGACGGCGCCGAGGAGGCGCTGACCGGTGTCGAGCTGCGGATACCGGCCGGCCAGACGGTCGCCTTCGTCGGCGAGACCGGTGCGGGCAAGTCCACCCTGGTCAAGCTCGTCGCCCGGTTCTACGACCCGACCGGCGGCCGGGTCACCGTCGACGGCACCGACCTGCGCCGCCTCGACCTCACCGCGTACCGGCACCGGCTCGGGGTCGTGCCGCAGGAGGCGTACCTCTTCGCGGGCACCGTCCGCGACGCCATCGCCTACGGGCGGCCCGACGCCACCGACGCCGAGGTGGAGGCCGCCGCACGGGCGGTCGGCGCCCACGACATGATCGCCACCCTGGACGGCGGCTACCTGCACGAGGTCGCAGAGCGCGGCCGCAACCTCTCGGCCGGACAGCGCCAGCTGATCGCCCTGGCCCGCGCCGAACTCGTCGACCCGGACATCCTGCTCCTCGACGAGGCGACCGCCTCCCTGGACCTGGCCAGCGAGGCCCTGGTCAACCAGGCCACCGACCGCCTGGCCGGCCGCCGCACCACCCTGGTCGTCGCCCACCGGCTGACCACGGCCGCCCGCGCCGACCGGGTCGTGGTGATGGACCACGGCCGGGTCGTCGAGGACGGCACCCACGACGAGCTCCTCGCCCAGGACGGGCGGTACGCCGTGCTGTGGCGGACCTTCATCGGGGAGGACGAGCCCGCCGCGGTGTGAGCGGCGGCCCCGTCCGCCGGGTCACCCGGCGTCGTCGGAGCGGTCGGAGACGGCGGAGACCTTCCCGGTCCGCAGATCCGAGCGGACGGTCAGGTACGTGTACGCGGGGTGCTTCCCGGTGCTCCAGGTGAGCCGCACCGTCGACCAGGTGTGCCCGGCGGCGCTGTCCCCCGGGGTGACCCGGAAGTCGAGCGGGGTGTTCTGGGCACGGAGCACCCCGTCCGCGTGGTTGCGCCGCTCCCAGGCGTCCAGCTGGGACCGGAACCGGGGCGTCAGGTAGAACGCCCGCAGATCGTTGGCGAGCTTCTTGTCCGCTTCCGGCGCCGACACCGCGTCGATGTAGGCGCCGTAGAAGTGGGCGACCTGCTGGTGGGCCGAGCTGCTCAGCCCGGCACGGGCCGGGGCCCGGTCCGGTGCCTGGGCCCGCGGGCCCGCCGCGACCGCCGGGACCGCGGCCAGGGCGGTGAGCAGGGCGGCGGCGAGCAGCGTCCGCCGGACGGGGCGCCGGAGCCGGGGGCCCGACGCGGTGCGGAGAGGAGGCATGAGGGTGTTCCTGCCTTTCGTGCGGGGCTGTCCTGTGGAGCCATGCTGGCGCCTCGGCCGCTCCACGGACCGGGCACCGCGCACGCAACCTCCGGACGGGCTTCCCGCGTCGTACACCTGTATGCGCATGTACCGCATCAGGGTGCGTATGTTCGAGTGATGATGGGGCGACGGGTGACCACAGCGACGGAGAGGCCCGGGGAGTCCGCGGACACCACCGGAGACCGGAGCGGCAGCAGGGCCGGGGCGGTGCGCCGGGGGCTGGTGCGACCGGTGGTCCTGTCCGTGGTGGCCGCCCTCGGGCTGGTGCTCGGCGGCCCCGCGGTCGCCCCGGCGGGGGCCGTCTCGGTCTGTGCCGGACGCCCCGCGAAGACCGTCCCGTTCGGCACCGGCGAGCTGCGCGTCTACAAGAGCCGCTCCTACGCCTGCGCGCTGGCGGTCGCCAAGAAGTCCGGCCCGCGCCGCGCGATGTCCGTGACGATCCAGGCACGCGGCGGCCAGCCCGTCACCGACAGCGGCCGGTACACCAAGCAGGCCGGCCCGGTGACGGTCCACGCCCTCAACCGCTGCGTCCGCGCCACCGGAAAGATCTCCGGCAAGTCCGGCTCCACCGGCTGGATCCTCTGCTGACACCCTCCCCGAACCGGCCGGACACCCCCTAGGCTCGCCGCCGACAAGGCGATTCGAGGGAGGTCGTATGCGCAAGGCGTTGAGAGGGTTCCTGTCGCTCGCGGTGCTCATCGGGACGGTGGGGGTGACGGGGGCGTCGGCCGGGGCGGCCACCGCCGTCGGACCGGCCGCGGTGACCAGCGGGGTCGTACCCGCCGACGACGGCACGGGCACGGACATCAAGGACCGCATCCTGGCGATCCCCGGGATGAGCCTCGTCGAGGAGAAGCCGTACGCGGGCTACCGCTACTTCGTCCTCGAATACACCCAGCCCGTCGACCACCGCGACCCGTCCCGGGGCACCTTCCAGCAGCGGATCACCGTGCTGCACAAGGACACCTCCCGCCCGACGGTCTTCTCCACCAGCGGCTACAACGTCTCCACCACCCCCGGCCGCGCCGAGCCGACCCGGATCGTCGACGGCAACCAGGTCTCCCTGGAGTACCGTTACTTCACCCCGTCCCGCCCGTCGCCCGCCGACTGGTCCAAGCTCGACATCCGGCAGGCCGCCGACGACCAGCACCGGGTGTTCACCGCGCTGAAGCGGATCTACCCCGCCAAGTGGCTGGCCACCGGCGCCTCCAAGGGCGGCATGACGGCCACGTACTACAAGCGTTTCCACCCCGGCGACATGGACGGCATCGTCGCGTACGTGGCGCCCAACGACGTCGTCGACAAGGAGGACTCGGCCTACGACCGCTTCCTCGCCCGGGTCGGCGACAAGGCGTGCCGCGACCGGCTCGGCGCCGTCCAGCGCGAGGCCCTGGTGCGCCGGGCGCCGCTGGAGGAGAAGTACCGCGCGTACGCCGCCGAGCACGGCTACACCTTCGACACCACCGGCTCGCTGGACAGGGCGTACGAGGCCGTGGTCATGGACTACTACTGGACGTTCTGGCAGTACAGCCTGCCCGCCGACTGCGACACGATCCCCGCCGACGCCAGGTCCGCCACCGACCAGGAGATCTGGGACTCCGTCGACGCGATCACCGGCTTCTCCGCCTACACCGACCAGGGCCTGGAGAAGTACACCCCGTACTACTACCAGGCGGGCACCCAGCTCGGTTCGCCGACCATCCGCCAGCCCTGGCTCGGCAACCTCAGCCGCTACGGCTACCAGCCGCCGCGCAACTTCGTACCGCGCTCCATCCCGATGAAGTTCCAGCCCTCGGTGATGCGCGACGTCGACAGCTGGGTGCGCCACCACGGCGAGCGGATGCTGTACGTGTACGGCGAGAACGACCCGTACGGCGCCGAGCCGTTCCGGCTGGGCGCGGGCTCCCGGGACAGCGCCGTCATGACCGTGCCCGGCGGCAACCACGGGGCCACCGTCGGCGCCCTCGCCGAGAGCGACCGGGCGCGGGCCACCGCCGCCGTACTGCGCTGGGCGGGCGTCGCCCCGGCCGCCGTGCGGGACGACCCGGCGAAGGCGCAGCCGCTCGCGAAGTTCGACGCCCGGCTGGACAGGCAGGACGTGATGAACGAGCGGCGACTGCGTCCGTAACCGGCCTTCGGACCGGGGTGTACGTGCGACGCGTCGTGCGCGTACACCCCGGCCCGGTGGCTAGCCCCGGCTCTGGGCGCGCCGACGGCGCGTGAACATCAGCAGGCCCGCGCCGAGCACGCCGAGTACGCCCGCTCCGGTCGCGTAGAAGCCGACCTGCGCACCGGTGCTGGCGAGGAAGCCGCCTTCGTCCTTCGGCCCGGCGGCGGGCGCGGACGGGGCGGGCGCCGGCTGCGAGGACTTCTCGGACCCGGACGGCTGCGGCGCCGGAGCGCCCGGCGTCGGGGCCGAGGGGGTCGGGGTACCGGGCCGGGCCGGCGGCTGCGACGGCTGTCCGGGCGTGGACGGCTTCGGCGTCGGGGTGCCGGGCCGGGCCGGTCCGGGCTTGCAGGTGAAGGCCGGGGAGCCGGTCCACGGGTAGTTGTGGGTCTCGTTGCCCGTGCCGTGGGTCCGCATGTCGCCGCCGACGTACACCCGCCCGTTGGTGCTCGCGGTGAAGTCCGCGGAGGCCTTGGGGGCGAGGATCGAGCCCATGAAGTTCCCGCCACCGCCGAGGGTGAGCGAGGTGGAGCCCTCGAAGTTGTACAGGATCCGCGAGGCGGCGTCGCCGAAGTCGGCGGAGCTGTAGACGTCGACGCGGTCGTTGTTGAAGCCCACGGACATCGGCGATATGGACACCGGCTGCGCGCCTGTCACGTTGACCACGACGGAGTCGCCGTCGGGGATGGAGACGAAGCCGAACGACGAGGCGCCGTCGAGCTCGGCGGCGGTGATCTCGAAGACCTGGAGCGTGCCGCTGCCCGCGCCGGTGCTCTTGAAGGTGACGGTGTCGCCCGAGCGCGTGGTCGTGCCGGTGGCCTTCAGCTTCCCGAGGGAGGACGACTCGGTGCCGATGGTCCTGTCGAAGGACTGGTAGGGGCTGAGGGCGGGGTCGGTGCCCAGGCCGGACGAGCGCTTCCCGCCGTTGGTCTCCAGTTCGCCCTTCTCGTCGATCTTCTTCCCCACCTGGACGGCGCCGCCGTAGCCGGACTTGGACGTGATGCCGTGGCCGACGTCCACCCTCGTGCCCTTGGCGATCGTCAGGTCACCGCCGACCGCGAGCATCAGCTCGCCCGCGTCCGGCAGGATGCCGGATCCGGCCCCCACCCGCCCGACGTTGAAGACGCCGCCCGAGCTCTTGGCGAACGTCGCGTCGCCCTTGACGACGAGCAGCCCCTCCGCCTCCGCGGACGCGCCGTCGACGGTGTAGTCGCCTCCGGCGAAGAGGGCCACGTTGCCGTCGATGAACTGCGGGGTGTTGCCGATGCCCGGAAGCTTCCCGGAGGACGGGCAGTACCGCGTCTCGCCGTCGGTGGCGGCGACGGGGGTCGCGAACGCGCTGCCGGTGCCGAGCAGCCCGAGGGAGAGGAGCACGGCGAGTGCGCTTCCGGTCCGCCCGGCATTTCTTCCGGTGACGTGCATGATTCTGATCCTTGTCTTTTCTTCGGGAGGGGCGCGGCCGGGCATGGCGAATCAACTCGCCTGCGCGGTCGGAGCAGGTGGAGAGGGGAAGTGCGGAAAGGGGGCAGGGTTTTACGGGGTACGAGGTGACGGGGTACGGGCGTGATCACCGGTACGGGTACGAATCTCCGTATCGGCTCGACTCGCCGTGCCGGTCCGGCCTTCCGTGTGAGGTCGAATTTCCGTTCCGGCGGGAATTCCGGTCCATCGATTCGGTCTCGGCCCGCAGGGCCGCCCGGGTCAGTGGCCCGTAGACACCCAACTCCTCGGGAATGTTCCGGGCCTTCTGATAACGGCTCAGGGCGATTTCCACGTCCGCCGTGAAATTCCCGTTGGCGCTTCCCAGGTACAGGCTGAGCTGTTGCAGTCTGCGCTGGAGGTCCTCGACCTCGCGGCCGGTGGAGCCCAGGGCGAGGCCCGGCCGGTCCGTCGTGCGGGTCCGGTCCCGTGGGGGTGACGGGCGGTCCGCCGGCGGACCGGCCGGAGTGGAGGGGGCCGCGGGTGGCGTCGCGGACGGGGTCGTGGCCGGTGTCGCGGGGGGCGGTGCGTCGGCCGTGGCCCGCGTGTCCGGGGCCTGGGCCCGGGCCGGACGCGCCGTGCCGGTGGGCGGGGCGGAGGGGGAGGGCGGGGTGACGGAGTCCTGGGAGGAGAGGTTGGTGGAGATCGGGGCGACGAAGTCGGAGCGCCGTGCGGTGAACGCGTCACAGACCAGGGAGACCGTGATCGCGACGCCGACCCCCACCGTCACCGTGCCGATGAGCAGTGCGGGGGACTGCTTCCGCCCCCTCGTGGACCGCCGGGCGGACCTGCGGTCGGCCGGAGCCGGCCGGGACGGACGCGACAGCCGCGAGGACGGCGAGGGAATCCCCGGCACGGGGGTCTTTTCCTCGAACGGACCGAAGGAACTGACAGGACTGGTGTGATGGGCAGGACTGGTGTGATGGGCAGGGCCGGCGGGTTTGGCCGGGCCGACGGAATCGACAGGACCTGCGGGATCTACGGGCTCGAAGGCATCGGCGGACTCGAAGAGTTCGAGGTCGGCCGGGCGGACTCCCTGCCCGCTCTCACGGGAAGCGGACACCTTTCCGAAAACCCGTTCCTCGCCGGTCGGCACCCGGCCGGGTGCCGACCGCGGGCCGCATTCTTCTTCCGGTGTGCGCGACGCGAATTGCTGAAAGCCCACGTGCTCCGAGCTCCTTGTCCGGGCGGTTCGACAGAACTTTTTCAACGTGCGGGGGTTCGGGGCCGCCTTACCCGCCCGAACGGCGCATGCGCGCAGGCGGGGGGAAGGTCGCGCGACACATCGAGAACTCCAGGTTGTGGCGGAACCGAGGGTGTGGGGAGGAGGTTCCGTGACCTTCGCGCAGAACGTGAGCAGGAGTCAACTTAGAACAAAGCACATCAAGACGGCGATGATCGGGCATGCCACCTTAATTGGAAATTAAAGCGTGACGCACCTCACATCGCCGAGGTGGAAAGTGGGCTCCGGGCGGGGCGCCGGGGAACGCTCGGCGGACATGACGACGGACGGCGCGCGGGACCGGGTGGTCCCACGCGCCGTCCGTCGTCGCTCCGTCGCCCGCCGCTCCGTAATTCCGCGTCGCCCGAGGCGTCGGCGGGTGTCGCGGAACCCCGGGGCTCGTCTCAGTACTTCAGGCCGTACCCCACCGGGTGCAGCACCCGGGCCGGGTCGTCGGCGCGCTGCACCGGGACCGGCAGGGTGCCGCGCGGCGCCACCCGGCCCGCGATCACCCGGACGGCGGCCCGCAGCTCCACATCGGTCCAGGAGTACGTGGCCAGGTTCGCCGCGAAGCCGGTACCGGCCAGCTGGGCGACGTCGTACGGGTTGCGGATCGCGACCGTGATCACCGGGATCCCGGTCGCCGCCAGCGCGCTCACCAGGGTGCGCTGCGAGCTGCTCGCCGTGACGTTGTACGTCGCCACGACCACCGCGTCCTTGCCGCGCGCGGCCTCCACCGCCCGGTCGATCACCGCCGCGCTGGGCGCGGTGCCGGTGGAGAGCGCGGTCGCCGCGAAGCCCAGCTCGCCGAAGGCGGTGGCCAGGGTGGTGGTCGGCGGGCCGGTGGTGCCGGACGGGGACGCCGGGTCGGCGCCGACCACCAGCAGGTTCTTGTGCGAGCGGCGGGAGAGCGGCAGCACCGCCCCGTCGTTGGCGAGCAGCGTGGTGGTGCGCTCGGCGATCCGGTCGGCGGCGGCGAGATGCGCCCGGGTGCCGACGGTGCGGGTCACGCCCGCGTGGCTGACGAACGGGTCGTCGAACAGCCCCAGCTTCGTCTTCAGCCGCAGGATGCGCAGAATCGATTCGTCGAGCCGGGACTCGGTCAGCTCGCCGCTCTTCACGGCCCGGAGGACGGCGTTCCACGCGACGGCCAGGTCCGGCGGGTTCAGCAACTGGTCGACGCCCGCCTTCAGGGCGAGGACCGGCACGCGTTCGTCGCCGTACTTCGTCCGCACCCCCTCCATGCCCAGCGCGTCGGTCACCACGACACCGTCGTAGCCCAGCTCCTCGCGGAGGATGCCGGTGAGGATCGGGTGGGAGAGCGTCGCCGGGTCGCCCGAGGGGTCCAGCTCCGGGACCACGATGTGCGCGGTCATGATCGAGTCGATGCCCGCGGCGATGGCGGCCCGGAACGGCGGCGCGTCCAGCTCGGACCACTGCGCCCGGGTGTGGGTGATGACCGGCAGCCCCGTGTGGCTGTCGGTGCTGGTGTCGCCGTGGCCCGGGAAGTGCTTGGCGGTGGAGGCGATCCGGCTGCTCTGGTACCCCTTCACCTGCGCCGCGACCATCCCGGCCACGGCCTGCGGGTCGGAGCCGAAGGACCGTACGCCGATCACCGGGTTGGCCGGGTTGACGTTGACGTCGGCGTCCGGGGCGTAGTTCTGGTTGATGCCGATCGCGCCCAGCTCGGCGCCCGCGATCTGCCCGGCCTTGCGGGCGTCGGAGCGCGAACCGCCCGCGCCCAGCGCCATCGCGCCCGGCATCAGGGTGGCCGGTTCGCCGACCCGGCAGACGATGCCGTGCTCCTGGTCGGTGGAGACCAGCAGCGGCAGCGGGGTGGGCCCGGCGAGGCCGGCGCGCTGGATGCCGTTGGAGAGGTCGGCGATCTGGTGCGGGTCGCGGGTGTTGTGCGCCCAGGCGAAGTAGATGATCCCGCCGACGTGGTACTTGGCGATCATCTCGGCGGCCGTACGGACCCCGATCTCGGCCAGGTTGGCGTCGATGTCGGCCTGGTCGGGCTCGGTGGCGGAGTGCCCGTACACCCGCATCACGAAGAGCTGCCCGACCTTCTCCTCCAGGCTCATCCCGGAGACGATCCGCCGGATGCGGCGGTCGGTGGCGGCTGATTCGTGCGGCCCGCTGCTCGCGGACCTCGGGGCGGCGAGGGCGCCGGGGGCCAGGCCCGCGCCGGTGACGGCGGCGACCGCAGTCGCCGCGGTGGCGGTGAGGAGGGTGCGTCTGGAGGTGCGGTGGTGCACGTGAGCTCCTTCGGCCGTACTCGGGGACGAGAGGTGGGGAAAGAAACCTCTGGTGAAAGAAACTGCCAAGGAGCACGGATATCCAGAAAATAACTTCCGGTCAAGGGTCCGGACCGTTCCGGCCCGCGCGGCGTGGCCCGCATTACCGGCCACTGCGGGTGGAATCGGTCAGCGGGGCAGGGTCGGCGGGGCGGGGCGGCAGGGCGGTCGGCCGGACCGGCCGGTCAGCCGACGGGGCGCAGCCCCGCCGCCGCCCCGTGCGCCCGCAGCGCCGCCACCGCCGCCGTGATCGCCGGGCGCCGGGCCGCCTCCGTACGCCACAGCGCGTACAGCCGCCGCACCGGCACCGGGGCGAGCTCCACCGCCACCACACCCGCCGGCAGCGGCCCCCGCCCCAGGCGCGGGATCATCGCGACCCCGAGACCGGCGGCGAGCAGGGCCAGCTGGGTGTGGTTCTCCTCCGCCTGGTGCCGCAGGTCCGGCTCGCACCCGGCCGCCCGCAGCGTCCGTACGAGCCAGTCGTGGCAGACCGTCCCCGGCGGCTGGCAGATCCACCGCTCCTGCGCCAGCTCCTCGCGCCGCACCGGGCCCCGCCCGGCCAGCCGGTGCCCCTCGGGCACCAGCAGATCGCAGCGGTCGTCGCCGAGCACCGCCTGCGCCACGCCCTCCGGGGCGGGCAGCGGGGCGATGTCCCAGTCGTGCGCGACCGCCAGATCGATCACGCCCTTGGCCACCAGGTCGACCGACAGATGCGGGTCGACCTCGGTCAGCCGGACGTCCAGCGCCGGATGGTCCCGGTCCAGCTCCGCCAGCACCCCGGGCAGCAGCCCGCGCGCCGCCGAGGCGAACGCGCCGACCGACAGCCGCCCGGTCGGCAGCCCCCGGCGCTCCTCCAGCGCCGTCTCGGCGCGCTCCACGATCGCCAGCAGCTCCTGGGCGGTGTCCGCGAGCCGCAGCGCCTCCTCGGTCAGCGCGACCCCGCGCCCGCGCCGCTCCAGCAGGGTCGTACGGGTCTCCCGCTCCAACTTGGTGATCTGCTGGGAGACCGCCGACGGGGTGTAGCCGAGCGCGGCGGCCGCGCCCGCCACCGAGCCGTGCACGGAGACCGCGTGCAGGGCGCGCAGCCGGGGCAGATCCAGCACGGTGCCTCCCGGAGGGTGATTCGTTAGCGTTGCTCAATTCCACCATGAAGGAATCCGCGCTGGTGCTACATGGTCGGGGCGGGTGATCCTCACCGCATGCGTCCCTTCCACATCGCCCTGGCCGTCCTGGTGGCCGCCGTCTGGGGTGTCAACTTCGTCGTCATCGAGCTCGGCCTCGACCACTTCCCCCCGCTGCTCTTCTCCGCCCTCCGCTTCCTGGCTGCCGCCCTGCCCGCGGTCCTGTTCGTCGGCCCGCCCAAGGTCGCCTGGAAGTGGATCGTGGGCGTCGGGCTGGCCCTCGGGGTCGCGAAGTTCGGCCTGCTCTTCATCGGCATGGACCGTGGCATGCCCGCCGGGCTCTCCTCGCTCGTGCTCCAGGTCCAAGCCGTCTTCACCGCCCTCTTCGCCGCCCTCGCGCTCGGTGAACGGCCGGGCAGGATACGGGTGTTGGGCATGGGTGTGGCGCTCGCGGGCATCGGGGTCGCGGCGGTCGACGAGGGTGCGAGCGGGCCCGTGCTCGCCTTCGTCCTGGTGATCGCGGCGGCGGCCTGCTGGGGCGTCTCCAACGTACTGACCCGCAAGGCCGCCCCGCCCGACTCGCTCAACTTCATGGTGTGGGTCTCGACCGTGCCGGTCCTTCCGCTGCTCGGCCTCTCCCTCCTCTTCGAGGGCTGGGACCGGGACCGGGCGGCGCTGGCCGCGCTGGACTGGAGCGGCGCCGGGATCGTCGTCTACGTCGCCTGGATCACCACCGTCTTCGGCTTCGGCGTCTGGGGCTTCCTGCTCCGCCAGTACCCGGCGTCCTCGGTGGCCCCGTTCACCCTGCTCGTCCCGGTCTTCGGGATGTCCTCCGCCGCACTGCTGCTGGGCGAGTCGGTGAGCCCGCTGCGGTGGTGCGCGGCGGCCCTGCTGGTCGGCGGCGTGGCCCTGACCTCCCTGGCGGGTGCGCGCCGACCCCGTACGAGGGAGGCGGAGCCCGGCCCCGAGCCCGTCGCGGCCGGGAGGTAGGGCCGCGCCCGCCGGACCGGGGCCGGGAACCGGCGCTTGCCGACCATGGGGGCCGGGCTCAGGACCCGCCGACCGGAGGCTGCCGGGCCAGGAACTCCTCGAAGGCCGCAGCCTGTTGGGGGCTCATGTACCCCTGGCGCGCCTGCCGGGCCCGGTCCCTGAGCCACACCGCGTCCTCGGCGCCCCACTGCACGGCCACCACCGCCCCGTCCCGCGCGAAGCTCACCCGCCTGCCGTCGCCGCGTACGTAGCGGACGTACGGGCCGTACTCCACCGGGTCGGCCAACGGCTCGACCCGCAGTCGGCCGACCTCCCACTCCGGCCCGTCCTCCTCGTCGTCCCCCTCGCCCTCCTCGTCCTCCTCCTGAGGCACGGGTTCGGGCGCGGGCGGCTCGGCGCGGGCCCAGTGCTCCCACTCGGCCACCTGCCCCGCCGGGAACAGCACGCTCACCGGCACACCGTGCTCGGCGAGCACGACCCGCTCACCGGTGGACTCGACCAGGGAGACGAGACGTTCGTAGTCGACGGGGGTCGATTCGTACCCGCGCTCCACAACGATCCTCACGGCATCATCCATGGGCCCGGACGCTACCGGCGGCCACTGACAGCGGCGGGAGGAGACTCGTACGCGGTAGGCAGGGCCTAGGGTCACCCGTATGACGACCGACACCGGGGCCACCGGCTCGCTCTTCGAATCCTTCCGGGCGGACGCACTCACCGGCCCGGACCAGCTGCGCGCGCTCTACCCGCAGCCGAACCCGAACTCGCTCCGCAAGGAGACCGACCACCTGACCGAGGAGACCCGGGCGCTCATCGGCTGCTCCTCCCTGGTGTTCATCGGCAGCGCGGACGCCGAGGGACGGGCGGACGTGACACCGCGCGGCGGCCCGGCCGGATTCGTCTCCGTACTGGACGAACGGACCCTGGCGATCCCCGACGCGACCGGCAACAAGCGGCTCGACACCCTGAACAACGTGCTCCGGACCGGACACGTCGGACTGCTCTTCCTCGTCCCCGGCCGTCCGAGCACCCTGCGCGTCAACGGCCGCGCCTGCGTCTCGGCCCGCCCGGAACTGCTCGCCCGGCTCACTCCCGTCGGAAAGCCGCCGGTCACGGCGCTGGTGGTGCAGATCGACCAGGTCTACCCGCACTGCCCGAAGTCGCTGATGCGCGCCAACGCCTGGAAACCGGACCACTGGCTGCCCGCCGACGCCCAGCCGACCAGCGCAGAGGTGACCCTGGCCCAGCTGGACCTGCCCGATCTGACCATCGACCAGATCGAGGAGAGCGAAAGGGAGTCGCTGCGCCTGCGCTACGAGTGAACGGACGGTGGCCGGGACCCGCATAGGCGTCGTCGTCGCCCGCCCCGTCGAAGCGGCCCATCGGCGTCGGTGCTCCACCGGACCTCGTAGGCTCGTCCTGATGAAGACAATCGTGTTCGACATCGGCGAGACCCTCGTGCGCGACGATCGGTACTGGGGTTCCTGGGCCGACTGGATGGGTGTCCCGAGGCACACCCTCTCCGCACTCGTCGGCGCCGTCACCGCCCAGGGCCTCGACAACGCCGAAGCCCTCCGCCTTTTGAAGCCCGGTATCGACATCGCGGCCGAGTACGCCGCACGCGAGGCCGCCGGGCAGGGCGAGCACCTCGATGAAACCGACCTGTATGGCGACGTACGACCCGCGCTCGGCGCGCTGCGGGACCTCGGCGTGCGGGTCGTCGTCGCGGGCAACCAGACGGTGAAGGCCGGGCAGCTGCTGCGAGCGCTGGATCTGCCGGCCGACCTCATCGCCACTTCCGGAGAATGGGGCTGCGCCAAGCCGAGCCCCGAGTTCTTCGCCCGAGTCATCGATGCCTCGGGAGCCCCGGCCCGGGAAACCCTCTACGTCGGCGACCACCCCGCGAACGACATCGTCCCCGCCCGAGCGGCGGGTCTGCGCACGGCGCAGCTCCGGCGGGGGCCGTGGGGCCACTGGTGGGCCGACGATCCACAGGTGCGGGAGGCTGCGGACTGGGTGGTCGACTCGCTCATGGACCTGGTCGCAATCGTCGGCGAGTAGACATCGACTCTGTTCCCGCTGCATGCGGTGACCGCTCGGATACGGTTGGGCCGTGTTCGTCGACTCCCCGCGCGAAGTCGGTGAGCGGGTTGCCGCCTGCAGACGCGCGCGCCGCCTCACCCAGACCGGTCTCGCCGCCGCCTCGCACGTCTCCTACTCCACCGTCCGAGCTGTCGAGCGTGGTGCCCGACGCCCCAGCGACGACGTACTCGAAGCGCTCGCTGCTGCTCTCGGTGTGGACGCTACGCAGTTGCGCACGGGGTACGTCGGAACCGAGCGCCGGGTGCATCAGGCCCTCCCCGCACTGTCCGCAGGGATCGCCGGGTACGACATCCCGCAGGGGCCTCCGACCCGAGGGCCTGCCGAACTCGGCTTAGCAGTGCGCGAGGTGGTCGACTGGAGGCTCGGGGCCCAGTACGGCCGGATCGCCACGGGGATCCCTGATCTGCTGTGCGACAGCATCAGGTACGTCCACACTGCACGGGCTGCAGAGCAGCGGACGGCGGCCAGGATGCTGGTCGCCACCGCCCGAGCGGGCGATGCGATCGCCTTCAAGTACGGGGAGTACGACCTCTCCGCCCGGCTAATCGACCTGATGAGGTGGGCTGCCGACCGAGCGGCGGACCCCCTTGTCCAAGCTGCCGCCGCATATGTCCGAACCGAGGTCTTCTTTGCGGCCCGAGCCCATGCCATTGGTCTCGTCGCACTGGAGCAAGCCATCCGCGCGGCACCAACACCGTCGTCCCGCTCGGCTGCTGCCGCGCGCGGCGCCCTCCACATGCGGGCGGCCGTGATCGCCGGACGAGGTGGAGACGCGGACGCAGCCGACACCCATCTGACGCATGCCCGGCAGTTCGGTGATCAAGTCGCGCGCGAGGGCGTCTATCTGGGCACCGCCTTCGGCCCGGACTCGGTCCGCATCCACGAGATGTCCGTGGCCGTCAGTCTCGGGCCGAATCACGTTGATCGTGCGCTGCGCGTGGCTACCGAGTGGACGCCGCCCGCCACGCTCCCAGCCGAGCGCCGGAGCGGTTTCTATATTGAACTGGCCCGTGCACAGGAGTGGGCCAACCTTCCGGGTGATGCGTTCGAGAGCCTCAGGGCTGCCCGTGCGGCCGCCCCTCAGCACACCCGTGAACACCCGTGGGCACGCGAAGTCACCAGCGGACTGAGGCGGTTCCACCGGGCCGATGCCGAGTCCTTGTCGCACTTCGCGCACTGGATCGGCGCCGTCTGACGACTGCCACACCTTGTAGCAGTTGTGCCCCTTCCCAAGGGCCACGCTTTGCCTGTCCACACCACACAGGTAGAGGAGAGGCCATGATCGCGCCTGTGCTCGTAGCCGCGAGTACTGCCCGGCTCCACGGTGCAGCCTGCTGGCACCATGTCCGGCCGACCATCTCGTGCGGGCGCTCTCTCCGGCGGCCGACATGCCAATGACGATCAAGGTGTACGAGGTCGACCGGCGCGGCTTCACGACGCGCGTCGTGAAGCCCAAAACCGTGGTCACTCCCGCCGAGTCCATCCCCATCTGCCACGCGTACCCGGCATGCCGGTGCAGACGCTGCACCGGCATGACCGGTTGGTGCGACTGGCACAAGGGGCCGTCCGGCACCGCTGCTCCGGTGAATGTCGTCGGTGAGGTGCCGGGCTCCGCCGTCCCCCGGTACGCGTGTGCGCCGTGCCGGGAGCAGCGGGGGCTCCGTCCGGTGTCCGGGCAGCGGTGACCGTGCCGGTGCGCGGGGTTCATGCACCCGGGTGCCGGGTGGGGATGCACGAGGAATGCCCGGGGCCGGTCGCCGTGAGGGTCCGTGGTGTCGTCGTCGAGCGGCTTCGCTGCGCCTGCGTCTGCCATGCCCGTACTGGCCCGGAAGGCGGGGAGCGGTCCGGTCCGGGCGGGCCTGGGCGGGCAGTCCGGCCCGCCCCCGCTGCCCCTGCCGGCGCCGCCGAGGAGCCCGGACCCGTACCGGATCCACGAATCCTTCCCCCTCGCTCGGCAGGCGCGCCCGGTCGTGCGGCGGGACGATGGGATCGTCCCGGCCAGTGGGCTGGAGGTGCGGACATGGAGATCAGGCCTCGGGCGGTCGCCCTCCCCAAGGAGACGGACCATCTCGAGCAGGGTAAGTACGGGCCCGTCTTCCCGAGGACTCCGGCCTGCTACGGGTTCACGATCGTCGCGCGGGTCAAGCCCGGCCACGCCGGGGCGATGCGCGCGTACGGTTCCGCGCTGGCCGAGGCGCTGGAGGAGGATCCGTACCTGCTGGCGCCGTTGAAGCTGCACTACCTGCGGTGGGTCCTCTTCGACGACGACACGCGCTTCATGTACCAGGGGATCTTCGACACCGACTTCGACAAGTACACCGAGGACGCCATCGCGCTGTTCTCGAAGGCGGGTGTGAGCACGGCGTTCGAGCACCTCGAGGGGTTTCCCGAGGACTGGCGGACCAACCCGGAGGCGTTCATCGGATTCGTCCGCGAGCACCACTGTCCGAGCTTCATCGAGTACGGGGAGTATCCGTATGTGACGGCGGACGAGATCAAGAAGGCTCTGCGGATCAAGAGCGCTCTGTCCGAGATGCTCGATCAGATGCAGTGAGGCAGATGCAGTGAGGCAGATGCAGTGAGGCAGATGCAGTGCGGCAGCTGCAGTGAGGCCGGGCCATGAGTGAGGCCAGAACAGCACGGGTCTACAACCAGCGGCACGTTCCCCGGGCGTACACACCCGCCGGACGCCGGGTGAGCGTCTACGTCTCGTGGAGTTATCCCGCCGAGGCGGGCCGCAACGCGGCAGAACTGGACAACCGGTTCTCCACGCTGACCGAGGTGCGCCGGGTGGCGTGGCCCGCCTACGAGGATCCGAGGTGGTCGGACCCGTACCAGTTCCAGCAGACCATCGCGGGATCGCTGGAGCTGTTCTTCTGGGCGTGGGTGCCGTTCCAGGACTTCGTCGAGGAGACCACCGGACATCCCGTCCCCGTCTACCAGCGCATCGACCAGGCCGGATTCCACACCCCGCTCGACGAGCGGGTGCTCGACGACACGGACGTCCTGTTCGTCTTCGGGCTGGACCACATGATCACCGAGCAGGAGGCGCGGCCCGGGGAGATCGAGGCGCTGCGGGCGTTCCTGACGAGGGAGGACGCGCGCCTGGTCCTGGGGCCCCATCACGACGTCGGCGCCTCGGACGACCTGTCCGTGCGGGAGGTGGAGTACCGCCACCACGGCGACCCCCTGGTACCGCGCCAGCAACGGTTCGCCACCTACGTCCGTGATCTGATGAAGGGCCTGGGCGTACCCGTCGTCAACCGGTACGGGCTGCGCCCCGCCACCGGCGAGGACCATCGGATCGCCCCTCTGACGACCTTCGGGGACCTGGACGAGAAGGGGTGGCTGAACGGGGTCACGAACTTCAACTTCCATATGCACCTGCCCCACTACGCGGTGACGGCCGATCGGCCGGACACCATTCACGTGCTGGCCCGGCAGCCGATCGACACCTCCCGGCCCCACCCGTTCACCGAGGACGGGAACACCGAGTTCAACATGTTCCTGTGGATGCCTCCCGGCGGCGACCGCGCGGCCGATGTGCTGCTGGCCGACTCCACGATCTTCAGCACGCTCTTCGGTGCCGACGACAGCCTGCGGAACTTCTGGCACAACCTCGTCTCGTAGCGGTGCCGCAGGGAGGCCGGCATGAGCACACCCACGGACGTCACGCTCGAACTCGACGACATCCAGCGCGGAGTCCTCAGCCCGCGCCCCACCCCGTACGCGGCGACGTACCTGGTCTTCCGCATCGACGACCGGGACCAGGGCCGGGAGCTGATGCGGCGCGCGGGTACGGCGGCGACCTCGGCCGCCGACACCTCCAGCCCCCTCGGGGACACCTGGGTCAGCGTCGCCGTCACCCACTGGGGCCTGCGGGCCCTGGGGGTGCCCCGCTCCTCGCTGGACTCGTTCGCCTGGGAGTTCCGGCAGGGCATGGCGGCCCGCGCACGGGCACTGCACGACGAGGGAGCCAGCGCCCCGCGGCACTGGGAGGCGCCGCTCGGCACCCACGACGTCCATGTGGTGATCGCGGCGGTCGCCCCGGACCCGCCGCGCCTGGAAGAGGCCATCGACCGCGCACGGTCCGCCTACGACCGGCTGCCCGGCGTGACGGCGATCTGGCGGCAGGACTGCTACGCACTGCCCAGCGAGAAGGAACACTTCGGCTACCTCGACGGCGTCAGTCACCCCGCCGTCGAAGGCAGCGGCATCCCGGGGTCCAACAGGCTGGAAGTACCCCTGAAGAGCGGAGAGTTCATCCTGGGCCGCCCCGACGAGCTCGGCGGTTCCGCCGCGCCGGAACCGGCCGTGCTCGGGCGCAACGGCAGCTACGCGGCCTTCCGCAAACTCCGCCAGGACGTCGCGGCCTTCCGGCGCTACCTGAAGGACAGCTCCACCACCGCCCAGGACGAGGAACTGATCGCCGCGAAGATCATGGGCCGCTGGCGCGGCGGAGCCCCGCTGGCCCTCGCCCCCGAACACGACGACCCCGCCCTCGGGGCCGACCCGCTCCGCCGCAACACCTTCTTCTACGAGCAGGAGGACCCGACGGGATTCACCACGCCCAGGGGCTGCCACATACGCCGGGCCAACCCGCGCGACGCCTCGGTGGCCGGGGAGGTACGGCTGCACCGCATGATCCGGCGCGGCGCCGTCTACGGCCCACCGCTGCCCGACGGGGTGCTGGAGGACGACGGCGTGGACCGCGGCCTGATGTTCGCGTTCATCGGCGCACACCCCGGACGGCAGTTCGAGTTCGTCCAGTCGGAGTGGATGAACGACGGTGTCTTCTTCGGCGACGGCCACACGAAGGACCCCGTCGTCGGAGCCGCGGACGGGCAGACCCGCTACACCGTCCCCCGCCGGCCCGTGCGCCGCCGCCTCGCCCCGCTGCCGCGCTTCGTCGTCACCCGTGGAGGCGAGTACTGCTTCCTGCCGAGCCTGAGCGCCCTGCGCTGGCTCGGTGACCTCCGCGACTGACGGGGCGGACAAGGACCATGGGCACCCTGCATCTCGTTCTCAACGCCGTCACGGTGATCTTCATCGCGGCCACCATGTTCGCCGCCGGGCTGCGGGCCACCGTACCGGCGCTGCGCGGCGTCCTCGCCGACGTTCCGCTGCTCTCGCTGGCGCTGGTCGCCAACATGGCCGTCGTCCCGCTGCTCGGCTGGGGCATCGGCGCACTGCTCGGCCTCCCCCCGGCCGCCTTCATCGCCCTCGTCCTGATCGCCTCGTCCCCGGGCGGCCCCTTCGGAGCGAAGCTGGCGACCGTACAGCAGGGGGACGTCGTCGCGGGCGCGGCGATGCAGGTGCTGCTCGCCTCCCTCGGCAGCCTCACCTTCGCCCCCACCGCCAACGCCGTCCTCAAGGCCGCCGACATCGGCACCACGGTCTCCCTCGAGGTCGGTGCGCTGGTGCGGACGGTGGCACTCCTGCAGCTCGTCCCCTTCGCCGTCGGGCTGCTCCTGCGCCGCTACGCCGAACCCACCGCCCGGTCCTGGCACCCCGCGGCGGCCTCCGTCTCCAACATCACCTTCCTGATCGTGCTGACGGGCATGCTGCTCGGCAACTGGCGCGACGTCGTCGGCCTCTTCGGCTCACTCGCGCTCCTCGCCGGCTTCCTGCTCGGCATCCTCGCCTTCGCCGCGGGAACACTGCTGGCCAGCGGCTCCGCCAGACGCCGCACCACCATGGGCGGCGTCGCCTCGGTACGCAACGCCGGTCCAGCGCTTGCCGCCATCGGTCTCGCCTTCGGTGACCAGCCCGCTGTCCTGGGCGCCCTCGCCGCGATCCTTCTCAGCGGCCTGGCGGCGGCCCTCCCGGTCTCCGCGCTGCTCAGCAGGCGCAGGAAAGCCCCGGACACGGCCGCCCCCTGACCGGACCGCGTCGGGGCGGGGCGTCCTCGTGCCGCCGCGGCCTCCATCGACGGTTCGGTGAGTGCCGAACCGTCCGGTCGGTAGCGTGCCGAGTCCTGTGCGGGAGGTCCGCGCAGGTGGAAACGGAGGCTGCCCGATGCCGGAGACGGACCTGAAGCAGCGGATCGGCGAGCGGTTCCGCGAGGTCAACGGCGACCATCCGATGACCGGGGCCGATGACGCGTATGCCAGCGCGCGGTTCGTCGCCCTGGAGAAGCTGTGCGCGGTCCGTGGCCGCGACGCCGACGAGGTCCGGCGGCTGATGCTGGGGCGGCGGCTGCCGCTCCCGGGGTATCTGCGGTCCGACGGCGCCGAGATGGTGCCGGGCGACCTGTTCGCCCTCGCCGATGAGGCCGGCGGCGTGGAACTGCTCGAAGCGTGGTTCACCGCGCACTGGGCCGACCCGGTCGCCGGGAAGGCGGAGTGGGACGCGTATCTCAGCGGGCAGTACGTGTGCCTGCACTCGGTGACCCCGGCCGCCATCCGGCGCAAGGACCACCTGACGGCCGCGATCAGCGCCTCGGAGGACGAGCCGGACGCCGGTTCGGTGCCGTGGTTCGAGCGGCTGCACGCGCTGGTCGACGAACTCGACGTACTGGAACCGGAGTTCACGGCCTACGACCGGCTTCGGTTCGGCGGGCCCACGTCCCGGGACACCTGCATCGACGCCGTGCGCGCCCGCTTCCCGCGCCCGTGACCGCGGGAGCGTGCGCGGCCGGGAGCGGGCGCGGGCCCGGGGGCGGGGGCTACCGCGCCGCCCGCAGCAGGTACTCCCGGCCCGCGGCCAGCAGGTCCGGCAGTTCCGCGGCGTGCGGGTGCCAGCGCTTCTCGTACTCCCAGCAGACCCAGCCGTCCGGGCCGTCCGGGGCGACCGGGCTGTCCGGGGCGACCGTGTCCAGGGTGGCCAGGCAGGCCGTCAGCGGCAGGACACCGGTGCCCAGGGGCAGGGGAGTGGTGTCCTGGGCCGAGGCGATGTCCTTGACCTGTACGTAGCCCAGATGCGGGGCCAGCACGGCGTGGCTGGCGACCGGTTCCTCGCCGGCCAGCCAGGTGTGCATGACGTCCCAGAGCGCGCCGACCGAGCCGTGCCCGACGGTGCCGACGACCCGGGCCACGTCGACTCCGGCCCGGTGCGAGTCGTGGGTCTCCAGCAGGACGCGTACGCCCCGGTCGGCGGCGTGCGGGGCGGCGGCGGCCAGGCGGCGGGCGGCGTTGGCGTCGGCCTCGGGGGCGGGCAGGCCGCCGCCGCCCGGGAAGACCCGGACGTTCGCCGCGCCCAGGTCGTGCGCCAGGTCGATCAGCCCGGCCAGCTCCGCCAGCACCGGTGCGTCGGGGCCCTCGGCGGCGGCCCGCACGTACCCGGCGACGGTCAGGATCTCCACGCCGCCCTTGCCGAACTCCTCGGCCACGGCGTCCCGTTCGTCCTTCGAGAGGCCCGGGTGCACCGGCTCCTCCGGGTGGGCGCGCAGCTCCACCCCCTGATAGCCGTGGTCGGCGGCGAGCCGGACGACATCGGCTACCGGCATCCCGGGCACTCCGAGGGTCGAGAAAGCGAGCTTCACGTGGTGGTCCTTCCGGCGTGGTCCGGCCGCCCATCCGGCCCGCGCTCAGCAGGCTCCCGGAGCGGCCGTTCCAGACTATCCAGCACCCCCGGCCGGTCCGCGCCTTGCCGGGGCCGCGCCACCCGCCCGGCGGCCGCGCCCGCCCGCGTGGAAGACCGTGACGCCTACGGTTTGTGGGTCACCCAGAGCGATTCCGCCGGCCAGCGGTGTGCCCAGTCGGGCGGGTCGGTCCGGTTGTAGCCGTTGGCCGTTCCGGGGTCGGGCCGGGGCTCGATGAGGTCGTCGATGACGAGACCCGCGCCGCGCAGGACCCTGATCCAGTCGCCGTAGGTGAGCTGGTAGCTGACCGCGCCGTGGCCTTCGTCGATGGCGTCCAGCCCGAAGTAGTCCTGGCGCAGCGTCGTGGTCGCGCGGCTGGTGGCTTCGTCGTAGCAGGCTTCGAACCAGGGGCTGGCGATGTTGAACACCAGGCGCCCACCGGGGCGCAGGACGCGCGCGGCCTGCGGGACGGCCAGGTGCGGGGGCGCCCAGCTGAGCCCGCCGTAGTCGCAGAACACCAGGTCGAAGCTGTCGGCGGCGAACGGGAGGCGTTCGGCTGCGCCCTGCACCAGCGGGTAGCGGGCCGCTCCCATCGCGCGGGCCGCCGCGGTGAGCTGGGCCTCGGACAGGTCGAGCCCGACCACGACGGCGCCCTCGGCGGCGAGTGCCCTGGACCACTGGCCGGCGCCGCAGCCGAGTTCGAGGACGCGCCTGCCGGTGACGTCGCCCAGGGCCCGCAGCTGCGCGTCGGGGATGGCGTACGTGCCCCACAGCCGGGGCGCCGCGCCGATCTGCGGGTCGTGCTCGCGCTGGTAGGAGCCGCTGATTCGATTCCAGAACCGCCGGTTGGCGGAGACGCTGTCCACCCGCCGACTCAAGCACCGCCCGCCGGGACGGTCAACACGATTGCGCCGCGACCGGGAGGGCTCCCCGGTTCACGGGTGCCCTGACCGACTGAGCCGGTGGGCCGGTGGGCCGGTGGGGCCACGGCACCAGATGGTGTCTGCGCAGGCGCGAGGAGAACGACTCACCCCTCCCTTTCCACTCTCTGTGAACCGCCGAGCGAAGACAAGACTGCAATTTTTGCCGCCGAACCAGGAAGCTCGTTCCCGAGCGGAGGACTGCGCCGCTCTCCAACGGGAGGACATTCATGTCGGAGGTCTGGGATCCACACGGCAGCTTGCAACGCGCGTTGTGGATCGGCGGCGCACAGTGGTCCGGCAAGACCACCGTTGCCGAACTCCTCGCAGAAAAGTACGGACTGACGGCGTACCACTACGACTACCACGATGCCCGCGGCCACCAGGATCGCCGGATCGCGCGTCGTCTCGCCCTGGGGGAGCCCGTGGAAGATCCCACCCCCGACCACGTCTGGCTGGACCGGAGCCCGGAGGAGATGGCTGCCGAGACGCTGACCGGCTTCCCGGTCCGCTTCGAGTGGGCGTTGGACGACCTGCGCGCACTGTTCACCGCCAGGCCGGCGATTGCCGAGGGGTGGGGGCTGCGGCCGGAGCTGGTCGCACCGCTGCTCGACTCACCCCGGCGCATGGTCGTCCTCGTCCCCACCGAGGACTTCCGCCGGCACCAGATCCGGACCCTTCCGCGCGCGGGAAATCTCAACGTCCCCGTCACCGACCCGGCCCGCTCCCAGGCCAACCGTCTCGCCCGTGACCGGTTGGTCGCCGAGGACGCGGCGCGGCACGCCCGCCGCCTCGGCATCCGCGTCATCGAAGTCGACGGGACACTCGACGCGGTGGCCGTGGCTGCGGAGGTCGCCGAGCATTTCGCCCCCTACCTCGGCGCGGCGACGGCCGCCTGATCGCTCGGCCCAGGGGGGCGTCGGGCTGGTGACCGCGAGGTTCTGGGAGCGGTCGTCCTCGTGGATACCTCGGGTCGTACGCGGTCCGCCATCGACTCATTGCCGCATCGCCGTATCGCCGCATCGTCGGGAAGAGCACTCTCAATCCCACCAAAGCCGCCACTCGTGACGCCGCATGAGCTCTTCGTGGTACGTGGACCAGTCCAGGTCGGGGTCCTCATGGAAGACGTCCGGACAGCAGAGGTAGTGCTCCACGGCGAGGACACGGGCCTGGCGGGCGTCCGTCGGCCGAGCAGCAACCGAGAGGTACAGGCTTCCGTGTCCGAAGCCCACGACGCGGACACCGAACCGGTGCTCCCAGGAGCGCAGCACTGCCGACAGTTCCTGAGCCGTCATGTGATTCGTCATGCCCAGCCAGCCGAGGGCAGCGGGTGCGTCAGCGCCCCGCGCGACCTGGACGAGTGCGAGGCACTGGGCTCGGCCGTCGCGGGCGACGGCAGTTGCCACTTCCCCCGCGCACACGTCGGCGTCCGCCACCACCGGGGCGGGCGCGGCGAGACCGGGCCACTCCTTGAAGGGCGGCCACGAGTCTTCCGTCCACTCGCTCCGGAAGTACGAGCCGGCGTCGGCGTCAGCCCCGTAGCCACCACCCACCGGCTTGAACGAGTCGTCGGGGTATTCGAGCAACAGCGGGTAGAGGCCGGTCTCACGACGACGTGCGTGCAACCGCTTCCACCGGTCGGCCGCGTCCTTGACCGGGCCGTCGCTCATCCACACCACTGGATGCGGACGACGGCACGGACCTATCAGCCTGCCAGGTGGCAAGTCGTCCAGCAGCTGCCTGAGAAGGTCACTCGCAAGTTCGGGCACAACCGGAATCTACGCGGCACCTCCGACAGTCATCAGGACTGTCTAGGACCTGCCCCGACTGCCGGGATACGCCGGGTCGTCGGTGATCCGCACGTCCTGGGGCGCATTCCGGGGGAAGGTCCAGATGCGGCCGGCGGTGCTGATCGCGGTCAACGAGGTGTCGTCCAGGGTGACGGCGTTGAACGGATCGGACCAGTTGGAGACGGCGAGCCACTCCAGGGTGCCCTCGTCGTCGTCCCGGGCCAGCGCGACCCAGCCGATGGAGCCGTGGTGGGCGGATTCTCCCGCCCAGGCGCGGTCCCCCTCGTGCACGTGGGTGGCGAGGGCGGAGTCGATCTCCACCCAGCTGTCGGTGCTCCACTCGGTGGCGCGCAGCTTCTCGGTCCAGTACCAGCTCTCGGCCCGCGGATCGTCGGGCCGGTCGGGCGGGCGCATGCGCAGCAGGTCCATCACGACGAGGGAGCCGTCGGCGAACACGATGAAGTCCCCGTCGGGCGCCTCCCGGTCGCGCCACCGCCGGTGTACCTGCCGGGCCATGGACGGCGTCGTGGCCGGATCGTTCATGCGCGGCATTGTGGCACGGGGCGCTGCGCGGGGGCCGAGGGCGGTCAGGGCCGCCGGGCGATCGTCGTGACCGCGCGGCTGGGCAGCGGGCTGGAGTAGACGACGCTGGTCGTGACGGAGCCGAGTCCGGCGATGCGGCCCGTCGTCGTCTCCAGGTGCCGCATGGAGCGGGCGAGGACCTTCAGTACGAAGCAGTCCTCGCCGGTCACGTGGTGCGCCTCCACGATCTCGGGGGTGGCCGCCAACAGGTCCTGGAACGGTTTGTAGTTGCCCGTGGGGTAGCGGAGGCGGACGAAGGCCAGGATGCCGAGCCCCAGCCGTTCCGGGTCGACCACCGCGGAGTAGCCGCGGATCGCCCCGCTCTCCTCCAGCCGCCGCAGCCGCTCGGTGACGGCGCTGGGCGACATGGACACGGTCCGCGCCAGCTCGGCGTAGCTGGCCCGGCCGTCCTGCTGGAGGGCCTCCAGGATGCGGATGTCGGTCTCGTCGAGGGAATCAGCGGTCATGGGCGATGAATACCACGGGATCCCTGGCCATCCCCAGGAACGGCCGGGGATCTTCGGTTCCGGTCCCCGGTCACCCCGCATAGCGTTTTTCTCATGAACACAACCACGCCCCGTACCGCCCCGAGCCCCGCCCCGAGCCCCGCCCTGAGCGTGCCGCCCGCATCCCCGGCCGAGGCCGCCGCCTTCTTCGCCGCCCGGCTCGCCTTCCAGGCGGACGTCTCGGACGTCCGGGCCTCGCTCGACGCCGGTGACCCGGGCTTCGTCCTCGTCGACTCGCGCGGGGCCGCCGCCTGGGCGCAGGGCCGGGTGCCGGGCGCCGTCCACCTGCCCACCGCCGACATCCCGGACCGGGCCCGGGAGCTGCTCGACCCGGCGGTGCCGGTCATCACCTACTGCTGGGGGCCGGGCTGCGACGGGGCCACCCGCGCGGCGCTCGCCCTCGCCCGGCTCGGCTACCGGGTCAAGGAGATGATCGGCGGCATCGAGTACTGGATCCGCGAGGGCTTCCCCGTCGAGACCCCGGCCGGCACCGAGCGGCGCGAAGCGGACCCGCTGACCGCCCCGGTCGGCTCCGTCAGCTGCGCCTGCTGACCGGCGGCCGGGCGGCCGGGCGGCCGGACCTCAGGGCCGCCACGCCTCGCGGTAGTCCGGATGCTCCGCGTAGGACTGGGCGAGCACACGGAGCGCGTGGTCGAGCCCGGTGCGGCGCGGGTCCGTGGGATCCATGGCCGCGCGTTCCCGTACGAGCAGGTCGAGCAGGTCGAGCATCGGCAGGTGACTGTCGAGGAGGGCCTCGCCGCCGAAGCGGCCGACCACCTCGGCGTAGGCGTGGTTGTCCGCCTCGTACCGGGCGTGGATGAACGTCAGGAGGTCGTTCACGAACTGTTCCCCATCCTTACGGTGGTGGTTTCCGGACCGGCGGCCGGGTGGAAGGTCCACCGTCCCATCGTCCACGAGGCGGACCGCGCGGTGGTCAACCCGGGTGTGCCCCGAGCGAGTTCATGGCCCGCCGGACCGGGGACCGGCGGGCCGGAAAACCGGGGCGCTGCGGGCCCTGTCGTGTGATGATCATTTCGGTGCGCCGGGGCCGCCGGTGCTCCATCACACCCTTGGGGGTAGCAATGAGCCTGTTCTCCGGACGCCCGGTACGACTCAGATCCGGTGCCGCCGCTGTGGTGGCGGCCGGTCTGCTGACCGTCGGCCTCGCCGTGCCCGCGTTCGCGGACGACGACCCGCCGCAGACCGACCAGTTGTGGATCAACGAAACGCCCGAGCAGACGCTTCCGCTCGGCATCGACGGCGGTCAGCCGCAGTCCCGCACGGTCGACGTCGGCCTCTCCCACGACAACGACAACTTCACGGTGACCGACGGCAGGCTCACCGTCGACGTCTCCGGTCTCGCCGGGGTCGCCGAGGTCACCTGGCCCGACAACTGCACGCCGAGCGGGACGACCGCGGTGTGCGACGTCCCCGTGGTGCCCGTGATCGGGGACGGCTACCACCGGCAGGTGTCCCTGACGGTGCGCGCGGCCGACGGCGCCGAGGTCGGCGCGCGGGGCAGGATCACCTACGAGGCGACGGCGACCGGCGGGCCCGACGGCACGCTCACCGCCCCGCACGACAGCTTCGACACCACGCTCACCGTCGGGTCCGGGCCCGACCTCGCCCTCGCCCCGGTCCCCGCCGTCGAGAAGGGCCTGCCCGGCGACGAGCGGACGATCCCGTTCAAGGTCACCAACAACGGCAACGAGACCGCGCACGGGTTCACCGTCACCCTGTCCGCCTCGTACGGTCTGACGGACCTGACCCGGTACGACGCCTGCACCTACACCACGACGGACGGCACCGACTACGCGCCGTTCACCCACGCCTCCTGCACGTTCGACCAGGCGCTGGCGCCGGGCGACTCCTTCGAGCTGCCCGAGCCGCTGACGGTGCGGCTCGCCCCGCACGCGATGAGCGAGCGGCTGGACATCAACGTCCAGCCGGGTGGCGGCGCCCAGGACACCGACTCCGGGGACAACTACACGATCGTCGCCATCGGCGCCGAGAACACCGCGGACTTCTCCGTGACCGGTGACGCCGTCTCCGGCGCCGCGGGCGAGACGCGCACCGCCGAACTCACCTTCAAGAACAACGGCCCGGCCTGGCTCGGCAACCTCGGCTCCGGAGACCCGGTCGCCTCGGTCCGGCTGATCGTGCCCCAGGGCACCACGGTCACCGGCGCACCGTCCGGCTGCTACCCCCACACCCTCACCGGCGGCTACTACCCGAACCGGACGGGCGCCCCGCGCTACGACTGCGACCTGCGGTACTGGGCGCTGGAGGACACGCAGCGCACCTTCGCGTTCTCCGTCCGCATCGACACCGTGGTGCCCGGCGCGACCGGTGCCGTGAGCATCCACCCCGCCTACGGCGAATTCGGCACGTACCCCTTCGACTTCGACCCGGACCTCGCGAACAACACGGCCGTGCTGGCCGTCAACTGACCGTCCGTGGGGGCGGGGCGGCCGACCCCGCCCCCACGCACCCGGGCGGCGGTCCGGGAGTCAGTCCCATTCGGCCGCGCACTCGGCGGAGAACGCGCAGAGGGACGCCCGGTCGGGGCGTCCCGTCTTGCTCAGCAGGCTCGCCATGTGCTTCTCCACCGTGCGCGGCGAGATCGACAGCCGCCGGGCGATCTGCTGGTTGCCCGGCCGCTCCGCCAGCAGGACGAAGACCTCGTACTCGCGCGGCGTCACCCCGTTCGTCCGAAGCAGGGCGGGGATCCGGTCCCAGCCGCCCCGGTGCTGGCCCACGCTGGCCCCCGCCTGGCGCAGCGCCGCCCGGCACGCGGCGGCGACCGGCTGGATGCCCGCACCGTAGAAGTGCTCCTCCGTCGTCCGCAGCCAGCCCACCGGCTCGCCCCAGCCCTCGTCCAGCGCCGCCCCGGCGACCAGCCGCAGCCCCAGATGGCGGGCGAGCGGAAAGGCGGCGGCCTCGTCGAAGGCCGAACCGATCGTCTCCACCGCCAGCTCCGTCCGGCCCGCCCGGCCGTGCAGGACGCCCTCGGCCAGCCGCAGGAACAACTGGTTCCAGGCCAGGTCCGCGCCGGGGCTCGCCAGGATCGCGTTCAGCTCCGCCCGGCCGCCCAGCCCGCCCCGCCGCTCGATGATCCGCAGCAGCGGGCGCAGCCCGTAACGCCCGCTCAGATAGAAGAAGCTGGGATGCTCGCGCTCCCAGGCCAGCGAGGAGTCCAGCGCCTCCAGCGCACTCTCCCGGTCCTCCTCCAGCAGCGCCGCGAACGCCCGGCAGAGCCCCAGTTGCAGCGGTACGAGCAGGGACTCCTCACCGCCCGCCCGGCGGAACCGGGCCAGCGCCCGGTCCAGGTCCCGTCTTCGGCCCCGGTGCGCGGCCAGCGTCGCCGAGGCGAGCAGCAGATAGCGGTGCGCCCCCAGATTGCGGACCCGGGCGCTGGCCGCCACCGACCGCTCGATGATCGCGTGCGCCCCGTCCCACTCGCCGCGCATCACCGCGTTCATGGCGAGCAGCCCGTCCACGGTCTGCGTCGGCACCAGCGCACCGAGCGACTGGGCGGCGGTCCGGGCCGTCTCCAGCCGGACCGGGTCGCCGGTCCGCATGAACGTGTTGGCGCCGAGCCGGACCAGCGCCTCCACCCGCCACACCGGCAGGGCGTGCTGCTCGGAGACCGCGAGCATCCGCTCCAGGCACGCGTCGGCCTCGTCGAAACCGCGCTCCCGGGCCAGCAGCGCCAGCAACTGCCAGGCCTGGCAGGCGACCACGGGCAGGCTCCGCTCCTCCGCGACGGCGGCGGCCCGGCGCGCGGCCTCCTGCGCCCGCTCCTGCCGCCCGTCGCCCGCCCGGCCGGGCAGCAGGGCCAGGTGCCCCTCCACCACGTCGAGCGCCGCCGCCGGCTCGGGCCCGACCGCCGCGCCGAACATGGACCGCGCGGTACGGATCTGCCCGGCCGCCTCGTCGACCCGCTCCGCCATCACCGCCGCCCAGGCGATCCGGACATGGGCCTCGCCGCGCTGCTCGGCGGCGTCGGAGCACGGCGGCACCGGGGGCAGCTCCGCGGTCAGCGACAGGGCCGTGTCCAGCTCACCGGCCTCCGCGTGGGCGATCGCCAGGGACTCCGTGATGGAGCGCAGATCGCCCTCGTCGGCGAGCGCGCGGGCCCGCTCCAGCAGCGTCACCGCCGAACCGGACGCGCCCGCGGCCAGCATCCGCCGCCCGACCCCGGCGAACTGCCGGGCGGCACCGTGCCGGTCGCCCCCGACCAGTTGCAGCGTCGCCATCAGCTGCCGCTGCTCGTCGCCGAGCCGGTTCTCCACCCCGGCCAGGGCCAGGGCCGCCCGGCGCGCCGTCGCCGCCCGCTCCGCCGGGGCCAGCGACGCCACCAGGGCCTCGGCGGTCAGTGTGTGCCGGAAGGTGTAGCGGTCGGGGTCCGCCCCGTCGGGGGCGATGATGTTGGCCTCCACGGCGGCGCGCAGATGGCTGAAGAGCGTACGGTCGTCGAAGCCGGTGACGATCTGGAGCACGGTCACGGAGAACTGGCTGCCCAACGTCGCGGCGCACAGCAGCAGTTCGCGTACCGGCTCGTCGAACCGGTCCAGCCGTCGCGACCAGCTGCGCACCACCCCGGTCGGTACCGAGGCGTCCGGGTTGGCGTGCTCCTCCCACCGGTCGTCGGTCCGGCGCAGCTGCCCCGAGTCCAGCAGATCGGCGAGGAGTACCTCCACCAGGTACGGATTGCCGCCCGCCCGGTCCGCCAGCCGCTCGTGGGTGGCCGGCGGCACCTCGTCCGGGCGGGCCTCCAGGCAGGAGGCGATCATCTCCCGTACCTCCGGGTCGCCGAGCGGGGCCAGCTCCCGCACCGTGGCGACCTGCCGCTGCTCCGCCGAGCGCACCAGGTCCAGCGCGGCGCCGGGCTCCGGGCGCAGTGTCCCCAGCAGCAGGACCGGCAGGTCCGCCACGTTGTCGATGACGTACTCGACCACCGCGATGGTCTCGGTGTCGGAGTCGTGCAGGTCCTCCAGCAGGATCACGCAGCCGTGCTCCTGGCCGAGAACCGACAGCAGCCGCAGCAGCGCCTCGGCCAGCTCGACCACCGTCTCCGGATATCCGGGCGCCGAGCCCTGGCGCCACTCCGGCACCAGCCGGGCCAGTGCCGGACGGTACGGGTCCAGTTCCGGGTCGGTGGGGGTGCCGGCCGCCCGGAACCGGGACGACAACGCCTCGATCAGCGGGCGGAACGGCACCACGAGCCCCGTCGACGTGGCCCGGCCGCGCAGCACCGGCATGCCCCGCTCGTACGCCCGGTAGGCACACTCGCCGGCCAGTCGGGACTTGCCGATGCCCGCCTCCCCGACGAAGAGGACGGCCCGGCCCGAACCCCGCGACGCGGCGTACAGGGCGTTGCTCAGCAGGTCGGTCTCAGCGACACGCCCGGCAATCACCGACGAAGTGGCACGCATGTGCGCAGGCTACTTGAGTCGACGACTACCGGGCAGCGTGTCAAGTCGCTTGATCTCAAACGGAATTGGCCGAAATTCAGGTTCTCAGTTCCAGGTCATCGTGGTCCAGGGCAGGTCCCCGGTCATGTCGCCCACGGTGTCGGTGGCGCCGAGGATTCTGCTCCGCAGTCCGAGCCGGCCGCCCGCGCCCAGAGCTATGCCGCCCACGGGGTGCTCGTTGCCGGCGTCGTCGAGCTCGACGGAGCGGAAGGCGGAAGCTTCGTTGGTCTGCATGGTCTGCCTCTTCTCATCTTGTGGGAGGTTGGTGGTGCGTGAGTGGTGCGTGAGTGGTACCCGGGTGGTGCGTGAGTGGTGCGATGGGGGATGAACGGGTTGCGGGGGAGGGTCGGCTCACGGCCCCGCGAGGAGAAGCACCGACGGCACCCGGTCGGGGAACCCGGCCCGCAGCAGCCCGTGCCCGATCCCCGCGAGCCCGGTCAGCAGCCCCGGATGCGGTACCTGGCCGGGCGTCCCGCACCGCGGCTCCGTACGGTCGGCCGCCGCGAGCAGCGCCCCGGCCCGCTCCACCCAGCGGGTGCGGGCCCCGGCCGGTTCGCCCAGGCGCAGCAGTTCGAGGACGCCGAGCTCGCCGTGGCACAGGCTGTCGTCCGGTGGCGGCGCGGCCTCGGCGATGTCCGCCGCGGCCCGGTGCGCCCAGCCGGACAGCTCCGGGTCGGCGCGGGCCGCCGGGCTGTCCAGCACCGCCAGCGCCACGCCCGTCCGCCCCCGGCACCAGGAGGCACTCCGGTCCACCGCCCAGGTCGCGGCCCGCAGCGCGGCGAGCCCCGAGGCGCGGTACGGTTCGCCGCCGCCCGCCCCGGCGAACCGCAGCAGCGCCCAGCCGACCCCGGCGGACCCGTCGGCGAAGCCGGGCGCCTCGGGCAGCGGTGCCCCGCGCAGCGTCCCGGCACAGCGCTCCGCCGCCCGCCACACGTCGTCCCGGCCGGTGATCCGGTACCCGGTGAGCAGCGCGGCGAGCCCGCCGGCGGTGCCCGCACGGACCCCGCGCTCCTGTTCGGCGGCGGCCGCCGCACCCGTCAACCGCAGTGCGGGCGCCACCAGTTCGGCGAGGCGCGGGTCGTCCAGGATGTCCGAGACCTGGGCGAGCGCGTACGCGATCCCGCCGATTCCGGCGAAGGCGCCCGAGCCCACCGCGCCCAGGTCGTCCGGGCGGGTGCGCAGCAGGTCCAGCAGCCCGGCGAGCGGGGCGAGCGCGGCCCGGGCGGCGGTGGCGTACCGGTCCGCCCCGGTGAGCGCGGCGAGCTGGGCCAGGAAGCACGCCGTACCGGTGTAGCCGCCCGCCAGGTCGGCGGCCATCGGCGTCAGCCGCCAGTACCGCTCGTCGAGCAGCTCCAGGCCGATCCAGTTCAGCCGGGCCCCGCCCGCGTACCCCTGGGAGACCAGCTCGTCGCCGACCGACCGGGCCGCCGCGAGCAGTTGCTCCGGCTCCGGGGCGGTCGCGGCGGTACGGGCCCGGCGCGGGCCGGGGCGCGACACATGGGCGGGCTCGCGCGAGGTGGTCACCATCGCGGCCCGGATGATCCGTTCCTGGTCGTGCCGGTCCACCGTGTCCATCGCCGCGAGCTTCGCCCGGACCAGGTCGAGGCCGGTGTCCGCGAGGGTGCCGGGCAGCAGCCGGCCGGTCCCGCTCCACAGGTCGGCGCGCTCGGGCAGGGCGGTGAAGAGGGGGACGTCGCCCGCCCACAGCTGGGCGATCTCCTCGTCGAGGAGGCCGGGCAGTGCGGCGGAGCCCAGGGTGCCGGAGCCGAGGAGGGCGAGCACCCGCTGGCGTTCGGCGGCGTCCTTCATCAGGTCCGGGTGGGTCGACTCGTCCAGCAGCGAGGCGTAGATCCAGGTGGGGCGCGCCACCACCCGCACCTCGTCATGGGCGAAGCGGTCCAACGGGCCGCCGGGACGCAGGAGTTCGTCCCGGGCCCGCATGAGCGCGGTGTACCCGGCGCGGAACCCGGCGCACAGGGCGCGGGTGAAGGCGGACGGGTCGGCGGGCGTCCTGGTCAGCCGGGGCCGGTTCGCGGAGCCGTCGATCCGGCCCGCCCGGCGCACCAGCCGCATCCGGTCGGTCCCCGCGTCGGCCCAGTCGACACCGCACACCGGGGACTCGGCCGCCTGCCCGCCGCCGATCCCGGACATGTCGAGCGCCGACTCGTCGCCGACGAGCAGCTGCGGCAGCAGCCCCACCCGGTGCACCGAACCGTGCAGGGCGCGGGCCGCCGGATCGTCCGAGGCGGCAACGGGCAGCGGCGGGTGGAACAGCGTCTCCACGTCGACGAGGACCGGGTACTCGCCGTCCGCGATCAGGTTCTCGTGGTGCAGATCGGTGCCGTCCAGCACGTGCAGCAGGGCCAGCAGCGCGCCCTGGCGCCGGTAGAAGGCGTCGACCTGGCGGGCCGCGTGGCAGGGCCGCTCCGCGACGAACTCCACCCAGCCGTA
The DNA here is from genome assembly GCF_044754785.1 of Streptomyces sp. NPDC092952. Lineage (NCBI taxonomy): Bacteria > Bacillati > Actinomycetota > Actinomycetes > Kitasatosporales > Streptomycetaceae > Streptomyces > Streptomyces sp. NPDC092952. Next base: position 541,907 of record NZ_JBIVPT010000002.1, on the reverse strand, counting down.
CGGGCCCCGGTCCAGCAGGGCGAGCGCGCGCAGCCCGGGGGTGCCGGGCAGGGTGTTGAACCACTGGACCAGCTCGTTGAAGTGCCGGTGCGCGGCGAGCGGGCGCGGCTTGTAGACGAGCCGGGCACCGTTCTCGAACCGGAGCAGCATCACCGTCCGCCCGCCCCGGTGGCCGTCCCCGGCGCCGGGTTCGACGCCCACCAGCCGGCTCTCCTCGGCCGTCGCGCCCCAGGGCGCGCGGACACCGGGCAGCGAGGACCGGTCGGCGGTGTACCGGACGAGCATCTCGGCGAGCGCGGCGGCGGCGTCGAGCGCGGTGCGGGCCAGGATCCGGGCCAGTACGGGGTACCCGGCGCAGAGCGCGGCCAGCCCGGACCGGGCTCCGGTGCGCCGCAGGAAGTCGGTGAACCGCGCCTCGGGGCCGTCCCCGGTCAGCCGCCCCTCGCGCCGCGCCGTGTGCAGCTCCAGGACCAGGGTGCGGGCGGCCTGGCGGGCGAGGCGCCGGGAGAGGTGGCGCTCGAAGTCGGCCCGCACGGCGTCCAGATCGGCCCACCGGTCCAGCCGCCGGGGCAGCCCGTCCCGTAACCGCCGTGCCGCGTGGGCGGTGAACGGGGCCACCACGTGCTCGAAGCCGCGCAGCCCCGACAGGTCCTCCCGGTCGCCGATCGCCACCCGCTCGGGCGCCTCCGCGACCGCCTCCTCGACGAACACCGCCCAGTCCGGGGCCTGTTCGGGTGCCGGACCGCTGTCCGCCGGTAAGGCGTCGGTCAGCGCGGGGCGCCACCACGGGCCGTCGGCCGACATCGTTCCCGGCAGTCCGGACGGGGCGGCGGAGGGGACCGCCGGCCCGGCCGGGCATGACGCGGAAGCGACGCGGGGCCGCTCGTCGCCGCCCGCACGGATCTTCTGGATCTTCGCCATCGCACCTCCTCGGTCCGGCGCCGGCACCACCGGTTTCGCCGCGACCCATACTTCCGGCGCGGCCCTGGGGGTGCATGGGGGCAACACCCCCATCTTTCTTTCCCCGCCCCGAACGGTGCCCGGGGCCCTTGTCCGCCCGCTCGCCGGTCGCCCAGACTGGCGGGCGGATCGCGGCAACGAGGCTGCCGCGGACGGGACTTGAAAGACCAGAGCTCGAACGGACAGAGCTCGAACGGCCAGGACTTGAGCGGCCGGAACGTGGACGGCCGGGACTTGGGCGGCCGGGACTTCGACGGGGGATTGATGGTCAGGGAAGCCGAACGCGCGCTGGGCGCATTCGTCCGCAACCACACGACGGACAACGGGCGCCGCGGACGCATCGCGGTCGTCGCGCTGCTGCTGGGCCTGGTCGCCCTGGGCATCGCCATCCCGGTGACCTTCGCCGTCTTCGACCAGAACGGCACGGGCACGGAGGTCGCCGGACTGCTGTGGGGCGCCGCGCTCATCGGCGTCTACGGCGGGGTCTCCAGCGGCCTGCGGACCCTGCGACGGCACGGCGAGATCTTCGTCCTGCGCGAACAGGGCCTGGTCTACAAGCGGACCGGGGAGACCCGGGTGCTGCCCTGGACGGAGATCCTCGGCGCGGTCGACCGGGGGCAGAACCACGCCCTGGGACGGCTCATGGGCTGGGACGTCCACCTCGTCATCCGGCCCCGGGAGGGCGGCCGGCTGCTGCTGACCGGCTACACCGAGGACGCGGCCCGGCTCTCCGGCGAGATCCGGGCCGCGGTGGCGGCCGCCGCGCGGTAGCAAGGGCGCTCGGCACCGGCCAGGACGGGCCGGACGCGAAGAGCTCCGCCGTGTGACGTCCCGGGGGCGCCCCGCCGCGCGGTGCGGCGGTGTCAGCCCGGCAGGACGATCAGCTTGCCGCGGACATGGCCGCCGGCGCTCTCCCGGTGCGCGTCGGCCACCCGGGACAGCGGGTACGTCCCTGCCACGGACACGTCGAGATCGCCGCTCAGGACCAGCGCGGCCGCCCGTTCGAGCCGCTCACGGACCGCGTCGGGCCCGGCGAACGCGAAGCGCACCCCGTGCTCCGCCGCCCGGTGGTCGGCGATGGTGACCACACGCGCCGGCCCGCCGGCCAGCTCGACGAGGGCGGCCAGCGAGCCCTTCCCGGCGGCGTCGAACGCCGCGTCGACCCCCTGCGCCGCCACGGCCCGTACCCGCTCGGCGAAGCCCTCGCCGTAGGCCACCGGCTCGGCGCCCAGGGAACGCAGATACGCGTGGTTCCGCTCGCTCGCCGTACCGATCACGCGCGCGCCGAGCTGCCGGGCGAGCTGCACGGCCACGGACCCGACGCCACCGGCGGCCCCGTCCACCACCAGGGTCTCCCCGGACTTCACCCCGAGGTCGTCCAGCACCTGGTACGCCGTGTTGACGGCCACCGGCAGCCCGGCCGCCACCTCCCAGGACACCCCCTCGGGCTTCCGCGCGAGCTGCGCCGCCGGGGCCAGGGCGAATTCCGCGCAACCGCCGGAGCCAATCGAGCCGAACACCGCGTCACCCGCCGCGAATCCGGTCACGTCCGCGCCCACCGCCGCCACCACACCGGCGACGTCACCACCGGGAACGAAGGGGAACTCCACCGGCATCATCTCCGCGACGGCCCCGCTGCGCAGCCGCCAGTCCAGCGGGTTGACCCCGGCGGCACGGACCTCCACCAGCACCTGCCCGGGGCCGGGGCGGGGAACCTCGCGGTCCACCACGCGTAAGACCTCGGGGCCGCCGTACTCCGCGAACTCCACGGCGCGATACGTCCTCGTCATGCTCGAACCTCCGTACACGTAGTCCATACGAGGTCGAACAGTATCCGTGACGCTGTGTCAATTGCCCGACCGACGCGGGTCGTTACCGCTGTCCCACCCGGGGCGGCGCCGTCGAGCCGCGCACCATCAGCTCCGCCGCGATCGTCTCGACGCCCCCGGTCGGAGGGTTCTCCTTGCCCATCGCCAGCCGCCCCGCCCGCGCGCCCGCCTCGAACAGCGGCAGCCGTACGGTGGTCAGCGCCGGGACCGCGTCCACCGAGAACGGCAGGTCGTCGAAGCCCGCCACCGAGACGTCCCCGGGGATGCTCAGCCCCCGGTCCCGGAGTGCCGCGCACGCGCCCAGCGCCACCGTGTCGTTGGCGGCGACGACCGCCGTCACCTCCGGTTCGCGGCGCAGGAGTTCGAGCGTGGCGTCGTAGCCGGAGCCCCGGTCGTACGGGCCGTGCACGGTCAGCCGGTCCTCGTCGCCGCCGAGCCCTGCCGCCCGCATCGCGTCCCGGTGGCCCTCCAGGCGGTGCCGGGTCGTCGTCCGCTCCAGGGGGCCCGCGACATAGCCGATGCGGCGGTGGCCGAGGGAGAGGAGGTGTTCGGTCAGGCGCCGGCCGCCGCCCCGGTTGTCGAAGGCGAGCGCCGCGACGACCGCCGAGCCGTCCGGCAGCGGGGGACGCCCGCACAGCACGACCCGGGTGCCCGCGTCCGCGAGCCGGACCAGCTTGGCGGCGACGGCGGCCTGGTGCTCCGGGTCCTCCACCGCGCCGCCGGTCAGCACGACGGCGGCGGCGCGCTGGCGCTGGAGCAGGGTGAGGTAGGTCAGCTCGCGCTCGGGGGAGCCGCCGGTGTTGCAGACCACCGCAAGCTTCTCGCCGCCCGCCCGGCCGGAACCGTCCCCCGGCCCGCCGATCTCGGTCTGCGCGGCCCCCGCCATGATCCCGAAGAACGGGTCCGCGATGTCGTTGACGAGGATGCCGACCAGGTCGGAGGTGGCCGCCGCCAGCGAGCTGGCCGGGCCGTTGAGCACGTAGTCCAGCTCGTCCACCGCGCGCAGCACCCGCTCCCGGGTGGCGGTCGCCACCGGGTAGTTGCCGTTCAGCACCCGCGAGACCGTGGCCGGTGACACCCGGGCGCGGGCCGCCACATCCGCCAGGGTGACCGTCATCGCTCTCCTCCGATGTTTCGGGCCGGGCCCTCTTGTCCGCGCCGCTGTCGGCAGGCTAGCGTCACCTCGCATAGAAAGCGCTTGCTACGACGGGCCGGCGCCGACGAGGGTGGAGGAAGTTTCGTGACACGCAGGACAGTGCGCATCGCCATGAACGGCGTCACGGGTCGCATGGGATACCGGCAGCACCTGGTGCGCTCGATCCTCGCGATCCGCGAGCAGGGCGGCCTCGACCTCGGCAACGGGGACGTGCTGTGGCCGGAGCCGGTGCTCGTCGGCCGCCGCGCCCACGCGCTGGAGGAGCTGGCCCGGAAGCACGGCCTGACCGAGTGGTCCACCGACCTCGACGCCGTCCTCGCCGACGACAGCATCGACATCTACTTCGACGCCCAGGTCACCTCGGCCCGGGTGGACGCGATCAAGAAGGCGATCGCCGCCGGCAAGCACATCTACACCGAGAAGCCCACCGCCACCGATGTCGAGGGCGCCCTGGAGCTGGCCCGGATCGCCCGGGACGCGGGCATCAAGCACGGCGTCGTCCAGGACAAGATCTTCCTGCCCGGCCTGCTCAAGCTGAAGCGCCTCATCGACGGCGGCTTCTTCGGCGAGATCCTCTCCGTGCGCGGCGAGTTCGGCTACTGGGTCTTCGAGGGCGACTGGCAGGAGGCGCAGCGCCCCTCGTGGAACTACCGCGCGGAGGACGGCGGCGGCATCGTCGTCGACATGTTCCCGCACTGGGAGTACGTGCTCCACGAGCTGTTCGGCCGGGTCACCACCGTCCAGGCGCACGTCCAGACGCACATCCCGCAGCGTTGGGACGAGCAGGGCAAGCCGTACGCCGCCACCGCCGACGACGCCGCGTACGGGGTCTTCCAGCTGGCGGGCGGCGCCGTCGCCCAGATCAACTCCTCCTGGGCGGTCCGCGTCAACCGCGACGAACTGGTCGAGTTCCAGGTCGACGGCACGCACGGCTCCGCCGTCGCCGGGCTGCGCAACTGCCGCGTCCAGCACCGCTCCGCCACCCCCAAGCCGGTCTGGAACCCCGACCTCCCGGTCACCGAGTCCTTCCGCGACCAGTGGCAGGAGGTCCCCGACAACGCGGTCTTCGACAACGGCTTCAAGGCGCAGTGGGAGCTCTTCCTGCGCCACGTCGTCCTCGACGAGCCCTACAGCTGGGACCTGATGGCCGGTGCGCGCGGTGTGCAGCTCGCGGAGCTGGGCCTGAAGTCCCACGCCGAGGGCCGCCGCCTCGACGTCCCGGAACTCTCCCTCTGAGGACGTCCCTCCGAGGACGTTCCCTTGGGGACGTCCCTGTGACGACGTCTCCGTGACGACGTCCCTCCCGGGCGGCTGTCCCGGCGCAGTCCCGCGACAGCCGCCCGCCCCTCGTCCCGAAGCCCGGAACCGCCCCGGGACGACTCGTCCCCCGCCTTCCGCACCGCGCACCGGAGCTGATCCGCGTATGACCATCCACCTCCCGCAGGGCCCGTACGAGCCCCGCACCACCCCGCTCGACCTGGCCCCCGGCGGCAGCCCGCTCGCCTCGCGCACGGTCTTCTCCGCCGCCCACGTCGTCGCCGACCCGTACGCCGACGTCAGCCCGGACTCCCCGGCCGCCGTCGACTGGGACGCCACCCTCGCCTTCCGCCGCCACCTCTGGTCGCACGGCCTCGGCGTCGCCGAGGCGATGGACACCGCCCAGCGCGGCATGGGCCTCGACTGGGCCGGGGCCGCCGAGCTGATCCGCCGCTCCGCCGCCGAGGCGAAGGCGGTCGGCGGCCGCATCGCCTGCGGCGTCGGCACCGACCAGCTCACCGGACCCGCCACCCTCGCCGAGGTGCGCGCCGCGTACGAGGAGCAGCTCGCACTCGTCGAGGAGAGCGGCGCCCAGGCCATCCTGATGGCCTCCCGCGCCCTCGCCGCCGTCGCGAACGGCCCCGAGGACTACCTGGAGACCTACGCCCACCTGCTGCGCCAGGCCACCGAACCGGTCGTCCTGCACTGGCTGGGCCCGATGTTCGACCCCGCGCTCGACGGCTACTGGGGCTCCACCGACCTCGACGCCGCCACCGACACCTTCCTGAAGGTCATCGCCGAGCATCCGGACAAGGTCGACGGCATCAAGATCTCCCTCCTGGACGCCGAGCGCGAGATCGACGTACGCCGCCGCCTCCCCGCCGGGGTTCGCTGCTACACCGGCGACGACTTCAACTACCCCGAGCTGATCGCCGGCGACGACCAGGGCTTCAGCCACGCCCTGCTCGGCATCTTCGACCCGCTGGGCCCGCTGGCCGCCCACGCCGTCCGGGTACTGGACACCGGCGACGTCCAGGGCTTCCGGGACCTCCTCGACCCCACGGTCGAGCTCTCCCGCCACCTCTTCCAGGCTCCCACCCGCTTCTACAAGACGGGCGTGGTGTTCCTCGCCTGGCTGGCCGGGCACCAGGACCACTTCACCATGGTCGGCGGCCTCCAGTCCGCCCGCTCGCTGCCGCACCTGGCGAAGGCGTACGAACTCGCCGACCGGCTGGGCCTGTTCCCCGACCCGGAGCTGGCCGAGTCCCGGATGCGCGCCCTTCTCACGGTCAACGGAGGTACCCGATGAGCGACGGCCGTCTCTCCATCAACCAGGAGACCATCAAGCAGTGGTCGCTGCCCGAGCTGGCCGAGGGCTGCGCCGAGGCGGGCATCGACAAGGTCGGCCTGTGGCGCGGCCCCGTCCAGGAGTACGGCGTCGAGCGCACCGCCGCCCTCCTCGCCGACCACGGACTCACCGTCACCAGCCTCTGCCGGGGCGGCTTCTTCACCGCCGTCGACGAGGCGGAGCGCGCCCGCGCCCTGGACGACAACCGCGCCGCGATCGACGAGGCGGCGGCCCTGTCCACCGACACCCTGGTCCTGGTCTCCGGCGGCCTCCCCGCCGGGGACAAGGACCTGCACGGCGCCCGGGAACGCGTCGCGGACGCCCTGGCCGTACTCGCCCCGTACGCGGCCGAGCGCGGCGTACGCCTCGCCATCGAACCGCTGCACCCGATGTTCGCCTCGGACCGCTGCGTCGTCTCCACGCTCGGCCAGGCCCTCGACCTCGCCGAACGCTTCCCGGCCGAACAGGTCGGCGTGGTCGTCGACACGTACCACATCTGGTGGGACGACCAGGCCCCCGCCCAGATCGCCCGGGCGGGCGCGGGCGGCCGCATCCACTCCTTCCAGCTCGCCGACTGGATCACCCCGCTCCCGGCGGGCGTCCTGCTCGGCCGGGGCCAGATCGGCGACGGCTCGGTGGACTTCCGCGCCTTCCGCTCGGCGGTCGAGGCAACCGGCTTCGACGGCCCGATCGAGGTGGAGATCTTCAACGAGGCCCTCTGGGCCCGCGACGGCGCCGAAGTCCTCGCGGAGGTGGCCGCCCGCTACGCGGAACACGCCTGCTGACACCGTTCCCCGGCCGGTCTCTTGCCCCGAAGGCAAAGAGATCGTCAAGGAGCCCGGTCCTGTACAACCGTTCCGCCCCCGCCCCGGTCATAAGTTGCGTCGGGTGCTTCCGGGGAGGGATCTGGGGGGATCTGGGAAGCCCTGACGGTGGGGGAAAACGAGGGGGGTCCGGTCATACGACCGGGCCCCATTTCGTTCTGCCTGTGCACGGAAGATACCGGTTGGCGGACCGCCGGGCCCCCTGCTACGGTCCCGGAGGCCGTGCAGGAGAACAAGGAGGTGGTACCCGTGAACGCAGTATCGACATGGGTGCTCCCCTCCGGAGTCATGGTCGGACGGTAGAAGAACGTCCGGGAGCGCCGTTCACGAGCACTCCCGAAAGGCACGACCGTGCATCTGGACTTCACTTCCGAACAGCGTCCCGACGGCCACGTCCTCGAACGCGAATTCACCCTCGGCGAGATCCCCGGCATCCTGTGGACGCCCGCGGCCGCCTCCCCTTCCGCACCGGTGCCGCTGATCCTCGTCAGCCCCCCGCCCCTCGGGCTGCCCAGGGTGCGCCCCCGGCTGGCCGGCCGTGCCCGGCACTACGCGGCGGAGTACGGCTTCGCCTCGGCCACCCTCGAACTCCCCGGCAGCGGCGACCGGCCCCGCTGGGACGCCCTCGAACAGGCCCGCGCCGACCTGCGCCGGGCGGTGCGGGCCGGTGAGCCGGTCGGCGACGAGACCGTCGACGCCCTCATCCTCCCGCTCGTCGAGAAGGCCGTACCGGAATGGCGGGCCGCCCTCGACGCCCTCCTCGCCCTGCCCGGCATCGACGGCCCGGTCGGGTACGAAGGGGGAGTCATCTCCCTCGGCATCCGGCTGGCCGCGGTCGAGCCGCGCATCGCGGCCGCCGGGCTCTTCGCCGGGAGCTTCGTGCCCGCCGCCATGTACGAGGAGGCCCGCCGGGTCACCGTTCCGCTGCAGGTCCTGCTGCAGTGGGACGACGAGGGGAACGACCGGCAGGCCTCCCTGGACCTGTTCGACGCCTTCGGATCCGAGGAGAAGACCCTGCACGCCAACATGGGCGGTCACACCGGTGTCCCGCAGTTCGAGGTGGACGCCGGAGCCCGGTTCTTCGCCCGGCACCTGAAGCGGTAGCACTGACGGGGAAGTCGCCGTCCGTGTCGTCGCCGTCCGTGCCGCTCGGCGCGGACGGCGACGTTTCCGTGCCCGCCCGCCCTGTTACGCGTCGAATTCGCCGCGCCAGGCGAAGTCGAGGAGGGCGCTGGGGAGGTAGCCGGACTGGACCTCGATCGGGATGCCGTTGGCTTTGGCCAGGCAGGCAATGGCCAGGGGCGCGAGTGCCACGGCTCCTGTGATGTCCTGGGTGCGGTCCTCGTTGGCCGTCCAGTACTCCTTGTGCCAGCGCAGAGCGTCGTTCAGCGCCTCGTTGAAACCGGCCGTGTCGTTGCGCAGGTACCGGTAGAACATCATCATCGGCGGGTACTTGAGCTTGCTCATGGTCTCGGGACCGATGATGCGGGCGTGCTCGGGAGCGCTCAGGTCCACGGCTCGTACCAGGTGCTGGCCGACGTCGTCGCGTCGCAGCCAGAAGCTCCGGAGGGTTTCCACCCAGGCGTAGACGTAGTCGTCCGGGACGCCGCCGCAGTCACGCAGAAGTGATTCGGGTACCCGGGCCAGCATGTCGAGCCGTGCCGTCTCGCGGCAGATCAGCGCCAGGTAGAACGCCTCGATCCAGGTCCCCGCGTTGAGGTAGAACTGCGGCCCCGTGGCTTCGAGTCGCTGCTCCGCCTGACGGATCTTGCAGGTCACCGACTCCTGATCGGTCAGAGCGGCGGCGAAGACCGCCGAGGACACCTGCATGGCCAGCAGCCACGACTCCCAGGTCTCCAGCTTCCCGGCGTCCGGATCCCCGATGCAACGGATGCGCGCGACGTTCAGAGACGTCGACAGCGCCCCGGTCCTGGCGTCGTGGGAGGTTTCGATGTGCCGCAGCGAATCGGCCAGGGACCCCTCCAGAACCGGTACGACCTTTTCCATCGCGGCCACCGGATAGTCCTGGCGGGACACGCTTGCAACCACTGTTCTCCCCGGTCGGTTCCATCATGGATACGCTTGTCGAATTGCCGTTCCGTGTGCGTCTACGTGTCGAACTCGCCCACCCAAGAACGGTCCAGGAGACAGGTGGGCAGGTAGTCGGACTCGACCTCGATGGGGAAGCCCGCGTCGTACGCGAGGCAGGCCATGGCCAGCGGCCCGAGTGCCAGGAATCCTGCGATGTCGCCCGAGCGCTCCGGCGCGCTCCAGTACGCCTTGTGAAGTTCCAGAGCCTCCGCGAGCGCCTGGTTGAACCCGGCGTGGTCCTTGCGCAGGAACTGGTAGAAGAGGTTGATCGGCGGATACAGCACGCACTGGAGCAGATCACGTGGCGTGACGGTGGCGATGGCCGGATGGGACTGCTCAATGGCCGCCGTGAGTTTCTCCGGCAGCCCCGGCTGCTCGTGCCAGTACGTCTGCAGGGCGTCCACCCAGTGGTGGACGTAGGAGTCGCCCTCGGCGCCGGACGCTCGCAGGAGATCGAGCGGAATCCGGCACATCGCGTCCATGCGGGGCTGATCCCTGCAGACGATGACGAACCAGAGCGTGGTCAGCCAGTTCCCGCCGTTCGCGTAGAACTGGGGGCCCGTGGCCTCGATGACGCGCATTTCGTGTGCGATGCGTGCTTCGATCGAGCCCTCGGTAATGGAGGCGGCGGCAAAGGCTGCCGAGCCAACCTGCATGGCGCAGACAGTGGAATCCCAGGTGGCGAAACGGTTCCCGCGCGGATTGAGAGCTTGATTGGACTGTACCTGCAAGAGCGCCTCGTTCAGCGCCATGCCGAAAATCGCAGGCGAGGAATTCAGGTTCTGAACGCGTTCTTCGAATTCATCGGCCAGGCGCTCGGTGACCCGTTGGTCGACCGTAAAGGTGGCATGTCGCTCCGTGATCACCTTCATGAATTACTCCTGTTTTCCGCTGGTTTACCCGAAAGGAGGATCTCCCTCCTTTCGGAACCGGATGAGGGAAACGAGGGCTCGTGATCCCCTATCCCTCGTGGGCTACGCGTCGAATTCGCCGCGCCAGGAGAAGTCGAGGAGGGCGGTCGGGAGGTAGCCGGATTCGACCTCGATGGGGATGCCGTTGGCCTTGGCCAGGCAGGCGATGGCCAGGGGGGCGACGGCCACGGCTCCTGTGATGTTCTCTGTGCGGTCTTCGTCGGCGGTCCAGTACTCCTTGTGCCAGCGCAGCGCGTCGTTGAGGGCCTCGTTGAAGCCGGCTGTGTCGTTGCGCAGGTACCGGTAGAACATCATCATCGGCGGGTAATTGAGCTTGCTCATGGTTTCGGTGTCCATGATGCGAACGTGCTCGGGAGCGGTTAGGTCCACGGCTCGTACCAGATGCTGGCCGACGTCGTCGCGTCGCAGCCAGAAGCTCCGCAGAGCCTCCACCCAGGCATAGATGTACTCGTCCATGACGCCGCCGCAGTCACGCAGCAGTGTTTCGGGTACCCGTGCCAGCATGTCGAGGCGCGCAGGCTCCCGGCAGATCAAGGCCAGAAGGAAGGCATCGATCCAGGTCCCCGCATTGAGGTAGAACTGTGGCCCGGTGGCTTCGAGTTGCCGCTCCTCCTGGCGGATCTTGCAGGTCACCGTCGGCTGGTCGGTGACCGCGGCGGCGAAGACCGCCGAGGAGACCTGCATGGCCAGCAGCCACGATTCCCAAGTCTCCAGCATCACTGCGTCAGGATCCCCGATGCAACGGATGCGGGCCACGTTCAGAGACTTCGACAGGACCATGCTTCTGGCACTGTGCGAGGTCTCGATGGATCGCACCATATTGTCCAGGGATTCCTCCATGGTGGGGATGACTTCATTCATCTCGGCGACCGGGTAGGTTTGCCGAGGCACGCTTGCAACCACTTTTCTCTCCTGCTGATTCAGATTTTGAAGTACTCGAGGACGGCTCCGGCGTAACTGCCGTTCCCTTCGCCGGCCTTCACCAATACATATTCTATGTTTCCGTCGGTGAGGGCCTTTTCTAGCTCTTTCACCAGATCGGAATTCTTCCAGACCTTACCTGTGCTGTCGGTCACCGATAGTTTAGGGCGGGCGTCCATTTCGGCAATTATGGTCTCCAAGTAGCGTCTGGTGCCCTGCTGGACCATAAGCCCTGAAGCGGCGCCCTTGCCCCTGCGCCAGATCAGCCCCGACTTCGGTGCCTTCGCCTCGACGATCATGAGCTTGCCGTCCGGCCGACGGTACAACTGATCGAACATGTTGGCACCGTTGGGCGTCTTCGGCAGGGGCTGCTCGACCGCGCCCTCGAATCGCTCGGGTACCACGTGCAGCCGTGCGGCGTCTTCGCCCAGGCGCTCGGAGTAGCTGCTGTTGTTGGACGTCTGGTCGTCGAAGTGGTCGATGAACTGCTGCCTGGCACGCTCCACTTCCGCCAAAGTCTGATCGGTCGGACCGGCCTTGTGCGCGCGCTCGGCATTGGACAGCTCCACGGAGATCTTGCGGTCCCTCGCGACATCGTCGAGATGGTCGATCTGGTCGACCGGAGTGCTGCCGCGGGTCAGCGGGTCGGTGCCGTACTTGACCGCTCCCGGGGCCGGGGGCAACTCGTTCTTGGAGATCCAGGACCCGTCGCTGTCCTTCGCGAGGATGGGCAGCTCCACGCCGTCGATCTTGGTGTGGATGCTGTGGCGATGGCCGTCGATCCGGTAGTACTGGTCGAACCAGGACTTGTCCGGGTCGTTCGCGCGTCGGATGAACTCGTCCTGCTTGGCCTTGATCTCTTCGGCGGTCATCTGGCGGCCGTCCGGGTGCGCCGGCTGGGCCGCGTCGTCCGCGCCGTGCGCCGCGCCGCCCGGACCGCCTGCCCCCGGCGTGTCCGGCACATGGCCGCCGCTGTTCACGGACGGCGGCTCGGGGTGCCCACCGCCGGGCCCGTCCGTGTGGCCGGACGCGCCGGAAGGGCCGTCGGTGTCGCCGTGTCCCGAGGGGCCGTCGGTGCGGCCGCCACCAGGGGTGTCGTCGAGACGGTTGCTGGGCATGTGATCGCCCGCATGGCCGCCGGGCGCGTGATCCGGCCCGTGTTCAGGCAGGCGCAAAGGGTCGGAGATGTCGCTGCCCAGGCGGATCGCGTCGTCGCCGCCTCGGCCGCCGACGCCCACCAGTTCGCGTTCCGGGACTGCGGCGGTGGCCGGTGAGTCCATGTTCGGGGCGTCGGTGCGCGGGAGGTCGGCGCCGGCGTCCGGCCTGCCTGTCGGGGCGTCCTTCGCGTGCTGGACGATCGCGCCGTCCGCGTCGTAGATGTTGCCCTTGGGGTCGAGGAACTGCGGCGGGCCGTCCACCGGCAGCTCCACCGTGCCCGGCGGAAGGGCGGTGGTGCCCTCGGGGAGACTGATGTTGCCGTCGGGGAGCTTGATCGCCCCGTCCGGGACCGCCGATCCGGACGGGAGGTGGATGGTCCCGTCGGGGAGGTGGACGGCGCCCTCGGGGAGCGCGAACGCGCCGTCCACGTCGATCTTCGGGACCTCGAACTTGCCGAGCCCCTTCAGCCCGGTCATGACGTCGTTGATCTTCGAAAGCCCCGCACCGGCGCCCTTGAAGATGTACGTCATGGGGTCGACGACCCGGCCGGCCTTGCCCGCGAAGGACAGCGCCTTGGCCGCCATCCCGGCCTTGCCCGCACCCGCCGCGGCACCCCCGGTGCCACCGGTGAAGACGGTGGTCAGGACGTTGAACGTGACCGCACCGGCCGCGCGGGACGGGTTGCTGCCCCACTGGTCCCAGGCCACCAGCGCCTTGCCCGTCTCCTTCATCGCGGTGCGCGAGTCCCGTATCCAGGAAGGGAGTTTGTCGTCGGGAAGGGCCCAGAAGAGAGTGTTCGCACCGGGCGTGACGGCGATGGCCACTCCGGTGGCGAGCTTCGCCAGACCGGTCCACGCCTGCTTCATCGAGTCCCAGCCGTCGACGCCGACCAAGGTGCCCAGCCCCTTGATCGTTCCCCAGACCCCGTCGACGACGAAGCCCTTGCCGAAGTCGTAGGCGTGGCGCCACACCTTCCACCACGGCACCGACTCCTCGACCGGGTCTCCCCAGGGCAGCCCCTCCGCCTTCTTGAGGGCTTCGGCGTCGTAGCCGTACATGCCCTCCTTGCCGGAGCCGTCGTTCGTCTTGAGCGCCTTGCCCCCGACCAGGGCGACGATCTTGGCGTGGCAGGCCCGCTCCACCTCCTGGAACGCGGCCCATGTTTCGGCTATCTCGTTGTGCCGTCGGTTGTTCTCCTCGACCAGGTCGCCGTCCTCGCGCCACTCGTCGTCACCGTCGACCTTGACGCGGAAGGCGACGGCATCCCGCTTGAGCTGCTTGAGCTTCTCGACCAGCGGGAAGGCGTCGTCCGAGTACGTGCCCAACGCGCCGGAGATGACGCACAGGTCCGAGCTCAGGGTGAGTCCGGTGTCGGCGACCGGCTTGGTCGTGGCGAACAGCTGCTCCGCCTCGGGCGCCTTGTAGAAGGCACTCAGCCCGCCGAAGCTGGTGTGGACGTCACCGGTGGCCGTCGCGATCTTGGCGCCGCTGCCCGACAGTTCGGTGACCTTCGTGTCGAGCAGGGCGAGGTCGCCGGTGAAGACCGGTATCCCGAGCGGGTCGACCGGGGCGTTGTCACTCACTTGTGGCCCCCGGGGTTCTTGAGGAGATCCAGGCGCACGGACTTCGCGGCGTTCTGCGCGCGCTCGGCGGTCTCCAGGTCGCCCGCGCAGTACGCGTTCGTGGCCTCGACCGCACCCAGAATGGCCGCCTCGATACGTTCGGCCATCGACTCCAGGCTCTTCCGCCGCGCTTCGAGGTACTCACCCAGCGCCGCCGCCACCGGCCCCATCGCCTTCTGCGACAACGGCGCCTGCCCGGGTGCCACCGGGCCCTGCAGAGGCGTCGCGGCCTGCGGGCCCGGTACGGCCGTACCCGCCGCCTGCGCGGCCTCCGACATGGCTTTCATCAGTGCGGTCAGCGCCTTCTCCAGCTCCCCGGCGTGCGTACCGGTGACCTTCAACTGGCCCTGCACTCCCTGCGGTTTGATGTCCCAACCCACCACGGGAAGCCCCCCTTCCGTCGAACTCTTCCGGTATGCCGCGTCGCCGCGCCCCACGCCTCAGCGGAATCGTTTCTTCTTGTGCGAGGAGACGCCTTGTCGGTCGCTGTCCCCGACCAGCGCGTTCGCGCATGTGACCGTGCGCCGGGCCGTGCTGGCGCCCCTCTCCGGCGTTGCCCTCAACGGCCGGTCGAGGTTCTCCGTGCCCTGCGGGGAGAGGTTCCTCCGTGGCCCGGGCCGTGGTGCCCGTCCGCCGTCCGGTCCGTGGGCGGGCGTGTCACGGTCGCATCCACCTGCGCGTTGTGTGCCGGGGGCGATTCCTCCGGTTGTGCGCTCGCCGTCGGTGAGCCCATGCGCCCCTTGCCCCCCCTCACGTTGCCCCCGCCGTGTCCTGCGAACGTATGTGCCCTCACCTTTATCAACTCTTCGTTGCCGATGCAATCAAAGAGTCCTGTGTGGTGAGCTGCCGGTGACGCGATCCGAGGGCACGTCAGACGGTCTGTTTCTGGGCATACTTGAACCATTCCCCTTCTCCGGTGGCCGGAGCTTTCCGGTGAAGACGGACTCTCGGCCGATTCTGGCCGATCCAAGCTCCCCGCCGTTGACGTGAAATGTGACGTCGTCTCTGGTGCATCGGAGCAAATGGGCAACGGCCCGCCGCGTGGGCGGGCCGGATGTTCGCCCGCGGAACCTACGCGCTGTCCAATCGGGCCCCAATCCGGCGGCCGCCAACCGGGCCAGGCTTGTGGGCGGGTCCGGCATGGCTGCGGCCCGACGGTGCCGTGCGCCTGGATGCTGGGGGCGAACCGGACAGGCAGGCAGGAGTCACCGTGGACGATCCCACCCCCCGAGGAGCCCGTGGCGCGGCGTCCACCGGCGCGGGCCGTGATGCTTCCGGTCAGGCGGGGATCGTCGGCATGGGGCTCGCCGCCGTACTGACCTTCGCCCTCGCGCAGGGTTCGTGGCAGTGGTTCGCCACGTACATCGGGGTGACGCTTCTCGCGGTGGTCTTCTCCTTCTACCGGCTGCCGACGTGGACGCCCGGCCTCCGGTCCGTGTACATGCGTAACCTGGTGGCGTTTGCGCTGGTCGTGGGGTTGTGTGCGGCGATCGCGCTGGCACCGATGATGCAGCGCTGGGCCTGGCTGTTCCCGATGCCGGGCACGCGTGACAGGTGTCCGGCGATGGGCGACTACGAAAGTCTCCGAACGGAGGCGGCGCTGGCGGGCCTGGCCGGCCGGGACACCGCCGCCCTGGCTCAGGCGCGGGACGTCCAGAGCCATGCGGCCGTCGCCGACTGCTTGTCCGCCACCACGACCCTGTGGCTGCCGGTCTACGCGGCCGGAGTGGCCGCACTGGTCGGCTTGGTCACGTGGTCCATCGGCCGGTTCCGGGTGAGGGGCCGGTCGACGGCGGCGGGCCGGAGGCCATCCCACAGGGCGTGAGCGGGCCGGAGGGCCCATGGACGCGGCAGGTGCACGCCGAGGGGTGTCGGCGAGGCTTCCCGCACCTTGCACCGGTCGGCCGCGCGCTTACTCGCTTACGTGCCACGGCACGAAATACGACCGCCTTCCTGGCTCTCCGCTGCCCGAGTGCGCGGAACGCCGCCCCGAGGACGGCATCGGATCCCCTGAGGCTCAGTGCGCAGGATCCGTCATGTGCAGTCCGTGGCACAGCCGGTCGAACGCCCGGTCCGCCGCCGGAGCGACCACGTCCCTTACGCGTGCGGCGGGTTCGCCGGACATGACGCGACGTCGGATCTCGCGCAGGACCGCCCGGTACGTCCCGGCGACGGCCCCCGCGAGGAGGGCGGACGCCAGGGGGTCGGTGCCGCCGCCGGGAGTGGACGCCGGCGGATGCTCGGCCAGCGCCGCCGCGAGGGCCGCCTCGGCGTTCTCACCGATCTCTCGCTCACGGGCACGGAGCGCCGGACTGTCGTGGATGACCTGCAAGAACCTGACCGCGCCCGGATGGAGCCCGAACATCGGCCCGTTCTCCCGCAGGGCGGTCAGCAGTCCGTCCCGGACCGCCTCCACCGGGCAGGTGCCGGGCGCCCGGTCGCGTACGAGTGCGGCGAGATGGTTCTCCGCCTCGGCCTGCCGGTCGAAGAACAGGTCCTCCTTGGCCGGGAAGTAGTTGAACGCGGTGTTGGTGGACACCCCCGCTCGCCGGGCGACCTCGGCGACCGTGACCCGGTCGAACCCGTGCTCCAGGAACAGGCCCAGGGCCGCGTCCGCGATCGCCGTACGGGTCTGCTGCTTCTTCGTCTCTCGGAGTCCCACGGGTTAATGGTAGCGTCACCACAAAATTGGTGTGACACCAAAATTTTGGAGAGGGATCATCATGCCCCTGACCTTCGGCATCTACCCCGGCGGTCTCCTGGGTGACGACCACGGAATCGTCCACCCGGCCCTGCCCGACCGCCCGGACCGCATCACCGACGCGCTCGACCGGTTGCAGGGTGCGGGCCCCGCGCTGTCGGTCCGCGCCTACCAGCCCTTCGCCGCCACGTCCCCGCAGGAACCGCCCACCCCCGTCGACCCGCAGCAGTACCTCGGGCGCGGTCGCGTGCTCGATCTGGTGCTGCCCTTCCGGGAGCAGTCGGGGCGGCTGGACGGCTGGCTCGAATTCGTCCGCGAAGCCGTCCGTGCCCACGGGCCGCACCTGGCCTCCCTCCAGATCTGCGAGGAGCCGAACGCCAACCTCCCCGTCCTGGACGGCAGTAGCCCCAACGTCCTGAACGCGCTGGTCCAGGGAGTCGTCGCGGCGAAGGAGGAGGCCCGCGAGCTGGGGCACACGATCGCGGTCGGCTTCAACGCCGTACCGACCTTCGACCCGGCCGACACCTTCTGGTCCGACCTCGCCGCCCTGGCCGACGAACGCTTCCTGGCCGAACTGGACTACGTCGGACTGGACTTCTTCCCCGACGTCTTCCGCCCCATCGCCGCCGACCAGTTGGCGGCGGCGGTCACCGGCGTCGTCACCGCCTTCCGTCGGACCGACCTGCCGAAGGCCGCCATCCCGGACACCGTGCCGATCCGCATCTGCGAGAACGGCTGGCCCACCGGACCCGAACGCCCCGAACACCGGCAGGCGGAAGTCCTCGACGCCGTCGTCCGGGCCGTCGCCGCCCTCGCGGAGGACCTCAACATCGACGGTTACACGTTCTTCTCCCTGCGTGACGCCGACACCGGTGCCGATGGCCTTTTCCACCACTTCGGTCTCCTGCGCGACGACTACACGCCCAAGCCGGCCTTCGAGACCTACCGCCGCCTCATCGACGAACTCGGAAACCGCCCGGTCGCGGTCGGGTGACAGCTCTGTCCGCCGGTGTCCCTCAGCCGCCAGGTGGCGATTTCCGGCCTACATGTAACAGTTGCCTGCAAGTTTGGTGCCTTACGTGATGGCGGTACGGTACGTAACACCTGGAATTTTCTTTTGGGTATTACGTGGACTGTGGGTGCGGTCCCCACGACGGGAGGACGCGATGCTTGAGGAAATGGTCAGGACATGGGTGGCGGGCTGGGCCGTGTCCCGGCGTACGCCTCCGCCCGTCCGGCAGCCCTGGGGCTACTACATCGAGGTGGCCGACAACCCCGCCGAAGTCGGGCGCCATGTCCTTCCGGTGGCCGAGGAGTCGTTGGTCCGTGGCGCGGCTGCCTCGGTGACGGTTCCGCGTACCTGGATGAAGATGCCCGCCGAGCCCGAGGAGGTCGAGCCCTGGCTCACGCCGGGATGGGTGGTGGCCCGGGAGGAGACCGGCCACCTGATGGCCATCGACCTGACGGTCACGACACCGCGTGCGCCCGAGGGGTACGCGGTGGCCGTCGAGTGCGTGGGCGACGTCGTCCACGTACATGTGCGGGACGCGGAAGGCCGGCCGGCGGCCCAGGGGCAGGCAGCGCTCGTCGGTGAGGCGGCGGTGGTGGACCGGGTGGTGACCAGCGAGGCCCACCGGCGGCGCGGCCTGGGCGGCCTGGTGATGCGCACGCTCGCCGACCAGGCCGTGGCCCGGGGCGCGCGGACGGGCGTCCTCGGCGCGACGGACCCCGGCCGCGCACTGTACGAGACCCTCGGCTGGAAGAAGCACTCGACGATCGCGGAGTGCATCTACCGGCCTTGACGGAGGCGTTGTCACGCACAGCGAGCCGGTCCCGTGCGGGGCCGGCTCGTTGGGTGCGGTACGCGTCAGGCGGTGAGGCTGCCGTTCCTGACCGCCGCGACGAACTCCGACCAGCCGCGGGCCGGGAAGAGGATCGCGGGGCCGGTGGGGTTCTTGCTGTCCCGTACGGGGATCGAGGCGTGGCCATCAGAGACTTCAAGGCACTCGCCGTTGGCTCCGCCGCTGTAGCTGGACTTGCGCCAGCCGCTCAGGGATGAGCTGTCAGCGATGGTCGGCTTGGTGCTGTGCATGTTCGTGTTCCTCCGCGATGGCCCTGATGAGCGCTACTGACTCCCGTTGCGGTGCCGCATCGCTCAGGGCGAGAGTGTAGGACGTGTGGCAGGCCGCAACCAGCGTCGGATCGTCCATCAGGCGGCCCGTGTGAAGACCCTCGATGTACGCCACAGGCGCCGCGTTGGCAAAGGACAGTAGGTAAAGCATGCCTTCCAGAAGCGCGTGTGCTCCCGAGGTGAACGGCAGCACGTGTAGACGCAGGCGACCGGTGTCGGCCAGGTCTGCGACTCTGTGGAGTTGCTCGACCATTACTGCTGGGCCGCCCACGGGTCGCCTGAGGGCGGCCTCATCGAGCAGTACCCAGGCAACCGGTGTTGTCATCTGGTCGAGCAGTTGACTGCGCTCGGCGCGGCTGACGACCAGTTCGTCAAGCTCTTCGGAGCAGTAGTTCGGGCGGTACGCCTCGAACACCGCGCGGGAGTATGCCTTTGTCTGAAGCAAGCCCGGGATCAGGGATGCTCCGTACTGGCGGATCTCCGTAGCCTCGCGCTCCAACTCGGCCACTGCGGCGAAGTAATGGGCAAAAGTGGTGTCCAGGTTCTCCAGCCACCGCTCGAAGAACCCGTCCGTCCCCAACGCCCGGTCGATACGGCGGGCGTCCTCCGGGGACGGCAGGCGGCGGCCCGCTTCGTAGTGGCTGATCAGTTTCGGTGAGCAGACGATGATCTCGCTCAGGGCCTCCTGGGTGAGCCCGGCGGCCAGGCGGCGGAGGCGTAGCTCCTCGCCGTACTTCTCGCGTGGTGTGCGTGGGCTTCGTTTCGTCGTCATGCGGTCCAACTCCCCGTCTTGACCTGTGTGCCGTCATCCCCGCCCCTCTGGCAGCGTAGCGACGACCGACCCCACTCTGTGATGAGTTCGCTACAGAAAGAGAGCAGGTCGAGATGGAACAGCACGTCACCGCCGAACGGCCGGGCGTCGAGCCCTCGATGGCGCGGTTGCTGCCGTGGACGGGGGAGGGCGGCAAGCCCTGTTATCTGCTGGCGGGGGGTGACGGGGGCGGGCTGATGTCGCGGATGGCCGACGACATGGAGAGCGTCCAGCTCGGCATGGCGGGGGATCTGCTCGGGCACGCCGATGACCTTCTGGCCGACGAGCGGTCGACGGCGCCGCAGATCCGGTTTCTCGCCGCCCGGCTGAGCGAGTCGCTGCGGCAGGTCGTACGTGTCGCGGAGAGCCGGGGGCTGCGGCTGGCCGGGGTCGTGCCGGGCGACGGGGAGCCGTGAGCGCGTTACGGACCGTCCGGGGCGCGGGCGCCGGTGGCGCTCGTACCGCATCCTCGGCGCGCGCGTGGCGTTGGAGTCGATGGGGCGTGCAGCGGCTGCGGCGGGGGAGCGAGTCCCGTTCCGGTTCCTGCCCGGGGGTGCGCCTCTTCGGCCCGTCCGTCCGTCGCCCAAGGAGGAGACAGCATGTCCTCGGAACTCCGGCGGCCGGTCCCGTCCGACAGCCGCAGCCGTAGTGGGGAACGGGCCCGGCTGCGCGGTGACCTCGGTGTCGCGAGCATCGTCTTCATGGTCACGGCCGCCGCCTCTCCGCTCGCCGTCGTCGGCGGCCCCGTGCCGCTGGGCATCGCCGGGGGCAACGGGACGGGCTTTCCGGCGACCTACGTCGTCGCCGGGGTCGTGCTCCTGTTCTTCGCGGTCGGCTTCACCGCGATGACACCCCATGTGCGGGCGGCGGGGGCCTTCTCCTCCTACGTCGAGCGCGGGCTCGGCCGGGGCGCCGGGCTCGGTGCGGGGTTCGCCGCGCTGCTCTCCTACGTCACTCTGGAGGCCGGTGTCTTCGGGCTGCTCGGCCCGGGGCTCGCCGCCCTGCCGTCCGGTGCGCAGGCGGTCGGTGGGCCCTGGTGGGTGTATGCCGCGTCGGCGCTCGCCGTGGTGGCCCTCCTCGGCCACCGGGACGTCGAGTTGTCCGGCAAGGTGCTCGGCGTCGGGCTGGTCGCCGAGGTACTCGTCGTGGTCGTGTTCGACGTCGTCGTCCTGGTCACCGGCGGCGACAGCGGGCTGTCCTCCGGCATCGTCAGCCCCGACCGGATCATGTCCGGGGCGCCCGGGGTCGGAGTCCTCTTCGCCGTCCTCGGCTTCATCGGCTTCGAGGCGACGGCCGTCTTCCGTGACGAGGCGCGCGACCCCGGGCGCACCGTCCCCCGGGCGACCTACCTGTCGCTGGCTCTGATCGGCACCTTCTACGCACTCTCCAGCTGGGCGCTGATCACCGCGGTCGGCGACGCGCACGCGGTCGGGACCGCCACCGACCACGGCGGCACCATGCTCACCGACGCCACCCGCCGCCACCTGGGCGCGGTCGGCGGGCACCTCGTCGACGTCCTCTTCGTGACCAGCCTGTTCGCCGGGATCCTGTCGTTCCACACCATCGTGGCCCGGTACGTCTTCGCGCTCGCGGGCCGGGGCGCGCTGCCCGCGTGGCTCGGTGCCGCGCACCCGCGCCACGGGTCCCCGTACCGGGCGTCGAACGCCACCGCCGTCGTCGTCGCGGTGCTGCTGGCGGTCTCGGTGGGTGCCGGACTCGACCCGGTCGAGCAGTTCTACACCTGGCTGGCGGGCTTCGCCTCCGTCGGGGTGGTGCTGCTGTACGCGATCACCAGCGCGGCAGTGGTGGTGTTCTTCGCCCGGCACCGCGAACACCGCACGGGCGCCTGGCCGAACACGGTCGCGCCGGGGCTGGGGCTGATCGGGCTGCTGGCCTTCCTCGCGCTGATCCTGGACAACCTCACGACCCTCGTCGGAGGCAGCACCGCCCTGGCGATCGGCGTCCCGGTGCTGCTGGTGGCGGCGCTCCTGCTGGGGCCGGTCGTCGCGGGGCGCGGAGCGGGCGCCGGAGTCTGACCCTCTCCTCGCCGACGTACCGGCGGCGCACCCGTTACGTTCCTCGCATGGACCGGACCACCACCCTGAGGCGTCTCGCCACGACCGCGACCGGCGCCGCCCCGCAGCGGGCGGCCGAACTCGCCGCCGAACTCGGCATACCGGCCGCCGACCTCCTCGTCGTCGCGGGCCACCCGGTCCCGGCCGAGCTGCTGCCCCCGGGGCGCGACGCGGAGGTCATGCGGCGATTCGCGTCCGCCGCCAGCCACTGCGACCACGCACGACTCGCCGAACTGCGTTCGTTCGTCGTCTCGTTGCCGCGTACGGCCGCTGCGGAACCCTTCGTCCGGCCGACGTGGCCGGGATACCGTCCCGCCGAGACGAGGATTGCGGCGGTGCTCCGCGATCTGCTCCGCAACCGTGGCTTCGGCCTCCGTGAACTGCCGTTCCTGGGGCTGTCCTTCAGCACCTTGCTCGGGATGGTGCGGCGCTTCGACCCGAGTCCTTACCGGCGGCAGCAACTGTCCGCCCTGGCCGGCCCGTTGGGCTGGCGGCTGCCCGACCTCTTCGTGGTCGCCGACGAGCCGTGCCCGCCCGGCATCCGCCCGATGGTGCACTGCCACCACCTCGGCCGGGTCTTCGAAGCGGCCGTTCCCCTCAGCACCGCCCAGCTGGCCGAGGCCGCGGCGGAGGCGGACCGGCTGAGCGCGCGTGAGGAGCACGGGGCGTGGCAGCCCGTCTCGCAGGGCTTCGCCGAGGAGTGCCCGGACCTCCGCTGACGGATATCACGGCCCGCCGGGCGCCGGTGCGGTGTCCCCGTACGCGTCCCGGGCGTCGAGGAGCTCCGGGAGGTGGGCGGCGGCCCAGGTGCAGCAGGCGTTCAGCGGGGCGAGCAGCGTACGGCCCAGGGGGCTCAGCTCGTAGTCCACCCGGGGCGGGGTGGAGTCCGTGACGGTGCGGGTGAGGAAGCCGTCCCGTTCCATCGCGCGGAGCGTCTCCGTGAGGACCTTCGGGGTGATGCCCCGCAGCGGGACCTCCAGTTCGCTGAAGCGCCGGGGGCCGGACTCCAGGCACCGGATGATCATCGGCATCCACTTGCCGCCGATCCGGAACGGGGTGGGGGCGTGCGTGCAGCCGGTGAACATGTCGGGATCGAGAGGTTCGTTCACCTCGCGAGCGTACGCAACTATCGTTGCGGAAACCATGGGTGGGCGGTCTAGCGTCCGGCGCAGCGGCCCGCGTTGGGCGGGCCCCGGTAAGGGGGATTCCCATGGTTGGCAGCAGGATCGTTGTGTTCGGGGCCGGAGGGCGGGCCGGGCGGCGCGCGGTCGCCGAGGCGGTGGCGCGCGGGCACCGGGTGACCGCCGTGGTGCGGGACCCGGACAAGTACCGGAACCCGGACGTGTACCCGGAGCTGGCCGGTGACGGCGTACGCGTGGTCGCGGGCGACACGACCCGGGCGGAGAGCGTCGCGGAGGTCGCGGCCGGGCACGGTGCGGCGATCAGCGCGGCGGCCCGCACCGATGTGCCCGCGGAGGAGTTCTACGTCGGCGCGACCCGCGCGCTGCTGGACGGCCTCGGCCGGGCCGGG
Organism: Streptomyces sp. NPDC092952; assembly: GCF_044754785.1. Lineage (NCBI taxonomy): Bacteria > Bacillati > Actinomycetota > Actinomycetes > Kitasatosporales > Streptomycetaceae > Streptomyces > Streptomyces sp. NPDC092952. Next base: position 518,560 of record NZ_JBIVPT010000002.1, on the reverse strand, counting down.
GTCGGCCGGCTCGTCCTCCTCGGGATCGGCAGCACGCTGGAGACCGCCCCCGGGGTGGCCGTCCACGACGCGCCCGGGACCCCGGCGGAGCACCGGGCGTTCTCCCTGGGGCACGCCGCCGCGCTCGACGTGCTGCGCGCCGCGGAGACGGACGTCGACTGGCTCGTCCTCGCCCCGCCGCCCGTCTTCCTCGACGACGAGGCGCCCCGGACCGGCCATTACCGGACGGGGGACCACCGGGTGCTGCCGGACGCCGGCGGCCCGTCCGGGTTCTCGTACACGGACCTGGCGGTGGCTCTGATCGACGAGGCCGAGAGCCCGGGGCACCACCGTTCGCTGGTCGCGGTCGGCGCCTGACCGGCCCCCGGCCCCGGTCGATCCAGGGCGGTGGTGCGCCCGTGCCCTCCCCGTCGACCCGGCCCGGTCCGCTGTCGGTGCCCCATGCAATCATGCGGTCGCGCCCCGGGGAGTGGGCGCGATCTGCTGCTGACGGTCGGGGAGTCGGGGATGGGCGCGGGTACGGATTCGGACGGTTCTTCCAGATCGGACGAGGAGTGGGAGCGGTTCCTGCGCGAGTCGGTGGAGGGGGTCGCCGACGCGCCCAAGGAGCCCTCGGCACGGGCCCGTGAGGTGACGAGGCGGCTGCGCGAGGAGCCCGACCGCGTACCGGACGGCTGGCGCACCTACACCCCCGCACGGCCCAAGCGGCGCAAGGGCCTCTACCTGTTCGGGCTGGTGGCCTCGGTGGTGCTGCTGGTGGTGGCGCTCGCACCGGGGCGGGTGGTCGACCTGTTCTCCGGTGACGATCCCTCGCCGTCGGCGGCCGAGACCGCCCGCCCGACCCAGGCGCCCCCGTCGGGGCCGGCCCGGCGCGCCACCATGGACGAGCCGTTCCGGGGCTCACCGGCGGCCAGTTGGGCGGACGGGGCGGCGGGGATCACGGTGCCGGAGGCCGCGCCGGTCGGCTGGATGAACGAGGCCGAGGTGCGGCGGGCCCTCGCCCGCACCCGGGACTTCCTCGTCGCGTCCGGTCTGGACCGGGGAGTGCTGCGCGGCGAGCGCCCGGAGAAGGCGATAGCCCTGCTCAACCCGCACCAGAAGGACGTGCGGGACCTCGTGGACACGGCCCTGCGAAGCCCCAGCAAGAAGAACAACCCCCTTCTCCTCTTCAGCCGCTTCCAGCCCTCCCGCACCCGCCTGGTCGGCGACGTCGTGAAGACCCGGGGCCGCCTCACCTACCGGGAGGGGGAGCGCGGCGCGCTCCAGGTGACCGCCGACGCCACCTTCGTCTACCCGGTCACCCGCGCGGGCGCGGACGGCGGCGACGAGGTCGTCCGCACGATCATCCGGCGCGAACTGGTCCTGAACTGGGACGACCCCGACAAGGTGATCACGGAGCCGGGCACGTTCTCGGTCGTCTCGTACAAGTACGACATGACCAACGGCGGGTGCGGCGACGAGACGGGCTACTTCGACCCGCCCTTCGGCGACGACCGCCCGGCGGACGGTACCGCCGAGGAGACCGACCCGTACGACCGCACCACACCGGTCGGACGCGGCGGCTCCGGAGACGAGTGCCGGAAGGCGACGCGGTCCTGAGGAGCCCGGAACCCCAGGCACGGCCGCCCCGGCTCCCCGCACGCGCCGTGCCGGTCCCGGCGCGCCGACACGGCCGATTCCGGCTGTGGCACCGGGGCTGCCCCACATAATGATCAGCGCCGACATCGGCAGGCAACGGCGTTGATCCAAGGGGGAGTTGGCATGCAGGGTGTGTACGGCGGGGGCATCCCCATATCGCTGGTGGCCGTCAGCCTGGTGGTACGACAGCAGCTGCGCACCCGCCCGGTGCGGCGCAACGGCTCGCTCGTCGTCCCGGTGGTCCTCGCCGTCCTCGGGGCCGCCCTGATCGGTCTGGGGGTCGCCTCGGTCGCCAAGGACCACCCACTGCCCGCGCTGTCGGTCGTCCTCCTGGCGGTCAGCCTGCTCGTCGCGGGGCTGTTCGGCGCGGTGCGGGCCCGGACCGTACGGGTCTGGCGCGAGCCCGGGGGCGAGGTGGTGCGCCAGGGAGTGGCGGCGACGACCGGACTGTGGCTCGCCTCGGTCGCCGTGCACGCCGGGCTGGGGCTGTGGATCGACCACGTGGCCGGGGCGGGGGTCCTGGGGGCCGCGTCGCTCTACGCGTACCTGGCGATCGGCCTGGGCACGCAGAACCTCCTGGTACGCGGGCGCGCCGCCGCGCTGTGACCCGGCGGGCTCGGCCCGGAATTCGCGTGCGTCTTTGAAGAGAGACCTGCAGAACAGGAATATCCCATGTCCTCGACCGGGCCGACCAGGGAAGTCCTCGATTGGTTGAATCGCAACGGCTGGTTCCCCGGAAGGGATATCGGCGACTCCGCACGGGACCTGATTCGGGTGAGGCTCAAGGATGCGGAGGCCCAGGGCTTCCCTCTTGAGGCCGTGGAGGCGGCCGTCCACGTGATCCGGACGTACGGGCTCCTCAGCCTGGAGCACCCGAGGGCATCGCATTCGGCATTCGAAACGGAGCCGACCGGCGGATACGACGGGGACGCCCGGGAGATTGCGGAGATGGCCGCCAACCTGGGTGTTCCGCTCTTTCCCGTAGGATTCGAGTCGTCAGAGCTGGGAATCATCCTGGTGGACAAATTCGGCCGATGGTTCCTCCTGCACCACACAGGAGGATATTTCCTCGGTGAAGATGCGTACGACGCATTCTCTCGATTCATCACCAACGCCGAGACCCCGGATGCGGAGGACTTCTTCGTCTGACCAATTCCCTGCAGTGGCTTCCTTGTTGTTGATCGGCGCCAGGCCGTCAGCCATGTGAGTCTGATCGGCGGAGGAAGCGTCGACCTTCGTCCCGCCGACCAGTTGTGGACCCTCGACGCCACGCGCGCCGAGGGCTGAGGCGGTGCCGATGGGGAGCACGGCGGTTCCGGTGGGTTCAGGGGGTGGGCGAGGCGTCGGTGAGTTCTGTCCAGACCCGGAGCGTCTCCTGGTGCGAACCGGTCCTCGTGCTCGCGGCCACCGCCTCCGCGTCCCGCGTCGAGCACGGCGCGCCCGCCCGGGTGAGCAGGACGAGCGGCCACTCCGGGCCCGCGCCGGCCGGGTCCCCGTCGAAGGCGGTCCAGTCCCAGGCCCCGTCGAATCGCCACGCACGGCCGACGGCGTCGGCCACTTCGTCGCCCGCCCGGAGAGACGCGTACGGCCGCATCAGCAGCTCGAAGGTGAAGGGGATCCCGTCGCCGGGGTGGATGGTGAAGCCCGACCCGTCGAGATGGCTCCCGTCCGGGAACTCCCGGTAGGAGAGACCCCGGCGGAGCACGGTCACGGTCGAGGTGGGGCGCGGCAGCCAGGCCGTCTCCAGCGGAGGATCGTGGTGGTCGACGGCGGTCACATGCACCACCGTGGGCGGCACGCCGACCCGGCAGGAGGCCCCCGCCCCCAACTGCTCGGGCGGAGGTTCGGTACGGAAGAGTCCGGCGGCCACCTCGGGTGCGACGTGTCCGCCACCGTCCACACCGAGGGCGACGACTCCGTTCCAGCGCGCGAACGCGCAGTCGTCGTCGATCTCCCACCACGGCCAGCGGACCGACACCTCGTCCCCCGTGACCCCTTGCTCCACCGTGGTCGCCGTGAAGGGACAGGCGACCGACAGCACGTCACCGACCCGGAAATCCCCCTCGTCCGTCATCCGGCCAGGGTAGACGCGTCCTCCCGGCGGTCCCGAGGCAGTCAGGTCCCGGACGCGCCACCGTGACACCGTGCGGCGGATGCCGTCCGAGGAGGACGAGGGGGACGAGGGGGACGAGGGGCACGGCGGCGTCCGCGCACGGCAAGCGGCCCGGCCCCGGCCCTCGCGTGACAGTGCGACGCGGCGGCACGGACGCCGCCGTGGTCGGCATGGGCGATCCGCTGTTCCCGGGGCGCCGTGCCCGCAGGGTTCCGGCATGACCGACGACGAGCGGGAGCGGGCCGTGCGAGCGGCCGTCGACGGGGAGATGCGGCTTCTCGACCCGGAGGTGCGGGCCGTCCCGGCCCGGGTCCTGGAGCTGTTGGACCCGGAGTTCACCGAGATCGGGGCCTCCGGGCGCCGGTGGGACGTGGAGCCGATCCTCTCGGTGACGAGCGGCGGCTCGGTCTCCCCGGAATCCCCGGTCGAGGTCGGCGAGATGTCGGGGGTTCTCCTCGCCCCCGGGACCGTCCATCTGACCTACTTCTGCGACAACCAGGGCCGCCGGGCGCGGCGGAGCCCCGTGTGGCGTCTCACGGAGACGGGCCGGCGGGCGTACTTCCACCAGGGCACCCCGACCGATTGAGCGGGCGGGCGGGGGCCGGACGGACCTCCGGCACCGGCCATGCCCGGGTGGGGGCGTGGGCGACATCGAGATCGTGCAACTGGGCGGCGAGCAGACGGCTCGCCGCCCGGGCCGATTCCTGGTGGCCCGTGACCGGATGCGGGCCGTCCAGGACGGACATGGTGAGGCGGTAGGTCTCCAGGGCCTTGTCCCTCCCGGCCCCGGTCCGTTCCTCGGGCAGCGCGCGGGAGAGGGCCAGTACCGCAGGCTCCCGGTTCTCGGCGACGGCGGCGGCGAGGCGGGCGTGGCCGTCCAGCACCAGATAGCAGTGGAGCCCGCTGAACCACCAGAGCAGGACGGGCGGCAGGGTTCCTTCCCGGGCCTGCTTGCGGTACGCCTTCACCCTGCCGTGGTCGGGTGAGGGCATCCGCCGTAGCGGCAGGACCTGCCACGAGCCGGTGAACCAGTCGACGCAGCCGTCCGGATGCTCGTCGAGCAGCAGGGAACGCCACCGTCCGGCGGGTCCGCCCGCCGCCCGGGGTGCCTCGTCCCGGGCGAGCTTCCGGGAGAGCACCCACCGTCCGTCGTGGAGCGGGCCGAGGGGGGACGCCTCCAGGGCATCGGCGAAGCGATGCGCCCAACGCGCGTACCAGGACGGTTGCCCGTGCCCGGCGACCGCGCGCGCCTCGGCGGCCCGCAAGGGGGCGACGGGGGAACGGTAATGGTCCGTGCGGGAGTAGGTGACTCCGCCCCGGTCGTCGTCGACCGTGGCGAGCAGCACCGTGTCCGCCCCCTGGGAGAGGACGATCCGGTTTCCGTTCGCCGCCCCCGGCCGCAGCCCCGGCACGGCCGTGGGCGGGAGCTCCAGGCGGAGGGCGACCCAGGATCCGCTGTCGGTCGGCGCTGTCAGATTCGTCCTGTGCACCGGACGAATCGTAGAGCCCACGCCGTGCCGACGCGGCGCCGCATTCCGCCGGACAAGAAGATGGATGCGCGTACAACGGTTGTGCCCGCGACCTCGGCGCGCCCGCCGAGGGGCTGTACGTCTTCCCGCTCCAGGAGAGCGCGACGGCGTCCGCGCCGACCGACGTCGCCTGGGCCGTGGTCGACGGAAAGTTGCACATCGTCGTGCCTTCATAGGAGCGGGCGGGGATCCTCATCGCGCCGGAGCGCCGGAGCGCCGGAGCGCCGGAGGGGTGGGTCGCGCGGCGTGCGGTCGGGGACGCGGCGGCGCCCGGGTGACCACGCTGGTGCGGGCCCGGGGCAGGTGCGCCGGCCCCTGACCTTCTCGGCCTTCGACCTCCTCAGCCCCTGACTTCCTCAGCCCCTGACTTCCTCAGCCCCTGACTTCCTCAGTCCCTGACCTTGAGGAAGCGCATCCGGGTCGCCCCGTTGCTGTCGGTGCCGCCGGCCTCGGCGTCGGAGACCTTGCCACCGGTCAGGACGAACATCAGGTGCAGGCGGACGGTCCGGGGGCCGGATGCGACCGTGTATTCGGTCATGATGTGTGTGGTTCCGCCCTGCTGCTCCTGTCGTGCCGCGTTGACCACCGCGATCTGGGTGAAGCTCGTCAGGAGGGTGTCGGTGGTCTCGTCCCTGAGCCAGCCGATGATGTAGCCGCTGCCGCCGGTGGCCGTGCCGAGCGCGTACCGCACATCGCTGTCGATGTGGTAGACCCCGGCCTCCGGGAGCACGATGTCGGACTCGGGGATCGGTACGTCGATACCGGTCCTGGCGAGGAGGTCGGCATGCTGCCGCTCGGCGTTGAGGAACCCGCTCACCGGGGTGAGGCGGGCGCCGATCGTCCACCTCTCGGGGCAGCCGGTCGTCCCCGTGACGTCGATGTCCACCGACCGTTCGAGGCCGGTGTTGCCGCCCGGGGCGAGACCCGTCAGTTCGACCCCCGGCACGAGCAGCCCGCCGGTCGTGTGCCGCGCGGCGTTGCACGGGGACGGGTCCAGGGCGGGTGTGTCGGGCGCGTACAGGCACCCGTCGGTGCCCCGGATGATGGCGTTGCCCGGGTCGGTGGAGAGGCATGGGGGCCGGACGATGGAGCATCCGTCCTGGCAGGACGCGGCCGGGACGACCGGTGGGACCGGGGCGTAGGGGGTCGACGAGCCGTCGAGATGGTCGGTCGTGCAGGTGACCGCGCCGTCGCAGTCACGGCAGGTCGTACGGAGGAACGGCCTGCCGTGGCCGGGGGCGGATGCCCGGACGGTGAGGACGAAGCTGTCGACGGTCCACTGCTTGGGGCCGACCCGGCAGGTGTCGTCGTTGCCTGTTTCGAGGTTGAGCTCGATGACGACCCTTCCCGCCAGGACGTCCGCGAGGGGCACGGTGGTCGGTGGGACGACGCCGTTGTCGTCGCCGCCCGCCGGGAGATCGGGCGGGCCCAGGAGGTCGGCGCTGATCGGAGCCGTGCCGTTCCACAGGGCGAAGCGGCCGTAGAGCCGACAGGCCGTGCTCGGTCCGTCGTTGTGGACATGGACCGAGGCGCTGACCATGACGTCGGTGGGATTGCCGCGCAGTGACGCGGGGTCGATACGTACGATGCCGGCGAGCCAGGTGTGCTGGCCGTTGTGCGCTCCGTCGTCGGCCGGGAACGTGCCCGTGCCGCCGTCCAGGATGGTCTGGGCAACGGCGGGATCCAGAGCGGCATGGGTGTTGGCGATGGTGTAGTACGGCGTCGGGTCGGTGCTGTCCGCGGTCGCCGCGAGTCGGTACGGTGCGGAATCGCACAGGGGGATCGTCTCGCAGCTCTGGCGTGGTCTGGGTGCGGGACGGCAATCGGGGGCGTCGACGGGGGGACAGGCCGCTCCGGTGGGCCGATGGCCGCCGAAGTCGATCGGGGACTGCCTGCAGCCGCATCCGCTCATGATTCAACTCCCGGTGTGAGGTGGGGTGGTGACAGCGGTGGTGTGCGCCAGACCTCTTCGGTGGCGTTGCGCTCGGGTGATGGCGCGCCGGAACGTCGGCCGCGGCGAACGAATGGTGTTTCGGGCCGGGGAGTCGAGGGATGCCGACGGCCTCGGAGCCGGTTGTGTGTCCGGGCGGAGGAGGAAGGCCGTTCAACGGACCGCTTGCCGGGCCGTGGCTGATATGGCGTAGGACGTCAACCGGCCGGTCATGTGCTGCCCCGGCCGGACCTGCCTTGATGCGGGAACCAGGAGCGCGGTCTGGCCGGCCCCTCTTCGAGATCCTGCTGTTGGGCGAATCGCGTGGGATGCTCGGGCTCGGGCGGAAAATTTCAGGCCCGGCCGCCTGCCGTCTTCGTTGCAAGCCTTAATGTACTAATCCGGCATCTGTGTGGCATTACCCCGTTAGGGTGGCTGATTTCATCGCCAAGCTGACAGAGCGGCCATGCTGCATCTATCGGACAGGCCGGGGCGGGCGGGTGGGCGGACACCGCGTTGCCGGGCCTCGCCGGGCCCCGTCGGCACGCCGCTCCGGTGCCTCCGGTTGGCTCGGGGCACGGTAGTAACGGAGCCGTCGTACGTCTCAACGGGCCTTGTGCCCAGGCAGTTGCGCCCACCGGACATACCTGTGGGGTGCCGGGCCGCCACTCACCCGCCTGGGGCGGCTGCGACGTCCGGCTGCCGCTGTGGTGGCGGGTGGGGAGGATCAGCCGTCCAACCGCAGCATCAGCTCGCTCTGCTCCGACCGGCACCCCGCCATCGTCCTCGAAGAGCGTGCCGAGCGCTTTCGCCGGGATGGGGCGCTCTTCACGACCGTTGCCGGGACGTACGGAATCCCTGACACCGGGCTCACAGATTTCTGACAAGTGCCGGTCAGGGTGGGGGCGTCCGTCCACGGGGCGCGGAGTGCATCCGCCCGGTCGTGGTCGGTCGTGAGCGATCGGAACGACCTGGGAGGCTGGACCGCGCATGACGGTGACGCCGGTGGAGAAGCGAGGCGGCCGGGTGGCCGGTACGGCGGCGTTGGCCGCGGGGGCCCTGATCGTCGCGGGTGTGGTGACCGCGCCCGCCGAGGCCGGGGCCGTCACCGCGGACCCGGGCGCGGCGGCCGTGTCCGTGGGGCGGGCGGTGTACGACCTCGGGGACCTGGCCTTCGAGCCCGGGGCGCCGTACGAGGGGAAGAGCGAGATCGCCGCGGTCGTCCGCTACCCCGAGGCGCCCGGCTCCCCGGGGCCCGCGGCGGGCCGTCATCCGCTGATCGTCATGCAGCACGGACAGTGGGCCACCTGCGCGGACCGGCCCGCCCAGTCCGCGCTGACCAGGGCGAAGAAGGCTCTGGAGCGGGCCGAGCAGGCGGGCGACGAGGCCGGAGCGGCCCGTCAGACAAAGGTCATCGAAGCGATGAGCGACCGGCTCTGGGCCTGGCCCTGCCGGGCGGGTGTGCCGCCGCTGCCGAACAGCTCCGGTTACGAGTACCTGGCCGAGAGCCTCGCCCGCGAGGGCTTCGTGGTCGTCTCCATGGGCGCCAACGGGATCAACGCGACCAGCGGTGGTCAGGCCGATTCGGTGTACCGGGCGCGGGCCGCCCTCATCAACCGGCATCTGGAGCTGTGGCGCCAACTCGACGCGGGCAAGGGCCCGTTGAGGGCGAAGCTCAAGGATCCGGCGACCGGACGGCCCGGTGGTGCCGCGTTCGCCGGCCGCCTGGACCTGGGACGCGTCGGCACCCTCGGCCACTCCATGGGCGGCGGGGGCGTGATGCAGCAGGTCTCCGACGGGGCGCACGGCGACTGGCCCGCCGGGGTGAAGGTGAAGGCGGCGATCGGCCTCGCACCCACCGCCACCTGGGACAACGAGCCGGTCACCCAGGTCCCGCTGGCCGTGCTGTGGGGCACCTGCGACCAGGTCAACACCGGTGAGTACGTGAAGTGGAACAAGGGGCACAACAAGGCGCCCCTGCACGGCATCACCCTCACCGGCGGCAACCACGACTACTTCAACACCCAGTGGTCCCCGAGCAGCGGCCAGGTGGCCGCGGTGGACGACGCGATCCCCGGCGACCGGCCCGGCCGGTGCGTCGCGCAGGACGGCACGGACCGCCAGGACCGGGCACTCGGCGAGACCGCCCAGCGCCGGATCGCCACCGGCTACACCGTGGCGTTCTTCCGCCGGTACCTCCTGGGCGACACCTCGGCCCAGGCCCTCCTGACCGGCAGGAAGAAGCTGTCCGGGGTGCCGGACGTGGTGCGGGTGGAGTACGTGCAGCCGCACTGAGGGGCCCGTACTACCGGAGAAGCCGTACCGGGGAGCCCGCCCCGGAGAGGGAGCCCGCCCCGGGCTGTCGGCGCGGGCCGGTACCGTCGGTTCCATGTCCACCCTGCCCAACCCCGCCGTCCTCGAAGGTGTGCTGGAGCGCATCACGTACGCCAACGAGGAGAACGGGTACACGGTCGCCCGCGTCGACACCGGCCGCGGGGCCAACGACCTGCTGACGGTGGTCGGTTCGCTGCTCGGGGCGCAGCCGGGGGAGTCGCTGCGGATGGAGGGGCGCTGGGGCTCGCACTCCCAGTACGGCAAGCAGTTCGTCGTGGAGAACTACACGACGATCCTGCCCGCCACCGTCCAGGGCATCCGCCGCTACCTCGGCTCCGGCCTGATCAAGGGCATCGGCCCGGTCATGGCCGACCGGATCACCACCCACTTCGGCGTCGACACCCTCGACATCATCGAGCAGCAGCCCGAGCGCCTGATCGAGGTGCCCGGCCTCGGCCCGAAGCGGACGAAGATGATCGCCGCTGCCTGGGAGGAGCAGAAGGCGATCAAGGAGGTGATGGTCTTCCTCCAGGGCGTCGGCGTCTCCACCTCCATCGCCGTCCGCATCTACAAGAAGTACGAGAACGCCTCGATCTCCGTCGTGAAGAACGAGCCCTACCGGCTGGCCGCCGACGTCTGGGGCATCGGCTTCCTCACCGCCGACAAGATCGCCCAGGCGGTCGGCATCCCGCACGACAGCCCGGAGCGGGTCAAGGCGGGGCTGCAGTACGCGCTGTCGCAATCCACCGACCAGGGGCACTGCTTCCTCCCCGAGGAGCGGCTGATCGCGGACGGGGTGAAGCTGCTCCAGGTCGACACGGGCCTGGTCATCGAGTGCCTCGCCGAGCTGGCGGAGGACCCGGAGGGCGTCGTACGGGAGAAGGTGCCCTCGCCGGAGGGCGGCGAGCTGGTGACGGCGATCTACCTGGTGCCGTTCCACCGCGCCGAGGTGGCCCTCGCCGCGCAGGTGGGGCGGCTGCTGCGGACGCCCGAGGAGCGGCTGCCGGCCTTCGTGGACGTGGACTGGGACCGGGCGCTGACCTGGCTGAAGGGGCGTACGGGGGCGGATCTGGCTCCGGAGCAGGAGGCGGCGGTGCGGCTCGCGCTCAGCCGGAAGGTCGCGGTGCTGACCGGCGGGCCCGGCTGCGGGAAGTCGTTCACCGTCCGGTCGATCGTGGAGCTGGCGCGGGCCAGGAAGGCCAAGGTGGTGCTGGCCGCGCCGACCGGCCGGGCGGCCAAGCGGCTCTCCGAGCTGACCGGCGCCGAGGCGTCCACCGTGCACCGGCTGCTGGAGCTGAAGCCGGGCGGCGACGCCGCGTACGACCGGGACCGCCCGCTCGACGCGGACCTGGTCGTGGTCGACGAGGCGTCCATGCTGGACCTGCTGCTCGCCAACAAGCTGCTGAAGGCGGTGGCACCAGGTGCCCATCTGCTGCTCGTCGGGGACGTCGACCAGCTGCCGTCGGTCGGCGCGGGGGAGGTGCTGCGGGACCTGCTCGCCGACGGCAGCCCCGTCCCCGCCGTCCGGCTGACCACGATCTTCCGCCAGGCCCAGCAGTCCGGCGTCGTCACCAACGCGCACCGGATCAACTCCGGGGTGCCGCCGCTGACCCAGGGGCTCAAGGACTTCTTCCTCTTCGTGGAGGACGAGACGGAGGACGCGGGCAGGCTCGCGGTGGACGTCGCGGCCCGCCGGATCCCCGCGAAGTTCGGGCTCGACGCCCGGCGCGACGTGCAGGTCCTCGCCCCGATGCACCGGGGCCCGGCCGGGGCCGGGGTGCTCAACGGGCTCCTCCAGCAGGCCGTCACCCCGGGCCGCCCGGACGTCCCCGAGAAGCGGTTCGGCGGCCGGGTCTTCCGGGTCGGCGACAAGGTCACCCAGATCCGCAACAACTACGACAAGGGCGAGAACGGCGTCTTCAACGGCACGGTCGGCATCGTCACCGCCCTCGACCAGGACGAACAGAAGCTGACCGTGCGCACCGACGAGGACGAGGAGATCGACTACGACTTCGACGAGCTGGACGAGCTGTCCCACGCGTACGCCATGACGATCCACCGCTCCCAGGGCAGCGAGTACCCGGCCGTCGTCATCCCCGTCACCAAGAGTGCCTGGATGATGCTCCAGCGAAACCTCCTCTACACCGCCGTGACCCGGGCCAAAAAGCTCGTCGTGCTGGTCGGTTCGCGTCAGGCGATCGGCCAGGCGGTCCGCACGGTTTCCGCGGGCAGGCGCTGTACGGCGCTGGATTACCGGCTGTCAGGGGGATCCGGCGGAGGATCGCCGGAAGGTCGGGAGATAAAATGATCGATCAAATCGGTGGGAAACATCACGCGGCCCTTCCGGAACCGGAACCGAAGGGGCAGGATGAGTAGGCTCGCGGCACTCAGTGCCGCGAGTAGGTCCAATGGACGACCCCGAGTGCACTCTCCTGCGCCAAATGGGGGAGGGTGGAGACAGTCAGGGAACCTCGAAAGAGGCACTACGTCGGTGAGGGATGACGTGAGCGACAACTCTGTAGTACTGCGGTACGGCGACGGCGAGTACACCTACCCGGTGATCGACAGCACCGTCGGCGACAAGGGCTTCGACATCGGGAAGCTCCGGGCCAATACCGGTCTGGTGACACTGGACAGCGGATACGGCAACACCGCAGCCTATAAATCCGCCATCACCTACCTCGACGGTGAGCAGGGCATTCTCCGCTACCGCGGCTACCCCATCGAGCAGCTCGCCGAGCACTCGACGTTCCTGGAGGTCGCGTACACGCTCATCAACGGCGAGCTTCCCAAGGTCGACGAGCTGTCGACCTTCAAGAACGAGATCACGCAGCACACCCTGCTGCACGAGGACGTCAAGCGCTTCTTCGACGGCTTCCCCCGTGACGCCCACCCGATGGCCATGCTGTCCTCGGTCGTCAGCGCGCTGTCCACGTTCTACCAGGACAGCCACAACCCGTTCGACGAGGAGCAGCGCCACCTCTCGACGATCCGGCTGCTGGCCAAGCTGCCGACGATCGCGGCGTACGCCTACAAGAAGTCGATCGGCCACCCCTTCGTCTACCCGCGCAACGACCTCGGGTACGTCGAGAACTTCCTGCGCATGACCTTCTCGGTCCCGGCCCAGGAGTACGAGCTGGACCCGGTCGTGGTCTCCGCGCTCGACAAGCTGCTGATCCTGCACGCGGACCACGAGCAGAACTGTTCGACCTCCACCGTGCGCCTGGTCGGCTCCTCGCAGGCGAACATGTTCGCCTCGATCTCCGCCGGTATCTCGGCGCTCTGGGGGCCCCTGCACGGTGGCGCCAACCAGTCGGTGCTGGAGATGCTGGAGGGCATCCAGGCCAACGGCGGCGACGTCGACTCCTTCATCCGCAAGGTGAAGAACAAGGAGGACGGCGTCCGGCTGATGGGCTTCGGCCACCGGGTCTACAAGTCCTTCGACCCGCGCGCCAAGATCATCAAGGCTGCCGCCCACGACGTGCTGTCCGCGCTCGGCAAGTCCGACGAGCTGCTCGACATCGCGCTGAAGCTGGAGGAGCACGCGCTGAGCGACGAGTACTTCATCGCGCGCAACCTCTACCCGAACGTGGACTTCTACACCGGTCTGATCTACCGGGCCATGGGCTTCCCGACCGAGATGTTCACCGTGCTCTTCGCGCTCGGCCGCCTTCCCGGCTGGATCGCCCAGTGGCACGAGATGATCAAGGAGCCGGGTTCCCGCATCGGCCGCCCGCGCCAGATCTACACCGGCGAGGTCCTGCGCGACTTCGTTCCGGTCGAGGGCCGCTGAACCGCCTGACACCCCCCGCACGACCCCGGCCACCGAGGCCGGTCGACTTCGCCCCGCGTACCGCGCTTTCGCACAGAGTGCGGTGTCCGGGGCGATTTGCGTGCCGCGACGGCTTCCGCGGGAGCGTCCGTGTCCGATCCGGCCGTGTCCGATGCCGGCCGCACCTGAACAGGTCGTACCCGAACAGGTCGTGTCCGAACAGAGAGAAGCGCCTCGCCGTCGATCCCCCCACGGGCCGACAGCGAGGCGCTTCCCATGTCCCGGAGCGGATTCCCCCCACGGGATCCGGCCGGGCGTCTGTGGGAGCCGTAGCTCCTGAGCGCCGCGCAGCCGCTGTGGGCTGCGCATCTCTTCTGTTGTGTCCTGCTCTGGTCCTGCTGCGATCTGCCGGGGTACGTACGTACGGGAGGGCCGCTCAAAGCTCCCCGGTGCACGTGCCCCGGCCTACGCTTGCCCGGAGCGTCCCCCAAGACACTCCGCGGACGTCCCCCAAGACATCCTTGGCATCGCCCTCTTAGACTCACGAGCCCGCCGGATGGTTACCTCGAAATCCATGTGATCTGGATCTCTTTGTGGAAATTAAGTGAAGGCGCGCAACCGCAGGCTGTTCGTCACGACGAAGACCGATGAGAAGGCCATCGCCGCTCCGGCAATCATAGGGTTGAGCAGCCCAAACGCCGCAAGGGGTAGGGCGGTCACGTTATAGGCGAAGGCCCAGACGAGGTTGCCCCTGATGGTGGTCAGGGTGCGCCTGGACAGGCGGATCGCGTCGGCGGCCACCTTGAGATCTCCACGAACCAGGGTGAGATCGCTCGCCTCGATCGCGGCGTCCGTGCCGGTTCCCATGGCCAGGCCCAGGTCGGCGGTGGCGAGGGCGGCGGCGTCGTTGACCCCGTCCCCGACCATGGCGACCGAACGGCCCTCGGCCTGAAGACGCTCGATGACGTGCACCTTCTCCTCGGGCAGCACCTCGGCGTACACCTCCTCGACCCCGACGGCGCGGGCCACGGCCTCGGCGGCGGTGCGGTTGTCACCGGTCAGCAGGACGGGGTGGAGGCCGAGCGCGCGCAGCTCGGCGATGGCCTCGGCGCTGGTGTCCTTGATCTTGTCGGCGACTTCGAGGACGGCTCGTGCCTCGCCGTCCCAGGCGACCGCGATGGCGGTCCGGCCGGCGGTCTCGGCGGCCGCCTTGAGGCGGGCCAGTTCGACCGGGAGGTGGATTTCCCACTGGGCGAGGAGTTGTTCCCGGCCGACGAGGACGGCGTGGCCGTCGACGATGCCCTGGACGCCGAGTCCGGGGACGTTGGCGAAGTCCTCGGGGGTGGGGAGGGGGGTGCCGGTGCGGTCGGTGGCTCCGGTGGCGACGGCCTGGGCGATGGGGTGTTCGGAGGAGTGCTCCAGGGCTCCGGCGAGGCGGAGGGCCTCGTTCTCGGTGGTGGTGTCGGTGGTGTGGACGTCGAGGAGGGTCATGCGGCCGGTGGTGACGGTGCCGGTCTTGTCGAGGACGATGGTGTCGACGCGGCGGGTGGTCTCCAGGACTTCGGGTCCCTTGATGAGGATGCCGAGCTGGGCGCCGCGTCCGGTGCCGACCATGAGGGCGGTCGGGGTGGCGAGGCCCAGGGCGCAGGGGCAGGCGATGATCAGCACGGCCACGGCGGCCGTGAACGCGGCCGTCACCTCGCCCGTGGTCAGCAGCCACGCGGCCAGGGTGCCCAGCGAGATCACCAGCACCACCGGGACGAAGACGGCGGAGACCCGGTCCGCGAGGCGCTGCACCTCCGCCTTGCCGTTCTGGGCGTCCTCGACGAGCTTGGCCATCCGGGCGAGCTGCGTGTCGGCGCCGACCCGGGTCGCCTCGACGACGAGCCGGCCGGAGGTGTTCACGGTGGCGCCCGTGACGGGGTCGCCGACGCCGGTCTCGACGGGTACGGACTCGCCGGTCAGCATGGCGGTGTCCACGGCCGAGGTGCCCTCGACGACGGTGCCGTCGGTGGCGATCTTCTCGCCGGGCCGGACCACGAAGCGGTCGCCCACGGCGAGCCGGGCGACCGGGATGCGCACCTCCGTACCGTCCCGGAGGACCGACACCTCCTTCGCGCCCAGGTGCATCAGCGCCCGGAGCGCGGAACCGGCCTTCCGCTTGGACCGTGCCTCCAGCCAGCGGCCCAGCAGGAGGAAGGTGACGACCCCGGCCGCGACCTCCAGATAGATGGTGGACGTGTCACCGGTGTGCCGGACGGTGAAGTCGAAGCCGTGCCGCATCCCCGGCATGCCCGCGTCCCCGAGGAAGAGCGCCCACAGCGACCAGCCGAAGGCGGCCAGCGTGCCGATCGAGACCAGGGTGTCCATGGTGGCCGCGCCGTGCCGGAGGTTGGCCCAGGTCGCGCGGTGGAACGGCAGCCCGCCCCAGACCACGACCGGGGCGGCGAGGGTCAGCGAGAGCCACTGCCAGTAGTCGAACTGGAGGGGCGGGACCATCGCGAGCAGAACGACGGGGGCGGCCAGCACGGCCGAGACGGTCAGCCGCTGCCGCAGTGCGTCGGCGGCGCCGTCGTCCTGGACGTCCGCCCCCTCGGTACCGCCCTCGGGCGTGTCCGCCGGGGTGGTGGGGGCCGGGGGAGCGGGCTCGTGCGCGGTGTAGCCGGTCTTCTCGACGGTGGCGATGAGGTCCTGTACGGAGACGTCCTCGCCCCGGTAGCTGACCTTGGCCTTCTCGGTGGCGTAGTTGACGGTGGCGGTGACGCCGTCCATCCGGTTGAGCTTCTTCTCGATCCGGGCCGCGCAGGAGGCGCAGGTCATCCCGCCGATCGCGAGTTCCGTGGTCGATTCCTCCGGGGCGCGGGTCCCGGCCTCCGTCGTGCTGTGCATGTTCCGTGACTCTCCAGACGCCGACAACGCCGGGGGCGCCGACAACTCCGAGAACGCCGACCGGGCCGTGCCCTACCAGTATCTGCTGGCGGGTCCGGCCCGGCTGGGGGAGGGGCGTCGCGGACGGGGTGGACGCACCCGTGGCGCGGGGGTGCTCAGGCGAGGCCGACGAGCTCGTAACCGGCCTCGTCGACCGCGGCGCGCACGGCGTCCTCGGCCAGCGGGGCCTCGGAGACGACGGTCACTCGGCCCGTGGAGGCCACGGCCTTCACCGAGGTGACACCCTCGATGCCGGAGATCTCCTCGGAGACGGCGCCCTCGCAGTGGCCGCAGGTCATGCCGGACACCTGGTAGACGGCGGTCACGCCGCCCGACTTCGTACCGGCGTCCGCCTCGCTGTGGCAGGAGCCGTTCGGCGTGCAGCAGGAGCCGTTGGCCTGGGGGAGCTGGGTCTCGGCGGTCATGGTCTTCTCCTCTTCGGCGGGCAGGAAGGTGTGCGTCGCCGGAGCCCCGGGAGGCCCGGTGCGGTCCGACGTGTTCCACTGTATACCCCTAGGGGGTATGAACGCGAGTGTCCTGCCGGGAATCCGTTCCGGTGCCGCGTGCGCTGCGCGCCAGCGACCTCAGCCAGGCCAGCGCGATCAGCGTGATCACCACGATCCCGCCCACCGAGAAGAGGGTGAACAGGTGCTGCTGTTCGGCGGTGGGGGTCGGGAGGTAGCCCTGTGCGAACAGGTCACGGCTGAGGTTGGTGTCGGTGATCCGGATGACCAGCCAGAGCGCGATGCCGTGCATCGAGTCCCAGAGAGCGTGCAGGACGGAGACGCCGAGGTAGGCGCCGATTACCGGCGCGGCGAGGCGGAACCGCCCGTTCGGCCTCCGGTAGGAGAGCAGTACGCCACCGGCGATCGCGGTCCAGAGCCCGTGCCCGAAGGGGGCCAGCACCCCGCGCAGCACCTCGGTCTCCAGCAGGGCCCGCAGGTCGATGCCCTGCATCGTGACGGCCGCGTTGAAGGCGTACCCCGCGCTCTCGAAGGCGGCGAAGCCGAACCCGACCGCCGCGCCGAGCACCAGCCCGGCCCGCATGCCGCGCACCTCGGGGTGGCGGCGGAGTACGAACATCAGGGCCAGGAGCTTCACCGCCTCCTCGATCAGACCGACCCCCAGGAAGATCCAGACCGAGGGGTGCAGCAGGTACGACTCCGCGACCGAGGCGCCCAGTACGCCCAGGATGCCGCCGGTCAGGGAGCAGCCGAGGATCAGCGGGACGCCCAGGTCCCGGCCGTGCCGCTCGTACGCCCACAGGATGAAGACGGCCGGGACCAGGAAGCTGCCGAGCAGGATGAGCGTCGGCAGCAGGTTGGTGTTCCGGGTGGTGTACGTGACGATCGCGGTCAGCAGCCAGAGGAGGATGCCGCCCCACAGGCACCGCTTCCACAGGCCGCGGCGCGGCTGCACGGGTCCGGGCGGCCCGCGGTGGCCGGCGGGCGGCTGCCGGCCGGGCGCTCCGGTGGGCGGTGACTGCCATCCGGGAGGGGGCTCGGTGGGCGGTGGCTGCCATCCGGGTGCTCCGGCGGGTGGTCGGCGGCCGGGGTCGCTGGGCCAGTTCACTCGGACTCCCTCGGCGATGGGCGCGATTCCCCCGATTTGTCCGCATCCTATGGCGAGGGCCGCGGCGCGGCATTCGGGGTGAGGGAGGTGGTTGCGTCAGCCGCAGGTACGCAGGAACGCGCGGGTGCGGCGGGCGATGGGGAGGGGCCGGTCGGGCGGGCAGGGGTACATGTCCTGCTCGACGATGGCGAAGAGGTCCACGTCCAGCCCCCGGGCGGCGGCCAGCACCGGCTCCAGCGCGGGCACCCCGCCCGGCGGCTCGCACATCACGCCGCGCGCCACGGCCGGTCCGAACGGCACCCCGTCCGCCACCACACCGGCCAGGATCTCCGGGTCGACCTGCTTGAGGTGGAGGTAGCCGATCCGCTCGCCGTACGTCTCGATCAGCTTCACGCTGTCGCCGCCGCAGTAGGCGTAGTGCCCGGTGTCAAGGCAGAGCGAGACCAGGTCGGGGTCGGTGGCGTCGAGGAAGCGGGCGACGTTCTCCTCGGTGTCGATGTGCGTGTCGGCGTGCGGATGGACGACGACGCGCAGCCCGAACCGGTCCCGCACCTCACGGGCCAGCCGCTCCGTCTGTGCGGTGAGATCGCGCCACTGCCCGGCGGTGAGCTCGCGCTCCTCCAGCACCTCGCCGGTCCGGTCGTCGCGCCAGAACGCGGGGATGACGACCAGGTGCCCGGCCCCCGTCGACCGGGTGAGTGCCGCGATCCGGGCGACATGCGCCCAGGTCCGGTCCCAGACGCCCGGTCCGTGGTGCAATCCGGTGAAGACCGTCCCCGCCGAGACCGAGAGCCCGCGCCGTCCGGTCTCCTCGGCGAGCCGGGCCGGATCGGTCGGGAGATAGCCGTACGGACCCAGCTCGATCCACTCGTAACCCGCCTCCGCGACCTCGTCGAGGAAGCGCCGCCAGGGCACCTGCTCCGGATCGTCGGGGAACCAGACCCCCCAGGAGTCGGGGGCCGAACCGATGCGGATACGGGACGGGGCCGCTGCGGAGGAGGTCATGCGGTCCAGGGTTACGGCACGGTGACCGAGTGTCAATCATTGGTCCGTATGTCCGGACAAAGCATTGACAGGGGGGCGGGGGCGGGCTAGATCTTGGGGCGGCCCGCCGGGACGGCGGGCGAGGTGGGGAGACGAGGGGCGAGGGCCGAGGAACGAGAGGCGGTGTCGGAGGGATGGGCATGTCTGATCGGTACGACGTCATCACCATGGGCCGTATCGGTGTGGATCTCTACCCGCTGCAGACCGGTCTGCCCCTGTCCCGGGTCGAGACCTTCGGAAAGTTCCTCGGCGGTTCACCGTCCAACGTCGCCGTCGCGGCGGCCCGGCTCGGCCGGCGGACGGCGGTGGTGACGCGTACCGGACGCGACCCCTTCGGGACGTATCTCCACGAGCAGCTAAGGGAGTTCGGGGTGGACGACCGGTGGGTGACGCCGGTCGAGGCGTACCCGACACCGGTCACCTTCTGCGAACTCTTCCCGCCCGACGACTTCCCGCTCTACTTCTACCGGCAGCCCAAGGCCCCCGATCTGGAGATCCACCCCGCCGAGCTGGACCTCGCGGCGATCCGGGCCGCCCGGGTCTTCTGGGCGACCGGCACCGGCCTCTGCGCCGAACCGAGCCGCTCCGCCACCCTCGCCGCCCTGGCCGCCCGCGACCGCTCCGGCATCACCGTCCTCGACCTGGACTGGCGCCCGATGTTCTGGGACCCCGCGCGGGACGCCGACCCCGGACCCCTCTACCGCCGCGCCCTCGCCCTGGCCACCGTCGCCGTGGGCAACGTGGACGAGTGCGAGATCGCGACCGGCGAGCGCGAACCGTACGCGGCGGCCCGTGCCCTGCTCGACGCGGGTGCCGAACTCGCCGTCGTCAAACAGGGCCCCGAGGGCGTCCTCGCCGTGCACCGGGACGGCACGGCCACCCGGGTCCCGGCGCTGCCGGTCGAGGTGGTCAACGGCCTCGGCGCGGGCGACGCCTTCGGCGGGGCGCTCTGCCACGGCCTCCTCGCGGGCTGGCCCACCGGGCGCGTCATGCGGTACGCGAACGCGGCGGGCGCCCTCGTCGCCGCCCGGCTCGCCTGCTCGTCCGCCATGCCGTTCCCGCACGAGATCGAGGTGGCGCTCCGCGAGGACGAGAAGCGCCCGCGGCGGGGGGAGCACGCGACGAACGAGGAGAGCCGGGCATGACGACCGACGGCCGCACCGGCCACCACCTGCCCGCCGGGAGCGCGGCGCGCGGCGCGTACGCCCTGGACATCGACCCGGAACGGGCCGGCTGGGACCGCTCCGCCCTGCGCGTACTGGAGCTCGGCCCCGGCGGCGTCCACACCTTCGACACCGGGGACAGCGAGTGGATCGTGCTGCCGCTGGCCGGTGGCTGTACGGTGCGTACCTCAGGTGAGATCTTTGAACTGCTGGGCCGGGAAAGCGTGTTCAGCGGCGTGTCCGACTTCGCCTATGTACCCCGCGACGCCCATGCACAGATCGCCTCCGGCGCCGGAGGCCGCTTCGCCCTGGCAGGAGCGAAGTGCGAGCGACGACTCCCCGCTCGCTACGGCCCCGCGCCGGAGGTTCCCGTCGAACTGCGCGGCTCCGGGAACTGCTCACGGCAGGTCAACAACTTCGCCGCCGCCGACACCTTCGCGTGCGACCGGCTGATCGCCGTGGAGGTCCTCACCCCCGGCGGCAACTGGTCGTCCTACCCGCCGCACAAGCACGACGAGCACCGCCCCGGCGCCGAGTCCGTCCTGGAGGAGATCTACTACTTCGAGGTGGAGCACGACGGCCTCGGCTACCACCGGGTCTCGCCCTCCCGGCCCGGCGGAACGGATCTGCTCGCCGAGGTCCGCTCCGGCGACGCGGTCCTGATCCCGGACGGCTGGCACGGCCCCTCCATCGCCTCCCCGGGCCGCACCCTCTACTACCTCAACGTGATGGCCGGACCGGGGGAGCAGCGGGAATGGCTGATCACCGACCACCCGGACCACCGCTGGATCCGCGACACCTGGCCCCACCAGCCGGTCGATCCCCGGCTCCCCCTCCACCGCCCCGAGGCACGCCCATGACGACCGGCACCCGCAGGCTCACCACCGCCCAGGCCCTGGTGGCCTTCCTGGCCCGCCAGTACACCGAGCGCGACGGCCGCCGGCAGCGGCTGATCCCCGCCGTCTGGGGCATCTTCGGCCACGGCAACGTCGCCGGTATCGGCCAGGCGCTCGTCGAGTCCGCCGCCGAGATGCCCTACCTCCAGGGCCGCAACGAACAGGCCATGGTGCACGCGGCGGTCGGCTACGCCCGCCAGTCCGGGCGGCTCTCCGCCCACGCCGTCACCACCTCCATCGGCCCCGGCGCCACCAACCTCGTCACCGGCGCCGCCCTCGCCACCGTCAACCACCTCCCGGTCCTGCTGCTGCCCGGCGACACCTTCGCCGCCCGGCCCGCCGACCCGGTGCTCCAGCAGATCGAGGTCCCGGGCGCGGGCGACGTCACCGTCAACGACTGCCTGCGCCCCGTCTCCCGCTACTTCGACCGGATCACCCGCCCCGAGGCGCTCGTCCCGGCCGCCCTCCAGGCCGTACGGACCCTCACCGACCCGGCCCTGACCGGCGCCGTGACCCTCGCGCTGCCGCAGGACGTGCAGGCCCAGGCGTACGACTGGCCCGAGGAGTTCTTCGCCGAACGCGTCTGGCACGTACGCCGGCCCGCCCCCGACCCCGGCGAACTCGACCGCGCGGTAAGGGCGGTGCGCGCGGCCGAGCGGCCGCTGATCGTGGCGGGCGGCGGCGTCCGGCACAGCGGGGCCGGGGCGGCCCTGGCCGCCCTCGCCGACGCCACCGGCATCCCCGTCGCCACCACCCAGGCGGGCAAGGGCGCCCTCCGCCACGACCACCCCGCCGAGGTCGGCGGCATCGGCCACACCGGCACCGCGACCGCCGACGCCCTGGCCCGCACCGCCGACCTGGTCATCGGCGTCGGCACCCGCTACTCCGACTTCACCACCGCGTCCGGCACCCTCTTCGCCCGCCCGGACGTCCGCTTCCTCAACCTCGGCATCACCGGCTTCGACGCCCACAAGCTCGGCGCGCTCCCGCTGGTCGCCGACGCCCGCACCGCACTCGAAGCCCTCACCGCCGCCTTGGCGGAAACCACCGGCCACCGCGTCGCCCCCGCCTACGTACGCGAGTACACCGCCGCCAAGGAGGCGTGGGAGCGGCGCGTCACCGCCGCGTTCGCCGCCCCCGACCCGGCCGCCCGCCCCACCCAGGCCCAGGTCGTCGGCGCCCTCGACGCCCTGGTCACCGACGACGACATCCTGATCAACGCGGCCGGATCGCTCCCCGGCGACCTGCACCGGCTGTGGCGGGCCCGCTCCCCGGACCAGTACCACGTGGAGTACGGCTACTCCTGCATGGGCTACGAGATCCCGGCCGCGATCGGCGTCCAGCTCGCCGCCCCCGGCCGCCCCGTCTGGGCGCTGGTCGGCGACGGCACGTACCTCATGAACCCGACCGAGATCGTCACCGCCGTACAGCGGGAGCTCCCGGTGAAACTGGTCGTCCTCCAGAACCACGGCTACGCCTCCATCGGCGGGCTGTCCGCGCAGGTCGGAGCCGAACGCCTGGGCACCGCCCACCGGATGCGGGCCCCCGACGGAACGTTCACCGGGGAGCCGCTGCCCGTCGATCTCGCGGCCAACGCGGCCTCCCTCGGGATGCGGGTCCTGCGCGCCGAAACCATGCGTGACCTGCGCGAAGCCCTGGCCGAGGCCCGATCGTCGGACCGCCCCACTTGTGTCTACGTCGAGACCGAAACGGCAGACACTCTGTCGGGCCCCCCTCCGTCACAGGCGTGGTGGGATGTTCCCGTAGCGGAGACGGCCACCCGGCCGTCGGCCCTGAAAGCCCGGGAAGAGTACGACCGCCACGTCGCCGACCGTCGCCACCACCTCTGAAGACGCCATTGAAGGAGTTCCTGTCATGAAGACCGTCAACCACTGGATCGGTGGCAAGACCGTCGAGGGCGCGTCGGGCAACTACGGCCCGGTCACCGACCCGGCCACCGGCGAGGTCACCACCCAGGTCGCGCTGGCCTCCGCCGAGGAGGTCGACGCCGCGGTCGCCTCCGCCAAGGCCGCCTACGCCACGTGGGGCACCTCCTCGCTGTCGACGCGTACGGCGATCCTCTTCCGCTACCGCGCGCTGCTGGACGCCCACCGCGACGAGATCGCCGCGCTGATCACCGCCGAGCACGGCAAGGTCCACTCGGACGCGCTGGGCGAGGTCGCCCGCGGCCTGGAGATCGTCGAGCTGGCCTGCGGCATCACCACCCAGCTCAAGGGCGAGCTGTCCACCCAGGTCTCCAGCCGGGTCGACGTCTCCTCGATCCGCCAGTCGCTCGGCGTCGTCGCGGGCATCACCCCGTTCAACTTCCCGGCCATGGTGCCGATGTGGATGTTCCCGCTCGCCGTCGCCTGCGGCAACACCTTCGTCCTCAAGCCCAGCGAGAAGGACCCGTCGGCCGCCAACCTGCTGGCCGAGCTGGCCTCCGAGGCCGGTCTGCCCGACGGTGTGCTCAACGTCCTGCACGGTGACAAGATCGCCGTCGACGGCCTGCTCTCCCACCCCGACGTGGCCGCGGTCTCCTTCGTCGGCTCCACCCCGATCGCCCGCTACATCCATCAGACCGCCACCGCCAACGGCAAGCGCGTCCAGGCGCTCGGCGGCGCGAAGAACCACATGCTGGTGCTGCCGGACGCGGACCTCGACGCCGCCGCCGACGCCGCCGTCTCCGCCGCGTACGGCTCCGCCGGCGAGCGCTGCATGGCCATCTCCGCGGTCGTCGCGGTCGGCTCCGTCGGTGACGAGCTCGTCGCGAAGATCAAGGAGCGCGCCGAGAAGATCAAGATCGGCCCCGGCAACGACGCCACGTCCGAGATGGGCCCGCTGATCACCGCCGCCCACCGCGACAAGGTCGCCTCCTACGTCACGGGCGCCGCCGCCCAGGGCGCCGACGTCGTCCTGGACGGCACCGGCTTCACCGTCGAGGGCTTCGAGAAGGGCCACTGGATCGGCCTCTCCCTCCTCGACAACGTGTCCACCGACTCGGACGCGTACAAGGACGAGATCTTCGGCCCGGTCCTGTGCGTGCTGCGCGTCGACACGTACGAGGAGGGCGTCGCCCTCATGAACGCCTCGCCGTTCGGCAACGGCACCGCGATCTTCACCCGCGACGGCGGCGCCGCCCGCCGCTTCCAGCTGGAGATCGAGGCCGGCATGGTCGGCGTCAACGTGCCGATCCCGGTGCCGGTGGGCTACCACTCCTTCGGCGGCTGGAAGGACTCGCTCTTCGGCGCCCACCACATCTACGGCAACGACGGCGTGCACTTCTACACCCGCGGCAAGGTCGTCACCACCCGCTGGCCGGACCCGGCCGACGCCCCGTCCGGCGTCGACCTGGGCTTCCCCCGCAACCACTGAGCGGATCGCCCCGTCCGCTCGTCCCCGGCGTCCCTGACCGACGCCACGCGGAAGGGCCGGAGGAGAGCCTGTGCTCCCCTCCGGCCCTTCGGCCGTTCCGTCAGCGGTCGGAACCGGCCTCCTCGGTGATCATGTAGATCATCGGGACCGCTCCCACCCGGCCGGACACCAGGAACGCGCCCACCATCGTCACCACCATGACGACCGTGCCGAGCCACACCATCGTCTCCACCGGCAGCGTGTACGCGCCCACCACCCGCACCACGCACTCGCCCAGCAGCGCCGCGCCCCACACCACCGAGAACCGGTTCTCCGCCCGCCGGAAGGCCGCCGAGGCCGCCGCCGAACCACCCGCGAGCCGCTGCCAGGCCGCGTCCCGGGCCGGGACGCCCTTCACCAGCCAGGGCCGCACCGCGTCGGTCATCATCGGCCGGCCCTTCAGCGCCGTCACCAGGACGGCGAGCCCGACGAGGCTGCTCACCCCGCTGTCCTTGGCGAGCATCAGCCGCGGATCACCGGTCAGCAGGCTGGTCACCAGGCTCACCGCGTTGACCGAGACGATCAGCGCCGCCAGTCCGTTGAGCCGCCGCTCGCGCAGCACCCCCCACACGGTCCGCACGGCCGGCAGCGCGCTGCTCCAGGCCAGCGCGGCGAGGAGGCTCAGCCCCGCCCCCTTCAGCACGTAGTACGAGGCGAGCGGAACGGCGACGTCCACGACCAGCGGAAGTAGACCGCTCAGCACCGTCCGGCCCCGCGAGGGCGCGGCGGCGACGGCCGGGGCCGCCGCGTACGTCGTGGCCGGGGCGGCGAGGGTGGCGGCCGGGCTGCTCATGACGGGGTCCTCCTCCGTGGCGGCGGGCTCCTCGGCGGCCCCGCTCTCGATACGTACAGACTGGCCTCCGGGCCCCGGTGCCCGGCAGAGCCGCGTGTACCGGACTCCGTATGACGAATGTCAGGTCCCGCGCATGACGGGCCCGCGGTAATCCGTTCGCCGCGCCCGGTGCCCCGGTGTTCTGATGGGGCCATGACCGCCCCGACCGGCCCGAACACCACTGACGTCCCGGCAGCCCCGCACATAGCGGACGTCCCGCCGTACGAGATCCGCGCCCGGCACACCGGCACCACCGTCACCGTGTACCAGGCGTACCGGCCGGACCTCGGCCTTCCGGCCGCCCGGGACGGCCGCTTCCCCGAGGCGTGGAAGCGGGACCGGATGACCTGGATCAAGCCGAGCTTCCTGTGGATGATGTACCGCTGCGGCTGGGGCACGAAGGAGGGTCAGGAGACCGTGCTGGCCGTCGAGATCACCCGCGAGGGCTTCGACTGGGCCCTGGAGCACGCCGAACTCTCCCACTACGCCAGGGGAGTCCACCCGGACCGCGACACCTGGCGACGGAACCTGCGCCGCGCGCCGGCCCGCGTCCAGTGGGACCCCGAGCGCGACCTCCGCCTGGACCGGCTGCCGCACCGCTCCCTCCAGCTCGGCCTCTCCGGCGAGGCCGCCCGCCGGTACGCCGACGAGTGGACGGTCTCGATCCGTGACGTCACCCCACTGGCCCGGCGGGTCCACGGACTCGTACGAGAGGGCCGCCTCGACGAGGCGGGCGCGCTGCTGCCCGTGGAGTCCCCGTACCCGCTGGGCGGCGCACCGGTTCCGGACCGGACGGCGACACGACCGTAGAGACGGAAAATCAGGGCAAATCCCCCAGGTTGTTCGCCGGTCCCACTACGCTCCGCGCATGATCCCGCACGCCTTGATGCCCCTTGCCGCGTCCGGTCTGAAGATCGACTGGACCCGGATGCCGACCTACAACACGATCATGTCGGTGGCCGCCGGCGCCGGGCTGCTGCTCGTGGTGGCGCTGGGCTACCGGCTGCTCGCCCCCGGGCGGGAGGTCTCCTTCGAGGGGTGGTCGCTCGCGTTCGCGGCGCTCGGCTTCACCCTCGTCACGACCGGTCTGCACATGACCCTGACCTGGCCGCTCGCCGGGCAGGGCTTCCCGTTCGACAACGTCATCTTCGGTGAACCGGCCCTGGCCTTCGGCGTCTTCCTGCTCACCGCCTCCTTCTACCTGTGGAAGTGCGGCGCCGAACTCCTCGGCGACGACCGGGTCGTCCGCGCGGCCCGGACCACCGGACCCATCTCGGTGTTCGTCTTCGGCATGGGCCTCGCCTGCTTCGGGATCGCCGCGGCGGGCTGGAAGTACACCCTCTTCGCCGCCCCGCCGGAGGAGCCCATCTCCGGGGAGTTCGCGAAGTGGCCGCTGCTGGAGGCGAGTTTCATGTCCGGGCTGTACGTCCTGGTCGGGATCGGGGCGCTGCTCTTCCCGTTCGCGCTGCGGCGGCCCAGGGGATGGATGGCCCCGGTCATCGGCGTGGTGTGGGCGATCGCCGGAATCGCCTTCCTGCTCTTCGGCGGGCTGAACTACTTCACCCACATCGGTCTCATCGTCAACACCATGTGAGCTGACGGGGCGGGCCCGGCCTGGCGCTCACCAGCCCGTGGCGCCCACGACCTCGGCCGCGATGTCCGCGACGGTACGCCCGTCCGTGGCCACCCGGACCGTGTCCGCCGGTGCGTCCTTCTCCAGGAGCCGGGCCCTGCGCCTGCTGTTCGCGACCTCGTGCTCCAGTCCCGAGCCGATCTCCCGCCCCGCGAGCCGTTCGTACGCCGTGGCGTCGGAGGCGGTGAGCAGCACGCGGACCAGGCGCACGTCCGGCCCCATCGCCCGTTCGAACATGACCGCCGACTCCGGCAGGACGCACACGGTGTTGGTGTAGACGAGGCGGTGGTGGCCGAGCGCCGTGTAGTTCGCCCAGAGGGCCGTCAGATTGCGCTCGGTGATCCCGGCCCGGTGCGGATCGCCGGCCGGCGCCGGATGGACCTGGCCCACCAGATCGCCCTC
Source organism: Streptomyces sp. NPDC092952 (assembly GCF_044754785.1). Classification (NCBI taxonomy): domain Bacteria; kingdom Bacillati; phylum Actinomycetota; class Actinomycetes; order Kitasatosporales; family Streptomycetaceae; genus Streptomyces; species Streptomyces sp. NPDC092952. Next base: position 491,360 of record NZ_JBIVPT010000002.1, on the reverse strand, counting down.
CAGGAGTGCGTGTGCCGTCCCGGTGCTCTGGAGCAGCGCCGAGACCTCCCAGGCGACGGTCGTCTTGCCCACCCCCGCGCGCCCGCCGATGAGCAGCGCCTCGGCCGGCCGGTGGTGTTCCGTGTGCTCCGTACGTCCCATGCGCGGCAGTGTGCCGGTCGGCCCGGCCGGACGCGACGGACTTTCCGGCGCGGGACCGGTCGTCCGGCTCGGTTGGTCGTCCGGCGAGGCCGGTCGTCCGGTGCGCCGCCCGGCCCGCCGTGGGGCCGGGCCGGACGGCGTGGGGCTCAGAGCTCCGACACGTGGTACGGCGAGACGGTCATCCAGCCGTTGCCCGCGGCGCCGTTGCGCTTGCCGCTGCTGGACTTGGCGAGGGTGTACCAGGACTCGACGTAGTCCGGGTCGTCGGTCCACCAGCTGGTGGGGATGGCGTCGAGCACCGCGTCGGCCAGCGGGATGTACGCGCCCTGGTCGGTGATGGTCAGCAGGACGGCGGCGATGGCCTTGGCCAGGGCCTGGTAGTTGGTGTCCCCGTCGTCCTCCATCATGACCGCGTCGGCCAGGTCGTACTTGTAGTTGGACCAGTTGACCAGGACCTGGCCCGGGTAGTAGGTGGTGTCCGCCTTGTTCAGGTACGGCATCTCCACGGTGTCCACGCGCGGCTTGCCGTCCTTGCCGAAGCCGGTGACCAGGGTGAAGATCTCGGCGTCGCCCTTGAAGAACGGCTCCTTGACGTCGGCGACCCGCACCGAGTCGACCCGGGTGGTGTCGATGCCCGAGGCGGCGGCCAGGGCACTCGCGGCGGTGGCGGGCGCGGGGGCGTTGAGGCCCTTGGCGGCCAGGGCCCCGTCGATGACCTTCAGCCCCTCGGCGACCGCCTTCGCCCCGTCGATGCCGACGAGGTAGACGGGGCGGGAGGTGGGGGTGTCCAGGGGCAGTTGGTGCGCGGTGCCCCGGCTGTCGTACGCGGTGAAGGTCGTGGCGCCGTCGTCGTCGGACGGGGCGGCGGCCACCAGCGGGGCGGTGCCCGAGGCGAGTCGTGTGCGCATCGAGGCGTCGGCCAGCCCGACCCGCAGCAGCGGACCCGCGCTGTCGTCGAGCCCCTTGGCGGCGGCGACGCCCCGGTCCGCCTCGGCGATCCCGGCGGCGAGGTTCCGCCCGGCCGGGGCGGCGGCGCGGCCGGTCAGCCCGCCGAGCCCGACGGTGTCCGCCCCCAGGGCGGCCCGGCGGACCTCGCCGCGCCAGGCCGGATCGGCCAGTGAACGGGCGAGCGCGCGGGCGGTGGCGTCCTCGATGCCGGAGACGGAGGAGGAGGCGGCGGCCGGGGCGGCGGAACTGCCGGACGCCGGGTGTGCCGGGGCGGCCAGCGCGGTGCCCTGGAGCGGAACAAGTGCGGTCGCGGCCAGTGCGACCCCGATCAGGGCCGTGCGCAGCGGTGTGGAAGCACTCAAGACGATGTCTCCTGTGGGAGATGGAGCACGACGGGGGTGTCGAAGCGGCCGCCGGTATCCGGTGTTGGGAACGGAGGGCGGCACATCGATCTATGCGAGTAGACCGTGATTGAGTGTCCATGACAAGACTTGCTTTTCTTCCCGGATTCCGATCCTCGGGCCGGGCCCGACGGGCCGAACTCGCCCTCCCCGGCCGGTCATTCCGTCGCATTTCCAGCCGTCGTTGCCGCATCGAGACCCATCCGCAACGGCTTCGTCTGCTTCCGGACGCCCGCCTCGAACGTCACATTCACAGGTCGCTGACAGGAAGACGAAGGCATCGAGGGGGACGACGACGATGGAACGCCGAACACCGGAACGCCCGGCACCGGAACGCCGGACAGCGGGAAGCCGGACGACCGCGCATCGGAGGCGGTACGCGCGTGCCCGGCAGGGGGCGCTCGGGGCGCTGCTGGCGGGCGGCATGCTGCTCACCGGATGCTCGGCCGCCACGACCACCGACCGGGCCGCCTCCTCCGAACGCCGGGACGGCCCCGTCCCCGCCCCCGCGTACGGAGCGCCGGGCGGCGCCGAGAAGCCGGGCGGCGCCAAGGAGAAGGACGGGGTGGCGGAGAAGGACGGGCCGCGGGAGTCCGCCCCGCCCGACTACCTGTCCACCTTCGCGCTTGACGTCGACACCGCCTCGTACGGCTACGCCCGCCGCACCCTCGGCAGCGGCCGGCTGCCGGACCCCGCCACCGTGCGGCCCGAGGAGTTCGTCAACAGCTTCCGCCAGGGCTACCGCCGCCCGGCCGGCAAGGGCTTCACCGTGAACGTCGACGGGGCCCGCACCGGGGACGGCGGCTGGTCCCTGGTGCGGGTGGGCCTCGCCACCAAGGCCGCCCTCACCCGCGACGAACGGCCGCCCGTCGCGCTCACCTTCGTCGTCGACATCTCCGGCTCGATGGCCGAACCCGGCCGCCTCGACCTGGTGAGGAAGTCCCTGGGCATCCTCACCGACGAACTCCGCGACGACGACTCGATCGCGCTGGTCACCTTCAGCGGCAGGGCGAGGACCCTGCTGCCGATGACCCGGCTGCGCGACCACCGGGGCAGGATCCGCGACCGGATCGACTCCATGGAACCCGGCGCCTCCACCAACGTCGAGGCCGGTGTCCGCCGGGGCTACGAAGAGGCGGTCGAGGGCCGCGTCGAGGGGGCCGGAAACCGGGTCGTCCTGCTCTCCGACGCCCTCGCCAACACCGGCGGGACCACGGCCGGGGCCATCCTGGAGCGCATCGAATCCGCCCGCCGCGCCTACGGCATCACCCTCTTCGGGGTCGGCGTCGGCAGCGAGTACGGCGATGCGCTGATGGAGGAGCTCACCGACAAGGGCGACGGCCACACCACCTACGTCGCCGACGAGGAGCAGGCCCGCAAGGTCTTCGTCGACCAGCTCCCCGCCCACCTCGAACTGACCGCCCGCGACGCCAAGGCCCAGGTCGCCTTCGACCGGAAGACCGTCAAGCAGTTCCGGCTCATCGGGTACGAGAACCGCAAGGTCGCCGACGAGGACTTCCGCGACGACCGGGTCGACGGCGGCGAGGTCGGCCCCGGCCACACGGTGACCGCGCTGTACGCCGTACGCCTCAGGCCCGGCGCGGCGGGACACGTGGCGACGGCCACCGTCCGCTGGCTGGACCCCGCCACCCGGGCACCGCACGAGCGGAGCGGCACCGTCACCACCGACGCGATCGGCGGCCCGCTCTGGGGCGGGGCGGGCAAGCGCCTCCAAGTGGCCGCCGTGGCCGCCTACTTCGCCGAGACGCTCCGGGGCGGAAAACTCCCCGGCGCCCCCCGGCTCGGTGAACTCGCCGCCCGCGCGGACACATTGGCAACCGCCACCGAGGACGCCTCGGTCCGCAAGCTGGCGACGGCGATCGGCCAGGCCGACCGGATCAGGAACGGCAGGACGGACGACAGCGGCTCCGGCGCGGAACGGGAGGGCGAACTGGGCTGACCGGCCCGGGGACCGAGCGGCCGCGCGGCCGGCGAACCCGCCGCGCGGCCCGCCCCCACCGGCGTCAATCCGGCTGCGCGGCACGCCCGGCACCGCGAGGATGTCCCGCATGCTGCCCTCCCTCCTCCTGATCCTCGCCGTGATCACCACCGGCCTGTACGCCGGGTTCATGCTCACCTTCCTGATCGCGGTCATGCCCGGCCTCGCCACGCTGCCCGACGAACAGTTCACGGCCGCCATGCGCCGCTTCAACGAGAAGGTGCCCGGCCCGGTCTTCCTGTGCCTCTTCCTCGGGGTGATCGCGTTCCCGGCGGCCGTGGTCGTCGTTGGCGTCGGCGACGGCGACACCGGGCGGGCCCCGGCGATCGCCGCCCTGGTCTGCGCGGCCGCCGGCCACCTGATCACGATCGCCGGGAACATCCCGCTGAACTCGGCGCTGGCCCGGTCCGAGGGCGGCGACGACAGTGCCGCCCGTACCGCGTTCGAAGCCCCCTGGAACCGCCTCCACCTGCTCCGTACGCTCCTGACGCTCCTCGCGTTCGCCCTGCTGGCCGCCGCGGGAGCCGGATTCTGAACGGCGGTGGGGAGCGCCACCGTTCGCCGTCCGTTCGTGTCGTGGAGCTGTAACAGTCGACTCCCGGACACAACCGTCGCCCAGCACGGAGGGTCTGAATCTGCGCAGCGCCGAAGCCGGCACGACGGCCCGGCGCCGCCCAGCAGACGACCGAACCCGAACGAAGGAGCCCCCGTGGCATCCCGCGCCCTCGGAACCACCGTGGTCCTCGCCATCACCGTGGCAACCGCCGTGATCACCCTCCCCACCGCCCAGGCCACGACGCCCGACCGCGCGCCGGCGTCCGTGGGCCGGGCCGCGGCCGCGCCGGCCACGGGCCGCGAGGACTTCAACGGCGACGGTTTCCCGGACCTGGCCTTCACCGCGCCCGGCGGAACCGTCGACGGCAAGGCCAAGGCCGGTTACGTGGGTGTGGTGTACGGCTCCAAGAACGGGCTGCAGACCTCCACCAAGCAGGTCTTCAGCCAGAACTCGCCCGGCATTCCCGACGACGCCGAGGCCGACGACGCCTTCGGCAGCTCCATGACCTCCGCCGACCTCGACCACGACGGGTACACGGACCTGGTGGTCGGCGCGAGCGGCGAGCAGAACGGCACGTTCCGGAAGGCCGGTTCGCTCACCGTCGTCTGGGGCGGCCCGCAGGGACTGTCCGGCGGTGCCACCCTCCTCTCCGGCGACGAGGAGTTCGCCGGGATCGGCACGCTCGCCGCGGCCGGCGACTTCGACGGCGACGGCAACATGGACGTCGTCACCCTCCAGGGCAGCAACATCCACCTCCTGTCCGGACCGTTCAAGCGCGACGGCAGTGCCGCGTCCACCCGGCTGATCAGCGACATGAACGACCTGCGCTACACGGACATCGCCGTGGGCGACTTCAACGGCGACGGCCGCGACGACCTGGCCTCCGCCGTCCACGACGGCGACGAGTACGACGCCCGCCGCATCCTGATCCACAAGGGCGGTGCGGACGGCCTCGCCGCCACCCCCACCACCGTCAAGCGGGCCAACGGCTACGGCCTCCAGGGCGGCGAGACCATCGCCGCGGGCAACATCAACGGCGACAGGTACGACGACATCGTGGTGGGCCGGATCGTCGAGGGCTACGACAGCGACCTCGACTACCCGCTCGCCCTGGGCGGCATGGTCACCTACGTGCCGGGCAGCCTGGCCGGTCCGCAGGGCGCCAAGGCCAAGGTCTTCAACCAGGACAGCCCCGGCGTCCCCGGCGTCGCGGAGGTGCACGACCAGTTCGGCGCCTCGCTGTCGATCGGCGACATGAACGGCGACGGCTTCGGCGACATCGCCGTCGGCGTCCCCGGGGAGGACATCGGCAGGACGAAGGACGCGGGCTCCGTCCTCGTCCTCCCCGGCACCGCCTCCGGCCCGACCGGGACCGGCACCATCGGCTTCAACCAGGACACCCCGGACGTCCCCGGCGTGGCCGAGGCCGGTGACCTCTTCGGCGGCGCCGCCAAGCTCGTCGCCGACCGCGACGGCCGCGCCCAACTGGCCGTCGGAGCCCCCGGCGAGAACGACAAGGCCGGCTCCCTGTGGGTCTTCCCGTCCTCGGCGAAGGGCCCGACGGCCAAGGGCTCCTTCACCTTCGGCCACGGCGTCCTCGGCACGGTCGCGAAGGCCGCCGCCCTGGGCTCCTCCTTCAACCGCTGACCGCACCCCGGGCGGCCTCCCCGGCAACGACCCCGGGAAGGCCGCCCGGGCTCGGAGCCTGTCGGGTGACCTCTGACCGGGCCGCCACGTCCTGGCACGCGCGCTTCCGGCGCCTTGGAATCACACGCAGCAGGCCGCGTCCGCCCATCGACCGAAGGTCACCCGACAGGCTCTCAGGCGCGCGGCTGCGGCCGTACGGTGAGGATCTGCTCGGCCTGCCCGACCGGTCCGTGGATGTCGTGCAGCACGGTGCTGGTCAGCCCCTGCCCCGTCGGGCCGAACGTGACGGTGGTGTCCAGACCGGTCCACGGCCCCTCCGGCTGCCGGTGCAGATGGATCGTGAGATCGACGTTGGGGAACATCCACTCGGCCGGGTCCTGCTGGACGGCGATCCCGTTCGCGGTGTCCACCAGCGTGATGTACGAGGCCAGCGCGCCGCTCTCCTCGCCCGCGACCAGCCCGAGGGGCGTGGAGAGCCAGGCCGCCGTACGGCCCCTGCGGACCGGGGGAGTCCGGCGCACCTCGATGGACGCGATGTACCCCCCGTCCCACTGCCCGCCCATCTCCCACCGGGGCAGCCCGTCCGGCGCGGGCATCGGCTCACGGGGACTGTCGGCGACGGACGAGGTGTCCAGGGACGCCATCAGCCAGGCCCGCGCCCGGACCACCGCCCGGTCACCGATGACGACGGTCGCTTCGAGGAGCTCGATGGTCCGCCCCGGGCGGACGGTCTCCACGGTGACCTCGCACTCGTCGAGCGCGATCCGCCCCAGGATGTCGTACCCGATCCGCCCGACGACGAGCCCGCCCGCCCCACCCGGACGGCCCGCCAGATACCGCTCGATCTCGTGCGCCACCAGCCCGGCCACCGGACTGAAATGCTGTTCACCCGGACTCCACGCCCCACCCGCATGCGCCGTGGGCTTGAACCGGCCCGCCCCCGTCCGCTCGTAGTAGCTCTCGCGGGCGACGGCACCTGTGCTCACGGGACGGATCTCCTCGGCCGGGACATACGCGGATAGTTGCCTACCCCACGCATCCTAGGGACCACCCCACCCCCGAACCACCGTGAGCTGCCCCACAGTCGGGGGTTTCCCGCACACACCCCGACCAGCAAAAAGACCCTCCCGAAGGAGGGTCCTCGACCGTGCGCCCCCGGCAGGACTCGAACCTGCGGCCAAGTGCTTAGAAGGCACCTGCTCTATCCACTGAGCTACGGGGGCCGGGTGGTGGCCTCGGCGGCCTGGAGCCCTGGGGCCGGGCCGGTCCGTGACCTGCCGGGACAAGGATAGGGCTCCGATCACCTTGTCCTGGTTGCTTCACCTGCGTGGCACGATGTGGAGGTTCGGTGAAGCGAACCGATAATCGCAGGTGGGTGGGATTCGTGCAGCGCTTTTGACGTCTGGCGCGCCGGGTGTTGTGCACTCGTTATGCCTGCACCCCCACTCGTCCGCTCTGTCCGGACTTATTTCCCGGGCGAACCGGCGCGCAGAGGTGTCTATACGCTTCAAAAAGGCTCCAAAGTTGGGCATTCTTCGCATGTGGTGACCTTGGACGTACGGCCTCAGCTCATCGACGCACTCTCCGCCCTCCGCGACCGTGTCGCTGCCGTGCGTCTTCCACTTCCGCTGCCGGGGGCCGAGCGCGCCCGGCAGAGCCGGAGCGAACTGCTCGCCCAGCTCGACGACTATCTGCTGCCCCGGCTCAGGGACCCCGAGGCGCCGCTTCTCGCGGTCGTCGGGGGATCGACCGGGGCGGGCAAGTCGACCCTGGTCAATTCGCTGGTGGGGCAGTCGGTCAGCCGGGCCGGGGTGCTCCGGCCCACCACCCGGACGCCGGTGCTCGTCTGCCATCCGGACGACCACCACTGGTTCGCGGGGGTACGCGTACTGCCGCAGCTGACCCGGATCTGGCTGCCGCCCCAGGAGGCGGGGCACCCCGGCCGGTGCGAGGAGTTCGACGGGGCCGACCCGCTCGACGGGGCCGGGGAGGACGACGCCGGCGCGCTGCGGGTCGAGACCGCGCCCGGACTGCCGCGCGGGCTCGCGCTGCTCGACGCGCCCGACATCGACTCCCTGGTGGTCCGCAACCGGATGCTGGCCGCCCAGCTGATCTGCGCCGCCGACGTCTGGGTGATGGTGACCACCGCCTCCCGGTACGCGGACGCCGTGCCCTGGCACCTGCTGCGCACCGCGAAGCAGTACGACGCCTCGCTCGTCACCGTGCTCGACCGGGTGCCGCACCAGGTGATCGGCGAGGTGTCACGGCAGTACGGGGCGCTGCTCACCCGGGCGGGCCTCGGCGAGGTGCCCCGCTTCACCATCCCCGAACTGCCCGAATCGGCCTGCGCCGGCAGCGGACTGCTGCCCGCCACCGCCGTGGCCCCGCTGCGCGCCTGGCTCAGCCACCGCGCCCAGGACCCGGCGGCCCGCCAGCAGGCGGTCGGGCGTACGGCGGCCGGGGTGATCGACTCTCTGGACGTCCGGATGCCGGAGCTGGCCGGGGCCGTCGCCGCCCAGTACGCGGCGGCGGTACGGCTCACCGGGGTGGTGGAGGACGCCTACCACGCGGAGGGCGCCAAGGTCCGGCGCCGGCTGCGCCGAGGCGGGGTGCTCGCCGGGGACGCCCGTACGAGATGGCGCGGCTACCCCCGGTACAGCACCTCGGCGGAGCTCCTGGACGCACTGGTCGAGAGCCTCTCCGCGCTCCTCCAGTGCGCCGTGGCGGCCGCCGACGAGGAGATCCGTACGACCTGGCAACGCGACCCGGCGGCGCGGGAGTTCGGCTTCGAGGGGGTTCGCCGGGAGGAAGGGGGGTGGGGCCCCGCCGAGGACATCCGGGGCCGGATCGCCCTGTCCGTACGCCGCTGGTGGCGGGTGCTGGAGGAACTGGCCGAGGAGGAGGTGCGCGGCATGGAACGCAACGCGGCGCCCGACACCGAGACGGTGACGGCGCTGCTGGCCGCCGCGCTGCTCGGCGGCCGCCGCACCCGGGGCGCGGGGGAGCAGCTCGCCGAACGGATCGGTGCCCAGGGCGCGCTGCGGCTGCGCGACCGGGGCGGGGCGCTGCTCACCGACTGCCTCGACCGGGTGCTGGACGACGAGCGCGACCGGCGGCTCGCCCCGCTCGACGCCCTCGACGTGACCCCGGAGCCGCAGGCCGAACTGATCGCCGCGCTGTCCGTACTGCAGAAGGAGAGGTGGCAGCATGACTGCCGTCACTGACGAAGGGTCCGGTTCCGCCGGGAACCCCGGTTCCGGCGAGGGGCCGGAGGGGGAGACGAAACCGGGTCCGGAGAAGGAGAGGGAGCGGGAGAGCGAGCGGGAGCGGGAGAGGGCTCGGGGGGAGGGGCGGGGCTGGAACGACGGGCTCATCGCGCGGCGTGCCGTGGACCGGGCGGCGGATTCGGGATCCGCGACCGACCCCGCATCCGGCCTCGGGGCCGCGTCCGGGTCCGGGTCCGTTCCGGACGACGGGGACGCGAACCCGCCCCAGGTCGAGGCGTACGTACCCGCGAGCGGTCCGCTCCGGCCCCGGCTCGACGCGCTCCGCGAACTCGTCGGGCTGTCCAGGGCCCGGCTCGACGGGGACACCCTCGACGAAGCGGGGCGGGTGCTCGACGAGGCGGCGGCCCGGCAGCGGCTCTCCTCCCGGCACACCGTCGTCGCCATCGCCGGGGCCACCGGCAGCGGGAAGTCGACGCTGTTCAACGCCCTCGCGGGCGCCCCGATCTCCGAGACCGGGCTGCGCCGCCCGACCACCGCCGCCCCGCTCGCCTGCTCCTGGACCGACGGCGCCGCGGGGCTGCTCGACCGGCTCGCCGTCCCCGGCCGGCTCCGGCGCAGGCCGCAGCAGACCGGCGGGGGCGCCGACGATTCCCTGGACGGCCTCGTACTCGTCGACCTGCCCGACCACGACTCGGCGGCGACCGAGCACCGGGAGCAGGTGGACCGGGTGCTCGCGCTGGTGGACGCGGTGATCTGGGTCGTGGACCCGGAGAAGTACGCGGACGCGGCCCTGCACGAGGGCTATCTGCGGCCGCTCGCCGGGCACGCCGAGGTCACCTTCGTCGTCCTCAACCAGATCGACCGGCTGCCCGGCGACGCCGCCGACCAGGTCCTCGACGACCTGCGCAGGCTGCTCGACGAGAACGGCATGGCGCTGGGCGAGCACGGCGACCCGGGCGCCACCGTCATGGCCGTCTCCGCCCTGACCGGCGACGGGATCGGCGAACTGCGCGAGGTGCTGGGCCGGTTCGTCCAGGAGCGCAGCGCGGCGGCGCGCAGGCTCTCCGCCGACGTGGACGCTGCGGCGGCCAGGCTCCGCCCGGCGTACGTGGCCGAGGGGCGGGTCGGGCTCGACGAGCGGGCCCGGGAGGAGTTCGCCGACCGGCTGGCCGAGGCCGTCGGGGCGGCCGCCGCGGGCCAGACGGCCGAGCGCGAGTGGCGCCGCAACGCCGGACGCGCCTGCGGCACCCCGTGGCTGCGGCTCTGGCGCTGGTACGAGTCGACCCGGCGGCCCGGGAGCCTGGAGTCCCCGACCCGGCCGGAGCCGCCCGAGCAGCGGATCACCGCCCGGCAGCGGGTCGAGCAGGCGGTGCGGACGGTGGCGGACGAGGCCGCGCACGGGCTGCCGGGCCCCTGGGCGCAGGCGGTCCGGGAGGCTGCGGCGCACGGCGCGAAGGAGCTGCCGGAGGCGCTCGACGCGCTGGCCGAACGGGCCGGGACCGAACAGGCGGCGGGGGGCGGAGGAGCCGCCGGAGCGCCCCGGGCCCGGGGCGGCCCTGCGGAGAGCGACGCTTCCGGGACTTCCCGAACTTCCGTCGCCTCCCGGGCGCTCGGGGCTTCCGGCGCGGTGCGGGGCGGCCGGGTCGGCGGGAGGCCGCCGAGGCCGAGGTGGTGGCCGGTCGCGGTGCTGGCGCAGGTGGTGATGACGCTGCTGCAGTTCACCGGCGCCTTCTGGCTGGTCGGCCAGCTGGTCGGTCTGTTCGCGCCGGGCTACCTCACGCCCGCCCTGGTGATGCTGGCCGGGGTGGTCGGCGGCCCGCTGGTGGAGTGGTCGTGCGCGGCGGCGGCGCGCGGCCCGGCCCGGCGGTACGGGCAGGAGGCCGAGCGGCGGCTGCGGGAGGCGGCGGCGGCCTGCGGCCGGGCCCGGGTCCTCGATCCGGTGGCCGCGGAACTCGTGCGCTACCGCGAGGTACGGGAGAGGTACGCGGCGGTGACGGAGATTTCCACAACCGGCGGGTAGTCCACAGGCCCCGGCAGGAATTCCGCCTTCCCCTCACTCTGGAACAGGCGACCGCGACCACGCGGCGGCCGTTTCGAGGACCGAGGGGAAGGCGGATCCATGAACGAGACTTTGGTGACCCTGGTGGGCAACGCGGCGACGGGCGTGGAGTTCCGGGAGACCGCGACCGGCGGAATGGCGCGATTCCGGTTCGCGGTGACGCCGCGCCGCTGGGACCGCGAGAAGCAGCTCTGGGCGGATGGGCACACCAGCTTTTACACCGTGTGGGCCTGGCGGTCCCTGGCCTGGAATCTGTCCGGTTCCGTTTCGATCGGTGAACCGCTCGTGGTGCACGGCAGGCTGAAGGTGCGTGAAGAGGAACGGGAGGGGCAGCGCCGTACGTCCGTGGACGTCGAGGCGGTGGCGGTGGGCCACGACCTGACCCGGGGGACGGCGGCGTTCCGGCGGCTGTCGAAGGCCGAGCCGTCCCCGGCCGTACAGGCGGGGAGTGCGGGCGCGGAACGGTCCCCGACGGAGCGTCAGGAAGGGGTGCCCGCCCTCGCGTCGGCCCCCTGAGCAGGCCGGACCGGGATTCCGGGGCCGGGCGCGGGCGCGCTCGTGACCGGGTGCCGCGGCGGGGAGGAGGCGTCGCGACGGGCGGTGGACGGGGCCGGAAGGTGAACGGGAGTGTTTCCGGGATAACGATTCCGATTCGGAATGGTTGTACGACGGTATGACGGGGGACTGTTCATCGCTTCGTCCTTAGGATTCCGAGTACTCACGGGGCACTTGAGTCGACTGGCGGGGCAATCCCCACACGCGCATCAGGCGCGGAGGGTCCCGCCCGGAGGGGAATTCTGTGTTTTCTGCTTCTTCAGCGACCGCTTCGTCGTCCTCGGGGACGACGGCCATATCTCCGAGGCGGCGCGGCATAGCCCGGCTGGCCGCGTCGGTGATGGCATCCGGTCTGGTCATGGCGGGCGCCTTCGTCGGCGCGGGCAGTGCCGTCGCCGACGAGACGCCGCAGCACCAGGGCGGCGCGTCCGCGGTGCTGGACGGCTTGAAGACTTTCGACCGTGCCGTCCTGCACAGCAACGGCCGGAACCAGCAGCTGCCCGCCGGTCTCTTCGAGATGACCGTCGACGGCGGCGGCAAGCTCAAGACGTACTGCATCGACATCCACAACCCCACCCAGGACCAGGCGAAGTACCTGGAGACCCCCTGGAGCCAGACCTCGCTCAACAGCAACAAGAACGCGGGCAAGATCCGCTGGATCCTTGAGCACTCCTACCCGCAGGTCGACGACCTCGCGGAGCTCGCCAAGGCGGCCGGCACCGGTCCGCTCACCGAGAAGACCGCGGCGGCGGGCACCCAGGTCGCCATCTGGCGCTACTCGGACGGTGCCGACGTCGACGCGACCGACGCCCAGGCCGAGAAGCTGGCCGACTGGCTGGAGAAGAGCGCCACCGACCAGGAGGAGCCCAAGGCGTCCCTCGCCCTGGACCCGGCGGCGGTCTCCGGCCGCTCCGGCGAGAAGCTCGGACCGGTCACCGTCCACACCAACGCCGGACAGGTCTCCGTGACCGGTCCCGTCGACGCCGCCAGCGGCGTCAAGGTCACCGACAAGGCCGGCCAGCCCGTCACCACCGCGTCCAACGGTGCCGAGCTGTACTTCGACGTCCCGGCGGGCACCGCCGACGGCACCGCCTCGCTGACCGTCCAGGCCACCACCTCGGTGCCGGTCGGCCGGGCCTTCGCCGGCGTCACCAAGAGCCAGACCATGATCCTGGCCGGCTCCAGCGAGTCCACGGTCTCCGCGACCGCCACCGGCACCTGGGCCAAGAAGGGCGCCATCCCGGCCGTCTCGGCCCAGAAGAACTGCGCCAAGGGCGGCGTGGACGTGACCGCGAGCAACGAGGGTGACGAGGCGTTCACCTTCGAGCTGGCGGGCAAGGAGCACACCGTCGAGGCGGGCAAGACCGAGACGATCACCGTCCCGGTCGCCGAGGACCAGGCGTACGACATCACGGTCACCGGCCCGAACGGCTTCTCCAAGACGTTCAAGGGCATCCTGGACTGCAAGACCAGCGGCAGCGGCAACGGCGGCAACGGCGGCACCGACACGCAGACCGGCGGCGACAAGACCCCGGCCACGTCCGGCGGCAGCTCGGCCGGTTCCACCGGCGGCTCGGGCGACCTCGCCGAGACCGGTGGCTCCAGCGCCACCCCGGTCATCGCGGGCGTCGCGATCGCCCTCGTCGTCGTCGGCGGCGGCGCGGTCTTCCTCCTGCGCAAGCGCAAGGCCCAGCCCACCGCGCAGTAACGGCGGGCGGGAACAGCAGTAGCAAGGGCGGCCGCGCGACAGCGGGCCCCCGCCGTCACCCCGGCCCCGGGCCGGGGTGACGGACGGCGGACCGTCACCACCGCCCGTCGACGACCCCGGCACGCCGCACCGGCGTGCCGGGGTCGTCGCATGTCACCCGTCGCCCGCGCGCCCCGGGTACGTGCCGTCGCAGGGCGCCGTGGGGCACCGGTGGACGCCTGCGGGGCGGGCCGGGGCCGCCCGGGGCGCGGGGCCCGCCGCTCCGCCGGAGGGGGTCGGGGCGGCCCCGGAATACACCGTGGGCCGTACTGGTTTCCATCCGGGTACCCCCGTCAGGCAAGATGGGTGTATCTGCCCACTCATCGATTGCCGGACGGTTTCTCTTGGCTGAGTACATCTACACCATGCGCAAGACGCGCAAAGCGCACGGCGACAAGGTGATCCTCGATGACGTCAACCTGAACTTCCTGCCCGGCGCGAAGATCGGTGTCGTGGGCCCCAACGGTGCCGGTAAGTCCACGGTGCTGAAGATCATGGCCGGCCTGGAGCAGCCGTCCAACGGCGACGCGTTCCTGTCGCCCGGCTACAGCGTCGGCATCCTCATGCAGGAGCCCCAGCTCGACGAGTCGAAGACGGTCCTGGAGAACGTCCAGGACGGCGCCGCCGAGATCATGGGCAAGCTCAAGCGGTTCAACGAGGTCGCCGAGCTCATGGCGACCGACTACTCCGACGAGCTCATGGACGAGATGGGCAAGCTCCAGGAGGACCTGGACCACGCCAACGCGTGGGACCTGGACGCCCAGCTGGAGCAGGCCATGGACGCGCTGGGCTGCCCGCCCGGCGACTGGCCGGTCGTCAACCTCTCCGGTGGCGAGAAGCGCCGCGTCGCGCTCTGCAAGCTGCTCATCGAGGCCCCCGACCTGCTCCTCCTCGACGAGCCCACCAACCACCTCGACGCCGAGTCGGTGAACTGGCTGGAGCAGCACCTCTCCAAGTACGCCGGCGCCGTCGTCGCGGTCACCCACGACCGCTACTTCCTCAACAACGTCGCCGACTGGATCCTGGAGCTGGACCGCGGCCGCGCCCTGCCGTACGAGGGCAACTACTCCACGTACCTCGACAAGAAGGCCGCCCGCCTCAAGGTCGAGGGCCGCAAGGACGAGAAGCGCGCCAAGCGGCTCAAGGAAGAGCTGGAGTGGGTCCGGTCCAACGCCAAGGGCCGCCAGACCAAGTCCAAGGCCCGCCTCGCCCGTTACGAGGAGATGGCGGCCGAGGCCGAGAAGATGCGGAAGCTGGACTTCGAGGAGATCCAGATCCCGCCGGGCCCCCGGCTCGGTTCCATCGTCGTCGAGGTCGAGCACCTCTCGAAGTCCTTCGGCGACAAGGTCCTCATCGACGACCTCTCGTTCACGCTGCCGCGCAACGGCATCGTCGGCGTCATCGGTCCGAACGGCGCGGGCAAGACCACGCTGTTCAAGATGATCCAGGGCCTGGAGACCCCGGACTCCGGCTCCATCAAGGTCGGTGACACGGTCAAGATCTCCTACGTCGACCAGTCCCGCGCCAACATCGACCCGAAGAAGACCCTCTGGGCGGTCGTCTCGGACGAGCTGGACTACATCAACGTCGGCCAGGTCGAGATGCCCTCGCGCGCCTACGTCTCCGCGTTCGGCTTCAAGGGCCCGGACCAGCAGAAGCCGGCCGGCGTCCTGTCCGGTGGTGAGCGCAACCGCCTCAACCTGGCGCTGACCCTCAAGGAGGGCGGCAACCTGCTCCTCCTCGACGAGCCCACCAACGACCTCGACGTCGAGACCCTGTCCTCGCTGGAGAACGCGCTGCTGGAGTTCCCCGGCGCCGCGGTGGTCATCTCCCACGACCGCTGGTTCCTGGACCGGGTCGCCACGCACATCCTCGCGTACGAGGGCGACTCCAAGTGGTACTGGTTCGAGGGCAACTTCGAGTCGTACGAGAAGAACAAGGTCGAGCGCCTCGGCGCGGACGCGGCCCGTCCGCACCGTGCCACGTACAAGAAGCTCACGCGGGGCTGATCGTCTTGGCCCGCCACCTCTACAGCTGTCCGCTGCGCTGGTCGGACATGGACGCCTTCGGGCACGTCAACAACGTGGTCTTCCTCCGCTACCTGGAGGAGGCCCGGATCGACTTCATGTTCCGGCTGGCGCCCGGGGACGGCTCGCCGTCCTTCTCGGGCGGGTCCGTCGTGGCCCGGCACGAGATCGACTACGTACGGCCGCTGGTCCACCGGCACGAGCCGGTGACCGTCGAGTCGTGGGTCACGAAGATCGGTGCCGCGTCGCTGACGATCGCGTACGAGATCAAGGACCCGGACCAGGTGTACGTGCGGGCCTCGACGGTCGTCGTGCCCTACGACCTGGCCGAGTCGCGCCCCCGGCGGATCTCCGCCGAGGAGCGGCTCTTCCTGCAGCAGTACATGGCCGAGGAGCCCGCGGCAGCATGACGGTGCCCGTACGGTCGCTGGAGTTCGCCGACGCGAGGGAGGCCGAGGATCTCGCGGCCTTCCTCGGTCGGCTCCTCCACTACGACCGGGCCGCCGCCGTGCGGATGCAGGCGGGCGGCGGCGCGCTGGCCGTCTTCGGCCGGCCGCCGTCGTTCGAGGTCCTCGCGGTCCGGGCGGCCCGGCTGGCCGGACCGGACGACTTCGACGTCACCGTGTCCGCCGGTGAACTCCTCGAATGCCTCGGGGAGTCCACCGGCACCGGCGTGCTCCCGGCCCCCGTCACCGGCCCGCCGTGGACCGGGGTCCTCCCGCCGCGCGGCGGCTGGCACGAACAGCCGGGGCTGCCCGACCCGGTGGCCCTGCGCACCGCGCTCTCCGCCGCCGTGGCCGAATTCCGCAACCGGGACGCGGCGCTGCCCGAGCCCCACCGCACCCGGGCGGAGCGGGACCGGATCGGCCGCGAGATCTGGTCGCGTCCGGTCGGCCCGACCCGGCTCCCGCTGCGCGCCGTGCACGCCGCCCAGTCGCTCGGCTTCCTCCGCGCGGCGCCGGACTTCCCCGTCGCCCTGCTCTCCGCCGGTTCCTGGCTGCGGCTGCGCACCCCCTTCGGCTCCATCGCCCTGCGCGCCCCCGGCAGCGGGCTCGGTGACCTCGCGGTGACCGTCGGAGGCTGACGGGGCCGCTACGGGGCGGCCAGCGCCCGGTCGACCAGACGGAGCGCCGCCAGGTCCTGCGCCTCCTGCGCCGGGTCGCCCATCCGCAGGGTGAACGTGGCGCTGGTCGCGGCCCGCGCCCCGTCCGGGGTCACCCCGCTCTCGGAGACGACCCCCAGATGCGTACCGCCGTGGAACCAGACCCCGCCCCGGACGCCGGGGACCGGGCGCCAGGCGATGCCCAGCCCGTACCGGACGCCCGGTGCCGGGCTCCAGTCCTCGGCCGCCACCGTCTCCCTCATCGCCGCCAGCTGGGCCGGGCGCAGCAGCCGCCCGCCCATCAGGGCGCGCAGGAAGACCCCGTGCTCGTGCGTGGTGCTGATGACGGCCCCGTCCGCCCCGCCGCCGGACGCCAGCGTGGTGTCGGTGGGCCGGCCGGTGCCGGGGAACCAGGTGTACGCGCGGGCCGCGGGCGGCGGCAGGTACGGGGAGGTGCCGGGGGTGAACGTACGGCGCAGCCCCAGCGGTCCGACGATCCGGTCGTGCAGCTCCTGCGCCCAGGGGTTGCCGGTCACCGCCTCGACGATCAGGCCCGCGAGCAGGTAGTTGGTGTTGGAGTAGCCCCAGCGCGGCCTGCCCGGCTCCGGCAGCCACTGCGGCGGGCGGCTCAGCGCGGCGGCCAGCTGTTCGGCGGGGACGGCGGGGCGGAACCGGGACCGGTGGTAGCCCTCGGGGGTGAACGCGTCCGCCGCGTCGGGGGAGACGGCCAGGTAGTCGTTGAGCCCGCTGGTCTGGCGGAGCAGATCGGCCACGGTGATCCGGCGGCCGTCGTTCCCGTTCCCCCGCACGGTGCCGGGCAGCCACCGCTCCACCGGATCGGTGAGCCCCAGCCGCCCCTCGCCCACCAGTTGGAGGACGAGCACGGCGGTGAAGGTCTTGGTGTCGCTGCCGATCCGGTACGAGGAGTCCCAGGGCACCGGCTCGTGCGGGGTGCGCAGATCGGCGGCTCCGGCGCGGGCGACGGTCCGGGCGGCGGCGCTCTGCACCTCGGCCAGTACGCCGGTGGCGCCGGTGGCCAGGATCGCGTCCACATCGCGCTGGAGGGAGGCACGGGGTCCGGCGGCGGCCGACGCGGGGGCGGCGGCCGTGGTGACCAGGGCGGCGGCGGTGGCCGCCAGGCCCGTACGGCGGCTGATCACCGGACCTCCCCGGCGGCCGGGCAGGTCAGGTCGGCGGCGGGCAGGGTGCCGTCGCGCAGGTAGTCGTCGACGGCCCGGTCGGCGCAGGGGACCGGGGTGAGCCCCTCCGTGCCGCGCCCGAACACCCCGTGCGAGCGGATGTCGGCCGTCACCAGCCGGGAGCCGGTCAGCCGCCGGTGCAGGGCGAGGGCCCCCTCGTACGGGACGTTGTTGTCCCGGCGGGCCTGGAGCATCAGGACGGGCACGTCGTTGCCGATCGCCGTGGCGGGCTCGCGGGAGGTGCTCGTCCAGAACGCGCACGGCGCCGTCATCCCGTTGACGAACGGGCCGAAGACGGGCTGGGCGGACCGGCTGCGCTCCATGTTCCGCCAGTACGTCTCCGGGTCCTTCGGCCAGCCGCCGGCCGGCCAGCCCCGGTCCCCGCACATGAAGAGCGCCCCGCCGAGCATGCTGTCCGCCAGCTCCGGCGAGCCGAGCAGGTCGAGCAGTCCGGCCAGCTCCGGGCCGGGCTCGACCGGCCTGCCCGCCGCCGCGTCGGTCAGATCGCGCACCGTGGCGGCGAGCACCGGGTCGTACTCCGTGTGCTGGACGAACTGGCGCAGCACCAGCCGCAGCAGCGGGGCGTCCAGCGGGAGGCCCGAGACGGTGACGGGGCGGTGCTCCGCGCCGTCGAGCAGCCGCTGGACGCTCGCCCGGACGCGGGCGGGGGTGGCGCCGAGCCGGTACACGGCGTCGTGCCGGGCGGTCCAGGCGGCCCATTCGTCCAGGCCCGCTTCGAGCGGCGCGCCCGCCCGCTGGAACAGCTCGTACTGGGTGGCCGCCGGGTCGGTGGAGGAGTCGAGGACGACGCGGTCGGCGCGGCGGGGGAACATCTGGGCGTAGACGGCGCCGAGGTCGGCCCCGTACGAGACCCCGTAGTACGACAGCTTCGGCGCGCCGAGGGCGGCCCGGATCGCGTCCATGTCGCGGGCGACGTTCCTGGTCGTGGCGTGCGGCAGCAGCCGGGCGTTGTCCCCGTGCCGCAGGCAGCGCTCCGCCGTGTCGCGGGCGGACCGCACCGAGCGCTCGAAGTCCGCGCGGGGGCTGGTGACCGGGCCGGGCGCGGGCGCCGGGGCGGCCGGGTCGCAGCCGATCGGGGTGGACCCGCCGAGGAAGCGCGGGTCGAAGCCGATCAGGTCGTAGCGCGCCGCGACGTCCTTCAGCGCCGGACGCAGCGACAGGGGGTGGGCGAGCCCGGTGCCGCCCGGCCCGCCCGGGTTGGAGAGCAGGATGCCGCGCCGCTCGTTCCGGGGCGCGGTGGCCCGGATCCGGGAGACCGCGATCCGGATCACCGGGCCGCCGGGGTCGGCGTGGTCGAGCGGGACGGTCACCTTCGCGCACCGCGCGCCCGCTTCGGCCAGCTCCGGCTGATCGGCCGGGCAGGGGCCCCAGTCGAGCCGTTGCCGGGCGGCGGGGGCGGCGACGGGGCCGGGGTCCGGGGCGGCCGACGCGGGCACGCCGCCCGCGAGCAGACCGGCCAGGCCGAGCCCGGCGGTGACCAGTGGAACGAGGCGCATCGTGCTCCCAGCGTCGAGGTACGGCTTCCGTCCTCGACGCTAGGGGCGCACGCCCCGGGGAACCATCGGGCCACCCGGCGGAGCCGGCCGGGGGAAAACCCCACCCCAACTGCCGTTACTTGCCCGGCTGTTCGCCGTCCGGCCAGATCCCGATGTGGTCCCGCTCCAGCTCCAGCAGCACCCGGTGCTCCATGCCGAGCGCCTCGGTGTAGTCGGCGGGCAGCTGGAGCCGTCCCGCGCGGTCGAGCATCGCGTACTCCCGGGCCACCTGGGACTCCAGCCCCGTCGCGGCGTCGACCTCGGTGCGGCGCAGCACCTCCGAGGAGGTGCGGCCGTCGCGGATCGCGACCGTGCGGCGCACCTCGTCGGCCACCGCCTGGTCGTGGGTGACGATCACGATGGTGGTGCCGAGCTCCTCGTTGGCGCGGCGGAACGCGGCGAAGACCTGCTCGCCGGTGGCCGAGTCGAGCTCGCCGGTCGGTTCGTCGGCGAGCAGCACCGACGGGTTGTTGGCGAGTGCCACCGCGATGGCCACCCGCTGCTGCTGGCCGCCGGAGAGCTGGGCGGGGCGCCGGTCGCGGCAGTCCTCGACCTCCAGGATCCGCAGCAGCGACTCGGCGCGGGCGGCCCGTTCGGCGCCCCGCAGCCGCTCCCGGCCGCGCAGCTGCATCGGCAGGGTGACGTTCTGGAGGGCGGTGAGGTACGGGAGGAGGTTGCGGGCGGTCTGCTGCCAGACGAAGCCGACGGCCTCCCGCCGGTAGCGGAGCCGTTCCTTCGGGCCCATCGACAGCAGATCGCGGCCCGCGACCGTCGCCGAACCCGCGGTCGGCACGTCGAGCCCGGCCAGAATGTTCATCAGGGTCGACTTGCCGCTGCCGGACGCGCCGACCAGGGCCATCAACTCGCCCTCGGAGACCAGGAGATCGAGGCCCTGGAGGGCCTGCACCTCCACCCCGTCGGCGGAGAAGATACGGACCAGCCGGTCGCAGGCGATCAGCGCGTCGTGCCCGTAGGAGGGCCGGTCGCGGCGGGCGGCGGCCCGCTGTTCGAGCTCGGCGAGGCTGAGGCTGGTGTCGTCCGACGGCGACGTCATCGCGGGTCTCCTGACCTGAGTTCGGTGATCGGTCCGCGGCGGCTCGCCCACCACGCCTGGGCGGTGGCCGCCCCGATGGTGAGGACGACGACGCCGAGTGCCGGGAGCGTCAGCGACCACGGGTCGGGCCGCAGCAGGGCGGCGTCCGGTGCGGCGGCGCCCGTCCCGTTGAAGAGGGCCAGCCCCGCGAGGTCGACGCCCGGCGCCAGCAGCGCGATCGTCGCCCAGCCGACCAGCACCCCGCCGAAGGCCGCGGGCAGCGCCTGGGGCAGCGATTCGAGGCCCAGCAGCCGCCTGCCCTGCCGGGAGGTGAGGCCCATGGTCCGCAGCCGGGCCAGCAGCGAGGTGCGCTCCGGCGCCGTCCGCAGCAGCGACAGCAGGACCGCCAGCAGGGCGTAGCCCGCCCCGACCCCGACCGCCGCCGCGTAGATCCCGCGCGTGCCCCGCTGCATCGGGGTGTCGACGAAGGCCGCCCGCTCCTCGGCGCGTATCCGTACGGAGATGTCCCTGCCCGACTCCCGGGCCGCGGCCCGCAGTGCCTTCGGGTCCGGGTCGCCGGCCACCAGCAGGGTGGTGGTCCGCTGCCGAGTGAGCACCGACGAGTCGACGAGCAGGAAGTCGTGGTCGGGTATGGCGGCGGTACGCGGCACGATTCCGGCCACCCGCACCCGGAGGTCCCCGGCCGGGGTGGTCAGATCGCGCGGGCCGTCGCCCAGCTGGGCGGCGACGGGCGGCGAGGCGATCACCGGCACGACGGCGTCCTCGCCCCTGCCCTTGTCCGCGCGCAGCCGGCCGGCCGGGAACGTCCCCAGGTCCGCCGTACGGGCCAGCTCGGTGTACGTGTCCGGATCGACACCCAGCAGGGCCGCGCTCTTCATGCTGCTGCCGTCCGCGCCGGGCGGCAGCGGCACCCCGGTCACCACCTGCACCGCGGCCACCTGCCGCACGCCGTCCGCCGCCCGGACCTCCCGGACCAGGCGGGCCGGGAGCGGCGCCGCGTCGAGCAGCCCGCTGATCCGGGCGTCCGCGCCGACCTCCACCACCGCCGCCCGGTCCCGGGCCTCCGAGACCCCCGCGAGGACCGAACCGCCGAACGCCGCCGTGGTCAGCGCCAGCAGCAGCGCGAGCAGCGGCAGCGCACCGCCCGCCGAACTCCGCCCGGCCCGGGCCAGCGACAGGAAGCCGATCGCCCCGCGCCGCCGGGCGACGGCCCGCGAGGCCAGCCGCAGCGGCAACGGCATCAGCCGCACCAGGACCAGTGCCGCGATCAGCCCGACGAGCACCGGCGCGGCGCTGACCAGCAGATCGCCGCCGCCCTCCGCCGTACCGCGCCGCCGCAGCCCGACCACCGCGCCCACCGCCAGGACCAGCACGGTGAGCTCGGCGACCGTACGCAGCCGGGACGGGCGGGCGGTCATCAGATCGTCACGGGCCCCGGGCAGCCGCGGCCGGCGGTGCGGCAGCACCGCCCCCAGCGGCACCGCGGCACAGACCAGAGCGGCGACAGTGATCGGTCCGGCCACCGCGAGCCACGGCCGGGCCGACCCGAAGAACGGCAGCGCGGCCAGCAGCCCCAGCGCCGCCGCGGGCACCGCGACCACCGCCGTCTCGGCCAGCAGCCGCCCGCCCAGCCCGGCCAGCGAACCGCCGCGCGCCCGCATCAGCGCCAGCTCCTCCCGGCGCCGCCCGCCGATCAGCCCGGCCGTCATCAGCAGCACCACGGCGGCGACGGCCCCGACACCCACCGCGGCCACCGTGACGACCGGCCCGATCGCCGTGTGCAGCGTGTCGTACCCGGCGAGGATCTGGTCCAGGCCGGTCACGAACGCCGCGTTGTCACCGGCCACCGCGCGCAGCCGCACCAGCCCCGGACCGCCCTCCAGCGAGGCGATCGCGCTGCGCAGCCCCGGCACGTCGGCGGCGGTCAGACCGGAGGGGTCCGGCGCGAACCGCCAGAACATCTCCGGCTCACCGGTCGAGCCGAGCAGGGCGGGCGCGGCGTCCTGCGGCAGCAGCACGGTCGCGGTCCAGTACTTGCGCGGCGGATCCAGGCCGGGCGGGTTCGTGTCCGGCTCCGGCACCAGGGCCGGGGTCCGGAACAGCGGCTCGGCCGACCAGTAGGTACTCCGGGGCTCCCTGGGGGCGATGATGCCGGTGATCCGGACGGTCAGATGCTCCCCGGCCCGGGTCGGTACGGCGATCGTCGCCCCGGGCCGGGCACCCAGCGCCTTCGCCGTCGCCTCGGTGACCGCGCCCTGTACCTCGTCGGTGTCCTCGGTGACCTGGCCGCGCACGGCGGGCCAGGCCCCGGAGCGCAGCGCGGAGTGGTCGCGGAGGTCCGACGGGGTGGCGTAGGCCAGCTTCGGGTCGACCCCCTCGGGCCGGGGCAGCCAGGCCTCCGTCGCGGTCATCGGCTGACCGGTGCGGACGCCGTACGAGGAGTCGGCGGCACCGGGCCGCACCTTGGCGGGCATCGCGGCGCGCGCCTTGTCGTGCACGGTCTTCAGCGCCGCGCCGCGCACCGCCGCCTCGCGCTCGGCCGGGGGCAGCTGGAGGCTGGGCTGCGGGCTGTTGAGCTCCAGGACGCTGCGCCCGGCGGTGGCGGCGGTGATGTCGTGGCGCAGCCCCTCGGTCCCCTGGTGCTCCACCGCGCGCGGGAAGACGGCCGAGAGGAACGAGGTGACCAGCACCAGCAGGGCCAGCGCCCAGGCGGTGCCGGGCGCGGTGCGCAGCCGGGTGCGCACCCAGGGCGCGTCGGCCGGTTGGCGGCCGGTGCGGACGGAACGCGAAGTCATGTCAGCTGTCCCCCTGGACACGCAGCGAGGTGGCGGGATCGATGCCGCGCAGGGCGAGGAACACCACGGTCAGCAGCGGAAGGACGGCGACCCCCGCGAGCAGCATCGCGGTCTGCCCGGCGGGCAACTGCACCAGCACCCCGGGAACCGGCGCGGTGGCCTGCCCGGTGAGCACGACGAGCGGCACGACGGCCCGGTTCAGCACCGCCCCGAGGACCGTCCCGACCAGCAGCGCGATCGTGATCAGCACCCCCTGTTCGACGGCGATCATCCGGGTCAGCCGTCTGCGCGGGGTGCCCAGCGCCCGCAGTACGGCGAACTCACCGTTCCGCTCCCGCTGCGCGCCGACCGCGCTCACCGCGAAGCCGACCGCGGCCAGGGCCGCCGCGGCGACCGCCATCGCGGGCAGCGCGGACTGCGGCCCGGCGCCCAGCGGATCGCCGGTCAGCTCCCGGGCGACCTCGTCCCGCACCAGGACCCGCGCCGGTTCGCTGTCCGGCCGGGCCCGCAGCGCGGCGGCGGCCTCGGCGGCCCGCCCGGGGGCGGCGCTCAGCCACCACTCGTTGGCGGCGAGCACGGCGCCGGGGCGCTGCGCGAAGACCTGGCCCAGCGCCCGGAGGTCGATCAGCAGGGCGCCGCCGTCCCGGGCCGCCACAGGTGCGGAAGATTCCATTCCGACACCGGTGGTGGGCAGTTGCCGGACCGTGTCCACGATCTTCACCCGGACCTTCTCGCCGGCCAGCGTGACATCGACGACCTGCCCCTTCCGGGCCCCGGCGGCCTTCAGGTACGCGTCGGTGGCGAGGGCGTTCGGCACCGGGGCCTTCGGGCGGGGCACGGTGACCCGCACCGCGTAGGCCGGGCTGTAGCTCCAGAGGTTCGGGGCGGCGCCGGTGTCGTAACCGACGGACAGCGGGCGGCCGGTGGAGGTGGTCGCGGTCAGCGGTTCGCTGCGGCCCGGTTCGCCGCCGGAGCCGACGCCGGTCACCGTGGCCCGCCAGCCGAAGCCCCCGGGGACCGGGACGGCCCGCTCGGTGCCGTCCGCCGCCCCGGCCCGCAGGGCGTCGATGGTCAGCCGGTGCGTCTCGCTCGCCTCGTCCGGCCGGTTGCCGGTCAACTCGAAGCCGGTGACCGCGAAGCTGCTGTCGGCCGCCACCTTGACGGTGAACGGGTGGGCCCGGCCGTCGGCCGGGACCGTCCCGGCGACCACCCGGTACGGCAACCCGTAGCCGTTCTCCAGCAGGACGGCGAGGACCGGGGCGTCGCCCGTCGTCCGGTGCTTCGCGTCCGTGGTGATCCGGGCGTCGAACCGGAACCGGGCACTGCCCTTCGGCAGCGGCAGCCCGGTCCGTCCGGACCGCGGCGCGGCGAGCGGTTCGAACAGTTGCCGACGGGGCCGGTCGGTGAGGTCGTCGCGGATCAGCATCCGCTCGGCGGCGTGCGCGGTGTCCAGGGCGAGGACCGTGGCGGTGCGCGCGTCGGAGAGCTCGGTCTCCGCCCGGAGCGCGGGTGCCGCGTCCCGTACCCCGGGGAGCCGGGCGTAGCCGACCGCCGCCGCCGGATCGTCCTGGACCCCGGTCAGCACGCGCAGGGACGCACCGGTCCGGAAGTCCGCCTGGTCGCTCTGCGAACGGTCCCAGGAGGCGCGCTGCCCCACGGCCAGCATGCCCATCGCCACCGCGAGGACCAGCAGCAGCACCGGCCCGGCACCCCGCAGGGGACGGCGGCTGAACTGCCAGCCGGACAGCGCGGCGATCAGCCCCCGGCCGCCCGCCGCCGCCCGCTCCGCGAGCCGGGCCGCCGGCGGCAGCAGCCGCAGCGTCAGCACCGTGCCCGCGAGCAGCAGCAGCGCGGGTGCCGCGACCAGCAGCGGATCGATCCCCAGATCGCCCCGGCGGTCCCCGCTCAGCACGCCGCCGCCGAGCTCCGAGGCCCGCCGGTCCAGCTGCCAGTACGCCACCCCCGCGATCACCAGCAGCCCGATGTCGGCGCCCGCCCGCAACGGCCCGGGCAGCGCCGCCGCCCGCCCCGCCGGACGGTCGCCCGCCCCGGCCGACAGCGCGGGCGCCACCACCGCCAGCGCACACGCCAGCGCGACCCCCACGGAGACCAGCCACACCGACCCGGTGGCCCCCGCCTCGATCCGCACCCCGATCCGGGCCAGCGCCCCCCGGTCCGCTAGCAGCCGGGTCAACGGCCCGGCGAGCAGCGGGGCCACCAGCGCGGCAGGCAGCGCCAGCAGCAGCGCCTCGATCGCGGCCAGTGCCGTGATCCGGCCGCGCGAACCGCCCCGGGCCCGCAGCAGCCGGGTCTCCCCGGCCCGCTCGCTGCTCAGCAGCCGGGCCACCAGCAGCAGCGCGTACCCCGCGAGCAGCACCAGCTGCACCGCCACGATCATCAGCGTCGAACGGGAGACCAGCAGCGCCCGGTCGATCTGCTCCAGCACCCGGGGCAGCGAGGTCCGCGCGGAGGCCCCGCTCTTGAACTCGGGAGCGGAGGTGACCTGCTTCGGGGCGGCCTCGGCGGCGGCCCGCAGCCCGTCGATGCGGCCGGTGGTGACCGTACGGAAGTCGGCGGACGCCAGCCAGGACATCGTCCCGGTGCTGACCCGCCCGGACCCGGGCACGGCCGCCCCGGTGAGCAGCGGGCCGTACGTGGTGAAGGCGAGACGGCGCACGCCGCGCCCGCCCAGCTCGTCGAGCTGCCAGTACGGGTCGGCCGGGTCGGCGACCTCGTACACCCCGGTCACCAGCACGCGCAGCGGCTTGTCGGTCAGCCGGTCGGTGACCGTGAACCGGGCACCGGGCTCCAGCTTCAGCGCCTTGGCCGCGGGCAGCGGCAGCGCGGCCTCGACGGGGCCGCCGTCCGCCCCGCCGTCCGGTGCGGGCGCCCGGCCCGAGATGATCCGGACACGGCTGCGGTCGAGCGCGCCGAAGTGGGTGAGATCGGGTTCGCCGGAGCGGAGCCGTGGGGCACGCAGCCCGGTCGGCAGCGCGTACGCCCCCGAGGTCTCCAGCGTCCGCACGGTCACCGGCAGACCGTCGAAGGCCGCACCGGCCGTCTTCCGGGCGACGGCGTCGGCCGCCTCCCGCCGGTCGGGCGGCACCTGCGCGGACACCACGAAGGAGGCGTCGGCCGCCGAGCGGTGGGTGAGGGCGTTACGGAGCGCCGCGTCGCCCACCGAGCCGGAGAAGGCGGTCAGCGCCGCCAGCACCGATGTGGTCAGCAGTACGGCGAGGACGGCGGCGCAGAGCAGCAGCCGATGGGCTCGCACCCGCAGAAAGACGAACCCCGTCACTCACGTCCCCCTGAGCCCTCAGCACACTCACGCCCCCCGGCGTGAGCTCGATGCTTTCAAGGGCTGGAGGCTCTTGGAAACCGCTTGCGTACGTACTTGATTCGATTGTGACCGTTTATCGGTGCTGGAGGGTCGAATTCCGGCTTCAGCCCGCAGTATTGATCATCGAGGCGGCGGCGTACGTGAGGTAGTCCCACAGCTTCCGGTCGTGCTCCGGCTCCAGCCCGAGCTCGTCGAGCGCCACCCGCATATGCCCCAGCCACGCGTCGTGCGCCGCCCGGTCCACCCGGAAGGGTATGTGCCGCATCCGCAGCCGGGGATGCCCGCGCCGCTCGCTGTACGTACGGGGCCCGCCCCAGTACTGCATCAGGAACAGCGCGAACCGTTCCTCGGCCGGGCCGAGGTCCTCCTCCGGATACATCGGCCGGAGCAGCGGGTCCTCGGCAACCCCCTGGTAGAAGCGGTGTACCAGGCGCCGGAAGGTCTCCTCGCCGCCGACCTGCTCGTAGAAGGACTGCTCCTGAAGCGTGTCGCGCGGAATCTCTGTCACCCGACCATGGTCGCAGACGCACCGGCCGAGGACCGGGGTCCTAGGTCCCTTCGTCCCTTCCGACCCCGCACCGGGTCCTGGCCCCCGGGAGCCGGGCGCGGGAAGGTGGAGGCATGGACGCCCGCACCGACCCGTTCGCCGGGGCCGCCGCCGAGGAGCGGTGGGCGATGGTGTGCGGCATCGTGGCGGACGGCGGACTGGGCGATCCCGACTGGCGGACCGCGTTCGAGCAGGTGCCGCGCCACCTGTTCGTGCCGTACTACTTCACCGGAGACGGGGACCGCCTCTGGTGCGAGGACCCCGATCCGGACCGGCGGGCCCAATGGCTGCGCGGGGCGTACGCGGACATCCCGCTGGCCATCCGCATCCGGGACGGCGAACTGATCTCGTCCAGCAGCCAGCCCTCCCTCATGGCCCGGATGCTCGAAGAGCTGGACGTACGGGAAGGCCAACGGGTCCTGGAGATCGGTACCGGCAGCGGCTACAACGCCGCACTCCTCGCCCACCGGCTCGGAGACGACGCGGTGACCACCATCGACCTCGACCCGGAGCTCACCGAGGCCGCCCGGCGCCACCTGGACGCGGCCGGACACCACCCGGCCGTGATCACCGGGGACGGCACCCGGGGCTGGCCCCCGCGCGGCCCCTACGACCGGATCATCGCGACCTGCACCCTGCCGTGCGTACCGTGGCCCTGGCTGGAGCAGTGCGTACCGGGGGCCCGGATCCTGGCACCGTTCGCCACCGGGCTGATCTCCCTACAGGTACGGGAAGGGCCGCACGGGAAGTGTGCCGAGGGCCGGTTCCTGCACACGGCCGCCTACTTCGTACCGCTGCGCGGCCTGCCGACCCGGACCGGGTACGGCCCGTGGCTCGCCGACGTGCCCCGGCACATCGCCGAGAACGACCTCTTCCGCTTCCTGCTGGCGCTCACCGGGGCGGCCCTCGGTCCAGGCGAGGCACTCTCGCTCTGGCGGCGCGAGCGCCGTCCCGGACGCGAACGCTTCGGCATCACGCTCGCCGACGGACGGCAGTGGGCCTGGCTGGACGACCCCGGGGGACCGCACACCTGGCCACTGCCGACCGCCTGACGCGAACGCCCGGAGCGGAACGGATCAGTCGCGGCGGATCGTGATCGTCGTCCACGCCCCGACGTGCACCCGGTCGCCGTCCTTGAGCGGGACGGGGACGTAGGGCTGGATCGGGTCCTCGGCGCCGTTGAGCGTGGTGCCGTTGGTGGAGTTCTGGTCGACGACGGCCCAGCCGCCGCCGGGCTGCTGCACCAGCACCGCGTGCTGGTGCGAGACGCCCGGGTCCTCCGGCGGCACCGACAGGTCGATGTCCGGGGACTCGCCCGTGCTCTGCCGGCGGCGGCCGATCGTGATCTGCGGACCGGAGAGCGAGAGCTGCTGCTCGGGCGAGTACGCGGGCAGGTTCAGCCCGGTCGCCTCGGGGCCGCTGCGCTGCATCATCGCCAGGAAGTACTCACGGTCCGGGGCGATGACCGCCGTCCAGCTCGCGGGCGGCGGGTTCTGGCCCTGGCCCGGGAACGGCGGCTGCTCCTGCCGCGGCGGAGCCTGGGCAGGGGTGGGCGCCGCCAGCATCCAGTCGTCGCCACCGCCCTGCGGGCCCTGCGGCGCGGGCGACTGCGGGGCGGCCGGGGCGGGTCCACCGGGCCGGTCGAAGGACGGCGGCGCCGACTGCTGCTGGAAGGGCGGCGGCGGTGCGGACTGCTGCTGGAACGGCGGCGGAGGCGGCGGACCCGGCTGCGGGAACGGCGACGGGGACGACTGCGGACCACCGGGGCCGGGCGGCGGCGGGGGCCCCTGCGGACCCGGGGCCACCGGACCGGGAACCTGCGGACCGGGCGGGGGGACCTGCGGACCGGGCGCCCCCGGACCGGGGACGACGGGGCCCGGGGCGACGGGACCGGGTGCGACGGGTCCCGGGGCCACCGGACCGGGCGGCGGCGGAGGCGGGCCGGGGCGGCTCTCCGGATCGGTGGCGAGTGGCTCGGCGGACCGGTTCACCTGCGAGGGACGCGAGCCCTGGTACTCGAACGGATCGCGCGGCCGGGCGAGCCCCGGCGGCTGCTGCGCCTGGAAACCCGGCGGCAGGTTCAGCCCGGGCGGCGGCCCGGAAACACTGGGCGACGGGGCCAGCGGCGTGTACGACGTCGCGGTGTTGGTGAGGTAGTTCCAGCGGCACTCCTCGCAGAACGGCGCCATCGCCTCGCGCGGCGTGCGGCACTGCGGGCAGAGCTCGGCCTGCTGGGTCGCGTCGGCCCCCGGCCCCTGAGGGAAGCCGTAGCCGGCGGCGGGTGGCGGCGGAGGCGGCGGCGGGGGGACCGCGCCCGCGGGCGCGCCCGCGCCGGTCATGCGATGGCCGCAGACCTCGCACCAGTCATCGGAACCCGACTGGTGTCCGTTCGGGCAGGTCGGCATGTCGGCGCTTCCCCCTCTCCTGGGCCGGCCCCGGGGCCGGCGTTCTTCCGCTGCTCGACGCCCGGCGGGACCTTCCGACCGGGCGGCTCGAAACCGTGGCTCTGTGGTTATTTCTTGACGCGTACGGTCTTGGTCGAACGCGTTTCGAGGGTCATCTCGTCGGCGTCCGCGACCTTTGCCTTGAGTCGCACAGTACCGGTCGCGGCGTCCACGACGTCCACCACCTTCGAAAGCAGTTTCGCAGTGTCCTCGTTCCCCGAGGCCGACGCCAGCTGCACCGCGCGGCCCAGTTTCGCGGTCGCGCCGTCGAGGTTCCCGGACTTGCGGGCGTCCAGACCCTGCTGGATGACCTGGGCCAGTTCGGCCTGCCCGGTGTAGTGCGCGACCTGCGGATTGATCGAGGTGGACGCCGCCATGTCGTCCGTCCAGACCGCCCGTACCAGCCCCTGCGAGAGCGTCTGCGGGGTGGAGCCGCCCGAGGGGTCGGGAAGGATCAGCGAGACCCGGGACGCCAGCATCTCCTGGCCGATTCCGGCCTGCGGGACCCGCACGCACACGTGGTAGTCGCGGGACTCGTCGCCCCAGGAACCCGTCGGATAGTCCCCGGCCCGGGGGCCCGCCCCGGTGCGCCGGCCGGTCAGGTCGACGACCGAGGGCGCGACCTGTTTCACGAAGACGATCTCGGCCCCGACGGGCGTCCAGAGCCGCAGTGCGACGTCCGCGACCTCCTTGCCCATCGCGTTCTCCATCATCCGCGTGAAGTCCGCCGCCAGCCCCGCCGGATCGGCGACGATGTCGGCCGTGCCGAGCAGCGCGGAGGCGATCCCTGTGACTTCTTTCACCTCCCAGTCGGTGCCGACACCGCGGGCGTCGCAGGTGAAACGGCCCGCGCAGGAGTCGAGCGCGGCCCGCAGGTCCTCCGGCGCCTCGTGCTCGTTGCGGCCGTCGGTCAGCAGGACGCCGTGCCGGATGTCCACGTCGGCGGCGCCGAGCAGCCGGTCGGCCAGCCGCAGCCAGGTCCCGATCGCCGTACCGCCCCCGGCGCTCAGCGCCCGCAGCGCCTTCCGCGCCTCGGCCCGGGTCCGGGCGTCCGCCACCGCGAGGGTGCCGTTGCCGGGATAGACCTCCTTGGCCACATGCGTACCGGCGACGACGGCGAACGGGGTGCCGTCGCGCAGGGTGTCGATGGCCGCGGCCGTCGCGTCGCGCGCGTTGCGCATCTTCGTCGGCGGGTAGTCCATCGAACCCGAGCAGTCGACCATGAGCACCACCGCGGCGCTCGCCGCCCGCCCCGCCCCGCGCGGGGCACCCGACAGCGGTGCGCCGCCGGTGGTGCCGCCCCCGGTCGAGGTGACCGTGACGATCGCGTTCACCTCGCGGCCGCCTTCCGGCAGGTAGGCGTTCTGGTACACCTCGACGGAGAACTGCGGCACGGTCGACTTGGAGAAGTTGGCCATCTGGTCGGCTCCTTGGGACTCCGGCCGTCGGATGAGGACGGCCGCGAGAGAAGAGAGAAACAGGAGAAGGCGTCGGGGGAGCGGACGGTCGGGAAAGAGGAACCGGGCGTCACGGAACGGGGTTCACGAGGTCCCGCAGGCCGATCCTGCCCCTTGCGGCTCCACGGCGAACGGCACCAGAGCCACTGTTACGTTGTCGTGGCCCCCACCGTCCAGCGCGTGACCCACCAGCACCTGGGCGCCGTGCAGGGGCCGTTGCGACGCGTCGGCCGGGACCGCCGCGGCCAGCTCGGCCGCCGACTCCGCGTAGTTCCACAGACCGTCCGTGCAGACCACCACCAGACCGGACCGGTCCGGCTTGAACGACGCGGTGTGCGGCTCCAGGTCGTACGCGTCGGCGCCCAGCCACCCCGTGATGGCGTGGGCGCGCGCGTCCGCGTACGCCTCCGCCTCGTTCATCAGGCCCGCCGCCACCATCTGCGCGGCCCACGAGTCGTCCTCGGTGAGCCGGGCGGGGCCGGCGGTGCGGTCGTCGGGCACCCAGTACGCCCGGCTGTCGCCGACCCAGCCGACGACCAGCAGACCGTTGGCCATGATCGAACCGACCAGGGTGCACGCCGGGGCGTTCTGCCGGCGGTGCTGCTCGTGCTCCGCGGCCGGGCCGGGCTCCCGCGCCAGGGCGTTGACCGCCTCGGCCGCCGCGAGGATCGCGTCGTGCATCGCCTGCTGCGGGTGGGTGCCGCGCGGCAGCGCCTCCAGCAGCGACTCGTTGGCCGCGCTCGCCGCCGCCGCCGACGCCTCGTCCGGGCGGCTGGCCGAGGAGACGCCGTCGCAGACGATCGCGACGACCGCCGGGGAGCCGTCGGGGAGCGCCGTGGTCGACACCGCGAACGAGTCCTCGTTGCGGTGGTGGCGCAGCCCCCGGTCGCTGACCGCGGCCACCGAACCGAGCTCCTGCTCCATGTGGTCGCGCTCGCGCGGCTGGGCATGGCCGCAGTTCTCGCAGTAGCCGTCGTCGTCGACCCGGCCCGCCCGGCAGGCCACGCACACCTTCCCCCCGGCCGCCGGGGCAGCCGCGACCGGCTCCGCCGCGGGCGTACGGGGATCGGGCGCGGACCCGGCCGCGGGAACGGGGGCCGCCGCGGCCGCCGGATCCGGCGCGGCCAGCTCGAAGTCGCCCGAACCGGCATCCGGCGCGTCCGACGTATCCGGCACGTCCGGCACGTCCGCGGCGGACGCGGTGGACCCGGCAGGCGCGGCGGAGGGCGCGGGCGGCGTGGCCAGGGCGATCGTCGGGCGGTCCTTCGGGGGGGCGGGGACGGCCGACAGGTCGTACCCGCACGCACCGCAGAACAGATCCCCCGGCTCCAGCGGCTCCTCGCAGCCGGGGCACTTCGACAGGGCCGTCTCCTGGGGTTTCTCCGACATTTTCACACCCACGTCCGGGGGCGGAAGCGGTTGGCCCGCTCCACCAGTTCGATCCTCTCATCACCGGGCTCCGCAAGCCTGGCAAGCATCCGGTACGAACGCTCGAGCCCGAACCGCAGGCCCCGCTCGTCCAGCTCACTGCCGAGCAGCGTGCCCGGTCCCGGCAGTCCCGGGGCCGGGGCCCCGGGACTGCCGGAAAGCACCCAGTCGAGCGCCGTGCCCAGCACCTCGACCGACAGCTGTTCCCGACGCACCGCGTCCAGCCCGAACCCGGCCAGCCCCGACACCTGCGCCGAGGCGGCCGTCAGGTCGTCCAGCAGCGGCTCGTCCGGCGCCCGCCCCCGCAGCCGGGCCCGCACCGCCGCCACCCGGGCCGCCGTGTAGTGGATCGACGCCTCGGGCACCGACTCCAGCGCGGCCACCGCCCCGGCCCGGTCCCCGGCGGCGATCCGCACCCGGGCCAGCCCGAAGGCCGCGCTCACGAAGCTCGGGTCGGTCGTCCAGACCAGCCGGTAGTACTCCGCGGCGTTGTCCAGCTGGCCCAGCACCTCCGCGCAGATCCCCAGCGCCAGCTTGGGCGCCGGCTCACCGGGGAACGCGTCGTACACCGCGTCGAAGGAGAGCGCCGCGTTCTCGTGGTCGCCGGTCACCAGCGAGGCGACGCCCCGGTACCAGACCACCCGCCAGTCGTCCGCGTGCTGCCCCTCCAGCGCCGCCAGGGTCCGGCCCGCGGCCTCCGGCTCGTTCAGCTCCAGGCGGGCGCGCAGCTCGCGCAGCCGGGTCTCCGGCGACGCCGCGGGCACCACGCCCAGCGCGGCGATCAGCTCGGACGGGGCGGTGGTCATCAGCCCGGCCAGGAAGCCCGCGTTGGGGTCGCCCGCGTCCACCCGGGGCACCGGCAGCGCCAGCGCGGTGGACCGTACGTCGAGACCGGCCAGCTCCGGACCGCCCGGGGCGGCTCCTCCCGCCACCGCGGCGACCGGCCCCCGGGGCCCCGGGATCGCCGCCGGGGCCGGGGCGGCCGGGGCGGAGGACCGGGCCCCCAGCCGGGACACGTCCGCCGCCCGCTCCGGGAACAGCCGGCTGTCCGTGACCCGGACCTCCGGGCCGAACAGCGTCGACAGCGCCGGACGCGGCCGCCCCGACTGGAGCGACACCACCTCGCGCAGCACCCCCGTCAGCTGCTCCGACATCTCCGCCGCCGAGGCGAACCGCCGCGCCGGATCCGGGTCGGTGGCCCGCACCAGCAGCCGGTAGAACGACTCGTAGGACCGGAACACCTCGATGTTGTCCGGGTCCGGCAGCGAGTCCACGAAGACGTTGGTGTAGCCCTGGAAGTCGAAGGTGAGCACCGCCAGCGTCCGCGCGACCGTGTACAGGTCGGAGGCGACCGACGGGCCGACCTCCGCGACCTCCGGCGCCTGGTACCCGACCGTGCCGTAGATCGCCGACTCGTCGTCGTCCATCCGGCGCACCGCGCCCATGTCGATCAGCTTCAGCTGGTCCTCGGTCTGGATCGCGTTGTCGACCTTGAAGTCGCAGTACAGCAGGTTGCGGCTGTGCAGATGGCCGAGCGCCTCCAGCGCCTCGATGCCGTACGCGCACGCCTGCTCGACCGGCAGCGGATCGCGCCGCCCGGCGGCGGTGCGCCGCTCGTTGGCGATCTCCTTGAGGGCCTTGCCGCCCACGTACTCCATCACTATGTAGCCGTCCAGCGAACCGGTCCGCTGGTCGAGGTGCTCGACGAAGTTGTAGATCCGGACGATGTTGGCGTGCTCGATCTCGGCGAGGAAGCGCCGCTCGGAGATGGCCGCCGCCATCGCGTCCTGGTCCCCGGTGTCCAGCAGGCCCTTGAGCACCACCCAGCGGTCGGAGACCGCCCGGTCCACCGCGAGGTAGACCCAGCCCAGCCCGCCGTGCGCCAGACAGCCGGCGACCTCGTACTGGCCGTGCACGACGTCCCCGGACCGGAGCTTGGGTACGAAGGAGTACGGATGCCCGCACTTGGTGCAGAACCCCTCCGTACGGCCCGCCCGCCCGCCGCGCGACCGGCCGACCGGCGCCCCGCAGTCGGAGCGCGAGCAGAACCGCTTGCGCTCGGGCACCTCGGGGTCCTCCATCACCGCCGAGCGCGGATCGGGCCGCGGCACGTCCGGCACCTGCACCAGACCCGCCCCCAGCCTGCCCCGGGCGGAGGCGCCCGAGGCCGAACCGGAGGACCGCACCGACACCGAGCGCGACGTCGCCGCCCCGGACAGCGCCCGCGACAGCCGCCCGGACACCGAACGCCGCGAGGTCGACGAACGCGACGAGGAGCGCGCCGAGGCCCGCGAGGAGGACCCCGAACCACTGCCCCGGCTGCCCGCGCCGCCCACCTGCCCGCCGCCCGCGATCCCGGTCGGCGGCGAACTCACCATTCCACTCGGAGAGACGACCGGCGCCAGACCGCAGGTGTCGCAGTACAGCTCACCGCCGCCCATGTCCTCGTAACTGCCCTCGCACGCGGGGCGCTGGCACTGCGTACTCATGATCGGTCCCCTTGGTCGCCCCGCCGCCGCAGCGGCCCTTCCACCTCGCGCACCGCCCCGGTCACCGCCGGTCCTCCGGCTCCGGGCGCGGGGACAGCAGCTCGGCCGCCGCCTCCTGGTACCGCAGCACCGCCTGCCCGGCGACCCGCAGGTCGCAGGGCGCGCTCCACAGCATCCGGCGCGCCGCGTCGTACCGCTCGATCAGCAGCGGGTCCTCGGCCAGCCCGTGCCGGGCCACCTTCGCCCGGTACGCGTCGAGCCGGCCGCGCAGCTCCGCCCGGACCGCCAGCGGGGCCGTGACCGCGGTCAGCGACTCACGGGCCCGCAGCAGCTCCTCCTCGGCCTCCCGCTCCAACGTCTCCAGCAGGGGCGACAGCCGGTGCCACTGGGCCCGTCGGCGGTACTCCGAGGCGGCGACCAGCCGCTCCTGGAGCACGGTCGGCGGACCGCTCACCGCGGGCACCTCGGAGGCCGCGATCTTCGCGAGCACCTCACCGCGCGCCGCCCGCGCCTCGGCCAGGGTGCGGTCCGCGCGGGAGAGCACGTCACGCAGCTGGACCAGGCGCTGCTCGGCGTCCTGCCGGACCGCGAGGACCGCCTCGATCTCCCGCCGCACCTCCTCCAGCGCCCGCGCCGCCCGGTCGTACCGCTCGGTGTCCGGACGGCCGCCGCCGGGCGCCGAACTCCCCGGCCCCGGACGCCAGAACGCGAGCGGGTCGGAGACCACCTGCGCCCGCAGCGCGGTCAGCTCGTGGGTGATCGCCTCCAGGTCGTCGCCGGCCGGATGCTCCCCGGGCCGTACGCCCACCGAGTGCGCCAGCGAACGGGTGCGGTGCAGCTCGGCGGCGAGCAGGTCTATCCGGGCGGGCAGCGCGGACCACACGGCGTCGGAGGCGACGACCATGTCCAGCGAACCGGCGTACAGCTCGTTCATCCGGGCGACCAGCTCCTCCAGCGTGAACCGCTCGGAGAGCCGGACCGGACCGGCGGCCGACGGATCGGGACCCGCCGCCGCGTGCGCCACCGTGACCCCCTGGCCGCGCAGCAGCTCGGTCAGGGCCACCAGGTCCTCCCGGTTCGGGTAGCGGCGGCGGGAGCGCACCGTACGCGCCTGGGCGAGCGCCCCCGTGTAGGCGTCGAAGTACCCCCACAGCAGGGTGATCGCCCGGTCGGCGGCGGCCCAGCGCTCCTTGGTGACCCCGGTCAGGTCGGCGCCCTCCAGGAGCCGGCGGCCGGCGTGGTCCTGCAGGGCCAGGAGCGAGGTCTCGATCGCCTCGTGCTCCGCGCCGAGCCGGGCCAGCGCACGGTCCGCCTCGTCCCGGTCCATCACCGGGACGCCGGCCCCGGCCGACCGGTCGGGGAAAGGGCCCGCGACGCCCATCGATCACCTCTCCGCTCTCCGCGCCGGGACGGGCCCCGGCAGAATTCTGTTCCGCTGTCTCCTCGGCCGGGGCCGCCCCGCGGGCCGGCCCGGCGTCAGTCGCTCCGGTACTTGGGCGTCGGCGGTGCCGTGATGCCCGGCAGCCCCTTCTCCAGCCACCGCCGGTACGAACGCATCCAGCGGCTGTCCTTCCCGCCCTTGCGGTAGTCGACCAGCACCTGGTTGACCCGGGCCACCAGGTCGTCGGCGCCCAGCTTCGCCGCCACACCGTAGAACTCGGTGGTGAACGGCTTGTCGCCCTTCAGCTCGACCGCCGGGTCCTGCGCCGCCTGACCGGCCGCCAGCGCGTTGTCCGTGACCACCGCGTCGACCTCGTTCAGCTGCAACCGCACCAGGCAGTCCAGCTGGTTGGGGACGGTCAGCCGGTCCTCGTCGGCCGGGGTGCCGTCGTGCGGGTCCCGGTAGACCGCGCCGTACGACTCCTTCTGCAGCGCCTCGTACGCGGTGGAGCCCACGGCCGTGCAGACCCGCTTGCCCGCCAGCGACCTGTCGTAGCCGGTGATCGGCGAGTCCTTCGGCGCGAGGACCTGCTGCCCGGCCTGGAAGTAGGCGGTGGAGAACGAGACCTGCTTCAGCCGGGCGCAGTTGATGGTCATCGTCCGCACGACGACGTCGACCTTGTCGTTCTCCAGCGCGGCGATCCGCTGGTTGGTGGGGATGGCCCGGAAGATCACCGCGTTCCGGTCGCCCAGGATGTTCTCCGCGATGGCCCGCACCAGGTCGATGTCGAAGCCTTCGAGGGCGTCCTTCCCGGCAGCGGCCGCCGGATCGCGGTACCCCCAGCTGAAGCTGTTCTGGTCGACGCCCGCGATCAGCTTCCCGCGCCGCTTGATCCGCTCGATGTTCGGACCGCCGGCCGACGAGGGCGGCAGACTCGCCTCCGGGTCCGTGCAGTCGTCCGACCTGATCTGCACCGCCCGCGCCGGACCCGACCCCGCCGGGTCGCCGCCGAGGACCGCGGTGCCGTGCTGGGAGAGCGGCAGCAGGGTGGCCGCGGCCGTCATGGCGCAGGCCACGGCCATGCCCGCCACCCCGCCCCAGCCGCGCAGCCCACCGCGTCCGGGCCGCCCGCCCGTGCGCTTCCTGGTCATCGCTCCTCCGCTCACCGGTACTCCGAGAGCCTGCGGTTGACTCCGACAATCGCCGCCACGGCCCCCAGCACGGCCAGCCCGACGGCCCCGGCCGGCAGCCCGCCCAGCGCCCCGCGCCCGTCCTTCGCGGACCGGGTGAAGGCGACCTGCTCATGGGCGAGCGCCTGCTTCAGGGCGGCGTCCACCCGCTCGAAGGACTCCCCCGTGGAATCCTTCGCCCCGATGATCTGGGCCCGCGCGCCGTCGTAGTCGCCGCCGTCGTCGGCGGTACGGGCCGTGCGGTGGCGGCCCTGCCACTCGGCGACCGCCTCGGCAGCCTTCTTCACCGGGGCGCGGCCCGGATCGTCGTCGGCGAGCTTCCCGGCCCGGCCCAGCTCCTCGCCGAGCGCCTTCATGTCCGTGGTGTAGTCCGTCTCGTACTTGTCGTGCTTGCCGTCCGAGGTCAGCACCGCGCCCCGGGCGACCAGCGTCAGGTTCTCGTTGGCGCGGGCCTTCAGCGAGTCGATCCGCGCGTGGTTGAGGACGTCGAGGGAACGCTGCCCGTTCACGTCCGCCGAACGCAGCTCGGCGCGGGCCACCGTGTGCCCCACGGCCAGCCACAGCAGCAGCACCGCGGACGTCGCCGTCGCGAGAAGCATCCCGTGGTTGAACACCCGGTTCGTCCGGCGGTAGTTGCGCCGCTGCGCCCACACCAGCACGGCCAGCGCCACCACACCGAGCCCGAGCGAGAGGAACGGCCAGGCACGGGCCGCGTCGTTGTCCTCGCCCAGCCGGTCCGTCTCCGCCGCGTACAGCCGCTCGGCGGCCGGCAGCAGCACCGTGCTCATCCGCTGGTTGGCGTACCGGAGATAGGCGCCGCCCAGCGGCAGGCCCTGCCGGTTGTTGGCGCGGGCCCGCTCGATCAGGCCCGTGTACCGGGGGAGTTCCTCGTTGAGGGTGGTGATCTCCTGGGCGGACCGGGTCGACGCGTCCGTGTTGGCGGCGGCCTTCACCAGGAGGCGGGACGCCTCCCGGATGTCCTTCTCGTACCGGTCGTGGACGCCGGCCGGCTCCTGCGCCCCGGCCAGGAAGCCGCTCGCCGCCGAGGTGTCCGCGTCCGCCAGGGAACGGTAGATGGCCGCGGCGTCGGCGCTCAGCGGCTGACTGCGGCTCACCACGTCGTCGGCGGCGGACGCCCGGTCGGAGATCTCCAGCGCCGTCACCGCGCCGAACGCCACGACCAGCAGGGCCAGTACGGCACCGATGATCTGGAGCCTGCCGGGCTCGGTGGTGGCCGCGGCCCGCACCCGGTCGGCCGCCACGGACAGCGCGCCGCGTCCCGGCGGTACGGGCGCGGCCGCGGGAACGGGCGGCCCGGACCGCCCCTGCTCGGGCGCCGTACGCACACTCGGCGGGTATGTCACTCGACCTCCCCCTCGGTCACTGACGGTGGCCCGGGCCCCGGCCGGTCGGGGACTGGTACCCGGCCATGAAGTATGGCCGCGGGGACCGACGTTCACACCGGGAACGTCCGGACAGACGCCGGGAACTCCCGGATCGCACATCGGCCCACGGATGCGATCCCCCGCATTCGATCAAGCCATGCGCCGCCGATCAAGCCGATCGGCACACCAGTCCCCGGAGCGGACCTGCCACCCCACCCCTGAACACGTCCGGGGCCACCGAACGGTTCCCACGCACGAGGGGCGTCCCGCGGCACGCCACCGCGGAACGCCCCAGGCCGGCACCGGGATCAGGAGTACTGCGCGCGCAGCCTCCGGTGGACCTCCGCCGGGGCACCCGTACGGTCCAGCCCGAGCAGCGCCGCCCCCAGCACCGGGGCCTCCGTCACCACCCGGACCACCGCCTTCGGGGCGCGTGCCGCGAAGCGCTCGGCGATCATCGCGTCCAGCTGCGGATGCCGGGCGGCCATCACCCCGCCGCCCAGCACCACCGGCGCCGCCACGTCCAGCAGCTCCAGCCGCCCCAGCGCGACCGAGGCCATCGCGACGACCTCGTCCGCCAGCCGCTCCACCAGGGAGACCGCCACCGGGTCGCCGCCCTGCGCGGTCGCGAAGAGCACCGGGGCCAGCTCATGGCGCCGCTCGAACGCGATCCGGCCCAGGTGCAGCGCCTCGATCAGCGCGTACATCGAGTCCAGCCCGAAGTGCGCGGGCAGCGTACGGACCAGCTCGGTCGGCCCGCCGCGCCCGTCCTCCGCGCGGGCGGCGAACCACAGGGCCTCGTCGGCCAGCCCGCTGCCCCCGCCCCAGTCGCCCGATATCTTGCCTATCGCGGGGAACCGGGCGGTGCGCCCGTCCGGCAGCATGCCGACGCAGTTGATCCCCGCGCCGCAGACCACCGCGACCCCGCGCGGCTCGTCCACCCCGGCGCGCAGGATCGCGAAGGTGTCGTTGCGGACCTCGGCCGTACGGCCCCAGCCCCGGCTCACGACGGCCTCGGTCAGCTCGGCCTCCTCCACCGGCAGGTCGACATTGGCCAGGCACGCCGAGACGTGCTCCACCCCGTCGATCTCCCGGCCGACCCCGGCCAGCGCCCGGTCGACCAGTCCGGCCACCACGTCCAGCGCCGCCGCCACCCCGACCACCGGCGGCTGGAAACCGCCGCCCCGGGCCGTCGACAGCACCGTGCCGTCCTCGCCGATCAACGCCACATCGGTCTTGCTGTTCCCCGCGTCGACCGCGAGGACCGAAACCTTCACGCCCACGCGAGGTGCTCCCGGTTGTGCGCGATCAGCTTGTCGGTGAGCGCCTCGGCGTACTCGAACTGGCCGATCAGCGGGTGCGCCAGCAGCGCCTTGAACACCCGGTCCCGGCCGCCGCGCAGCGCCGCCTCCAGGGCCAGGTCCTCGTACGCCGTCACCTGCGAGATCAGGCCGGAGTACAGCGGGTCCAGCATCGGCACGGCGAGCGGCGTCGCGCCCGTGCCGTCGACCCGGGCCTGCACCTCGATCACCGCGTCGTCCGGCAGGAACGGCATCGTCCCCCGGTTGTACGTGTTGACCACCTGCACCGCCGAGCCGCCCGCGCCGAGCAGCGAGGACGCCAGGTCGACCGCCGCCTCCGAGTAGAAGGCGCCGCCGCGCTTGGCGAGCAGCGCGGGCTTCTCGTCCAGCGCCGGATCGCCGTACATCGCGAGGAGCTCCTTCTCCATCGCGGCGACCTCGGCCGCCCGGGACGGCTTGGTGCCGAGCTCGCGGACGACCTCGTCGTGCGCGTAGAAGTAGCGCAGGTAGTACGAGGGCACCACGCCGAGCCGGTCGACGATCGCCCGGTCCATCCGCAGGTCGCCGGCGATCGTGTCGCCGTGCTCCGCGATCAGCCGGGGCAGGACGTTCTCGCCGTCCGGGCCGCCGAGCCGCACCCCCAGCTCCCAGGTCAGATGGTTGAGCCCGACGTGGTCGAGGTGGATCTGCTCCGGTGCGACGTCGAGCAGCCGGGCGAACTTCCGCTGGAAGCCGATCGCCACGTTGCACAGGCCGACGGCCTTGTGCCCGGCCTGGAGGAGCGCCCGGGTGACGATGCCCACCGGGTTGGTGAAGTCGATGATCCAGGCGTTCGGGTTGGTGCGGCGGACCCGCTCGGCGATGTCGAGCACGACCGGCACGGTCCGCAGCGCCTTGGCGAGGCCGCCGGCGCCGGTGGTCTCCTGGCCGACGCAGCCGCACTCCAGCGGCCAGGTCTCGTCCTGGTTGCGGGCGGCCTGGCCGCCGACGCGCAACTGGAGCAGGACCGCGTCGGCGTCGGCGACGCCCGCGTCCAGGTCCGAGGTGGTGGTGATCCGCCCCGGGTGGCCCTGCTTGGCGAAGATCCGCCGCGCCAGGCCGCCCACCAGCTCCAGGCGGTCGGCCGCCGGATCGACGAGCACCAGCTCCTCGATGGGCAGCGTGTCGCGCAGCCGGGCGAATCCGTCGATCAGTTCGGGGGTGTAGGTGGACCCGCCACCCACTACTGCGAGCTTCATGGTCAGCCCTTTACTCCGGTCAGTGTCACGCCCTCGACGAACGCCTTCTGGGCGAAGAAGAAGACGAGGATCACGGGGGCCATGACCAGTACGGTCGCGGCCATGGTCAGGTTCCAGTCGGTGTGGTGCGCGCTCTTGAAGGAATCCAGGCCGTAACTGAGCGTCCAGGCGGCCGGGTTCTCCGAGGCGTAGATCTGTGGGCCGAAGTAGTCGTTCCAGGCGTAGAAGAACTGGAAGAGGGCCACCGCGGCGATTCCGGGCTTGGCCATCGGTACGACGACCTTGAGCAGGGTGCGCAGTTCGCCGCAGCCGTCGACCTTCGCCGCGTCCAGGTACTCGTCGGGGATGGTCAGCAGGAACTGGCGCAGCAGGAAGATGGAGAACGCGTCTCCGAACGCCATCGGGACGATCAGCGGCCAGAGCGTGCCGGACAGGTCGAGCTGCTTCGCCCAGAACAGGTACATCGGGATGACGACGACCTGCGGCGGCAGCATCATCATCGAGATGACCAGCATCAGCGACAGATGCCGCCCCCGGAAGCGGAACTTGGCGAGCGCGTACGCCACCGGCAGCGAGGACACGACGGTCAGCACGGTGCCGGCGCCCGCGTACAGCAGGGTGTTGCGCCACCAGACCAGGAAGCCGTCGGTCTCGAAGACCCGCCGGTAGTTGCCCCACTCGAAGGGGTGCGGCCACAGGTCGCGGGTGAGCGCCTGCTGGTCGCTCATGAGCGAGGTGAGCACCAGGAAGACGAACGGCAGGACGAAGAAGAGCGCGGCGGCGACGCCGAGCGCGTGCACGGCGATCCAGTTGAGCAGCGCCCTGCGGCGGGCGGTGCGCCCGGCCGGGGTGTCCCCGGCGGTTTCGGGAGCGGTGCTCCGGGGGGTGTCGAGAACCTGCGCCACGTCACTCACCTGCCTGGATCAGCCCGCCGCGGCGCCGCATCAGCAGTGCGGTGAACGCCATGGCGAGGACGAAGAGAATGAGCGCGACCACGCAGGCGGAGCCGTAGTCGAAGCGCTGGAAGCCGAGGTTGTAGACCACCTGCGGAAGCGTCAGTGTCGACTTGTCGGGATAGCCCGGTTCGAACTGCTGCCCGGAGCCGCCCATCACCCCGGAGGCGACCTTCCCGGCCACGAACGGCTGGGTGTAGTACTGCATCGTCTGGATGATCCCGGTCACCACCGCGAACAGGATGATCGGCGAGATGTTCGGCAGGGTGATGTGGCGGAAGCGCTGGAGCGCCGTCGCCCCGTCCAGCTCCGCCGCCTCGTACTGCTCCTTCGGTACGTCGAGCAGCGCGGCCATGAAGATCACCATCAGGTCGCCGACGCCCCACACCGCGAGCGCGGTCAGCGCGGGCTTGGACCAGGTGGCGTCGGTGAACCAGCCGGGGGTGGGCAGCCCCACCGCGTCGAGCAGTGAATTGGCCGGTCCGGTACCGGGGTTGAGCAGGAAGACGAAGGCGAGCGTCGCCGCGACCGGCGGTGCCAGGTACGGCAGGTAGAACAGGGTGCGGAAGACGCCGGTGCCCGTCTTGATCCGGGTGATCAGCAGCCCGATCCCGAGACCGAAGACCACCCGGCAGCTCACCATGACCACGACCAGCCAGAGCG
Source organism: Streptomyces sp. NPDC092952 (assembly GCF_044754785.1). NCBI lineage: Bacteria > Bacillati > Actinomycetota > Actinomycetes > Kitasatosporales > Streptomycetaceae > Streptomyces > Streptomyces sp. NPDC092952. The sequence continues at coordinate 448,531 of NZ_JBIVPT010000002.1, read as the reverse complement.
TGTTGCGCAGCGCCGGCCAGAACAGCGGGTAGTCCTGGAAGACGTACGCCCAGTTCTTCGTCCCGCTGAACTCGGGCGGGGTGAAGCCGTCGTAGGTGGTGAAGGAGAAGTAGACCGTGGAGATCAGCGGGTAGGCGAAGAAGACGCAGAACCCGATCAGCCACGGCGCCATGAAGGCGGCGGTGCGCAGCGCCGACCTGCGGCGCTTCGCCCGGAGCGTGTATGTGGTCATCGGGCCCCTACTTCGCCTGCGCGATCGCCGCGTCGATCTCCCGGGCGGTCTTCTCCAGCCCCGCCTTCACGTCGGTCTGCTTGCCCTTCTCGATGTCGAAGCCGAGGTTCTGGAGGGACGTCAGGTAGGCACCGCCGTTCACCGAGGGCGGGGTGGTGGTGCTCTTCGGGTTGGCGGCGATGTCCAGGAAGACCTTGAACCGGGGGTCCTGCTTCAGCCGGGGCGACTTCAGCGCGGCCAGCGTGGAGGGCACGTTGTGGATGGAGTTGGCGAAGTCCACCACCGCGTCGGTGTCGGTCGTCATGAACTTGACCAGCTCCCAGGCCGCGTTCCGCTTCTTGGAGGTGGCGGCGATCCCGGCGATGGTGCCGGTCAGATAGCCCCTGCCGTAGCTGTCGGCCTGGTCGTCGGAGACGGGCATCGGGGCCACCCCGATCTCGAAGCCGGGCTTGGCCGCCTCGGCCATCCCGAGCCGCCACTCGCCGTCGATCTGCATGGCGACCTGGCCGGTGTGGAAGGGGTGCTTGGCGCCCCACTCGTCGCCGAAGGAGGTGCGGAACTTCTCCAGCTTCTCGTAGCCGCCGAGCGAGTCGACCAGCTTCTTCTGGGCCGTCAGCATCTGTGCGAACGCCGGGTCCTTGGCGATGTTCGACTTGCCGTCGGCGTCGAAGTACGTCGGGTCCCAGCTGCCGAGGTAGTGCTCGGTCGTGGACTCGTAGCCGTGGTAGTTCGGCATGAAGCCCAGCCGCTCGTACGAGTCGCCCTTGGTCCTCGTCAGCTTCTCGGCGTCCGCGGCCAGCTCCGACCAGGTCCGCGGCGGCCGCTTGATCCCGGCCTTCTCGAACGCGTCCTTGTTGTAGTACAGGCCGTACGCGTCACCGAGCAGCGGCACCGTGCAGCGCACCCCGTCGAACTGCGTGTACTCGTTCATCGCCTTGGGGAAGGTGGTCTCCGGGTCGATCCCGTCCTTCTTCAGGAAGGGGTTGAGATCGAGGAACGCCTTCGACGAGCAGAACTTGCCGACGTTGTTGGTGGTGAACGACGAGACGACGTCCGGGGCGTTCGAACCGCCCGCCCGCAGCGCCTGGTTGATCTTGTCGTCGGTCATGTTGCCGACGACCTTCACGTGGATGTTGGGATGCGCCTTGGTGAAGGCGTCGACCACCCCCTGGATCGCCTCGACCTCACCCGGATTGTTCCAGCCGTGCCAGAAGGTGATCGTCGTCTCCTTGGACGGGTCGTCGTTGGCACCGGAGCTGCTCTGCCCCGTACAGGCGGAGGCGAGCAGGGATATGGCGGCGGTCGCGGCGAGTGCGACGGCCGTCTTCCGGCGGTTTCCGGACATGGCGGTCTCCCGGTGGAGGATGGGGGCGGACGTACGGAGGAACGGACGTGCCAGGAAGAGTCAGCGGGACGAGGTGTCGAAGACCTCGTCGCGGGTGGTGGCGAGGGCGCTCTCCAGCGCGCCGCGCAGGACGGGACGGCGGATCACCTCGCCGGCGATCAGCCGCGGGCGGGAGGCGGAGAGTTCGGCGAGCTCGGCGGTGACCCGGCGGCGCAGCTCCTCGCCGCCGGCCGCGATCACCGCGCCGGACAGCACGACGACCTCCGGGTCGAGCACGGCGGCCATCGCGGCGATACCGGTCGCCAGGCCGGTGGCGAACCGGTCGAGGAGCCGGGGGTACGGGCCGTCCTCGCCCGCCGCCGCGGCCTCGGCGGCCCGGGTGAGCAGCCGGGCGGCGACCTCGTGGTGGGTGCCGGGGGCACGGATCAGCTCGTCGTCGATGCCGAGCTCGCGGCCGGTCCGGGCCAGCACCTGGGCGCCCGCCAGCTCCTGGAAGCCGCCCGCGTTCACCTTGGTGACCTGGCGGACCAGCGGGACACCCGGCACCGGCAGGAAGCCGACCTCCCCGGCGCCGCCGGTGAAGCCGCGGTGCAGCCGGCCGTTTATGACGAGGGCGGCGCCGAGCCCCTCCTCGTTCCACAGCAGGACGAAGTCCTCGTGCCCGCGCGCCGCGCCCAGGCGCTGCTCGGCCACCGCGACCAGGTTGACGTCGTTCTCGTACTCCACCGGCATCGGCAGGAAGGCGGCCAGCTCCTCCAGGAGCGTGGGGGAGTGCCAGCCCGGCAGGTGCGAGGCGTACCGCAGCCGCCCGGTGCCCGGGTCGAAGGCGCCCGGGGTGCCGATGACGACCCGGTGCACGTCGGAGCGGCTGAGCCCGGCGTCCTCGACCGCCCCGTCCAGGGCCCGGGCCACCTGGCGCACCACGCCGTCCGTGCGCCGCCCCGGGGTGGCCAGCTCGAACTCGCCGACCGTAGCACCGGTCACATCGGCGACGGCGGCGACGATCCGGCGGGCGTCCACGTCCAGCCCGGCGACATGGGCGGCGCGCGCGTTGACGCCGTACAGCTGGGCGTTGGGCCCCGGGCGGCCGGCCACCGTCCCGGTCGCGACGACCAGCCCGGCCGCCTCCAGCCGGGCCAGCAGCTGGGACGCGGTGGGCTTGGAGAGCCCGGTCAGCTTCCCGATCCGGGTCCGGGAGAGGGGACCGTGCTCCAGCAGCAGGTCGAGGGCTGCGCGGTCGTTCATGGCCCGCAGTACGCGGGGGGTCCCCGGTGTGGTTCCGGCCATGCGCCCTGCACCCGCCCTCTGTTAGGAAAGTTTCCTATTCGGTGAGAGGACCGTAAGGCGCCTTTGCCGGGCCGTCAATGGGCGGCACCGGCGCGGCAACCAAAGCGTTACCCTGCGGCCGCCTCCCGGTCGTGCGCGACACTCCGGGAGCGCGCGCGGCTACCTGCCCCGGGGCTGGGGCGCGGGCGGGGTGAGCGGGTTGCTGGCCAGGGTCTGCGGGGAGGTCGCCGAGTTGAAGGCCGAGGGGGCGGCCACCGAGGCGGACGGGTCGGCCGGCGTCTCCGCCGCCTCGACCGGGACCTCGCCGAACATCCGGATGCCGGCCGCGTCCAGCGCCACCTTGATCCGCCAGCGCAGCTCGCGCTCCACGGACACGGCCTTGCCGGGCATCGTCTTCGCGGCCACCTTGACCGTCATCGAGTCCAGCTGCACCGCGTCCAGGCCGAGCACCTCGACCGGCCCCCACAGCCGCTCGTTCCACGGGTCCTCCTTGGCCATCGCGGCGGCGGCGTCGGTGATGACCGTACGGACCCGCTCCAGGTCCTCGGAGGGCTGCAGGACCACCTCGACCCCGGCCGTGGACCAGCCCTGGCTGAGGTTGCCGATCCGCTTCACCTCGCCGTTGCGGACGTACCAGATCTCGCCGTCGGCGCCGCGCAGCTTGGTGACCCGCAGGCCGACCTCGATGACCTCGCCGGAGGCGACCCCCGCGTCGATGGTGTCGCCGACGCCGTACTGGTCCTCCAGGATCATGAAGACGCCGGAGAGGAAGTCGGTGACCAGGTTGCGGGCGCCGAAACCGATCGCCACACCGGCCACACCGGCGGAGGCCAGCAGCGGCGCCAGATTGATCTGGAACGCGCCCAGGATCATCAGGGCGGCCGTGCCGACGATCAGGAAGGACGCCACCGAACGGAGGACCGAACCGATCGCCTCCGAGCGCTGGCGGCGGCGCTCCGCGTTGACCAGCAGACCGCCCAGCGTGGTGCCCTCGACCGCCTGGGCGCTGCGGTTCATCCGCTCTATGAGCTTGGTCAGGGCGCGCCGGACGGCGACCCGCAGCACCACCGCGACGGCCGCGATGAGCATGATCCGCAGACCGGTGCTCAGCCAGGTGGACCAGTTCTCCTGCACCCAGCTCGCGGCGTCGCCGGCCTGCTTGGCCGCGTCGTCCAGCGAACTGACCGGCTCGGGCGACGGGGCCGAGGCCAACAGGGCGGACAGGGACACGGTGGGACCTCCAGGTGGACGATGGCCTTCCAACCACACTAACGGGGTACCGAAGATGCTCTGGTGCCCCGACAGAGGGGGCGGGAAACGCATCAATCGGGGGATACCGAGGGGCGTCGGTACGGGCCCGACGGCCCCGGCGGCGGCCTCCTGTGGCCGATCGCACACCCGGCGGCCCACCCGGCCGGGGCGGGCCGCCGGGAAAATCCTCCCGGCCCGTTACCCGCACGTGGTGGCGCTCCGACCAGGCAGGAGTGGAGACTGAGAGCGGATCGTCCCGGCGCGAGCCACGCGCCGCCGGCGTACAAGGAGGCATCCACCGTGCCGCATGTCCTGGTTCTCAACGCGTCGTACGAGCCGCTCGGCGTCGTACCGCTCCGCCGCGCGCTCGTGCTCGTCCTCGAAAACAAGGCCATCTGCCTAGAGGAGTCCGGCGCCTTCCTGCACAGTGCCACCCGGGCCGTCCCGGCCCCCAGCGTCGTCCGACTGAAGCGGTTCGTCCGCATCCCCTACCGGGGTCCAGTGCCGCTCACCCGGCGGGCGCTGTTCGCCCGGGACGGGGGCCGCTGCATGTACTGCGGGGCCGCCGCGACCAGCGTCGACCACGTGATCCCGCGCAGCCGCGGCGGACAGCACGCCTGGGACAACGTGGTGGCGGCCTGCCGCCGCTGCAACCACGTCAAGGCCGACCGGCACCTGCCGGAACTCGGCTGGCGGCTGCACCGGCCGCCCGCCCCGCCGACCGGCCTGGCCTGGCGGATCATCGGCACGGGACATCGCGACCCGCGCTGGTTGCCGTACTTGCAACCGTTCGGCGCGGAGGACGCCATGGCCCGGATCGACGGCATATCGGCCTGAGATCCGGGCCTTCGTCGTTCCCGGGGCGGTACGGAGGACGGCTCCGTCACTCCGCCCCGGCGACCGCGTACGCCTCCACCGACCAGAGCGAATAGCCGTACTCGGTGCCCCGGGCATCGCCCTGGACCCGGAGGTAGCGGACGTCCTTCGCGTCCATCCGGACCGACTCGCGCCCGCCCCGGCCCTCCCGGACGGTGGCCGCGGTGCGCCAGCTGCGGCCGTCCGCGGAGACCTGCACGCGGTAGCGGGCGGCGTACGCGTCCTGCCAGTGCAGCACCACCCGGCCGACCCGGGCGGGCCGCTCCAGCTCCGCCTGCCACCAGGAGTTGTCCTCGGCCGGGGAGGACCAGCGGGTCTCCGCGTCCCCGTCCGCGGCGGCCGACGCCGGGAAGTCGGGCGTCTCGTCGGCGGAGGACGACGCGGCGGCGGACCGCAGCAGATCGGGGCCCGCGGTGCGCGGGAACGCCCGGACGGTGAGCGTGCTGCGCTCGTCGCCGAACCGGAACGGCACCTCGTACTCCCCGGCCGGGGTGCCCGCCGGGACGGTGATCTCCACGGGCACCCGGGTACGGGAACCGCGCGGCACCCGCGTCTGCTTCGGGACGTCCACCTTGATGCCCCTGGGCGCCTGCGCGACGAGCGAGCCCCGCACCTCGACCGGGTGGCGGGAGTCCAGCCGGGCCTCGACCCGCAGCGGCCCGCCGCCGATCTCGGCGTCCGTCCCGCCGCGCGCGAGGTCGAGCCGGGCCGCGGGCTCGTCGCCGAACCACGGCACCAGCGCCCGCACCTCGGGGGCCGGTACGGGGGCGTGGACCGCGCGGCCCGGGGCCATCGGCGCCACCGTCCGGGAGACCACCGGGGGCAGCCCGGTGGAGCCGGTGGGCCAGCTGATCCGGACGGCGTCGGCCCGCAGCCCCTTCGCCGCCGTCTGGGTCCAGCCGGAGGACGAGAGCGTGCCCAGCCGGCGCCACCCCTCGCCCGGTACGTGCGCCTCCAGCGCCGCCCCGGCCACCGTTCCCCCGCCGGGCGCGACCATCGCCGTCACGGTCTCCACCGGGCGGGCCCGGTCGAGCCGGACCGTGTAGGCGCCCTCGGACCGCGTCACCGAACCGGCGTCCCGGTCCGCGCCCGTCCAGGAGTCCGCCTCCCGGCGCACCCGGTCCAGGAAGGGGGCCAGCACCCCCTTGCCGACCGTCGCCTTGTCCGCCTTCGCCGCCCCGCGCAGCGGCTCCAGGGCCAGCGAGGCCCGCCAGGCGGCGTCGCCGTCGCCGCGCGACTGCGCCTGGAGCAGGTCCACGGCCAGCTCGCCGGCCCGGCCGTACCGGGACAACTGCTCCGACCACGGCGCGACTTCCGTGCCCAGCCGACCGCCCGCCAGGTCCTTCAGCCGCTGCGGGGCCTCCCGCATCACGGTGAACGCCTCCCGCAGCCGCCGGGCCGCCCCGTCCCGCGCACCGGTGTCGTGCCCCGCACGGGTCGTCCAGAACGCCTCCAGCAACGGCCGCAGATACGCGGACTCGTCGCCGCCCAGCACCGACTCCGCGCTGTTCCCGGCCAGCGCCCGCAGCGCCTCCCGGCCGCGCGCGTCACCGCCCGCCAGATCGTCCACCGCCGCCCGCCAGGACTCCTGCGGCCGGTAGCCCTCCGGGTTCCAGGCGAAGTCGGCGGCGGTGAACAGCGGGATGCGGGACGCCGACGGCTGCTCCATCGCGTTGGCGAGCAGCGCCGCCGACCCCGTCGCCACCGCGGGCTCCCGGCCGGTGTACGGGCCGAGGAAGATCCGGTCCTGGGCGTAGTCGTTGACCGGGTAGTTGTCCATCGTGACCAGCGGGTGCCCGAACGCGGCGCGCGCCCCGGCCAGCTCCCCGCCGGTGATGGTCCTCGGCACGACCCCGACCCCGGTCCAGGCGACCTGCACCCGCTCGTCCAGCTCGCGGGCGAGCGCCGTGCGGTACTCGGTCGACCCGTCCTGGTAGAACTCCGTCGGCATCACCGACAGCGGCCGCGCGCCCGGGTACCGCTCCGCGAGGTGGCGGGCCACCGCCCCGGCCACCCGCGCCTGCGCCCGCGCCGCGGCCCGGGGGCCGTCGCCGAAGGCGTCGGCGTCCGCGCCGCAGTGCCACTCGCTGTAGCTGACGTCCTGGAACTGGAGCTGGAAGGCCCGTACGCCCAGCGCCCACATCGCGTCGATCTTCTTCGTCAGCGCCCGCACATCGCCGTCCGACGACATGCACATGGCCTGGCCGGGGGAGACCGCCCAGCCGAGCGTCACGTGCTCGGCCCGCGCCCGCCGGGCCAGCGCCCGGAAGTCGGCCCGCCGCTCGGCGGGGTACGGATCACGCCAGCGGGACTGCCGGTAGGGGTCGTCGCCCGCCGCGTACAGGTACCTGTTCTGCTTCGTACGCCCCATGAAGCCGATCTGGGCGAGCCGTTCGTCCAGGGTCCACGGCTGCCCGTAGAAGCCCTCGGTCATGCCGCGCACGGCGGTGCCCGGCCAGTCGCGGACCGCGACCCCCGCGACACCGCCGTCCCGGATCAGCTGACGCAGCGTCTGCACGCCGTGGAAGAGGCCGTCCTCGCCGGAGCCGTCGACGGCGACGGTGTCCCGCCCCGCGACCCGGCCGACCGAGAGCAGATAGCCCCCGGAGGGCAGCTCGCCGCGTGCCGGGGCACGCAGGGCGCGCAGCGCCTCCCGGGCGCCGTCGCCGCCGAGCCGGACGACCGGGCCGCCGCCGGGCAGGGCCTCGTGGACGGTGCGCACGCCCGCCTCCCGCAGGACCGTCCGCAGCGCGTCGACCGCGTACGGGTCCGCCCCGGCACCGGCCACCAGCGTGACCTCGGTGGTCAGCGGGACGGACGGGCCGGCGGCCACCAGGGACTGCGGCCGGGGCCACACGGAGGGCAGCGCGCCGTCGTCCGTGCGGTCCTGGGCGGCCAGGGCGGGGGAGCCGGGATCGGACGGGGCGGCGACGGCCTGTGTTCCCGTGGAGAGGAGCCCGCCGAGCACGGCGACCGCGATGGCCGCCGCCTGCTTTCCACGCCTGAGCCGCATCGCCCGTCTCCCTCGTCCCGCTCTGCCCGTCGGTGGGCTTCGAGCCCACCACCCGGGGGCGAAGGTGTCAATGTACGTGGGCGGTGTGCCGGGAATGACCGTTGCGGCAGGTGGGGCGGGGTACGGGGCCGGACGCGATCGGCGCCGCACGGAGGACGGGGCGACCGGCCCGCCCGGTCCGGGCACGCCAAGGATGACGCCGGATGGCCGAAATCGGCGGACAACTTACGGAGAACTGGCCCGGGAAGAGCGGAATGTGACCCGGAGGACGTTGAATTCGTTGTGCTGGCGGCCATGTCCGCGACCGGATTCGTGGGTAGGGCTGTCCCGTGGTCCCCGACGGACCGGCGTGCGGCGCCGGACGCGGTGCACCGTACGCGGAGGAACGTCCGGACGCTGGAGGTACGCGGACGTTCCGGCGGCGCGGCGAGGCACCGCGGCCGGCGTTGCCCGCCCGCCGGGGCCACGGAACACGCCCTAGTGGGTGTCTGATAAATGAGTGCGGGTGAAGGAGCGGGGTCCGGTGCGTGCGATCGCAAGGCGCCGGGGCGTCCGCGTGGCGGAGCCACGTGGGCGGTTCGGTAACGCCGCGAGCGTGCGTGCCGGACCCCGCGACGCCGCAGGCATTTGTCAGACACCCCTTAGTGGCTCGCAGTGTCCCGTGTGTCCTGATTCCCACGGCCAGGAGGCCGCCATGCCCGTAGCCGCGAAGCCCCCGCTCCTCTCCCTTCCCGCACAGGCGGCGCCCGCCGCCGCGCGGTCCGGCCCGCTGACCAGCGAACCGCCGCTCGCCGACGCGATACCCCTCACCAGCGAGCCCCCGCTCGCCGACGCCACGCACCTGACCAGCGAACCCCCGCTCGCCGTGCACGCCCCGCTGACCAGCGAACCGGTCGCGCCGAGCTGTGCGGGGGGACCGGAGTACCCAGGAGTCTGAATGGGCCTGTCCCGGCTCGCCGCCCTGCACGGCGTCGCCACCTCCGCCCCGTCCGCCGGCACGGGCGCCCCCGTCCCCGACGCCACCGTCGTCGCCGTGCTCGGCGCGCTCGGGGTGGACGCCACCACGCCCGGGGCGGTCCGGGAGGCGCTCGCCGCCGCCGAGTCCGCCGCCCGCTCCCGGCTGCTGCCGAGGACGGTCGTGGTGTGGGACGGGGAGCCGCCGCCCGGGGCGCTGACCGCCCTGCCGCCCGGCACCGCGCTGGAGATCGCCCTCGAAGACGGCGGCCAGGCCCCGCCGCTGCGGATGCGGGTCGCGGCGGTGCCGCCCTCGGGCGGGGCGGTTCCGGGCGGGGCGGACCGGGCGGAGGCGCCGCCGCCCGCCTGGTGGAGCCCGCCGCCGCTCGGGGTGCACCGGCTGGCCGTCCGGGCCCCCGGCGGCCGGAGCGCGTCCGCCGTGCTCGTCGTCGCCCCGCCCGCCGCGCCCCGGCCGCCCCGGCGCACCCACGGCCTCCTCGTCCAGCTCTACTCCCTGCTCTCCGCCCGCTCCTGGGGCATGGGCGACCTCGGCGACCTGGCCGACCTCGCCGCCTGGTCGGGGCGGACCCTCGGCACCGGCTTCGTCCAGGTCAACCCGTTGCACGCCGCCGTACCCGGCCGCCCCACCGACCCGTCCCCGTACCGCCCGTCCTCGCGGCGCTTCCCCGACCCCGTGCACCTGCGCGTCGAGTCCGTCCCCGAGTACGGCCACGCCGAGGACCGGAGTGTCCTCGACGACCTGCGGCAGAGCGCCGCCGCGCTCGGCGACACCGTGCTCAACAAGGGCGCCCTGATCGACCGCGACGCCGTGCGCGACCTCAAGCACCAGGCGTTCGAGGTCCTCCGCCGGGTGCCCCTCACCCCCGGCCGCCGCGCCGCCTACTGCGACTACCTGGCCGCCCAGGGGCAGGCCCTGGAGGACCACGCCCTGTGGTGCGCCCTCGCCGAGGTCCACGGCCCCGACTGGCACCGCTGGCCCGCCGGGCTGCGCGACCCGCGCTCCCCGGAGACCGCCCGCGCCCGCCGCGAACTGCTCGACCGGATCGGCCTCCACTCCTGGCTCGCCTGGCTGACCGACACCCAGCTCGCCGACGCCCAGCGCGCCGCCCTCGACGCGGGCATGCCGCTCGGCATCGTCCACGACCTCGCCGTCGGCGTGCACCCCGGCGGCGCCGACGCCTGGGCCCAGCAGGACGCCCTCGCCCCCGGCATGTCCGTCGGCGCCCCGCCCGACGCCTTCAACGCCCGCGGCCAGGACTGGGGCCTGCCGCCGTGGCGCCCCGACGTCCTCGCCGCCTCCGGCTACGCCCCGTACCGCGGACTGCTGCGCGGGCTCCTCGCCCACGCCGGGGCGCTGCGCATCGACCATGTGATGGGCCTCTTCCGGCTCTGGTGGGTCCCCGAGGGCCGCCCGCCCGCCGAGGGCGCCTACGTCTCCTACGACGGCGAGGCGATGCTCGCCGTCCTGGTCCTGGAGGCGCACCGGGCCGGCGCGGCCGTCCTGGGCGAGGACCTCGGCACGGTCGAGCCGGGCGTCCGCGAGGCGCTGGCCCGGCGCGGGGTGCTCGGCACCTCCGTCCTCTGGTTCGAGCGCGACTGGGCGGGGACCGGCCGCCCGTCCGCCCCCGAGAAGTGGCGCGAGGACTGCCTCGCCACCGCCACCACCCACGACCTGCCGCCCACCGCCGCCCGGCTCACCGGCGAACACGTGGCCCTGCGCCACCGCCTCGGCCTGCTCACCCGCCCCCTCGCCGAGGAGCTGACCGCCGACGCGGCGGACACCGCCGAATGGCTGGGCCTGCTCACCGCGCTCGGCCTGCTCCCCGAGGGCGAGAGCGACGAGGAGGGCGCCGTCCGCGCCGTCCACCGCTACCTGCTGCGCACCCCCGCCCGGATGGTCGGCGTCTGGCTGCCCGACGCGCTGGGCGACCGCCGCCCGCAGAACCTCCCCGGCACCTGGGACCAGTACCCCAACTGGCGGCTGCCCGTCTCCGACGCCGAGGGCCGGCCGGTCACCCTGGAGGAGCTGGCCACCGCGCCCCGGCTCCACCGGCTGATGGCGGTCCTCGCCCCGGACCGCGACGGCCCGGGGCCGCTCCGTTGACCCCGCTCCGGCCCCGTACGGCACCCCCGGGCGCGCGCCCCTCGCGGGCGTTCGCTACGTTTGCACCGTGGACAAGAAGAACGCTATGCGCGCCGGCGCCGTCGCGGCCGGAACGACGCTGATGATGCTGCTCATGTCGTCCCCCGCGCTCGCGCTCACCCGCGACGACGGTGACGACCCGGGGCCCGGCCTGAGCGCGATGGAGACCGTCGGCCTCTACGTCGTCGCGCCCATCGTCCTGTTCCTGGTCATCACGGGCCTGGTCATGGTCCTGGACAAGTCCAGGAAGAAGGCGTAACGCCCACCCCTTCCCGTGCGCCGCGTGCACCACGCGGCGCACACGTGTGTCCGCACACGGAAGCGCGGGACGTGGGGACGACGCCACCGCGGGGACGTGGCGCCGCCCGTAGGCTGCGGCCATGACCGAGTGGGACGTCAAGAAGCTCCGCATCCTGCGCACCCTGCGCGACCGGGGCACGGTCACCGCGACCGCGCGGGCCCTGATGATGACGCCCTCCGCCGTCTCCCAGCAGCTCTCCAGCCTCTCCCGGCAGCTCGGCGTCCCGCTCCTGGAGGCCCAGGGCCGCCGTGTCCGGCTCACCGACGCCGCCCACCTGGTACTGCGCCACGCCGAGGTCGTCTTCGCCCAACTGGAACGCGCCGACGCCGAACTGACCGGCTATCTGCGCGGCGAGGCCGGCGAGGTGCGGATCGCCGCGTTCTCCACGGCCGTCCCCGCCCTCGTCGTCCCCGCGGTCCAGCGGCTGCGCGCCGAGCCGCGCCCCGGCCCCGACGTACGGATCCAGGAGGCGGAGGCCGGGCAGGCGTACGAGCTCCTGGCCGCCGGTGACGCCGACCTCGCGCTCTCCCTCGCCGCCCACGCCCCGACGGCCCACGACCCCCGGTTCGCGGTGCTGCCGCTGCTCGCCGACCCGCTGGACGTGGCGCTGCCCGCGCACCACCGGCTGGCCGCCGCCCCCGCCCTCCGGCTGGCGGACCTCGCCGGCGACCCGTGGATCTACGGCGGCTCCGGCCCCTGGTCGCAGATCACCACCGCGGCCTGCGAGGCCGCCGGATTCGTCCCCGAGCAGGCGCACAGCGCCTCCGGCTGGACGGCCATCCTCGCCATGGTCGAGGCGGGCATGGGTGTGGCACTGCTTCCGCGCATGGCCTCGGCGGAGCGGCGCGGCCGGGACGGGGTGGTGATGCGGGTCCTCGACGCCGACCAGCCGCGCCGCCATGTGGTGGCGGCGGTCCGGCAGGGCGCCGAGCGGGGCCCCGCGGTGGCCCGGGTCCTGGCCGCCCTCACCGCCACCGCCGCATCGTTCACTTCCACTGAATAGACGATGCAAAAACATTCGATGGACCTGATGGGTCGTTCGCGGCGACAGTGGAACCATGACCTTCGACGAGAACGAGCCCCGACACGACGATCCCCACGCCAACGACGCGGCCCCGTACGGCGGCGGTGACCCGTACGCCGACTACCGCACCACCGACCTGCCCTTCACCGAGCTCGTCGACCTCGCCGACCGCCGCCTCGGCGCGGGCGTGATCGCCGCCAACGACGAGTTCTTCGCCCAGCGCGAGAACCTCCTGATCCGGGAGCGCGCGGTCTTCGACCCCGAGCACTTCGGCCACAAGGGCAAGATCATGGACGGCTGGGAGACCCGCCGCCGCCGCGGTGCGGACGCCGAGCACCCGTTCCCCGCCCCCGACGAGCACGACTGGGCCCTGATCCGGCTCGGTGCCCCCGGCATCATCCGCGGCATCGTCGTCGACACCGCCCACTTCCGCGGCAACTACCCGCAGCGCGTCTCGATACAGGCCACCGCCGTCGAAGGTTCGCCCGGCCCCGACGAACTGCTCGCCCCCGACGTGAAGTGGGAGGAGATCGTCCCGCCCACCCCCGTACGCGGCCACGCCGCCAACGGCTTCGAGATCACCAGCACCCGCCGCTACACGCACATCCGCCTGTGCCAGCACCCCGACGGCGGCATCGCCCGCCTCCGCGTCCACGGCGAGGTCCTCCCCGACCCGTCCTGGCTCGCCACGCTCGGCTCCTTCGACCTGCTCTCGGTCCTGAACGGCGGCAGCTACGAGGACGCCTCGGACCGCTTCTACTCCTCGCCGACCCAGATCATCCTGCCGGGCACCTCCCGCAAGATGGACGACGGCTGGGAGAACCGCCGCCGCCGGGTCCGCGACACCAACGACTGGGTCCGCTTCCGCCTCCCCGCCCAGGGCGCGGTCCGCGCCGTCGAGATCGACACCGCCTACCTCAAGGGCAACGCGGCCGGCTGGATCGCCCTCCAGGGCCGCAACGGCGAGACCGGCGAGTGGTTCGAGATCATCCCCCGCACCCGGCTGCAGCCCGACACCCTGCACCGCTTCCCGCTCCGCGCCCGGGCGATCGTCACCCACGTCCGCCTCGACGCCTTCCCGGACGGCGGCGTCGCCCGGATGCGCCTGCACGGCAGCCTGACCGAGACCGGCGCCGCCGACCTGGCCGAACGCTACGAGCAGGCCGGCGCGTGACACCCCGCCGGGGCCGGTGAACTCCCGCCCGTCGGACGGCCGCGCCACGGCGCCCGCCCGACGGGCGGTTTCCACTTCCGTCCCCCGGAACCCGGAACGCAGAAGAGGGGCGCCCCCGTCACGCCGGGGGGCGCCCCTCACTGTCGTACGGCCGCTACCTTACGCCGTCGCGGCCGCCGCGTCGGCCGCCCGGGCCTTCAGGGCGCGCTCGACGCCGGACCGCGACTCCGACACCAGCCGGCGCAGCGCCGCACCCGGCTCGGCCGAGCCGAGCCAGGCGTCGGTGGCCTCCAGCGTGGCCTCGGAGACCTGGATCGCCGGGTAGAGGCCGATCGCGACCTGCTGCGCCATCTCGTGGCTCCGCGAGTCCCAGACGCCCTTCACCGAGGCGAAGAACTTCTCCGTGTACGGGGCCAGCAGCTCGCGCTGGTCGGTCTGGACGAAGCCCGCGATGACCGCCTCCTGGAGGGAGTTCGGCAGCGTGTCGGACTCGACGACCGAGGCCCACGCCTCCGCCTTCGCCGCCTCGGTCGGCCGGGCCGCACGGGCGGTCGCCGCGTGCCGCTCGCCCGCCGCCGTACGGTCGCGCTCGTACTCGGCGGCGATCTCCTCCTCCTCCAGCAGACCGACAGCCGCGAGCCGCTCCACGAACGCCCAGCGCAGCTCCGTGTCGACGGCCAGGCCCTCGATGGTCTCCTTGCCGTCGAGGAGCGACTGCAGCAGGTCGGTCTGCTGCGGGGTGCGGGCGGTCTCCGCGAAGGCACGGGCCCAGGCCAGCTGGTGGTCGCTGCCCGGCTCGGCCGCGCGCAGGTGCGCCAGCGTCGCCTCGGTCCACCGGGCCAGCCCGGCCTCGCGCCACTCCGGCGCCGCGTACAGCTCCAGCGCCAGCTTCACCTGGCGGTGCAGCGACTGGACGACGCCGATGTCCGTCTCCTTGCCGATGCCGGACAGCACCAGGGAGAGGTAGTCGCGGGTGGCCAGCTCGCCGTCGCGGGTCATGTCCCAGGCGGAGGACCAGCACAGGGCGCGGGGGAGGGACTCGGCGAAGTCGCCGAGGTGCTCGGTCACCACGGCCAGCGATTCCTCGTCGAGCCGGACCTTCGCGTACGAGAGGTCGTCGTCGTTGAGCAGGATCACGGCCGGGCGGGCGGTGCCGGCCGGGAACGGGACCTCGGTGCGCTCGCCGTCGACGTCCAGCTCGATCCGCTCGCCGCGGACCAGCTTGCCGTCGGCGTCCAGGTCGTAGCAGCCGATCGCGATGCGGTGCGGGCGCAGCGTCGCCTCGCCCTTCGCGCCGGCCGGGAGCGCCGGGGCCTCCTGGACCACGGTGAACGAGGTGACGTGGCCGTTCTCGTCGGTGGTGATCTCCGGGCGCAGCACGTTGATGCCCGCCGTCTCCAGCCACGCCTTCGACCAGGTCTTCAGGTCGCGGCCGGAGGTCTTCTCCAGCGCGCCCAGCAGGTCCGACAGCCGGGTGTTGCCGAAGGCGTGCGCCTTGAAGTACGCCTGGACGCCCTGGAAGAACGCGTCCATGCCGACGTACGCCACCAGCTGCTTCAGGACCGAGGCGCCCTTGGCGTAGGTGATCCCGTCGAAGTTGACCAGCACGTCGTCCAGGTCACGGATGTCCGCCATGATCGGGTGTGTGGACGGCAGCTGGTCCTGGCGGTAGGCCCAGGTCTTCTCGGAGTTGGCGAAGGTGGTCCAGGAGTTCGGCCACTTCGTGCCCGGCGCGTACGCCTGGCAGGCGACCGAGGTGTACGTGGCGAACGACTCGTTCAGCCACAGGTCGTTCCACCACTCCATGGTGACCAGGTCGCCGAACCACATGTGCGCCAGTTCGTGCAGGATGGTCTCGGCGCGCCGCTCGTACGCCGCGTCCGTCACCTTCGACCGGAACACGTACTGGTCGCGGATGGTGACCGCGCCCGCGTTCTCCATCGCCCCGGCGTTGAACTCCGGGACGAAGAGCTGGTCGTACTTGGCGAACGGGTAGGCGTAGTCGAACTTCTCCTGGAACCAGTCGAAGCCCTGCCGGGTCACGTCGAAGATGTCGTCCGCGTCGAGGAACTCGGCGAGCGACGGGCGGCAGTAGATGCCGAGCGGGACGGTCCGGCCGTCCTTCTCGTAGCTGCTGTGCACGGAGTGGTACGGGCCGACGATCAGGGCCGTGATGTACGACGAGATGCGCGGGGTCGGCTCGAAGGACCAGACGTCGTCGCGCGGCTCGGGGGTCGGCGAGTTCGAGATGACCGACCAGCCGGACGGGGCCTTCACGGTGAACCGGAACGTTGCCTTCAGGTCGGGCTGCTCGAAGCTGGCGAAGACCCGGCGGGCGTCCGGCACCTCGAACTGGGTGTACAGGTAGGCCTGCTGGTCGACCGGGTCGACGAAGCGGTGCAGGCCCTCACCGGTGTTGGTGTACGCGCAGTCGGCGACGACCCGCAGTTCGTTGGAGCCCGCCACCAGGTCCGGCAGCGCGATCCGCGAGTCACGGAACACGGCCGCCACGTCCAGCGCCTTGCCGTTCAGCTCGACCTCGTGCACGGCGGGGGCGACCAGGTCGATGAAGGTCTCGGCACCGGCTTCGGCGGAGTCGAAGCGCACGGTGGTGACGGACCGGTAGGTCCCACCCTCCTGCGCCCCGGAGAGGTCGAGATCGATCTCGTACGCGTCCACGGTCAGCAGGCGCGCCCGCTCCTGTGCCTCTTCGCGGGTGAGATTGGTGCCAGGCACGCGGTCATCTCCTTGGATTGTGAGGTTTTCGCCCATCCTTCCATGCCAGGTGCCCGGACGGAGGAGGGTGTGGGGCGGGGCGTGGGGGGAGTCTGCGGAGGGTACGGCGGAGGGCGGCCACCCGGTGTGGGTGCCCGCCCTCCTCGCTCCGGCCCCTCGGGACCCCGGCCCTTCGGACCCTGGTCCCTTCCCGGGGCCTCAGCCCTTCAGCTCGTCCGCGACCAGCTCGGCGATCTGCACCGCGTTCAGCGCCGCGCCCTTGCGCAGGTTGTCGTTGGAGACGAAGAGCGCGAGGCCGTGCTCCAGCGTCTCGTCGACCCGGATGCGGCCGACGTAGGAGGGGTCCTGCCCGGCCGCCTGGAGCGGGGTCGGGATCTCGGAGAGCTCGACGCCCGGCGCGTCCTTCAGCAGCTCGTACGCCCGCTCCACGCCGATCGGGCGCTCGAAGCCCGCGTTGACCTGGAGGGAGTGGCCGGAGAAGACGGGCACCCGCACACAGGTCCCGGACACCTTCAGCTCCGGGATCTCCAGGATCTTGCGGGACTCGTTGCGGAGCTTCTGCTCCTCGTCGGTCTCGAAGGACCCGTCGTCCACGATCGAGCCGGCCAGCGGCAGCACGTTGAAGGCGATCGGACGCTTGTAGACGCCCGGCTCGGGGAAGTCGACGGCCCCGCCGTCGTGGGTGAGCCGCTCGGCGTCGGCGACGACCGCGGCGGCCTGGCCGTGCAGCTCGGCGACCCCGGCCACACCGGAACCGGACACCGCCTGGTAGGTGGCGACGGTCAGCGTCCGCAGCCCGGCCTCCTTGTGCAGCGGGCGCAGCACGGGCATGGCCGCCATCGTGGTGCAGTTCGGGTTGGCGATGATGCCCTTGGGCCGGTTGGCGACCGCGTGCGGGTTGACCTCGGAGACCACGAGCGGGACCTCGGGGTCCTTGCGCCACGCGGAGGAGTTGTCGATCACCACGGCGCCCTGCCCGGCGACCTTCTCGGCGAGCGCCTTCGACGTCGCGCCACCGGCCGAGAACAGCACGATGTCCAGACCGGTGTAGTCGGCCGTCGAGGCGTCCTCGACGGTGATCTCCCGGCCCTCCCACGCGATCGTGGAGCCCGCGGAGCGCGCCGAGGCGAACAGCCGCAGCTCGTCGGCCGGGAACTTCCGCTCGGCCAGGATCCTGAGCATGACTGTGCCGACCTGACCGGTGGCGCCGACGATTCCGACCTTCACAGGAACTCCTCCGAGCGTACGAACGGACACGGTTGCCGTGCCTGCCGCATCCATGATGCGTGGGGCCACGGCTTTCTTGTCCAGTCCATTGTCCGGGGTGTGGACAGCGAAGGGCATTCGGCCCGGCACGCCCGTGCCGGGCGCCGGCCCGGGGTGATCAGTCCCACAGGGGGAAGTCAGTCCCACACCCAGCTGCCGGTGCCGTCCCCGGGCGACTCCGTGCCCGTCGTCGCGGGCAGGGCCCCCTGGGTGTCGGTCCCGCTCGCCCGGACCTGCGCCACGGAATCGGACGGCGCCGACGTGACCCCCGCGGCGAGACCGGTGACCGCCAGCGGAATGGCGACCGCCACGGCGGAAACGATGGTTCTGGTTCTTGTTCCGATCGAGCTCTTCATTTCCCCACCCCTGTTTGAATTCTGCCGGGACGAATATCCCGGCGTGCCGGACAAGATTTCCGGCCGCATTGAAATCATGGAGGGGGGAGTGCCGGATGTCATCGGATTCCGCTGGCATCAGGGGGACGTGGCACTCGAATGCCAGGAAGCTGCCTCGAAGTGGAATCCAGGACTTCCACTACGGATAACGGAAGGGGGAATGGTCGGTCTCGCCGATGTCCTGGTTGAGCAGCAGGTCAGCCTGGCAGGACAGCAGGGACCAGCCACGCAACTCGTCCGCGGTCAGCCACTGCCGCCAGGCCTCGGCGGCGAGTCGTGTGGCGTGGTGCGGGTCGGCGGCCATGGTGAAGGTCATGGCCGCCAGCCGGTTCCCGTCGCGGCGCGCCGTCACATGGGCGACCGGTCCCCGGGAGGCTGCCCGGACGAACCGGGCGAGCGATCCGACCGCTGCGTCGGAGGGAGGGGCGGACGGATCCGCCGGGGTCAGGACTACGCGGATGGCATACACCTTTCGACCCTGGCAGACGTTCCCGTGAGGGGGTCTCCGTCACGTCGGCAGGTTGGGGCCATGGCCGGTGGGTGCCACGGCCCCGGCCGGTGCGGGTGCGGGGACGGTCAGAGCCAGCCCCGCCGTACCGCTTCGGCCCCGGCCTGGAACCGGCTCTGGGAGTCGAGACGCTTCATGAGCTCCGCCATGTTGCGGCGCACCGTCCTCAGGGAGACGCCCATCTTGCGGGCGACACCCTCGTCGGTGAGGCCGGATACGAGCATGCCGAGCAGCGCCAGCTCGCGGTGGCTCGGGGCCTCGCCGTTCGCGGCCTCGGGGGGCGTGCCGAGCTGAGCCGCCCCGGCCCACACCGTGTTGAACAGTTCGGTGAGTGCCGTCACGATGCTCGGGTACCGGATGAGGAAGGCGCCCTGTCTGCTGTCCTCCGTGTTCAACGGCAGGATCGCCACGCGCTGGTCGCACACGATCATGCGCATGGGAAGGGCCGGCACGGTCCGGGTCTCGCCCCCGACGGACGCGAGCCAGTCCGCGTAGCCGACGGTCGCCGTGTCGTTGCGCACACTGTCCAGGTACACGGTTCGCATACGGATGCCGCGGGACAGGTTCTGTTCGTCGAGCGGTCGACTGGCCTCCAGCGCCGCGGCGCTGAGCGCGCCGCCCGGAGCGAAGGTGCAGACCTCGGCCTTCGCACGCTGGGCGAGTTCCATCAGTCGCACCCGTACCGCGTCCACGCCCACCAGGTGTTCGATGCCGCTGTCGCCGCCGTGCAGGGCCAGCGTCGAGTACGCCGATGTCAGCGTCGAGAGCGCCAGGCGGTCCTGGGCCAACTTCGCCCGTCTGGCGTCCAGTTCCGCCTCCATGCGATGGAGCGCCGGGGCGAGCGCGACTTCCGGGCTGACCGGCACGAGACGCCCGGTCTCGTCGGTCGGTACATGGAGGAGGGAGAGTTCGGTGAGCCGGTCGAGCGTCGAGCGGACGTCCTCGTCGGACAGTCCCGTGTGCTTGGCGATGTCCTCGACTCCCCAGGCCGGTTGCTGGAGCAGTGCCGTGTACACGGCCTGGATGTGCGCGTCCAGCTCAAGGGACTTCAGCACCGGGGGCCTCCGGATTCGTTGCGTCGTGGGGAAATCGACGATCGAGCGGCTCAGCATATGCCGAAGGCAAGTGACAGGTGTAGACCTATCATTCCGGTCAAGTCGGATATAGGTGATCTATCTGATGGGTCATCGAACTTCATCGTTCTGGAAAAAGGTGCGGGATTCTGTGGTGGCTGGCAGCAGCGTGCCATGGCTCTTCGATGCCAAGAGGAAAGGTGGTCACCCGTCATTCGGGCGGCGTAGCTTTTGCAGCGTTCGAAGGCGGCTGACGAAAAGACAGCTCTCCAACATTTCCTTTTTCGATTTCACATCATGGGAGATCAAGGCTATGCACTCGATGATTCGTAAGGGTTCCATTGCCGCTGCTGGTGCGGGTCTTGCTGCGGCCATGCTCATCGGCGTGCCGGGCACGGCTGTCGCCGGCGGCGTGGAGCCGCCCGGCCCCACCACCACCGTTGAGAACTACATCGCCTACCTGGAAGGCAGGGCGCAGGCGGGCGATGCCGAGGCCAGTGAGATCGCCACGCAGTTCAAGGCTCTCTCGTTCATGGACCAGTTCAGGTTCCTCACGCTGATCAGCGACTCGAAGACGACTGAGGCGTATGCCCATGAGGTGAGCGAGATGGGCGACGAAGCCACCAATACGCCGCCCACGTCGGGATCGTCCACGAAGGTGCTCGGCCTGGGGCACGAGGTCGAGACCGTGACGGAGACCGGCGAGTCCGCAGAGCAGCCCGAGGGCCCCGTCGCGGCGGTTGCGGCTGCCTCCTACAAGGACATGTGGGCCTCGTACTCGGTCTACGACAAGATCTTCGGGATCAAGGTCACCCGGGTCACCATCCGCACGAACTACCAGGTCAAGGGAACGGACACGACCAAGGTCTATCCCGGTAGCGCCTCTCACTACAACTACGTCCCGGCCGCGTCGTTCTCCCACTCCCCCGTGAAGGAGTGGATCTCCTCCCCGCCCGCCGACAACGCCCAGTCGGAGACCGTCTGGACGGCCACATGGAAGGGCGGCCTCGGTTCCTGGTCCGCGCGCGAGCGGGTGTGGGGTGACTACCGCGGCTTCGTCGGCGGCTACCTGAAGGACTCGTAAGGAGCCTGCTCGAGGCGGTGGCGGCGGGCGGGGTCGCAGCCGGGGGAAGTGGACGTCGGGCGGTTCGTCGCCGTGTCGCTCCTGGTGGAAGGCGGGTTGTTCGAGGTGGCGGGACGGGCCGGAAGCCTGCTCCGCCATCATGACCCGCCGGGTGCGGGGGCTTCACTCCTGAACCGGGCGTGTGCGCCGACTCTGTTCCGCGCTACCGCGCGAAGAACGCGACAACCTCGCAGGACGTCCTCGCCGCCCTCGGCCCTGGTCCCTCTCGTGGTGAATGCCGGAGGGCTCTCCCTCCTCGATCTGTTGCTCCGCGGTGCTGTGTGCGGGGAGTGCACGCGATACGGACGGCCCTTTTGGCCCTGCCTGCCAGCAGTATCGATATTGCGCGGATCGCTCAGGTCCGTGAGGCGTTGGAATACCAGCCGGTCGATATTCTTACTGCTCGAACGGGTAAGGAGAGGGAAAGGGCCCCGTAATTACGTCTCGTAGGTTTTTGTTCGATCGAACGAGGGAGTGGATTCATGTACGGAACGATGGATACTGGAACCAAGGTCGCCATCTTTTTGGTGATTGCTTTGGTGGTCGCAGGAATTGCTGTCGGAGTCCGCTGGTTCAGGAAGGGTGCCCAAGAAGGCCCGTCGGGCAGCGAGTAGATGCGAGAGAAATCGCAGCTTCGCTGGTATCCGTGCCGACGGGCGGCTCTCGTGCAGTCGGTCTTCGATGTTTCCGGAATACGCTCCCGTGCTCGCTGACCGGCGCTGTTGGGTACGAGGTCGAAGCCCGCGATCGTCGCCTCCACCAGGGCGTCGGACAGCGCCGCCGACTCCACGACGCCCACCCGGGCACAGGACGGCGGGGCGGGAGCTCCGTAGAGCGCCCGCCCCGCCGCCTTGCCCGTCGTACGGATCACACTCCGGTCGTTACGGGACGACCTTCTCGATCACGACGCTCCCGGTGCCCGCGGCGGTGCCGCGGCTGTTCACCAGGTGGACCTCGCCGAAGAACTGCCGGCCCTCGGGGGCCGCACCGGCGGCCACGACCTCGGCGGCGATCTGCGTCGAGGCGCCGTTGGCCAGGTTCACGGCCTTCGACTCGTCGACCTTGATCGTGCCGAGCGACGGCGCGTAGTACACGTCGCGGTAGTCGTACGTGCTGGTCCCGGCCGGGACGTCGTAACCGTCGATCTGGATGGTGTACGTGCCCGGGGCGGGCTTCGCCAGGCTGACCGCCTCCTCGGATCCGGCGGTGGTCGACTTCCCGACCACCTTGCCGCCCAGGTAGACGTACAGGTCCAGGTCGGCGTTGGCGTCCGAGGTGTTGCCGATGGCCACGTCCAGCTTCTCGACGCCCTCACCGAGGGTGACCGTGAACTCCTGGGTGTCGCCCGTCTTGATCGAGGGCTTCTCGACGTTGGCCGAACCCAGCGAGCCGCCCTTCAGGCTGCCCTCCAGGTCACCGGAGACGTTGGTGGCCTTCCAGCTCACCGCGGCCGGCGTACCGATCTTCGCCTCGGCGATGGTCTGCACCGCCGGGTCGAAGGTGGCACCGAGCAGCGAGACATCCAGCTTGTACGGGTTGTCCAGCAGCGGCGAGGTACGCCGTGCCTCGACCTCGATCTCCCAGACGCCCGGCTGCGGGTCCTTGTACGAGCGGACGTCCGGACGGCAGGTGTTGGACGGGTTCTCGTAGTTCGGGTAGCAGTAGATCGTCGAGCTGTCCTCCACCGGAACCCCGTACGGGTGGATGGAGATGAAGCGGGTCTGGCTGCCCGAACGCAGCGCGCCGAGAGCGACCTCAAGGGTCTTGGCGCCCTCCGGCACGGTCAGGAAGTACGAGGTGCTGCTGTTGCGCTGCACCGAACCGGACGCCTTGAACGCGTACGTCGGCTTCACCAGCTCCTGGGAGACGATCACCGTGGTGAGGACCTGCTGGTCCACGCCCACGGTCTTGTTGTCGTCCACCTCCAGGATCGCGCTGTGCACACCGACGGTGCGCGGCTGCGCCTGCACCTTGACGGTGACGGGCTTGCCGAGCGGCAGGGCGACCGAGGCGGGGCCGGTCAGCTTGAACGTGCCGTCGTTGTTCTTCCACGACAGCTTGTGCTTGACGTCCTTGTCCGCGCCCGTGGTGCGGGTGAGGGTGACGTCGTACGACTTCTTCTGACCGACCTTCAGGCCGCCCTCGCGGTCGTAGAGGCCGGTGCCGAAGCCGGGGGTCTTGAGGTTGCCCGAGAGGGCCGTGTCGACCGGGGCCTTCACGGTGTACTCGTTCGCCGCGGCGCCCTGCTTCTTGATCAGCTTCCAGGCGTCGACGATGTTGATCAGACCGGCGCCCTGGGCGTGCGCGGGCACGTCCTTGATGTGGGTGGCGGAGCTGGTCAGCGCGGTGCGCAGGTCGGCCGGGGGCAGCTCGATGTGCTTCTGCTTCGCGGCGGACAGCAGCAGCGCGGTGGCACCGGCGGCCTGCGGCGAGGCCATCGAGGTGCCCTGGAGCATCGAGTAGCCGGCCGGCAGCGAGTAGCCCGCCTCCTTGACCGGGCCGCCGGGCAGCCAGGTCTGGGTGGTGTTGATCGCCGCACCGGGGGCGGTCAGGATCGGCGCGAAGCCGCCGTCCTCACGCGGACCGCGCGAGGAGAAGGGCAGCATGTCGTACTTCTTGGTGACGTTCGAGCCGTAGTTGGCGGCCCAGGTCTCCTTGGAGATGGACGCGCCGACGGAGATGACGTGGTCGGCGAGGCCGGGGTCACCGATGGTGTTGACACCCGGGCCGTCGTTGCCGGCCGAGATGACCAGCTGGACGCCGTACATGTCGACGAGCCGCTTGTAGAGCCTGGCGCGGGCGTTGTCACCGTCGTTCATCGCCGGCAGACCGCCGATCGACATGTTGACGACGTCGACACCGCGGTTCACGACGAGGTCGATCATGCCCTCGGTGAGCGCGATGTTGGTGCAGCCGCCGTCCCAGGTGCAGGCCCGCGAGGACACGATCTTCGCGCCCGGCGCGGCACCGTTCATCTTGCCGCCGAACAGGCCGTTCGCGGAGGTGATGCCCGCGACGTGGGTGCCGTGCTCGCTCTCGATGACACCGATGTTGACGTAGTCGGCGGTGTCACCGGCGGCGTTGTAGACGACCTTCTTGCGGTTCTCGACGACGAACGGGATGCGCTCGGAGACGTCGGTGCGCGGGTCGTCCTTGCCGAAGTAGGCGACCTGGTGCTTGTCCTTGTACGGGACCAGCTTGGTGTCGTCGGTGAAGTCCGCGTTGTCGTTCAGGTCGACGCGGGTGGTGCCGGTGACCGGGTCGTAGAGCACGGCCCACACGTCGGTGGTGTCGCCGTCCCGGTTCAGGTCGCCCGCCATGTCGCCGCCCTTGGTGGCGGCCTCGGCGAACAGCTTGATCCGGAAGTCGCCCTCGGGCGCCTTGTACGTACGGCCCTTGTAGGTGAAGACCGGGCCGGACACGGCGTCCGTCATCCGCAGCCAGGTGCCGTCGCCGTCGCTGACCGGGTCGGTCGCGGTGACCCAGTCGACGATCTTGCGCTCGCCGGTGGTGGTCTTCTGCAGCGCCGGGTGGCCCAGGTCGACACCGGAGTCGAGGATGCCGATGGTCACCCCGCGGCCGTCGGCCTTCGGGTTCTGCTTGACGAAGTCGACCGCGCCCGTCTCGAAGGACGGGTTGTACGGGTTCTTCGCAGGGGTCTTCTTGCCGGGCGCCGGGTAGGAACCGGTCGCCTTGACCGAGGCCCGGGCCTTGGCCGTGCTGTCCCCGGCGGGCGTCGGGTCGTCCAGCATGATCTCCTGCTTGAGATCGATGCCGTGGACGGACGACAGCTTGGAAGCCGCCTTGATGGTGGCCTCGGCGGTCGCGGTGGGCACGGTGGCCCGTACGTAGCCGAGCTTGTCGTAGGTGCGCCCCAGCACGGAGCCCTTGACGGCGTCCAGCTGCTTGGCGACCTGTGCGGTCGCACCGGGGGCGGTGGCGACCATCATCGTGATGTTCTTCTGGCCCTTGGCCTTGGCCTTGGCCAGGAGCTGCTCGTCGTGGCTGCCCAGCTTGTCGGCCGCGGCGCCCTTGGCCGCGGACTTGACGGGAGCGGTGTCGGCGGTGCCGGCGGCGAAGACGGGGGCGACACCGGTGGCGGCCAGCGCGGCCACCAGGCCGGCGGCCGCGACGACGCGGGCCGTGCGTCTCGCCCCGGGTATGGAGCGGGGGGCTTCGGAGGTCATCAGCATCCCTGGATCGGAAAGAGAGAGTCCGGAATTCGGTACCGGATGACCGCTCACCCTTTCGTAGATGGCAGGGGTTTGTGGAGAGTTGGAGGGGGTCAGATGTTGCCATGGCGGACTTCCGCCACCCGTTCTGATGCGCCATCAGGGACAAAAGGTGAATACGTGGCGCCCGTGGCCCGTGGTGACGATGGTTCAGGCATGGCGCCGCCATGTGTCCGCCGGGTACACGCCCGCCCGGCCGGGCGTCCGGGCCGGTGCGCGCACCCGCCGGGCGCACGGGAAAGGGCGTGCACCCGGGCACTCGGCCCCGGTACACGCCCTCCCGGCCTCTGCGGCCCCTCGGCTCTCCTCCGGGTCAGACCCCGGCCGCCGCCGTGTCGCAGGCCTGCGCCCGCAGCGCCCGCGCCAGGTCGTCCCGGGACTCCAGCACCAGCCGGCGCAGGGCGGGAGCCGCGTCCGCGTGGTCGGCCAGCCAGGCGTCCGTCGTCGCCAGCGTCGACGGGTCGTCCTGGAGCGACGGGAACAGGCCCCGCACCACGGCCATCCCGATCTGGATCGACCGGTCGGCCCAGACCTGCTCGATCGCCTCGAAGTACCGGCTCGCGTACGGCGCCAGCAGCTTCCGCTGCGAGGACTGTTCGAAGCCCGCGATCGTCGCCTCCACCAAGGCGTTGGACAGCGCCGCCGACTCCACGACGTCCGCCCAGGCGGCCGCCTTGACCTCGGCGGACGGCCGGGAGGCCAGGCACCGCACCTGGTGCCGCTCACCGGACGCGGTGTCGTCGCGGGCCAGTTCGGCCGCGATCGCCGACGCGTCGGCCACCCCGTGCGCGGCCAGCGGGGACAGGAACGCCCACCGCAGCTCCTGGTCGACGTCGAGCCCGTCGATCCGGGCCGAACCGTCCAGCAGCCCGCTCAGCAGCTGGAAGTCCGCGTCCGAGCCGGCGACCGACGCGAAGAACCGCGCCCACGCCAACTGGTGCTCACTGCCCGGCTCGGCGATCCGCAGCTCCCGCAGCGCCCCCTCGGACAGCGCCCGGCCGCCCTCCTCGCGCCAGTCCGGCGCCGCGTACTGCACCAGCGCGGTCCGGGTCCAGGTGTGCAGCATCTGGAGCACCCCGATGTCGGACTCCCGGCCCGCGAAGGCCAGCACCAGCGCGACGAAGTCGCGGGCCGGCATAAGCCCGTCCCGGGTCAGGTTCCACAGCGCCGACCAGCACAGTGCCCGCGCGAGCGGGTCCGTGATGTCGCCCAGGTGCTCCCGCAGCGTGGCCAGCGACACCTCGTCGAAGCGGACCTTGCAGTACGTGAGGTCGTCGTCGTTGACCAGGATCAGCTCGGGCCGCTCGGCCCCCGCCAGCTCCTCGATCACCGTGCGCATCCCCGCCACGTCCGCCTCGGCGCGCGCGTACCGCACCAGGTTCCCGTCGGCGGCGCGGCGGTACAGCCCGACCGCGACCCGGTGCGGGCGCAGCTCCGGGTGCGACTCGGCCGCCTCCTGGATCACCGCCAGCTCCGTGATCCGGTCGGCGGCGTCGTACGTCACGACCGGGGTCAGCGAGTTGACGCCCGCGGTCTGGAGCCACGCCCGCGACCAGGCGGTCATGTCCCGGCCGGAGGTCTCGGCCAGTACGGACAGCAGGTCGCCCAGCCGGGTGTTGCCGTAGGCGTGCTTCTTGAAGTAGCGCCGGGCGCCCTCCAGGAACGCGTCCCGCCCCACGTACGCCACCAGCTGCTTCAGCACCGAGGCGCCCTTGGCGTAGGTGATGCCGTCGAAGTTGAGCTTGGCGTCCTCCAGGTCACGGATGTCGGCCGTGATCGGGTGGGTGGACGGCAGCTGGTCGGCGCGGTACGCCCAGGACTTCCGGTTGTTGGCGAAGGTGATCCAGCCGTCCTTGAACCGGGTCGACTCCACCATGGAGAACGCGCCCATGAAGTCGGCGAAGGACTCCTTCAGCCACAGGTCGTCCCACCACTGCATGGTGACGAGGTCGCCGAACCACATGTGCGCCATCTCGTGCAGGATGACGTTGGCCCGGCTCTCGTACGCCGCGCGCGTCACCTTGCCGCGGAAGATGTACTCCTCCCGGAACGTGACGCAGCCCGGGTTCTCCATCGCGCCCAGGTTGTACTCCGGCACGAAGGCCTGGTCGTACTTGCCGAACGGGTACGGGTAGTCGAAGTTGTCGTGGAAGAAGTCCAGGCCCTGCTTGGTGATCAGGAAGATGTCGTCCGCGTCGAAGTGCCGGGCCAGGCCCTTGCGGCACATCGCGCCGAGCGGGATCTCCAGCGTGCTGCCGTCCTCGAACGTGCGGCTGTAGGAGTCCGTCACGTAGTGGTACGGACCGGCCACGACCGCCGTGATGTACGTGGAGATCGGCTTCGTCTCGGCGAACCGCCAGACGCCGCCCTCCCGGGACTCCTCCGCCCCGTTGCTCCAGACCGTCCAGCCCTCGGGCGCCGTCACCCGGAAGCGGTAGGGGGCCTTGAGGTCGGGCTGCTCGAAGTTGGCGAAGACGCGCCGGGCGTCGGCCGGTTCGTACTGCGTGTAGAGGTAGACCTCGCCGTCCTCCGGGTCGACGAAGCGGTGCAGCCCCTCACCGGTCCGGCTGTACGCGCACTGCGCGTCGACCACCAAGGTGTTCTCTCCCTCGGGCAGCCCGTCCAGCGCGACCCGGGTACCGTCGAAGACGGCCGACGCGTCGAGCTCCCGCCCGTTCAGGGTCACCGCGTTCACGGACGGCGCCACCAGGTCCGCGAAGGTCGAGGCCCCCGCGCGCGCGTTGCGGAACCGGATCGTCGTCACCGAACGGAAGGTGAGCGGACCGGCGTCCTCGCCCCCGTCGGGACCGCCGACGGCGGAACGCAGATCGAGCTCGACCTCGTAACCGTCGACGCTCAGCAGCTCGGCCCGCTCGCGGGCCTCGTCACGGGACAGGTTCTCACCGGGCACGGGCACACTCCTTTGTGTCACGTTCGAATACTTTGATCCTCCCATGCCGGTCCCGGGCCCGGCCCATGGGAATGACCGGTGCGTCCCGCGGCGTTTCCGCGCACGGATGTGATCACGCTTCATGAACCGTTCCCGCGCATCACGCCTACGCCTACGCACACGCTTACGAGGAGAGACGATGTCCGACACCACCGCGGCGACCGCGACCGGCAAGACCCCCGTCGACTTCTGGTTCGACCCGCTCTGCCCCTGGGCCTGGATGACCTCCCGCTGGATGCTGGAGGTGGAGAAGGTCCGTGACGTCGAGGTCCGCTGGCACGTGATGAGCCTGTCGGTGCTCAACGAGGACCGGATCGACGAACTGCCCGAGGAGTACCGCGAGCTGCTGGAGAAGGGCTGGGGCCCGGTCCGGGTCGTCGTCGCCGCCCAGCAGAAGCACGGCGACGCCGTCGTCGGCCCGCTCTACACCGCGCTCGGCACCCGCTTCCACAACCAGGGCGAGGGCGCCACCCCCGAGGCGGTCCTGGGTGCCCTCCAGGACGTCGGCCTCCCCGCCGAGCTGGCGGAGTTCGCGGACTCGGACGTCTACGACACCGAGCTGCGCGCCTCCCACAAGGAGGGCATCGACAAGGTCGGCCAGGACGTCGGCACCCCGGTCATCGCCGTTCCCGGCGCGGACGGCGAGCAGATCGCCTTCTTCGGCCCGGTCGTCACCCCCGCCCCGAAGGGCGAGGCGGCGGCGAGGCTGTGGGACGGCACGCTGCTGGTGGCGTCGACCCCCGGCTTCTACGAGATCAAGCGGACCCGCACCGAGGGCCCGATCTTCGACTGATCCCGCCGGGCGGCGCCGGCCGCCGCCCGGACGCGGCACGGTGCGGGACCGGACGAGCCCCGGCCCCGCACCGCGCTCACCCCGCGCCCGCCGCTCCCCGCGCCGAGGGGCGGGGCAGGGAGCCCGTGGCCCCGGCCGCCCGGCGCCCGGCCGCGGACAGGGCCAGGGTCACCGCCAGCGAGGCCACCGCCACCGCCGTCATCGCCGAGGCCGGAGAGGTCCACTGGGCGAGGCTCCCGGCCAGCGCCGCCGCGACGCCCTGCAGGGTGAGCATCCCCGAGGAGTGCAGCCCCAGCGCCTGCCCGGTGAACTCGTCCGGGGTCAGCTCCATCAGCCGTTCCTGGTACAGCAGGCTCGCCGCGAAACCCACCGAGGCGAGCGCCGCCAGGGCGGACGCCACGGGCAGCGCCGGACGCACCGCGAAGAGCAGGTACGGGACGGCCAGCAGCAGCTGCAACGGCGTGGCCAGCCGGCCCCGCCAGGACCGGCCGGAGACGAACCGGCCCGCCACCGTGTCCCCGACGAGCATCCCCAGCGCGGCACAGGCGAAGAGCAGCCCGGCATGGGCGGGCGCGTACGGGACGAACAGCGACTCGCAGCCGACGACCAGCCCGTTCGGCACCCAGAGCGCGAGGTAGGTCCGGCGGCGCGGCCCCGAGGACCACAGCACGGCGTTGATCCGCCAGGTCTCGGCGGGCGTCGGCCGCCCCGTGGCGCGCGGCGGCCGACGCGCCAGCCCGAACCGGGCGACCGCCGCGCCCACCAGGTACAGGGCGGCGGCGACCAGCAGCGCCCCGCGCGCGGAGACCGCCGCCACCAGCAGCCCGCCGCACGCGAAGCCGCCGATCTGGGTGAGCCCGGTGCTCATGTTCAGCACGGAACGCCCCAGCAGATAACCGTCCTTGGGCAGCACCTCGTTCAGCAGCCCGTACCGCACCCCACCGCCCACCGCGGCGACCACCCCCTGGACCAGGATGATCGCGAAGGCCGCCGGGAGCGGCAGCCCGGGAACGGCGAGTACGGCGGTGGCCAGGGCGAAGACGAGGGACAGGCCGGTCGTCGCGGCCCGCGGCGGCAGCCGGTCCGCCGCCGACATCAGCAGCGCCGCACCGATCACCTGGGCGAGCGAGGAGCCGAACATGGACACGGCGGCCAGCAGCGGCGACGCGGTCGCGGCGTAGACCAGGGTGGCGAGGGCCAGCCCGCTCATCGTCGACGCGGCCACCTGTGCGGCGCCGACCGCGAAGAGCGGACCGAACTGCGGCGTGCGGAAGAGTTCCCGATAGGTGCGCATGCGGGGAGTCTCGGAGGAGGCACGCGTCGGGCGTTACTGTTTCGCGCGGTGGCGAAACGTTCGGGTGGCCGCGTCGACGACGAGCGGGGAGGCGCGGGCACCCATGGGCCTGTGGCGGATCGATACGGACACCCTGGCCGGGAGCCGGTTCGTCGTCTCGCCGCTCGCCGAGACCATCGCCGCGCTGCACGCCCTGGAGCGGGGGCGGCCCGCGCACCCCGGCGAACGGGCCTGGCTCGGAGCCCATCTGCCCGCCTACCGCGCCCGGCGGGCGGCCGACCCGGTCGCGGCCCGACTCGTCACGGCGGGGCTCGGCGGCAGCTGGAACGCGGACTTCCTGACCCCCACCCCGCTGGGCGAGGGCACCCCCGGCTTCGAGGAGGAGCTGGGCCCGGTCAGGGCGACCACCCCGGGGCGCGCCCGCGCCGACCTGCTGGTCTCGCTGGGCGGCGGCCCCCTCCCACCGCTCCTGGACCGTGACGACCTGGCACAGCGCGCCGCCGACGTCCTGGAGTGGGTCTGGTGCCGCACCGTGCTGCCGGACTGGCCGCGCCGCCGCCGGATCATCGAGGCGGACATCGTGGCCCGCACCGGCCAGCTGAGCCAGGGCGGCTGGGCCGCCGCCCTGAGCGGCCTGCGCCCCGGGACGCGGTGGCTGGGCGACGGCCGGCTGCGGATCAACGCGCACGACTACCCGACGAAGCAACTGTCGGGCGTACGGCTGCTGTTCGTCCCGGTCACCCAGCACGCGGGCTGGGTCTCCTGGGACGACGGCGCCGAACGGTACGCGGTGGTCTACCCCTGCTCCGGAACCCTGGCCCACCCGGACCGGGCGCGGGTGCCGGACAGCCTCGCCCGCCTCCTCGGCCCCGCCCGCGCCACGGTCCTGGTCCTCCTCGCCACCCCGAAGAGCACCACGCAGCTCGTGGCCCTGACCGGCCAGGCCCTCGGCTCGGTCGGCCGCCATCTCAGGATCCTCCTGGACAGCGGCCTGACCGCCCGCCGCCGGGTGGGCCGCTCGGTCCTCTACTTCCGCACGGAGACCGGCGACGCCCTGGTCTCCGCCCAACGAGCCCTCTGACCGGCCGTCCTCGGTGCCCGGAGCCACACACACGGCCCGCACGCGCTCGTGGGGGACCCGCGCTCCTCGTCGGAGGCCGCACAGCGGGGCGTACGGCTACGGTGGGTCCGTATGACCCACACCGACACCGAGATCACGGCGGAACTCGTCCGCGACCTGCTGCGCGACCAGCACCCCGACCTGGCCGACCGCCCGGTGCGGCTCGGCGCGCGGGGCTGGGACAACCAGCTCTGGCGCCTCGGGGACGACCTCGCGGTACGGCTGCCCTGGGCGACGGAGTCCGCGGACGAGCTGCTGCTCAAGGAGCACGCCTGGATGCCCGTCCTCGCCCCGGGACTTCCCCTGCCGGTTCCCGTGCCGCAGCGCCTCGGCGAGCCGTCCGCGCGGTACCCCCGGCCCTGGATCGTCACCACCTGGGTGCCGGGCACACCCGCCGACCTCGCCCCGGCCACCAGCGACGCGTCGGCCGACGCACTGGCGGCGTTCCTGACCGCCCTCCACCGGCCCGCCCCCGCAACGGCACCGGCCGGCCGCGCCCGGGGCGGACCGCTGACCGAGTGGGACGGACACTTCACCGGGCTGCTCGACGCGGCGGCCGGGCGGGGGCTGGTCCCCGACCCCGGCACCGTCCGGGCCGTCTGGGACGACGCCCTCGCCGCACCCGGCTGGGACGGGCCGCCGCTGTGGATCCACGGCGACCTGCACGCGGCCAACGTCCTCACCGAACACGGCACCCTCTGCGGCGTCATCGACTTCGGTGACCTCTGCACCGGCGACCCGGCCTACGATCTCGCCGCCGCGTGGACCCTGCTGCCCGACGGCGCGGCCGACCGCTTCTTCGCCGCCTACGGACCGGCCGTGGACTCCGCGACCCTGCTCCGGGCCCGGGGCATCGTGGCGCACCGAGCCCTGGTCTGCATCGAGATCGGGGACGCCGGTACGCACGGACGCCCCGGCGGCAAACCCACCTGGGGCCCGCCCGGCCAGGCCGCGCTGCGACGCCTCGCCGCGACGGCGGCCGACTTCCGGACGGCGTCGGAGCGGCCGCCGGCCCGGTCCGCGGAGGAATGAGGGCCGGGGCCCCGCGCGTCGCGGCGGCCGGCTACGCGCCGAACCATTCGACGACCTCGACCGCGTCCCCGACCCGGATCGCGCCCTCGCACACCACCGCGTTCTTCGCGCCGAAACTGACCTTGTTCCGGTACTCCGGTTCGCGCCGGTACGTCGAGAGGGTCCGGATCGGCTCCGGGCCCGCGCGGTGCCCGGTCGACTGGTCGACCATCGGCACGGCGCAGCGCATCGCCCGCACCGAGTGGGCGAGTTCGACGTCACCGATGGTCATCCGGCGCACCCGGTCCTCGAAGTGCGGGGCGTCGTCGCCGGTCAGGACGATGTTGGGGCGGAAGCGGTCCATCGGGACCGGTTCCGCGTCGCCCCGGGCGACGATCCGGTCGTTGAGGTGGTCCAGGGAGGCCGTCGAGGCGACCAGTACCGCGTGGGCGTCGGCGAAGTTGACCTTGCCGGGGGTGTCGCCCCAGCCGTCGCGGTCGAAGCCGGGGGCCACCCGCACCAGACGGGACCTGACGCCGAGCGCGTCGGAGAACCACTCCGCGACCGCGTCCCCCTGGTCCACCGCCGTACCGAGCGGGCGGTCGAACATGCTGACCTCGCGGCGCGGACCGTTCCGGTCCACCTCCAGGCGCAGCGCCCCGGCCCCTTCGGCCGACAGGGCCAGCGCCGCGCCGCCGTCCAGGACCTCGACCCGGACGGCGGCCATGGCGGGGTGCGTGCGCTGGCTGCGGAAGGCGCCGTCCGCCGCGTCCACCACCATGAAGGTCCGGTCGTGCTCCAGGCCGGTGCCGAGGACCAGCGCCGAGTCGACGACGGTTCCGGCGCAGCCCTTGACCGGGTAGTACGCCAACTCGCGGACGGTGATCATGGTGCGATGCCCTCCGGGGCGGCCGCTTCGAGCGCGTCGACGCTGCCGGACATGATGGTGCGGATGTGCTGGGTGAGGTGATCGAGGGGCCAGTCCCACCAGGCGACGGCGAGCAGCCTGGCGATGGTCTCCTCGTCGTAGCGGGTCCGTATGAGGCGGGCCGGGTTTCCGCCGACGATGCCGTAGTCGGGCACGTCGGAGGTGACGACGGAACCGGCGCCGATGATCGCGCCGTGCCCGATCCGCACGCCCGGCATCACCATCGAGCCGTAACCGAACCAGACGTCGTTGCCGACCACCGTGTCGCCCCGCGAGGGCAGCCCGGTCAGCAGGTCGAAGTGGTCGGTCCAGGAGCCGCCCATGGACGGGAACGGGAACGTGGACGGGCCGTCCATCCGGTGGTTGGCGCCGTTCATGATGAACCGCGTGCCCGTCCCCAGCGCGCAGAACTTCCCGATGACGAGCTTCTCCGGGCCGTAGTGGTACAGCACGTTGCGGGTCTCGAACCCGGTGGCGTCGTCCGGGTCGTCGTAGTACGAGAAGTCCCCGACCTCGATCAGCTCCGACTTCACCAGGGGCTTCAGCAGGACGACCCTGGGCTGTCCGGGCATCGGGTGCAGGGCAGTGGGATCGGCGTGATCACGGCTCATGGCGCCCATCATCGCATCCACCCCGCATGAGGTAAGTTCCTCTTGGGAACTCACTGATGCGCGAGAGAGGGGCAGTCATGACGGACGTGCGATGGGCCGAGGTGGACGGCTACTTCAACGGCCTGCTGGTGGGGCCGGACGAGGTTCTGGACGCGGCGGTGGCGGCGAGCGGGGCGGCGGGACTTCCGGCGATCCAGGTCGCCGCCAACCAGGGCAAGCTGCTGAACCTGCTGACCCGGTTGCAGGGGGCGCGCAGGGTGCTGGAGATCGGCACCCTCGGCGGCTACAGCACCATCTGGCTGGCCCGTGCGCTGCCGGAGGGCGGCAAGGTCGTCACGCTGGAGGCCGACCCGGCGTACGCGGAGGTCGCCCGGGCCAACTTCGAGCGGGCGGGCCTCGCGGACGTCGTCGAGGTCCGGGTCGGCCGCGCCCTCGACACGCTGCCCGAGCTGGCCGCGGAGGAGCCGGAGCCGTTCGACGTCGTGTTCATCGACGCCGACAAGCCGAGCAACCCCGAGTACCTGGCCTGGTCGCTGAAGCTGACCCGGCCCGGGAGCCTGATCGTCGCGGACAACGTCGTACGCGACGGCGAGGTGGCCGACGCCACCAGCGACGACCCGAAGGTGCAGGGCGTCCGCCGGTTCACCGAACTCGTCGCGGCCGAACCGAGGCTGAGCGCGACCGCGCTCCAGACCGTCGGCGAGAAGGGCTACGACGGCCTGATGATGGCACTGGTCACCGGCTGAACACCCTCTGGCATGCTGATGCCTGTTTTCACAGGTGGTTCACGTGAGGGACGCATGACTCACGTGAACCACATGGTTCTTGGGCAGAGGGGTGCGTCGGGGTGGGGACGAGGGGAAGGGCGGCGGCCGCGGTGCTGTGCGCCGCCGTTCTGGCCGGCGGGCTGGCGGGCTGCGGCGGATCGGACGGGGCGGACGGGTCCGGGGGCGGTGCCCCGTCCGGGGCGGCCGCCATGAGCGATACGCAGCGGATGAACGAGTCGCTCAAGCTGTTCAAGGGCTACCGCTCCTTCCGTATGAAGGGCGAAGTCCTCCAGCCGATAACGAGGGTGGTCGACCTGACCGCCGACCGGCAGGGCAACTGCGTCGGTACTTACGCGGACTCGCGGGTTCCCAACGATGTCGTCATCACGGGTGGTCGCGCCTGGGTGCGCTACGGCGAGGAGAGCCAGAAGCAGTTGCGCGAGCTCGCGAAGGCGGCCGCGCCGGACAAGCTGGCCGCCGTCGACGAGGCGCTCGCGAAATCCCGAGGGAAGTACATCGAGTACTCCGCCGAGGACGTCCTGAAGGACCCGGGACTCTCGCTCTGCGCGCTCGATACGGCGTTCGCGGGGGTCCCGGCGAAGGCCGACAAGGCGAAGAAGAGGGGAAACCCGGAATCCCAGGGTGGTGTGCGAACCGTTCAGATCGCGCACGGGACCGGCATCGGCGAGGTGTCGGTGTACGTGGCGGAGAAGGGCGGCAATGAACCCCACGGTATCGACTTCACTCTTGGAGATGTCCCCGTGATGCTCGAACTGGACGCGTACGACAAGCCGGTCGTCGCCAAGCCGCCGAAGCCCTCGGAGACCGTGCAGGCGAAGGACCTCCCCGCACTGGATGTGCTCGCAGACTGAGGAGGGTCCGTAGTGGCCGGACCGGTGCGGGCCCGCCCGGAACCCCTTCGACACCGGGGCTGGGCGCGGTCATGATCGAATGTATGAGTTCGTATGTGTGTGACCCGATTCGTGCAGGTGTGCAGCGGCTGCCGGGAGGGCGGCTGCTGGGGTGGGCCGAGTGGGGGCCCGAGGACGGGGTGCCGGTGCTGTTCTCGCCCGGGGCGGCCACCAGCCGGCACCTCGGGTTCGGCGCCGGTGCCGTGGACCGGCTCGGGGTGCGGCTGGTGGCCGTCGACCGGCCGGGCCTGGGCGCCTCCTCGCCCGCCCCGGGCCGGACGTTCGGCGACTTCGCCGAGGACATCCGGGCGTTCGCCGCCCTGCGGGGCCTCGGGCAACGGCCGCTGATGGCCGGAAACTCGCAGGGAGCGCCGTTCGCGCTGGCGTGCGCAGCGGCCGGGGTGGTCGGGGCGCTCGCGGTGGTCTCCGGTGCGGACGAGGTCGCCGATCCGGGATTCGCCGACGCGCTCCCGGCGGAGCTGCGGCGCCTGGTGGACCTGGCCGTCACCGACCCGGCCGCCGCCGAAGGGCTCTTCGCCGGGTTCACCGCACAGGCGATGCTGGACATGGTCATGTCCAGCAGCCCGGAGTGCGACCTCGCGGTCTACCGGGAGCCCGGGTTCGCCGCCGCGTACCGGCGCGCCCTCGACGAGGCGTTCGCGCAGGGCACCGGGGGGTACGCCCGGGACACCGTGCTGGCCATGGGGCGCTGGGGGATCGGGCTGTCGGACATCGCTGTACCCGTCGACCTCTGGTACGGCGCCGAGGACACCGGCCACTCGCCCGACCAGGGGGTCCGGCTGACCGCGCGCATCCCGGGCGCGGTCCGGCACCTGGTGCCGGAGGCCGGCGGGGCGGTGCTCTGGACCCATGCCGAGCAGGTGCTCAGCACCCTTCTGGCCCACGCCGCCCCCGCCCCCTGAGCCCGCGGAACGCGACAGAAGGGCCCCCGCCTGTCACGTCCAGGCGGGGGCCCTCCCTCCATCCGCCTGCCGGGTGAAAGTTGAGAAGACGATCACGAGGCAGGACGATTCACACGCCGCCCGGTCAGGGGGCGAGCAGCAGCACGTCGGCGCGCTCCTTGGCGGCCGCGTAACGCTTGGCCACGTCCTGCCAGTTGACGACGGCCCACATCGCGTCGATGAAGTCGACCTTCTGGTTCTTGTACTGGAGGTAGAAGGCGTGCTCCCAGGCGTCGAAGACCAGGACCGGGGTGGAGCCCTGGCCCACGTTGCCCTGGTGGTCGTAGACCTGCTCGACGATCAGCTTGCCGCTGACCGGCTCGTACGCGAGGACACCCCAGCCGGAACCCTGCGTGGTGGCCGCGGCCTTCGTCAGCTGGGCCTTGAAACCGGCGAACGAGCCGAAGGACTCGGTGATCGCGTCCGCCAGGTCGCCGACGCCGTCCGCCGCGAGCGGCTCGCCACCGCCGTCGCCGGTCATGTTGTGCCAGTAGATCGAGTGCAGGATGTGGCCGGAGAGGTGGAACGCCAGGTTCTTCTGGAGCCCGTTGATCGCCCCCCAGGCGCCCTTGTCGCGCGCCTCCTCCAGCTGCTCCAGGGTGTCGTTCGCGCCCTTCACGTACGCGGCGTGGTGCTTGTCGTGGTGGAGCTCGACGATCTGCGGATTGATGACCGGTTCGAGCGCCGCGTAGTCGTACGGGAGTTCCGGGAGCGTGTACGTGGCCATGTGATCGAACCCTCCAGCTGCTTACCTGTGGTTATTGCAACCTATATGCAAGAGCATCCTAAGGGTAGGAGGGTTCCGTCCGTGATCAGTCCTTCGGCCTAGGCCCTGTCTTCAAACTGCCGTCTGCCGTGCGGCGCCCGGCCCGCACGCTCGCCGCGTTGTCGGAGTCGTCCCCGTACGCCCAGTACGGGGACGATCCTCCGCCTTGCGATCGCACGCACCGGACACCGCACGGCCCGGCCTCCGGCCGGACTACGGCACTTTGAAGACAGGGCCTGGGGCCGGAGGGGGGAGGGCGGCCCGGCTCAGTCGCGGGCGTGGGTGCGGGCCTCGGTGAGGCGGGACAGGTGGTCCTCGTAGGCCTTCGCGTAGTACGCCGACCGGGCCGGGTCCGGGGCGACGGTCGCCGTCGGGGCCGTCCACGCCGCCTCGTCCAGCTCCGCCCCGAAGCGCCGGGCCGCCGCCAGCACCGCGCCCCGCGCCCCGACCTCGCCCTCCACGATCCGCACCGGCCGACCCAGCACATCGGCGAACAGCCGCATCCAGGCGGGCGACCGGGTACCGCCGCCGCACAGGGCGAGGGTGCCGGTGAGGCCCGCCGCCTCCAGGCAGTGCCGGGCGGCGAAGCCGATGCCCTCGCAGACGGCCCGGATCAGGTCCGCCGGGGTGGTCTCCAGCGACACCCCGGTCAGCTCGGCGCGCAGCCGGGGCTCGACGAACGGGGCGCGCTCGCCGGACGGGGCGAAGTAGGGGAGCACCCGGACCCCGTTGGCGCCCGGCGGGGTGGCGGCCAGCAGCGCGTCCACCTCCGCGTGGCGCACACCGGTGGTGGTCAGGACCCAGTCCAGGGCGGCGGTGCCGACCATCGCGGGCATGGCGCGCAGCCAGTGGCCGGGCCGGTCGGTGGAGATGTGCAGCCCGGCCGGTTCGCCGGTCAGGTCGAGCCGGTCGGTGGCCGCCAGCGCGGCCAGGCAGGTGCCGACGATCAGGAGGCCGTCGCCCGGGCGGGTGACGCCCGCGCCGAGCGCGCAGGCCGGCAGGTCGTACGGGCCGTTGGAGACCCGTAACCCGGAGGGGAGCGTGCCGGTGGCGACCGGGTCGCTGACCGGGGCCAGCAGGGCGGCCCGGTGGGCGAGGCCGAGCGCGTCCAGCACCTCGGGGACGTACGCCCTGGTCACCGGGGACAGGAACGGCATCGACGCGTCGGAGACATCGGTCGCCCGTACCCCGGTGAGCCGCTGGAACACCATGTCCTTGCAGTACAGCGCGGCCTTCGCGGCGTCCAGCGAGGCCGGTTCGTGGCGGTCGAGCCAGGCCAGCACCGGGCCCGGACAGCCCGGGAACATCGCGCCGCCGGTGCGCCGGTAGACGGTCTCGAAGACCCCGTCCGCCAGCCAGCCGTCGACCAGTCCATGGGCCCGGCCGTCCATCCAGGAGATCGCCTTGCGGACCGGCAGGCCCGCCGGGTCCACCAGCCAGACGCCGTCGCCCTGGCCGGTGAGCCCGGCGAACTCCACCCCGTCGGTGGGGAGCGCGGCCAGCACCTCGCCGACCGCCCCGTACACCTCGTCCATGTCCTGCTCCACGCACCCGTCGTGGATCGACAGCCCCACCGGGCGGGACTCCACGGCCAGGGCACGGCCCCGCGCGTCGAAGACCGCGGCCTTCACCACGGAGGTGCCGACGTCGATACCGATGTAGCGCGGACCGGTTCCGGTCATGGTCACAGCTCCCCTCAGAGGGCGTGGGCGAGCGGTTCGCCCCGCACGTAGCGCGCCACCTCGGCCGCCGCGATCCGGGCCGCCTTCTCCGCGACGGCCCGGCTGGCCCCGGCCACGTGCGGGGTCATCAGGAGGTGCGGGGTCCGGAAGAGCCGCGAACCGGGCGGCGGCGGTTCCTGCTCGTACGTGTCCAGCGCCGCCGCCCGCAACTGCCCCGAGTCCAGCGCGTCGCACAGCGCGTCCGTGTCCAGCAGGGCGCCCCGGGCCGCGTTCACCAGCACCGCGCCGCGCGGCAGCAGCGCCAGCTCCCGGGCCCCGATCAGATGCCGGGACTCCGGGGTCAGCCGGGCGTGCAGCGTGAGCACGCGCGAACGGGCCAGCAGCTCCTCCAGCGAACCGGCCCGCATGCCGTGCACATCGCCCCGCACATACGGGTCGTACACCTCGACCCGTGCGCCGAACGCGGCGAGCACCCGGGCCACCCGGCTGCCCACCGCGCCGTAGCCGACCAGCCCGACCGGGGTGTCCTCCAGCTCCAGGCCGCAGTTCTCGTACGTGTAATGGGTGGCGTCCCAGCGGCCGTCCGCGGCGAGGGCGTGGTGCGCCTCGGGGATCCGCCGCAGCGCGGACAGCATCAGCCCGACGGTGAACTCGGCGGTCGCCGCCGCGTTGCGCCCCGGCGCGAAGCACACGTGCACGCCCCGGGCGCGGGCGGCGGCGGCGTTCACATTGACCGGGCCGCCCCGGCAGACCACGATCAGCCGGAGGTCGGGCGCGGCGGCGAGCACCCGCTCGGTGAACGGGCCCATCTGGGTCACGCACACCTCGACCCCGTCCAGGGCGGCGATCAGCGCGTCCTCGGCGTCGCTCGCCTCGGTCACCTCGGCGACCGGGCCGAAGGGGTCCAGCGGCCAGGGCAGGGTCAGCTCGTCGAGGCGGGGCTCCACGGTGAGCGGCCCCAGCGCCCGGTGCAGGGCCTCGGCCAGCAGCGTGTTGCGGACGAAGTGGTCACCGGCGAGCAGAACCCTCGTCACCGGGCGAACCGTCTCGGAACGGGTCATCACAGAGCGTCTCCTGTCTGGGCGTCGAAGACATGGACGTGCCGGGGATCGGCGGTGATGCGTACGGTGTCGTCCCGGTCGGGCCGTACCTCCGGGCCGACCACGACGACCAGCGGCTTCGCCACCCCGTCGAGCGACAGCGTGGTGATGCCGGATTCCAGCAGGGGTTCGTGGGCGGCGACCCGCGCCCGTGCACCAGTGTCGTCCAGGCACAGGTCCTCCGGGCGGATGCCGAGCACCACCGCGCGTCCCGCCGCGAGCCGGTGCGCCACCGGGAGGCGGACCGTGTCGGAGAGGCGTACCCCGCCGGAGCCGTCGGCGGTGCCGGGCAGCAGGTTGATCGAGGGTTCCCCGACGAAGTCCGCGACGAACAGGTTGGCCGGGGCGTCGTAGATCTCCTCGGGCGTGCCGAGCTGCTGGATCGCGCCGTCCCGCATCACCGCGATCCGGTCGGCGAGCGACAGGGCCTCCTCCTGGTCGTGCGTCACCAGGATGGCGGTGTGCCCGCTGTCGCGCTGGATGCGTTTCAGCTCGCGCCGGGTGGTGTCCCGCTGGGCGGCGTCCAGATGGGAGAGCGGCTCGTCCAGGAGGAGCACGTCGGGATCCCGGATCAGCGCCCGGGCCAGCGCGACCCGCTGCTTCTGGCCGCTGGAGAGCCCGGCCGGGCGGGCGTCCAGCAGCTCGGTGATCCCGATGCGGGCGGCCATCCCCGCGACCCGGCGGCCGACCTCGGCCCGGCCGAGGCCGCCCCGGGCGGCGAGCCCGAAGGCCAGGTTCCCGGCCACCGTCAGCGGCGGGTACAGCGCGTAGTTCTCGAACGCCACCCCGATGTTGCGCCGCCGGGCCGGGAGCCCCACCACCGACGTACCGCCGATCAGGATGTCGCCGCCGGTCACCGGCTCCAGACCGGCGATCATCCGCAGCGTCGTGGACTTGCCGCAGCCGGACGGGCCGAGCAGCCCCAGCAGTTCGCCGGAGCCCAGCTCGACGTCGAGGCACCGGACGGCCTCGACGGCGGCCCGGCCCCGCCCGGTGTAGGTCTTGCGCAGCGCGCGCAGGGCCAGCCCGGTCACGGGGCCACCACCGCCCCGGCCGCCGTACCCGGCCGGAGCCCCGCCGCGCCCGCGCCCGGCCGGCACCTCGTCGGTTCAGTCACACGTCATCGCCGCCTCGCCGCGTCGGGGTCATCCGTCGTCGCCGCCCTCCGCGCCGGTGGAACGGCCGGTGGGGCAGACCTCGTAGGGCACCTTGTGCTCGTCCAGCTCGCGCAGCGCCCGGGGCGAGGCCCCGTCGTCGACCAGCAGCAGATCGAAGCGGGAGAGCGGGGCCAGCCGGTGCAGGGCCACCCGGCCCAGCTTCGAGTGGTCGAGCAGCAGCACGTTGCGGCTCGCCGAGTCGAGCATGGCCCGCTTCACCGAGATGATGTGCTGCTCCTGGTGGTAGGCGAAGCCGCCGGACACCGCGGAGGTGGAGGTGAAACAGACGTCGACCTGGAGCGACTGCACCGCCTCCACGCACGACACGCCGAGGAACGAGGAGTGCAGCGGGTCGAAGTCCCCGCCCAGGCCCATCAGATGGATGCCCCGCTCCTGCGACAGCAGGTTGATCGCCTCCAGGAAGTTGGTGACGACGGTCAGCGGGGTGATGGAACGCAGCCGGCGCGCTATCTCCAGCGTCGACGTCGAGTCGTCCAGCATCACCGCCATGCCCGGCTCTATCAGCGCCAGGGCCCGC
This sequence comes from Streptomyces sp. NPDC092952, assembly GCF_044754785.1. Taxonomy (NCBI): domain Bacteria; kingdom Bacillati; phylum Actinomycetota; class Actinomycetes; order Kitasatosporales; family Streptomycetaceae; genus Streptomyces; species Streptomyces sp. NPDC092952. Next base: position 406,987 of record NZ_JBIVPT010000002.1, on the reverse strand, counting down.
TCGGCGACGGCGGCCTTCTCGGCCCGCATCGTCTTGAGCCGGTAGGAGACGTTCGACTCGAAGACCCCGGACGGCTGGGCGGTGACCCCGCCGCGGAACTTGCGGACGATGCCCTGCCGTTCCAGCTCGTCCAGATCGCGGTGGATGGTCATCAGGCTGACGTCGAAGCGCTCCGCCAGTTCGGCGGCGCTCACCTCGCCCTGCGCGAGGACGTACTCGGCCATGGATGCCTGGCGGGGGGCGGGGCCCCGCTGCGGAACGTTGCTCACGTGCTGATCCTTCGTCCTGGACGTGCCGGCCGGTCGGCCTCGAACAGCAGCAGACTCTCAGGCCGTACGGAGAGCCGGACCGGGCGGTCGGGGCTCAGTCCCGCCGCCTCGGCGCGCGGTACGACGAACGAGAGCCGCTGCCCGCCGAGCCGGACGGTGACCTCGGTGGACCGGCCCAGCAGTTCGGTGACGTGGACGGCGCCGGCAAGCCCGTACGCGGTGCCCGGCGACGGCTCCCCGAGGGCGACGTCCCGCGGCCGCAGGCCCAGTTGGACCTCGGTGCCGGGCGGTACGGGGGCCCGCAGCGGCAGCTCGTACGCCCCGTCCGGCGCCCGGACAGCGCCCTCGGCCGTCACCGTGCCCGGCAGCAGATTGATCTGCGGGCGCCCGAAGGACCGGGCGACGAAGGTGTCGTACGGGCGGTGCCACAACTCCTCGCGGGTGCCGGTCTGCACCGTGCGGCCGTCCCGGAGGACCCCGATCCGGTCGCCGAGCGCCAGCGCCTCCACCGAGTCGTGCGTGACGTAGAGCGTGGTGGTGTTCCGGACCGCGCCGATCGCCCGCAGCTCCGCCCGCATCGCCTGGCGCAGCTTCGCGTCGAGATGGGAGAGCGGTTCGTCCAGCAGGAACGCGCGGGCCGGCCGCACCAGCACCCGGCCGAGCGCCACCCGCTGCCGCTGCCCGTTGGAGAGCCGCCCCACCGGACGGTCCAACAGGGCCCCGATCCCCAGCAGTTCGGAGACCTCCCCGATCCGCTCGCGCGCCAGGTGCGCGGGGAGGCGGTGGCGCGGCGAGCGGAGCGGGGAGGCGAGGTTGTCGTACACGGTGCGGTGCGGGTAGAGCGCGTACGACTCGAAGCACATGGCCACGCCCCGGTCGTACGGCTCCACGCCCGCCATGTCCGCGCCGCCCAGTTCGACCGTCCCGGCCTCCGGCTCGACGAGGCCCGCGATCGTCTTCAGCGTGGTCGTCTTGCCCGCCCCGGACGGGCCGAGCAGACAGAAGAACTCGCCCTCGGCGACCTCCAGGTCGAGCCCGTCGAGCGCGGTGGTCCGCCCGTACCGCTTGCTGACGCCGCGCAGCGCGAGGGCGGCCGGGCCGGTCATGACTTCACCGCCCCGAACGACAGCCCGCGCACCAGGTACCGCTGGATGGTGAGGGCCAGCAGCAGCGGCGGGACCACCGAGACCAGGGCGGCGGCCGCCGTCAGGTTGTACCGGGGCCGGTCGCCGCCCAGGAAGGACAGCGCGCCGACCGTCACCGTCTGCGCGCTCGACGAGGTGAGGATCAGCGGGAAGACGAAGTTGTTCCACGCGAAGATGAACGCCAGCAGCGAGACGGCCGCGATCCCCGGCCGCACCAGCGGCAGCGCCACCCGGAAGAACGCCTGCTTGCGGGTGTAGCCGTCCAGCAGCGCCGCCTGCTCCAGCTCCGGGGAGAGGTCCTGGAAGTACGAGCGCATGATCCAGACGACCAGCGGCAGCGTCACCAGCTGGAGCACCCACACCATGCCGACGTAGGTGTCGAAGAGACCGAGCTGCTGGTAGAGCACGAACAGCGGGATGATCACGGTCAGTTCGGGCGCGAAGCGGAACGAGAGCAGGGTGAACATCAGGTTCTCCGAGCCGCGGAACCGCCACCGCGCGGCGGCGTACGCGGCGGGCAGCCCCACCACCAGCGACAGCGCGACCGCCCCCAGCGACACGACGAGGCTGTTCACGAAGAAGCGGAGGAACGGCACCCCCTGGTCGTCCCCCGAGCCCAGCACCGTGCGGTACGAGTCGAGCGTCGGGGTGAACGAGAAGTAGGTGCTGAACAGCTCGTTCGTCGGTTTCAGCGACAGCACCACCATCCAGACGACCGGGAAGAGCGAGAAGACGAAGTAGCCGATCAGCGCCAGATCGGCGGCGACGGCGAGCACCCGGCGCCTCATCCGGCCACCCCCGCCGCCCGGCCCCGGCCCGCGCGGGCACCTTCCGACCGCCCCCGGATCATGCGGGCACCTCCGCCGCACGGCTCTGCACCCGGCCCAGATAACGCACCAGCACCATCGTGACCAGATAGACCACGGCCCACAGCACGATCATGTAGCTGATCCCGAAGGAGTACCGCTGGAAGCGGATCGCCTCCAGGTACGCCCGGATCTGGAGCACCATCGTGGAGTCGCCCGGTCCGCCCTCGGTCAGCGCGTAGATGATGTCGAAGACCTTCAGCGAGTCCATGAACCGGAAGATCACGGCGACCAGGACGTACGGCCAGAGCATCGGCAGTGTCAGCCGCCGGAAGGTGAACCACCAGCCCGCCCCGTCGACCGCCGCCGCCTCGAACGGCGAGACGGGCAGCGACCGCAGCCCGGCCAGCGCCAGCACCGCGACGAACGGGGTGTAGACCCACACGTCCACCGCGATCGAGGAGAGCAGCGCCCCCGTCGGCGTGTCCGTCCACTGCACCCCGCCCAGGCCCACCGGCTCCAGCAGATGGTTCACCACCCCGACCGAGGGCTGGAGCATCAGCTTCCACATGATCGCGGCGATCACCGGCGCGATCATCAGCGGAAGGATGAGGATCTTCTCCAGCACCCGGCCGACCCGGCTCGACCGGTGCAGCAGCAGCGCCACCGCCACCCCGAGCACCGTCTCGACCGCCGCCGCGCCGACCGCGTACGCCACCGTCACCCGGGCCGAGTCCCAGAACGCCGGCTGGGTGAGGATGCGGTGGTAGTTGCCGGCCCCCACCAGGTCCGGCCGCGGCTTGCTCGCCGCGAAGTCGAAGACCGTGTAGTAGAGGCCGAGCCCGAACGGGTAGAGGATGCCGCCGGTCAGCAGCAGCGCGGGCACGATCAGCAGATACGGCCGCAGCGCCCGGCGCCGGGCCGGCACCGCCCGCACCCCGGGTTCCCCACGCGTCTCCCGCTCCCCGGACTCCTCCCGCGCCTTCCGTGCCGTGCCGCGCACCCCGGTCAGCCGACCTTCGCGGCCAGCTCGCCGGCCAGTCCGTTCAGCACCGACGACGCGTTCTTCCCGCCGTAGATCTCCTGGAGCGCCGCCGCCCAGGAGGTCGTCGCGTCGAAGAACTGCTCCTGCGGGGTGAACTGGATGCGCGTCCGGTCGACCACCGTCTCGAAGGTCTCCAGGAAGCCGGGGATCGCCCGCATCTTGTCCTGGTACGCGGCGTCCTGGCTGACCGACCTCCGTACCGGGTCGATGTGGTTGTGCTCGACCGCCCCCTTGCGCAGGTGCTCCTTGCCGGTCGCCCACTGGAGGAAGAGCCAGGCTGCGGACTTCTCGCGGCTGCGGGCGTTCATCCCCAGCGACCAGATCCACATGTTCGTGTCGAGCGAGCCGCCGGGCCCCTTCGGGCCGGGGTGGAAGGCGATCTTCCCGGAGGCGGGGGAGGCCCCCTTCACCGCCTGGAAGTAGGCGGCGGTGTCCGCGTCGAAGAGCATCCCCGCCTTCTTCGCCCCGAGATCGCTGGAGCACTGGTACCAGGTGTACGAGGTCCAGGACGGCGGCCCGCCCTTCCTGACCATCTCCGCCCACTCCCGGGTGAAGGCGACCGCCTCCGGGGAGTTCATCGCGGGCCGCACCTTGCCGCCCTCCACGGTGAAGTCCTTCAGGCCGTTGCGGGCGTACATCGTCATGAAGCCGGGGTGGATCGTCGCCCAGCTGCGCGAGCCGCGCACCGCGACCCCGTACATCCCGTCGAAGCCCGCCCCCGGCGCCCGGCGGCTGATCGCCGCGGCGGTCTCGCGCAGCTCGTCGAAGGTCTCGGCGGGCCGCAGCCCCAGCTTCGAGAACACCTCGGTGTTGTACGCGACGACGTTGGTCTCCCAGCCCCACGGCAGCGCGTACTGCCCGCCCCGGCCGAGCGGCGCGCCCGCCTTCAGGGACCACTGGTCGGCGGCGAGGAGGTTGGGGAAGAAGTCCTCCCGGTCCCACTCCGCCCCGGTGGCCGATTCATTGCGCATCCACGGGCCGAGATCCTCCAGCCAGCCCGGCGGACCGTACTGCCACACCATGTACGCGCCGAGCATGAACACGTCGTAGGAGGCGCGTCCGCTGGAGAGGTCGACGGTCAGCTTGTCGAAGTAGTTGTCCTCGGGGAAGACGTCGTACGCGACCTCGATCCCGGTCTTCTCCGTGAACGCCTTCAGATCGGCGATCAGCGCGTCGGTGTACGGGTGCTTGTTCAGCAGCGCCCGCACCTTGCGGCCCCTGGCCCGCTTCCAGTCGAAGGAGCCGGTGACCTCGTCGGCCGCCGAGCCGCCGCCCTCCGGGCCGCCACCACCGCCGAAGCCGGTGCCGCAGGCGGTCAGCAACGGGGCGGCAGCCGCGGCCGCCACCCCGGCTCCGCCGAGTGCGAGTAACCGCCGCCGGTCGTACGCGCGCATGTCCATCCGTGACCTCCACGGCCTGCCGGAGCTGAGTGGGGGGACCGTTCACACCTTGGGACGACTGGTTAACAGAGCTTGTAACGGCAGAAGTTGGCCGTCAATCCCTCGCGCACGGGAAATTCTCGGTGCAGAGTGAGAAGTTCACAGAGGGGGCCGATATGTGGATGGGCATCGATCTCGGCACGCAGAGCGTCCGGGCGGTGGTGGCGGGAGACCGCGGTGAGATCCTCGGCAGCGGAGCTGCCCCGCTCACCGGCAGACGCGAGGGCGTACGGCACGAGCAGCGGCCGCTCGACTGGTGGACGGCGCTGTGCGCGGCCACCCGGCAGGCGCTGGGCGACGCCCCCGCCCCGCGCGCGCTCGCCGTCTGCGCCACCTCCGGAACCGTGCTCCTGGCCGACCGGGCGGGCCGGCCGCTCACCCCCGGCGTGATGTACGACGACGGCCGGGCCGTGGCCGAGGCGGCCCGGGCCGGTACCCCGCCGAGCTGGGCGCTGCCCAGGGCGATGTGGCTGCTGCGGGAGCACGGCGGTGCGGCGGACGGCACCGTACGCATCACCCATCAGGCCGATTCCGTGCTGACCAGACTCGCCGGGACGCCGCTGCCCACCGATTCCAGCCACGCCCTGAAGACCGGCTACGACCTGGCCCGGCAGGAGTGGCCCCGGCGCCGCTTCGCGAAGCTCGGGCTGCCCGACGCGCTCTTCCCGGACGTGGTGCGGCCCGGCACCCTGATCGGCGAGGTGGGCCGGGCCGCCGCCGAGGAGACCGGGATCCCGGCGGGCACACCGCTGGTGGCCGGGATGACGGACGGCTGCGCGGCGCAGCTCGCCTCCGGCTCGCTCGCGGTCGGCTCCTGGAACTCGGTGCTCGGGACGACGCTGGTCCTCAAGGGGGTGACCTCGTCACCGGTCGAGGACCCGGCCGGGGTGGTGTACAGCCACCGGGCGCCGGACGGGAGCTGGCTGCCGGGCGGGGCGTCCGGGGTGGGCGGCGGGGCGCTGACGGCCGCCTTCCCGGGGGTGGACCCCGCCCGGATGGACGAGGCGGCCCGGTCCTGCGAACCGGCCCGGGTGGTGGCGTACCCGCTGGTGGCGACGGGGGAGCGGTTCCCGTTCGTGGCACCGGAGGCCACCGGCTTCCTGATCGGCGAGCCCGCCTCGGACGCCGAGCACTGGGCGGCCCTGCTGACCGGGGTGGGGCTGGTGGAACGGCTCTGCCTCGACTACCTCGACCTGCTCGGCGCCCAGACGTACGACCGGCTCACCTTCACCGGCGGCGCGGTCCGCAGCGGCCACTGGAGCCGGCTGCGCGCCGACGTCCTGGGCCGCCCCGTGCACATCCCGCGGTACAGCGAACCCGCCCTCGGCATGGCCATCCTCGCCGCGTACGGGGCGGGCGGCGCGCGCAGCCTCCAGGAGGCGGCGGGACGGATGGTGCGGCTGCGCCACGTGCTGCACCCGCACCCGGGGCGCACCGCGTGGTACACCGAGCCGTACCTCACCCTGGTGGACGAACTGGAGCGGCGCGGCTGGCTGCCCGGCCGGGTCGCCGCCCACGCCCGCACCCGCGCCGAGCACCCGTGACCGCCCCCCGCTCCCACCCGAACGGAGACACCATGACCGCCCCCGCCACCCTGCTGCTCGCCCGCCACGGGCAGACCGTCTGGCACGCGGAGAACCGCTACGCCGGGGTCAGCGACATCGCGCTGACCGAGGAGGGCCGCCGCCAGGCCGGACGGCTCGGCGCCTGGGCGGCCCGCAACGGGGTCGACGCGGTGTGGACCTCCCCGGTCGGCCGGGCGGTCGAGACCGCGCGACCCGCCTGCGAGGCGCTCGGCCTCACCCCCGGCCGCGACCACGACCTGCGCGAATGCGATTTCGGCGCGGTGGAGGGGCGTACGTTGGCGGAGTTCGCGGCCGAGCAGCCGGAGTGGGCCCGGGAGTACCGCGCCGACCCGGTCGCCCACCCCTTCCCGGGGGCGGAGGACCCCCGGGCGGCCGCCGCCCGGGGCACGGCGGCGCTGCGCCGGATCGCGGCGGCCCACCCGGGGCAGCGGGTCCTCGTCGTCGCCCACAACACCCTGCTGCGGCTGGTGCTCTGCGAGCTGCTGGCGATCCCTGCGGGCAGCTACCGCCGGGTCCTGCCGAGGCTGCTGAACGCGGCGGTGAGCGAGGTGCGGCTCGGGCCGGAGGGTGCCGCGCTGCTCTCCCTCAACGTGCCCTGCGACGCCTGAGCGGAGCCGTCAGTCCCTGACGGCCGCCGCCCGCCGCTGGCGTACCAGGCCGATGGCGGCGAGCACCAGCGTCAGGGCGCCCGAGGCCATCAGCTGGTCCCGGGTGTCCGGCTGGCGCAGCATCAGTACGAAGACGCCCGCCATGGCCAGCAGCGCCACCACCGTCAGCCCCGGGAAGAGCCACATCCTTACGACGAGCCGGTCCGGGGACTCGCGCTCCAGCCGTCGGCGCAGGACCAGCTGGGAGACGGCGATGAAGGCCCAGACGACGAGGATCACCGCGCCGACCATGTTGAGCAGCCACGGGAAGACGTCCTCGGGGCGCCAGTAGCTGAGCAGCACGCACAGGAAGCCGAAGCCGGAGGAGACCAGCACCGCGGTGCGCGGCACCCCCGCGGAGATCCGGCCGATCCGTGCCGGGCCCTGGCCGCGGGCCACCAGCGAGCAGGCCATCCGGGAGGCGCCGTAGATGTTGGCGTTCATCGCGGAGAGCAGGGCGACCAGGATGACCACGTTCATGATCTCCGCGGCGCCGTGGATGCCGAGGTGGTCCAGGGCCGCGTAGAACGGGCCGACCTCCACGACCTTCGGATCGCTCCAGGGGACCAGGGTCACGACGACCGCCATCGAGCCGACGTAGAAGAGCGCGATCCGCCACATCGCCGTACGGACCGCCCGGGCGACCCCGTTCACCGGGTCCTCGGACTCGGCCGCGGCGATCGTCACGGTCTCCAGCCCGCCGTACGCGAAGAGGGAGGCGAGCAGCCCGATCACCAGGCCCTCCGCCCCGTGGGGCAGGAAACCGCCCGCGCCGGTGAGGTTGGCGGTCCCCGGGGCGGGCGTACCGGGGAGCAGGCCCAGTACCGCCAGCACCCCCAGCACCAGGAAGAGCGTGATCGCCGCGACCTTGAGGGCGGCGAACCAGAACTCGAACTCGCCGAACTTCTTCACCGCGGCCAGGTTGGTGCCCATGAAGACCACCATGAAGAGCGCGACCCAGGCCCACTGGGGCGTGCCGGGCAGCCAGCCGGTGACGATCTTCGCCGCGCCGATCCCCTCCAGGCCGACGGCGACGCAGAGCAGCACCCAGAACGCCCAGCCCGCGGTGAACCCCGCCCACGGGCCGATCGCCCGCTCCGCGTGCACGGAGAAGGAACCGGAGGCCGGGTACGCCGCCGACATCTCGCCGAGCATCCGCATCACCAGCATGACCAGCAGCCCGGAGACGGCGTACGCCACGACGATCGACGGACCGGCGGCGGCGATGCCCTTGCCCGAGCCGACGAAGAGCCCGGCCCCGATGACGCCGCCGAGGGCGATCATCGAGAGGTGGCGCTGCTTGAGGCCGTGACCGAGGGCCGTGTCGGTACCGGTTTCGGTCCCGGCTCCGGTTCCTGGGTCGTCGACGGGGGAGGAGGGGCCGGTGGGGGGAGGCACGGACTTCCGTGGCATGGACGTGCTCTGTTCGCTCGGTGAAACGTGGGGGGACGCGGGGACGCGGGGCGTGGGGACTGCGGGAAACGGGGGAAACGCGGGAAACACGGGGGGAACGCGGAGGTGTGGGGCCCGCGCGGACAGTCTGGGCGTGGCGACCGCCCCCATGGAATCACCGTCCGCTATACGGACATCTTGTTCACGCCAGGTGTCCGACCGGCCGCGCGACGGCGACCGCGCCGACGACCGGAGGAAGGCCCTCCGGCCGATTTGGTGAGAACCTACAGTCCTTCCCGGACGTCGCCCCGCGTCGGACCGGGGTCGATCCGCCCCCACCTCCAGTGACGATCATCACGCCGCCACGCGGTTGAACGACCCTCTTTGTGCAGACCCCACCAACCGCTCCGACAGCGCTTTGTGGGCCACGGATGGTGATCGGGCGTTAACCCGTGGGCTAACGTCGGGCTCAATCTGTCCCCGTCTGCCCTCACCCCCGCGGAGTCCCGATGAGCACTGCTGCCGCCGCCCCTGCCCGCACCGGAGCGGTCCTCGCCGACCTGCTCCCCGCCGCCCGGCACCGCTACGCCGTCGACACGGCCCTGGTCCTCGGCGGTGCCGCGCTCACCGGCATAGCCGCCCAGATCGCCGTCCCGGTCCCCGGCTCCCCGGTCCCGGTCACCGGCCAGACCTTCGCCGCGCTCCTGGTCGGCACCGCGCTCGGCGCCCGCCGGGGCTTCCTCTCCCTCGCGGTCTACGCGCTGGTCGGCATGGCGGGCATGCCGTGGTTCTCCGAGGGCACCTCCGGCATGGGCTTCCCCTCCTTCGGCTACGTCCTCGGCATGCTGCTCGCCGCCGCCGTGGTCGGCGGCCTCGCCCGCCGGGGCGGAGACCGCTCCGTGCTGCGCACCGCGGGCACGATGGTGCTGGGCTCCGCGATCATCTACGCGGTCGGTGTCCCCTACCTGGCCCTCGCCACCGGCATGTCGGCGAGTGCCGCGATCGCGGCCGGCCTGGTGCCGTTCCTCATCGGCGACGCGCTGAAGGCCGCGCTCGCCATGGGCGCGCTCCCCGCCGCCTGGAAGCTGGCCGGCCGCCGGGGCTGACGCCCCCGCCCGTACGAGGGCCCGCCGGACCGCGTGGACGATCGCGGACGGCGGGCCCTCGCCGTCCGTACGGGCCCGGTCACGGACCCCGATGGCGGCCGGTGCGCGCCGCACGTGCCACACTCGGATGCATGCGCGTGTACCTCGGCTCGGACCATGCCGGCTATGAACTCAAGAACCACCTCGTCGAGTGGCTCACGGCCCAGGGCCACGAGGCCGTCGACTGCGGACCCCACATCTACGACGCCCAGGACGACTACCCGCCGTTCTGCCTCCGTGCCGCCGAGCGGACGGCCGCGGACCCGGAGAGCCTCGGCATCGTGATCGGCGGCTCCGGCAACGGCGAGCAGATCGCCGCCAACAAGGTCAAGGGCGTCCGCGCCGCGCTGGCCTGGAGCGAGCAGACCGCCGCCCTGGGCCGCGAGCACAACAACGCCAACGTGATCGCCATCGGCGGCCGGATGCACCCGGTGGAGGAGTCCACCAGGTTCGTCGAGATCTTCCTCGCCACGCCGTACTCGAACGAGGAGCGCCACACCCGCCGCATCGAGATGCTGACGGCGTACGAGACGACCGGCGAGCTCCCCCCGATCCCGGCCCACCACCCGCAGCAGGGCTGAGCCCACCGACCTCCTGTGCCGCCGGGCAGCCCCCGGCGGCACAGCCGTTTCCGTACCCGCCCGCAAGGAACCGAGGAGCAGCCGCCGCCGTGCCCGAGGGACACACCATCCACCGCCTCGCCGCCGACCACGAGGAGCGCTTCGCCGGACGGCCGGTGCGGGTGAGCAGCCCGCAGGGCAGGTTCGCCGCCGGTGCCGCGCTGCTCGACGGGCTGCCCCTCACCGGGGTCGACGCCCACGGCAAGCACCTCTTCCTCGGCTTCGGGGACACCGGCTGGGTCCACATCCACCTGGGCCTCTTCGGCAAGCTCGGCTTCGGCACGGTCCCGGCCCCGCCGCCCACCGACACGGTCCGGCTGCGGCTGCTCAACGAGGAACACCACGCGGACCTGCGCGGCCCGACCGCCTGCGCCCTGCTCACCGAGCCGGAGAAGCGCGCGATACACGACCGCCTCGGCCCGGACCCGCTGCGCACCGACGAGGACGGCGAGCGGGCCTGGCGGCGGATCTCCCGCAGCCGGATCACCGTCGCCGCCCTGCTGATGGACCAGAAGGTCGTCGCGGGCGTCGGCAACGTCTACCGCGCCGAGGTGCTCTTCCGGCACGGCATCGACCCGTACCGGCCCGGCAGGGACCTCACCCGCGCCGAATGGGACGCGGTCTGGGCGGACCTGGTGGCCCTGATGCGCGAGGGCGCACGGAACAACCGGATCGACACCGTCCGCCCCGAGCACCTGCCCGAGGCGATGGGCCGCCCGCCGCGCGTCGACGACCACGGCGGCGAGGTGTACGTCTACCGCCGCGCCCGCCAGTCCTGCCACATCTGCGGCGGCGAGATCCGCACCGCCGACCTCGCCGCCCGCAACCTCTTCTGGTGCCCCGGCTGCCAGGCAGCCTGAGCCGTACTCAGAATCCCCGGGGCAGCCAGGGCGCGATGTCGGAGTGGAAGGCCGCCGAGGTCTCCGCCAGCGCGCCCGGGGTCAGCTCCCGCACCCGCCCGGCCCCGGCCAGCGCGCTCAGCGCCTCGCCGCCCAGATACGCCGAGCCCAGCTCCCGCACCGAGAGCGCCAGGTCGGCCGGGGCCTCGGTCCGGCGGCAGGTCGCGACGCCCTTCGCGTCCGCGGTCAGCCGCCAGCGCCCGGCGTTCCAGGGGCAGAACGCGTCCTCCACGTCGAGCACCACGTCCAGCGGGCCCCGGTAGGTCCGCGCCTCCAGCGCCGCCCCCAGCTCCACCAGCCGGACATGGAGGCAGTCGCGGACCAGGATGTTGCACCGCCGGGTGTCCGACACCAGGTGCAGGACCGGGTCGTCGACCGGGCGGTTGCGGGCCACCACCGTCGTCATCAGGTCGATGTCGAGGACGAACCGCCACAGCGCCGCGTACGCCGCCGGGTCCAGCGCCTGGAGGTCGTTCACCTCGACGGTTCCCTTGGGGCCGGACGGCTCCCACGCGGGCTTGAGGCGGTAGTTCACATAGCCGACGACCTGCCCGTCCAGCTCCGCCAGCACGCACTGCTGGGGCGAGGCGCCCTGCCGGTGCTCGGCCGGGTCGACCATCGGCTTGCGCTCCCAGCCGGGCCCGTGGGCCGGAATGCCGGGACGGCCCGGCACCAGCCGCGCGTACACGCTCTCGCAGGCCGCGAGCGCCTCGTCCGGCTTCGCGCGGCGCAGCCGCACCGAGTCCGTGCCCGGCGGCACCTCCAGCCGGACCCGGTCCTTCTCGATCGTCAGCGACATCTGCCGCGAGGCCGCGCCGTAGCCGAACCGGCCGTAGATCACCGGCTCCGAGGCCGTCAGCACGGCGAACGGCTCGCCCAGCGCCCGGATGTCGTCCAGCTGGCGGCGCATCATCGAGGTCAGCAGCCCGCGCCTGCGGTGCGTGGAGGCGACGCTCACCATCGTGATCCCCGCCGCGGGCACCACCGCTCCGCCCGGCACCGCCACCCGGAAGCTGAACGCCCCCGCCGTGCCGACCACGTCGTCACCGTCCCAGATGCCGAGCGAACGCTCCGGCTCGGTCAGCTCCTGGAACAGCCCACGCTCCTCCGGCGACTCCGGGACGCCTCCGAACGCCAGCTCCAGGCAGTCGAACCATTGGTTCCATTCGGACGGACGCAGTACGCGGAGCTCAGTAGTCATGGGCCATGCCTACCAGGGCTTCGACGGCGGAGCGAACCGATTTCGAACGCATTGCCACGGGGTACCCCTCCACCTCGGGCGGCCGGGTAGATAAGGTCCCCGCAATGGCACGTCGCGCGGGAGCAGAGACGTACCCGGCCCGATTGCGGAAATCGGCGCACCGGGTACGCATCACGCTGCGCAGATCCGGGGTCGACTACTTCCGGGGCGACGGATCGGACTGGATCGCCCTGGCCGGCCTGATGCTGACCATTCCCGCGATCACCGTCGCCACTCTCCTCCAGCCCCTCTGGTGCTCCCCGGCCGCGCTCGTGCTGCCGATCGTCGCGGGCGGTCTGCTGCTGCGCCCGGCCAGCCTGCTCGGGCTGTACGCGACCGCCGCCACGGCCCTGATCGTGGAGTCGGCCGTGCTGGGGCCCTACAAGGACGGCGCGGCCCGGGTGACCCCGGGCATCGTCCTGGTGGTCGCCGCCTGCGGCCTGTTCGGGCTGGTCCTCGCGCAGTTCCGGGCCCGGGTCGGGGTGCCGTGGCGGCGCGGCGGCACCATGCTCTTCGACCTCCGCGAACGCATTCGCGTCCAGAGCGCCCTGCCCCGGCTGCCGCAGGGCTGGCACCGCGAGATGGCGCTGCGCCCGGCGGGCGGTCAGTCCTTCTCCGGGGACTTCGTCGTCGCCGCCCGCACCAACGGCGGACGGACCCTGGAGGCCGTGCTCACCGACGTCTCCGGCAAGGGCATGGACGCGGGCTCCCGCGCCCTGCTGCTCTCCGGGGCCTTCGGCGGGCTGCTCGGCTCGCTGCCGCCGCACGGCTTCCTCCCGGCGGCAAACGGCTATCTGCTGCGCCAGGACTGGGACGAGGGCTTCGCCACCTCGATCCATCTGGTGCTGGACCTGGAATCGGGCGACTACGAACTGCTCTCGGCCGGCCACCCGCCCGCCCTCCAGCTCCACGCGGGCAGCGGCCAGTGGGAGGAGATGGCCGCCGAGGGCCCGCTGCTCGGGGTGTACGACGGGGCCGAGTTCGACGCCGTGAAGGGCTCGCTGGCCCCCGGCGACGTCCTGATGCTCTTCACGGACGGCCTGGTCGAGGCATCGGACCGGGACATCGCCGAGGGCATCGACCGGCTGACCGGCGAGGCCGACCGCTACGTCGCCACCGGCTTCGAGGGCGCGGCCTGGCATCTGATCGAGGCCTGCGCCAAGGACGTCAACGACGACCGGGCGCTGCTCCTCCTGTCGCGCCGGGCCTGAGCCCTCGTACGCACGCCCCGGTCCGTCCCGCGTACGGCCCGGTCCGGACACGGCGCTGGGGCCGTGCCCGCGACCGGGCCGCGGGTGCGAGGTGACCGCCGGGCAGGCTCAGGCCCGTACCGCGAGTGGTTCGGCGGCGTCCTCGCCGGCGCCGTTCCCGCTGCCCCGGTCGCGGTCGCGGCCGCCCGGCAGGATGCGGGCCAGCCAGTGCGAGCGCCCGGCGGCCAGCGGAGCCAGTACGGCGAGCAGCAGCACATAGCCCGCGATGAACGGGGAGAGCCGCTCGTCCAGCCCGGCGGCCGCCGCCATCGTGGCGAGGATCAGGGCGAACTCGCCGCGCGCCACCAGCGTGGTGGAGATGTTCGCGGTGGCCTGCGGGCCGAAGGAGTAGACCTTCGCGGCGGCGAGACCGGCCAGGACGTTCATGACCAGGGTCACCGCGACGGCGGCCAGCACCGGCCAGAACACGACCGGCAGGTCGCCGGGGTCGATGGAGAGCCCGAAGGCGAAGAAGAAGATCGCGCCGAAGGCGTCCCGCAGCGGATGGACCAGCTTCAGGATGCGTTCGCCGGAGGTGGTGCTGCCGAGCATCAGGCCGACCATGAAGGCGCCGATCGCGTCCGCGACCCCGAACCACTCCGAGATCCCCGCCACCAGCACGGCGGCGCCGAGGAAGGAGATGACCAGCAGCTCGTCGTCCCGGGTGTTGATCAGCTTGCCGATGACCCGGGTGCCGAAGCGGGCGGCGAGCGCGAGCAGCAGCAGGAAGCCGAAGGCCTTGCCGCCGTCGACCGCCGCGGAGGAGAGGCTGTCGGCGCCGGACAGGATGGGCTGGAGGGCGGCCAGGTACAGGGCGAGGAAGACGTCCTCGACCACGATGATGCCGAGGATCGGCTTGGTCTCGGGGTTGCCGATCCGGCCCAGGTCGACCAGGACCTTGGTGACGATCGCCGACGAGGAGATGCCGAGCACCCCGGCGAGGACCAGCGCCTCGGATGTGCCCCAGCCCAGCGCGAAGCCGAAGCCGAGCCCGGCGCCGACGTTCAGGGCGAGATAGGTGCCGCCGGCGATCGCCATCTTGCGGCCGCCGGTCTTGAGGTCGTCGAGATGGAACTCGAGACCGAGGTAGAAGAGCAGCAGTACCAGGCCGAGCGCGGAGAGCATCTCCAGCTCGTGCGGATCGGCGACGAGGACGATGCCGGGGGTGTGCGGGCCGAGCAGGATTCCGGCCAGGATGAAGAGGGGGATGGTCGGCAGTCCGATGCGGCTGCCGACGCGGGCGAGAACAGCGGCGGCCAGGAAGGCGCCGCCCATGGCGATGAGCGTGTCTGCGTGTCCGATGAGCCCGATCCTTCACTTGGTCAAGAGAGCGTCAAGAAAGTGTCAGTAATTAGTTTACCGAACGATTGACGTTGCAACTATCCCCCCGTCCAGAACTCTGCTCGATCCCTCCCCGACCCCGCGCGAACCCCTGGTGCTCCCACGCCCCTCCGGCACCGCGGACCCCGGTCCCGTCCCCGTTCCGTCGGCCGTCCCCCGGCGACACCTGGGGTTTTCCCCACCCCGGATCCGCCAGCAGCCGCCATGTCCCGCGACCCCCTCCGCTCCATAGGTTCGGAGTACGGCCGAAAGGGCCGACGAAACGGCCGCTCGGCCGACGAGCGCACAAGCAACGGAAGGCGGACGACATGGGGCTGCGAGCCACCAGGCGGCGCGGGCAGGACGGGCGGTACCCGGCGGACCTCCACCACGGGACCGGCACCACGGACGCGTGGGGTCCCGTCGGCGTCCAGGACACCCGCGCCACGGGCCGCGCCGCCGACCTCGCCGTCGAACTGCGCGGTGTGCGCCGGCAGTACGGCCGGGGCGGCGCCACCGTCCACGCGCTGCGCGGCATCGACCTCGCCCTCCCGCGCGCCTCCTTCACCGCCGTGATGGGCCCCTCCGGCTCCGGGAAGTCGACCTTCCTCCAGTGCGCGGCCGGACTCGACCGCCCCACCGGGGGCTCGGTACGCCTCGGCGGCACCGAGATCACCGGCATGAGCGAGAACCGGCTCACCGAACTGCGCCGCACCCGCCTCGGCTTCGTCTTCCAGTCCTTCAACCTGCTGCCGTCGCTGACGGTCGAGCAGAACGTCGTCCTGCCCATGCGCCTGGCCGGACAGCGCACCCGCTCGGCGCGCGGCCGCCGCGAGGCCGCCGAGATCCTCGCCCGGGTCGGCCTCGGCGACAAGGGCGGCCGCCGCCCCGCCCAGCTCTCCGGCGGCCAGCAGCAGCGCGTCGCCGTCGCCCGCGCCCTGGTCACCCGGCCCGACGTGGTCTTCGCCGACGAGCCGACCGGCGCCCTCGACACCACCACGGCCGCCGAGATCCTCGCCCTGCTGCGCAACGCGGTGGACCAGCTCGGCGCCACCGTCGTCATGGTCACCCACGACCCCGTCGCCGCGTCCTACGCCGACCAGGTCCTCTTCCTCGCCGACGGCGCGATCGCCGACCGGCTGCCGCGCTCCGGCGCCGACCGGATCGCCGCCCGGATGACCGGACTGACCGCCCGTACCGCCCCCGGCCCCGCAGGAGCGGCTGCCTGATGCTCACCCCGCACGCCCCGAACGGTCTCGCCCGCGCCGCCGTCCGGTTCAAACCCTCCTCGTTCGCCGGGACCTTCGTCGCGCTCCTGCTGGCCGCCGCCATCGCCTCCGCCTGCGGCATCCTCCTGGAGACCGGCCTGCGCGCCTCGGTCCCGGCCGACCGCTACGCCAAGGCCCCCGTGGTGGTCGCCGCCGACCAGCAGATCCACCTGAAGGTCGACCGGGGCGAGAGCGAGGAGACCACCGACGTCCTGATCCCGGACACCGCCCGGCTGCCCGAGACCCTGGTCGCCAAGGCCGCGCACGCCCCCGGCGCGGCCGGTGCGATCGGCGACGTCACCTACCCCGTACGCCAGGACGGCACCCCCCTCACCGCCCACGGCTGGGGCTCCGCCGTCCTCACCGGCGCCACGCTCGCCGACGGCACCGCGCCCCGCACCGGCGAGGTCGTCCTCCCCGCCGGCGGCAAGGCCCGCACCGGCGACCGCGTCACCCTCGACACCCCCGCCGGCCCCCGCGCGTTCCGGGTCTCCGGCACCGCCGCCGCCCCCGGCACCGCCTGGTTCACCGACCACCAGGCCGTACGGCTCTCCGGCCACCCCGGCCGGGTCGACGCCGTCGCCGTGTTCGCCGCCCCGGGCACCGCCGCCACCGCGCTCGCCGGCCACGTGCGCGACTCCGTGGGCCGCACCGCCACCGCCCAGGTCCACACCGGCGACGACCGGGGCGCCGTCGAGACCCCGGCACTCGCCTCCACCAAGGAACTCCTCTTCGGGCTCAGCGTCTCCTTCGGCACCGTCGCCACCCTGGTCGCCGTCATGACCGCGGCCGGCACCGTCGCCCTCGCCGTCGGCCAGCGCGGCCGCGAGTACGCCCTGCTGCGCGCCATCGGCGCCACCCCGCGCCAGCTGCGCCGCACCATCGCCACGGAGGCGCTCCTCGTCGCCCCGCTCGCCGGAGCGCTCGGCTGCCTCCCCGGCACCGCCCTGGCCGGCTGGTGGTTCGGCCAGCTCCAGGACCGGGGCGCCGTCCTCGACTCCGTCGGCCTGCAGATCTCCTGGATGCCGTTCGCCGCCGCCGTCGCGCTGTCGCTGCTCACCGCGGTGGGCGCCGGATTCCTCGCCGCCCGGCGCCCCGCCCGGATGAAGCCCGGACTCGCCCTCGCCGAGACCGCCGTGGAACGCTCCGCGTTCGGCCCGGTCCGCACCCCCGTCGGCGTCCTCGCCCTGATCGGCGGCGGGGTCCTCGCCGGAGTCGCCGCCAGCACCTCCGGCGGCGACTCCGCCAACGCGGCCCTCGGCGTCGTCATGCTCTTCATGCTCGCGGTCGGGCTGCTCGGCCCGGTCATCGCCCGGGCCTGCGCCGCCGTCCTCGGACTCGCGCTGCGCGCCGCCGGCGCCCCCGGCTCGCTGGCCGCCGCCAACTCCAGCGCCAACTCCCGCCGACTGGCCTCCGCGATCACCCCGATCGTCCTCGCCATGGCCTTCGCGTCCACGCTCGTCTTCATGCAGACCAGCCAGGAGCGCGTCACCGCCCACCAGCAGCGCGACGCGATCACCGCCGACCACATCGTCACCGCCCC
Source organism: Streptomyces sp. NPDC092952 (assembly GCF_044754785.1). NCBI lineage: Bacteria > Bacillati > Actinomycetota > Actinomycetes > Kitasatosporales > Streptomycetaceae > Streptomyces > Streptomyces sp. NPDC092952. The sequence continues at coordinate 389,373 of NZ_JBIVPT010000002.1, read as the reverse complement.
CGCCGGACTCGCCTCCGACGCCACCGCGCGGGCCGCCGCCACCCCCGGCGTCACCACCGCGGTCGGCCTGCTCCGCACCTCCGTACTGGTCTCCGCCGGTCCCGGACCACAGCTCCAGACCGTCCCCGCGCAGGGCGTCATCGGCACCGGCGCACACCTCGCGAAGGTCCAGGACCTCGACGTCCGGACCGGCTCCCTCACGGCCCTGCGGCCCGGGACCGTCGCCGTCGACACCACGCTCGCCGACACCGCGGGCGTCCGCACCGGCGACCGGCTCGCCCTGCGCCTCCCGGACGGCACCCCGGCGCGGCCGCGGGTCGTCGCGGTCTACGGACGCGGCCTCGGCACCAGCCTCCTCACCTTCCCCGCCGCCGACCTCACCGGCCGCGTGACCGCGCCGTACGCCTCCGAGGTCCTGGTCCGCGCCACCCCGGCCGGCGCGGAGGGACTCGCCGCGCTCGGCACCGTCACCGAGGCCACCGGCTACGCCGCCGCACAGGACGAGGCCCGCGAACTGAACGCCTGGGCCAACACCGTCATGGCCGCCGTGCTCGGCGGATTCGCGGCCGTCGCCGCCGTGAACACCCTGGTGATGACCATCCTCGACCGCCGCCGCGAACTGACCGTGCTGCGCATGGTCGGCACCACCCGCCGCCAGGTCCTGGGCATGATCCGCTGGGAGGCGCTGCTGGTCACGGTGGCCGGCGCCGTCCTCGGCACGGCCATCGCGCTGGCCACGCTCTTCCCGATGATGAGGGGCCTGACCGGCGAGGACCCGTACATCCCGCCGCTGCTGTACGGGACCTTCGTCGCCGCGACGGTCGGCCTCGGCCTCGCCGCCATGCTGCTCCCGGCCCGGGCGGCCCTGCGGACGGCGGACGCCCGGCCGTAGAGTCCGGGCATGACCACATCGCGCCCCCAGCTGACCCTGGCCGAGGTCGAGGCGATCGCCCGCGAGGCCCATGCCCACCAGCGCGACAAGGCGGGCCGCCCGTACACCGAACACCTCGCCGCCGTCGCGGAGGGGGTACGGGCCCGGGGCGGCAGCGAGGAACAGATCGCCGCGGCCTGGCTGCACGACGCGGTCGAGGACGACGCGCTGTCGGAGCGGTGGCTGGCCGAAGCGGCCCTGCCCCAGCGGGTGAAGGACATGGTCCTCGCCGTCTCCAAACGGGACGGCGAGGACCTCTCCGCGTACACCCGGCGCATCCTGGACACCCCGGGAGCCCTGCTGGTCAAGGAGGCGGACCTGGCCCACAACGCGGACCCGGCCCGCCTCGCCGTACTGGAACCGGCGACCCGTACCCGGCTGACCGAGAAATACGCACGGGTGCGGAGACTGCTCGGGCTCACTCCGGACGAATCGCCCATCGACCGATCGGATCAAGCCAACACGGCGAAGTCCTGACCCCCGGCGCTGAACCGTCCGGTCCCGGCCGACCGGTTCAGCGCCGGGCGGAGTCCTTCCGGAACGCCCGGTCCAGGTCCGGTTCCGTCACCGGCCGCAGCGCCCGCCGCACCGGCGGCGTGCACATCAGCGTCACCGCCACGGCGGCGACCACGGAGACCAGGACCAGCCCGGCGGGCTCCGCCAGCCAGTCGTAGGCGTCGAACACGCCCGCGTACCCGGCGCCCTTGATCAGGAAGCCGTGCAGCAGATAACCGCAGATCGTCCCGGCGCCGAGCACCGTGAACCACATGTGGCGGCGCGGCACCCAGGCCAGGAACCCGATGGTGAGCAGCAGCGCGGCGCAGAACATCAGCAGCGTCATCACCGCCCCCGACCACCAGGGCGCGTCCAACTCCTGGGCGCTGTTGCTGCGGTAGAACCAGCCCAGCTGCATCCGGGGCGCCGCCCAGTACGCGAGGGCCACGGCCCCGGCGAAGAGCGGGACGGCGAACATCCGCACCTCGCGCCGGTGCACCAGCCGGAAGTGCTCGGGGCGCAGCCGGAGCCCCAGCACGAAGAACGGCAGGAACTGCAGGACCCGCTGGAGGTCCAGGTCGTCGCCGATCGAGGGGGAGAAGGAGGCGAGCACGGCGATCACCAGCGCCACCGGCAGCGGATGGCGCAGCGCCTGCCAGATCGGGGTGGTGAGCCGCCAGATGAAGAGCGCGACCAGGAACCACGTGAGGTACCAGGGGTCGAGCAGGCTGATCTCCATGTCGCCGGTGTCGCCCGCGTACCACCTGAACAGCGAGTACGCCGTCTCGAACACGACGTAGGGCAGGGCGACCCCGGTGACCAGGCGTTTCACCTTGGCCGCGGACATGTCGAAGGAACGGGAGAAGTAGCCGGAGATGATGATGAACGCCGGCATGTGGAAGGTGTACGCCACCATGTAGAGCGCGCGGACGGTCCGGCTGCCGTCCATCACCGGTTCCCATGAGTGGGCCACCGCGACCAGCACGATGGCCAGGTATTTCACGTTGTCGAAGTAGGCCTCGCGCCGTTTCGCCGGTGCGCCCGCCGGAGGCTCGTTCGCCACCTTCCCGGACGGTCCCACCTGCGTGGGGGGTGTCGCGACGGCGGTCGCCGCACCTCTGCCTCCGGGCTCCGACCCTTGGTGCGCCGGTGGGATCTGGGCCCGCTGGAATACGTTCGGAGCGTGGAACATTCCAGTCACCTTAGACGCCGGGATCGGAATTCGTAAAACCGCTCGGGGATATTGATCTGACTCCGTCCCCTCGAAAGCGAAACAGCCATTTACCGGCCGCTATGCACCGATTCATCCCGCTTAAATGGGGCATATCGGCAGGGTTCTGTGCGACGTGAATCTAATCGCACTTGAATCTTGGAATTGCCTGTGAACGAAGTGTGCGGGTATGGAAATCGTCACAATGGAAGTCCGTCGAAACCTCTTGTCCGGCCGTTCACGCGTGACGTCGGAGGTGGCTGCGCGCCCCTCCCGTGCGGCGGTGCGCCCCTGGTGCGCGCGGGGCGCGGGGAATGGCGAGAACCGGTCACTCCGATCCGTCACCCGGCAGCGACCCATGGGGAGTTGGTGGCACGATGGACCGGACGGAGGGGTGCCGCGCCGCATCTCTCCGGGCCGGCAAGGCGGACCGACCGAAGGTGTGATCAGACGTGGCCATTTCGCTGTCTGTGGTGTTGATGTTGGCGATCATCCTGGTCGTGCTGATCAGAGGCGGTTCCCTCAAGGCCGGACCGGCGGTCGTCGCCGTGCTCTTCGGCTTCTTCCTGGCGTCCAGCGGCATGGCGCCGTCTATCCAGCGTTTCCTGGACTCGATAGCGCAGACCGTCAGCCAGCTCTCCTTCTGACGCCACTCCGCGGCCCGTGCGAACCGGGCTCACGGGCGACCGGCCCGTGAGCGCCCGGTTCTTTCGTGTGCGGTCCCGGTGCGCGTGCGGGAATGCGAAAGGCCCGGTCCGGCGAGGAATTCGCCGGACCGGGCCCAGTCGTGGAGCGGGCGACGGGAATCGAACCCGCGTAGCTAGTTTGGAAGACTAGGGCTCTACCATTGAGCTACGCCCGCACAGCCGCGCCGCAGGCCCGGGGGCCGACGGCACGTGAAGCATCGTAGCGGGTCGCGGACGCTGCGCGCACACCCCGCGGCCGGAGACCCGGCACCGCCGTCGGTGACGGCTTCGGTGCGGCCCGCGCAAAGCGGCCGACGCACCGCCCCGCTGCATGTACCCTACGTGTCGCACCGACGGGGTGTGGCGCAGCTTGGTAGCGCGTCCGCTTTGGGAGCGGAAGGTCGTCGGTTCGAATCCGGCCACCCCGACCAACCGGCACGACCAGGAACCACCGCGCGGCGGTACCGCCGGCGGGACGCGGAACCGGGACGGCCCCGGAAACAGCGCGCCGGGGCGGGCCGCACGATGCGTCGGCCGAGGGCGGAGCGCGTTGCGGGAGTCCGACTCCTTGCCGTTACTATGCAAAATGCGTGCCCGTGTGTCTGATGTACCGGGCTCGGTCCGCGAAGCCGCCGAACCGTGCGGCGGAGCAGAACCCCAAGAAGTCAGCCACCAAGGAGACCGAACCGTGAAGAGCGCCGTGGAGACCCTGAACCCGACCCGGGTTCGGCTCACTGTCGAGGTGCCCTTCGAGGAGCTCAAGGACAGCCTCGACGCGGCGTACAAGAAGATCAACCAGCAGGTCACGGTGAAGGGCTTCCGCAAGGACAAGATCCCTGCCCGGGTCATCGACCAGCGCTTCGGCCGCGGTGCGGTGCTGGAGGAGGCCGTCAACGACGCCCTCCCGAAGTTCTACACCGAGGCCGTCAACGAGGGCGAGCTCAACGTCCTCGGCCAGCCGGAGGTCGACATCACCGAGCTGAAGGACGGCGAGCTGCTGGCCTTCACCGCCGAGGTTGACGTACGCCCCGAGATCGAGATTCCGGACTACTCCGGCATCGAGGTCACCGTCGACGCCCTCGAGGTCAGCGACGAGGACATCGAGAAGGCCGTGGAGCAGCTCCGCGAGCGCTTCGCCTCCACCAACCCGGTCGAGCGTGCCGCTGCCGAGGGCGACGTCGTGACGATCGACCTGCAGGCCAAGGTCGACGGCGAGGTCCTGGAGGACGGCGTGGCCGACGGTGTCTCGTACACCATCGGCTCCGGCGAGCTGCTCGACGGCATCGACGCCGCCGTGACCGGCCTGGAGGCGGGTGGCGAGGCCACCTTCACCTCCGAGCTGAAGGGCGGCTCCGCCGCGGGCAAGGAGGCCGAGGTCACCGTCAAGGTCACCGCCGTCGCCGCCCGCGAGCTGCCCGAGCTGGACGACGAGTTCGCCCAGATGGCCAGCGAGTTCGACACCCTCGACGAGCTGAAGGCCGACAGCCGCAAGCGCCTGGAGAACACCAAGCAGTACGACCAGGCCACCCAGGCCCAGGAGCGTGTCCTGGACGAGCTGCTCAAGCTCGCCGAGGTCCCGATCCCGGAGAAGCTGCTCGCGGACGAGATCCAGACCCGCAAGCACAACCTGGAGCACCACCAGCTCGGCCAGATGGGCCTGACCCTCGACAAGTACCTGGAGATCCAGGGCAAGACCGCCGAGGAGTTCGACACCGAGACCTCCGAGCAGGCGATCAAGGGCATCAAGACCCAGTTCATCCTGGACGAGATCGTCAACAAGGAGAAGCTCAACGTCAACCAGGAGGAGCTCACCGAGCACCTCATGCGGCGTGCCGCCTCCTCCGGCATGAGCCCGGACCAGTTCGCCCAGGCCGTCGTCGAGGGCGGCCAGGTGCCGATGCTCGTCGGCGAGGTCGCCCGCGGCAAGGCGCTGGCCGTGGTCGTCGAGGCCGCCAAGGTCGTCGACACCAACGGTGAGGTCATCGACCTGGAGGACGAGGAAGAGGAGGCCACCGAGGTCGTCGAGGCCGCCGAGGGCACCGACACCGCCGAGGCCGCCGAGGCGAAGACCGAGGCCTGAGCCTCGCGCTGACCCCCGTACGACGGGCTCCGGACGCACCCGCGTCCGGAGCCCGTCGCCGTAGGGCGTACGGTGCCCCACAACCCTTGTGCGGACTGCGGAGCTTGCGCTCCCAGCGAACAGTTGCGGAAGCGGGATGGCGTTGTCCCACCTGCGCGTTAGGGTCCATGAAGAGGAAGGGTGGGGAAGCTCCCCGCCCACCCGGTACGAAGACGCTGAGACGGCCGGAGCCGTCAGAGACGAGCAGGTGGATACGTGACGAATCTGATGCCCTACGCCGCCGGAGAGCCGTCCCTCGGTGGAGGCCTCGGTGACCAGGTCTACAGCCGGCTGCTCGGCGAGCGCATCATCTTCCTCGGCCAGCAGGTCGACGACGAGATCGCCAACAAGATCACCGCGCAGCTGCTTCTTCTCGCCGCGGAGCCCGAGAAGGACATCTACCTCTACATCAACAGCCCCGGCGGTTCGGTGACGGCCGGCATGGCGGTCTACGACACCATGCAGTACATCCCCAACGACGTGGTGACGATCGGGATGGGCATGGCGGCCTCCATGGGCCAGTTCCTGCTCACCGGCGGCACCGCGGGCAAGCGCTTCGCGCTCCCGAACACCGACATCCTCATGCACCAGGGTTCGGCCGGCATCGGCGGTACGGCCTCGGACATCAAGATCCAGGCCCAGTACCTGCTGCGCACCAAGCAGCGGATGGCGGAGATCACCGCCCGCCACTCCGGCCAGACCGTCGAGACGATCATCCGCGACGGCGACCGCGACCGTTGGTACACCGCGGAGGAGGCCAAGGAGTACGGCCTCATCGACGAGATCATCACGGCCGCATCGGGCGTTCCGGGCGGCGGCGGCACCGGCGCCTGATCCGGCTTCCACCGGACCGGCGCCACCGCCCCGCGCACCTCTCGTACGCCGAGACACCCAGCCACAGAACGCCACCAGGATGGTGAACACCCACATGAACAACTTCCCCGGCGCCTCCGCGAGCGGCCTCTACACCGGCCCGCAGGTGGACAACCGCTACATCGTCCCGCGCTTCGTGGAGCGCACCTCGCAGGGCGTGCGCGAGTACGACCCGTACGCGAAGCTCTTCGAGGAGCGCGTGATCTTCCTCGGCGTGCAGATCGACGACGCCTCCGCCAACGACGTCATGGCCCAGCTCCTCTGCCTGGAGTCGATGGACCCGGACCGGGACATCTCGATCTACATCAACAGCCCCGGCGGCTCGTTCACCGCGCTCACCGCGATCTACGACACGATGCAGTTCGTGAAGCCGGACATCCAGACGGTCTGCATGGGCCAGGCGGCCTCCGCCGCGGCCGTGCTGCTCGCCGCGGGCACCCCCGGCAAGCGCATGGCGCTGCCCAACGCCCGCGTGCTGATCCACCAGCCGTCCTCGCAGACCGGCCGCGAGCAGCTCTCCGACCTGGAGATCGCGGCCAACGAGATCCTGCGGATGCGCACCCAGCTGGAGGAGCTGCTGGCCAAGCACTCCACCACCCCGCTGGAGAAGGTCCGCGACGACATCGAGCGCGACAAGATCCTGACCGCCGAGGAAGCCCTCGCCTACGGTCTCGTCGACCAGATCGTGTCGACCCGCAAGCAGGCGGCCTCGGCCGTCTGACGCCGGTCTTCAGCCCCTTGGCACACCGTGTTCGCCCGGCTCCGGCCGCGTGAACCGTGCCAAGGGGGGCCCGAACGGGGGGCCAGGCAAGGTACCGTCGGATAGAGGCACCAGGAGCCGCTGAACCAAGCTGCTCCCAGGCGAAGGGGAAGCACCTCGTGGCACGCATCGGTGATGGCGGCGACCTGCTCAAGTGCTCGTTCTGCGGAAAGAGCCAGAAGCAGGTGAAGAAGCTCATCGCGGGACCCGGTGTGTACATCTGCGACGAGTGCATCGATCTCTGCAACGAGATCATCGAGGAGGAGCTCGCCGAGACCTCCGAGGTGCGCTGGGAGGAACTCCCCAAGCCGCGCGAGATCTACGAGTTCCTCGAGGGGTACGTCGTCGGGCAGGAGCCCGCGAAGAAGGCCCTCTCGGTCGCGGTGTACAACCACTACAAGCGGGTCCAGGCGGGTGAGAACGGCGGCGCCCAGGGCCGGGACGACGCCATCGAGCTGGCCAAGTCCAACATCCTGCTGCTGGGCCCCACGGGCTCCGGCAAGACGCTGCTCGCGCAGACCCTGGCCCGCATGCTCAACGTCCCGTTCGCCATCGCCGACGCGACGGCGCTGACGGAGGCCGGCTACGTCGGCGAGGACGTCGAGAACATCCTGCTGAAGCTGATCCAGGCCGCGGACTACGACGTCAAGAAGGCCGAGACCGGGATCATCTACATCGACGAGATCGACAAGGTCGCCCGCAAGAGCGAGAACCCGTCGATCACTCGCGACGTCTCCGGCGAGGGCGTCCAGCAGGCCCTGCTGAAGATCCTGGAGGGCACCACCGCCTCCGTACCGCCGCAGGGCGGCCGGAAGCACCCGCACCAGGAATTCATCCAGATCGACACGACGAACGTGCTCTTCATCGTCGGCGGTGCCTTCTCCGGCCTGGAGCGGATCATCGAGTCCCGGGCGGGCGCCAAGGGCATCGGCTTCGGCGCGACGATCCGGTCCAAGCGGGAGATCGAGGCGAGCGACCAGTTCCAGGAGGTCATGCCGGAGGACCTGGTGAAGTTCGGGATGATCCCGGAGTTCATCGGCCGCCTGCCCGTCCTCACCTCGGTCCACAACCTCGACCGCGAGGCGCTGCTCCAGATCCTCGTCGAGCCGCGCAACGCGCTGGTGAAGCAGTACCAGCGCCTCTTCGAACTCGACGGTGTGGAGCTGGACTTCGAGCGCGGCGCGCTGGAAGCCATCGCCGACCAGGCGATCCTCCGCCAGACCGGCGCGCGCGGGCTGCGCGCCATCATGGAGGAAGTCCTCCAGTCGGTGATGTACGAGGTGCCGTCCCGCAAGGACGTCGCCCGCGTCGTCATCACCCCGGACGTCGTCCGCAACAACGTGAACCCCACCCTGGTCCCGCGCGAGCCGCGCACGATCGGCAAGGGCGACGGCGGAGGCCGGCACGAGAAGTCCGCGTAACGGCGGCCGCACACGGACGGAAGGGGCGCCCGGCCAGGTGAACTGGCGGGCGCCCCTTCCGCGTTGCCAACGCTACTTCTTGACGCGGATCTCCTTGCGGAGGTCCGCCGCGATCTTGGCCGCGGTGTCCCTGTCCACGCTCCGCGTCATGTCGCCGGGGGAGACCATCGCCAGGGTGCTGTAGTCGGCCCAGGCACAGAACCAGTCGTTCTTCGGCTTCTGGGTCTTGGAGTCCGTGCCCTCGGTGCCCTGGCACTTCATGATGCCGTTGTCGAACCCGGCGGGGGAGACCTCCTCCGGGCTGCCGACGAGCTTGCCGTTCTTGCTTCCGGCCGCGTTCTTCTGCATGGAGGCGAAGAACGCGTCCAGCGTCTTGGCCGGATCGCTGATCTTGCCGTACGCGCCGGCGAGGGTGATCATCTTCGCGGTCAGCATGTTCGGGTCGTTGGGCTTGTTGGGGTCGAACTTGGTGATGTCCGCGGTGGAGTAGAGCCCGGCGGCGGTCTTGGGGTCCTGGATGCCGGTCTGCGTCAGTTCCTTGGTGTCGTCGTCGCTCTGCTCCTGGCTCGCGGCGTCCTTGCTCAGGCGCTTGTAGTCGCCCAGCACCGTCGCCGGCGTCGTCAGGGTGTGCGGGCCGTCGTCGCTGAGCCCGCCGCCGCCCCCGCCGGTCAGGAAGTAGATGCCGCCGCCGATGACCGCCAGGGCCACGATCACGCCGCCGACGACCAGGCCGGTCTTCTTCTTCGGCTGGGCCGGGGGCATCGGCATCTGGCCGCCGTAGGCCGGCTGGCCGCCGTACGGGGGAGTGGGCGGCTGCTGGCCGTACGGGCCGGGCTGCTGGGGCTGCTGCTGCGGGTAGCCGTAGCCCGGCTGGCCCTGCGGGGGGACGCCCTGGGGGGCCTGCTGGGGGTAGCCGTAGCCGGGCTGGCCCTGCGGGGGCTGCTGGCCGTACGGGCCCGGCTGCTGGCCGTAGGGGCCGGGCTGCCCCTGGGGCGGCTGACCACCGTACGGACCGGGCTGGCCCTGCGGGGGCTGCTGGCCGTACGGGCCCGGCTGGTTGTAGCTCATCTGCGGTTCCCCTGTTCGGAAGTGCTCACCGGAGTGTTTATGTGTTTTGGACATCCTGGCGGAAGGTCCACCCGGATGGGGCACCGGGAGCCGCACCGTTACTGAACAAACCGGTTTCAGTGCATGACTGTGACGGCCCTAAACTGTCCCCCGTGACCGAGAAGACTCAGCAGACGCCAGCCAGCACCCCCGAACTGCCGACCCAGTACGCGCCGGCCGAGGTAGAGGGGAAGCTGTACGAGCGCTGGGTGGAGCGCGGTTACTTCGAGGCCGACGAGCACAGCGAGAAGCCCCCGTTCACCGTCGTCATCCCGCCGCCGAACGTCACGGGCAGCCTCCACCTGGGCCACGCCTTCGAGCACACGCTGATCGACGCGCTGACCCGCCGCGCCCGCATGCAGGGGCACGAGACGCTCTGGCAGCCCGGCATGGACCACGCGGGCATCGCCACGCAGAACGTCGTCGAGCGCGAGCTGGCCAAGGAGGGCAAGTCCCGCCACGACCTGGGCCGCGAGGCGTTCGTCGAGCGCGTCTGGAAGTGGAAGAACGAGTCCGGCGGCCAGATCTCCGGCCAGATGCGCCGCCTCGGTGACGGCGTCGCCTGGTCCCGCGAGCGGTTCACCATGGACGAGGGCCTCTCCGAGGCCGTCCAGACCATCTTCAAGAAGCTCTACGACGACGAGCTGATCTACCGCGCCGAGCGCATCATCAACTGGTGCCCGCGCTGTCTGACGGCCATCTCGGACATCGAGGTGGAGTACCAGGACGACGACGGCGAGCTCGTCTCCATGACGTACGGCGAGGGCGAGGAGACCATCGTCGTCGCCACCACCCGCGCCGAGACGATGCTCGGCGACACCGCCGTCGCAGTCCACCCCGACGACGAGCGCTACCGCCATCTGGTCGGCAAGCAGATCAAGCTGCCGCTCACCGACCGTACGATCCCGGTCGTCGCGGACACCCACGTCGACCCCGAGTTCGGCACCGGCGCCGTCAAGGTGACGCCCGCCCACGATCCGAACGACTTCGAGATCGGCCGGCGCCACGACCTGCCCTCGATCGCCGTCATGAACGAGCGCGCGGTCATCACCGTCCCCGGCCCCTTCGAGGGTCTGGACCGGCTGGAGGCCCGCTCCGCCATCGTCGCCGCCCTGCGCGCCGAGGGCCGGATCGTCGCCGAGAAGCGCCCGTACGTCCACTCCGTCGGCCACTGCTCGCGCTGCAAGACGACCGTCGAGCCGCGCCTGTCGATGCAGTGGTGGGTCAAGGTCGGCCCGCTCGCGCAGGCCGCCGGTGACGCCGTCCGCGACGGCAGGGTCAAGATCCACCCGCAGGAGATGGAGAAGCGGTACTTCGACTGGGTCGACAACCTCCACGACTGGTGCATCTCGCGCCAGCTCTGGTGGGGCCACCGCATCCCCGTCTGGTACGGCCCGAACGGCGAGATCGTCTGCGTCGGCCCCGGCGAGGAGCCGCCGTCCGGCGAGGGCTGGCACCAGGAGACCGACGTCCTGGACACCTGGTTCTCCTCCGGCCTGTGGCCGTTCTCCACCCTCGGCTGGCCCGGGAAGACCGACAGCCTCGCGAAGTTCTACCCGAACTCCGTCCTGGTCACCGGCTACGACATCCTCTTCTTCTGGGTTGCCCGGATGATGATGTTCGGCCTGTACGCGATGGACGGCACCCCGCCCTTCCACACCATCGCCCTGCACGGAATGGTCCGCGACCAGTTCGGCAAGAAGATGTCGAAGTCCTTCGGCAACGCGGTCAACCCGATCGACTGGATGGACAAGTACGGCTCCGACGCGCTCCGCTTCACGCTGGCCCGCGGCGCCAACCCCGGCGTCGACGTCCCGATCGGCGAGGACTGGGTCCAGGGCTCGCGCAACTTCGCCAACAAGATCTGGAACGCCACGCGCTTCGCGCTGATGAACGGCGCCACGATCGAGGGCGAGCTGCCCCCGGCCGAGTCGATGTCCTCGACCGACCGCTGGATCCTGTCGCGGCTGAACAAGACCGTCGCCGAGGTGGACGCCCTCTACGACGACTTCCAGTTCGCCAAGCTCAGCGACGCCCTGTTCCACTTCGCCTGGGACGAGGTCTTCGACTGGTACGTCGAGCTGTCCAAGACCACGTTCTTCGCGGGCGGCGAGCAGGCCAGGGTCTCCGGCCGGGTCCTGGGCGAGGTCCTCGACGTGATGCTGCGGCTGCTGCACCCGGTCGTCCCGTTCGTCACGGAGACGCTGTGGACGGCGCTCACCGGCGGCGAGTCCGTCGTCGTCGCCGAGTGGCCCAAGGACTCCGGCTTCCGCGACGAGGCGGCCGAGCAGGAGATCGGGCTCGTCCAGCAGCTCGTCACCGAGGTCCGCCGGTTCCGCTCCGACCAGGGCCTCCAGCCCGGCCAGAAGGTCCCGGCCGAGCTCACCCTGGCCGGTACGGCGCTCGCGCCGCACGAGGCGGCCGTCCGCCAGCTGCTGCGGCTCCAGCCGGCCGGTGAGGGCTTCCACGCCACCGCCTCGCTGCCCGTCGCGGGTGTCACGGTCGCCCTGGACCTCTCCGGCACCATCGACGTCGAGGCGGAGCGCAAGCGCCTGACGAAGGATCTGGCCGCCGCCGAGAAGGAGAAGGCGCAGGCCACCGGGAAGCTCGGCAACGAGGCGTTCCTCGCCAAGGCGCCCGACCAGGTCGTCGACAAGATCCGCGGCCGGCTCGCCAAGGCCGAGGCCGACATCGAGCGGATCACCGGTCAGCTGGCGAAACTGCCGCAGAGCTGATCACCTGAGCACGGAGCCCCCGTACCCCTGACCGACCAGGGGGACGGGGGCTCCGTTCCGTCCGGGCCCATGCGCCGCGCGCGTTGTCGGTGCCCATCCGTAGACTGGCTCGTGTGAGTGAGCCCCGCCCTTCCGACCGGCCCGACAACTCCGACTCCGACGACGCCTTCGCGGAGATCGTCGACGAAGAGACCCAGCGCGACCCCGACCTGGCGGTGATCGAGGCCGGGAGCCGTACGCTGCGCACCCGCTCCGGCCCGCCGCAGGGCGCGGAGCTTCCGGCCCGCCCCGCCGACCCCGAGGTGGACAAGGCGCTGCGCGAGGTGGAGCAGGAGCTCGCCGGACGCTGGGGCGAGACCAAGCTGGAGCCGTCCGTCACCCGCATCGCCGCGCTGATGGACGTGCTCGGCGAGCCGCAGCGCGCCTACCCCTCGATCCACATCACCGGGACCAACGGCAAGACGAGCACGGCCCGCATGATCGAGGCGCTGTTCGGCGCCTTCGACCTGCGCACCGGCCGCTACACCTCGCCGCACGTCCAGTCGATCACCGAGCGGATCAGCCTGGACGGCGCCCCGATCGCCCCCGAGCGGTTCGTGGAGGCGTACCAGGACATCAAGCCGTACGTGGAGATGGTCGACACCCAGCAGCCCTACCGGCTCTCCTTCTTCGAGGTGCTGACCGGAATGGCCTACGCGGCCTTCGCCGACGCCCCGGTCGACGTCGCCGTCGTCGAGGTCGGTATGGGCGGCAGCTGGGACGCGACGAACGTGATCGACGGCTCGGTCGCCGTCGTCACCCCCATCTCGCTGGACCACACCGACCGGCTGGGCTCCACACCGGCCGAGATCGCCGTGGAGAAGTCCGGGATCATCAAGCAGGGCGCCACGGTCATCCTGGCGCAGCAGCCGGTGGACGCCGCGCAGGTGATGCTGAAGAAGGCCGTCGAGGTCGACGCCACGGTCGCCCGCGAGGGCATGGAGTTCGGCGTCGTCTCCCGGGAGGTCGCGGTCGGCGGGCAGCTGCTGACCCTGCGCGGCCTGGGCGGCGAGGGCAACGAGTACACCGAGATCTTCCTCCCGCTCTACGGGGCCCACCAGGCGCACAACGCCGCGGTGGCGCTCGCCGCGGTGGAGGCGTTCTTCGGGGTCGGGGCCGAGCGGCCCGGCTCGCTGGACGCCGACACGGTCCGCAGGGCGTTCGCCTCGGTGGTCTCCCCGGGCCGCCTGGAGGTCGTCCGGTCCAGCCCCACCGTCGTCCTGGACGCCGCGCACAACCCCGGGGGCGCCCGCGCCACCGCCGACGGGCTCTCCGAGGCGTTCGGCTTCTCCCGGCTGATCGGCGTCGTCGGCACCAGCGCCGACAAGGACGTCAGAGGGCTCCTCGAAGCCTTCGAGCCGATCTTCGCCGAGGTCGTCGTCACCCAGAACTCCACCCCCCGCGCGATGGACGCGGACGCGCTGGCCGCCATCGCCGTGGAGGTCTTCGGCGAGGACCGGGTCCAGGTGGAGCCGCGCCTGGACGACGCGCTGGAGGCGGCGATCACCCTCGCCGAGGAGGAGGACGAATACGCGGGGGCCGGTGTGCTGGTGACCGGTTCCGTGATCACGGTCGGCGAGGCCCGGCTGCTTCTGGGAAGGCGCTGACCCATGCGTACGCTCTGTGCATCCACGCTCATCGGTGAATTCTTCGTGATCGGTTTCGCCGGTCTCGTCGCGATGAAGTCCGACGATCTGAGCAATGGCACGGTCTGGACGGTCTGCGGCATCGGCATGGTGCTCTCCGTGCTGCTCTGCGGGATGATCACTCGTCCCGGTGGCGTCCAGCTCGGCTGGGTGCTCCAGATCGCCCTGGTGCTCGGCGGATTCTTCGTTCCGACGATGTTCATCCTCGGGGTGGTCTTCGCCGGGCTGTGGTGGGCCTCGGTCCACTACGGTCGGAAGATCGACGAGGCGAAGGCCCGCTGGGCGGCGGCGCAGGAGGCGGCCGAGGCCGCGGCCTGACCGGCGGAGCGCGTCCCGCGGCCAAACCCGGCCGCGGGCCCGGCTCCGTACCCCTGTAGCCTCGATCCACCGCACCCGCATGCCTGCAAGGAGCCGCACACCATGACCCAGCGCACCCTCGTTCTCCTCAAGCCCGACGCTGTCCGGCGCGGACTGGTCGGCGAGATCGTCGGGCGGATCGAGCGCAAGGCCGGCTGGCGGATCACCGCGCTGGAGCTGCGCACCCTCGACCGTGCCACGCTGGAGCAGCACTACGCCGAGCACGTCGGCCGCCCGTTCTACGAGCCGCTGGTGGAGTTCATGCAGTCCGGCCCGATCGTGGCGCTGGTCGCCGAGGGCGAGCGGGTCATCGAGGGCGTCCGTACGCTGGCCGGCCCCACCGACCCGATCGCCGCCGCGCCCGGCTCCATCCGGGGCGACTTCGGCACCATCACCCGGGAGAACCTCATCCACGCCTCGGACTCCGAGGAGTCCGCGGAGCGCGAGCTGAAGCTGTTCTTCCCGGGCATCGCCTGATCGCGGATCAGCCGAACAGCGCTCAACCCTGGGGCGACCGAATTAATTCGGTCGCCCTTCGGTATAGGGTCCTGGATCGCGGGAACGCATCCCTCCGACATAACGTCACCATGAGGGGAACGGTCTTCCGTTCCACTCGCGAAGGCGAAGCACCCTCGCGCGGTGTCCGTCGGTACGCCACTACGATGGAATCCTCCACGCCCGCCGCGCTCAGCCCGCCATCCAGAACAAGCCACCATGCTTTCTCTGAAGGCCCGACGCATCCTCAATGAGGAACAAGGGGAACTCAATGTCGTTCATCGGTCGTGACATGGCTATCGACCTCGGGACTGCCAACACGCTGGTGTACGTCAGGGGGCGCGGCATCGTTCTGAACGAGCCGTCCGTCGTGGCCATCAACACCAACACCGGCGGCATCCTGGCGGTCGGCTCCGAGGCCAAGAAGATGATCGGCCGTACGCCCGGCAACATCGTCGCCGTACGGCCCCTGAAGGACGGCGTGATCGCCGACTTCGAGATCACCGAGCGGATGCTCCGCTACTTCATCCTGAAGATCCACAAGCGCCGCTACCTGGCCCGTCCGCGGGTCGTGGTCTGTGTGCCCTCCGGCATCACCGGGGTCGAGCGACGCGCCGTCATCGAGGCGTCGACCCAGGCCGGCGCCCGTCAGGTGCACATCATCGAGGAGCCCATGGCGGCCGCCATCGGCTCCGGGCTGCCGGTCCACGAGGCCACCGGCAACATGGTCGTCGACATCGGTGGCGGCACCACCGAGGTCGCGGTCATCTCGCTGGGCGGAATCGTCACTGCCCAGTCCATCCGGGTCGCCGGTGACGAGCTGGACAACGCGATCATCCAGCACGTCAAGAAGGAGTACTCGCTCCTCCTCGGCGAGCGCACCGCCGAACAGATCAAGATCACCATCGGTTCGGCGTACGACATGGACAAGGACGAGCACACCGAGATCCGCGGCCGCGACCTGGTCTCCGGGCTGCCCAAGACCGTGGTCATCTCCGCCGCCGAGGTCCGCAAGGCCATCGAGGAGCCGGTCAACGCGATCGTCGACGCGGTGAAGACCACGCTCGACAAGTGCCCGCCGGAGCTCTCCGGCGACATCATGGACCGCGGCATCGTCCTCACCGGCGGCGGCGCGATGCTGCGGGGGCTCGACGAGCGGCTGCGCCGCGAGACCGGCATGCCGATCCACATCGCGGAGGACCCGCTGGACTCGGTGGCCCTCGGCTCCGGCAAGTGCGTCGAGGAGTTCGAGGCGCTCCAGCAGGTGCTGGACGCCCAGCCCCGCAGGTGAACAACCCCGGTCGGCCGTACGGAACGCCACTGTTCCGTACGGCCGGTCGTTGACATACAGGCACGAATATTCCGACGAGGAAGGCACGGCCGCCGCACGTGAGGGACACACGAGAGAGCCGGCTGCTCCTGGTGCTGCTGATCGCCATCGCGTTCGCTTTGATCACGGTGGACATCCGCGGAGGCGAGGAGTCGCCGGTGGACGGCGCCCGGAAGGCCGCCGCGGCGGCCTTCGGGCCGGTGGAGAACGGCGTCGCGGCCGCCGTCGATCCGGTGGGCAACGCCATAGGGGCGGTACGCGAATCCGGGGCGCGGCACACCCGGATCGCCCAGCTGGAGCAGGAGAACGCCAAGCTCCGCACGGAACTGGGCAGCGACGGCCGGAACCGCAGCCGGGTCCGCGAGCTGGACCGGATGCTGAAGAAGTCGGCCACCGGGCAGTACGGCATCAAGGGTGCCGAGGTCATCGCCATAGGAGCGGCCCAGGGCTTCTCCTGGACGATCACCATCGACGCGGGGTCCAAGGACGGGATCAAGCGCGACATGACCGTCATCAACGGTGACGGCCTGGTGGGCCGGGTCACCACCGTCGGCCCGGACACCGCCACGGTGCTCCTCGCCAACGACCCCGACTTCACCGTCGGCACCCGGATGGAGAAGACCGACGAGCTGGGCTTCGCCACCGGCCAGGGCTCCCAGCCGCTGTCCGTCCAGTTCCTCAACGGCAAGGCCAAGGTGAAGAAGGGCGACCGGCTGGTCACCTTCGGCTCCAGCAAGGACAAGCCGTTCGTGCCCGGGGTCCCGGTCGGCGAGGTCGTCCGCGTCGACCCGTCCGGCGGCGGTCTGACCCGTACGGTCTACGTCCGTCCGTACGTCGGGTTCACCAAGCTCGACATCGTCGGCGTCGTGGTCCAGGCGCCGCGCGAGGACCCCCGGGACATGGTCCTGCCCAAGCAGCCGGCCAAGCCCGCCAAGCCGAAGCCGACGCCGACCGTCACGGTCACGATCTCGCCCAACGGCGACATCGTCGACACCGGGGGGAACGTCGTCGGGAACATCCACGAGAGCCCGGACGCCGGCAACAGCCCGGATCCGAACGGCACTTCGAACGCGGTCGACGAGCAGAGGTAGAGCTGATTCCCATGCGTCTGAACCGGATTCTGCTCTCCACCGTCCTGGTCGTCGTCGCCCTGGTCGTCCAGGTCTCCGTCCTCGCCCGCCTCCAGCTCCCCGGTGCCGTCCCCGACCTGCTGCTGCTCGTCGTACTCGGTCTCGCCTTCGTGTACGGGCACGTCAGCGGCGCCCTCGTCGGCTTCGGCGCGGGGCTCCTGGCCGACCTGGCACCGCCCGCCGACCACGCGGCCGGGCGGTACGCGCTGGTCCTCTGCGTCATCGGCTACCTCGCCGGGCTGGCCAAGCCCGAGACCGGGCAGCTCAAGTCGGCACTGGTCCCGATGACCGGCGTGGTGGCCGCGGCGATCGGCTCGACCCTGCTGTACGCGATGGTCGGCGCGCTCGTCGGGGACACCGCGGCCCGCCACGTGGGCCTCGGCAGCCTGCTGTTCACCGCGGCCCTCTACGACCTGCTGCTCGCGCCCTTCGTCGTCCCGCTCGTCATGGCCGCCGCCAGACGCACGGTGGGCGACCCGCTCGCCGACACCGGTGGCGGCGGGGACGTGGCGGCCGGCTGGCTCGCCACCGGCACCGGTCTGAGGATCGGCAGCCAGCGCGGCGGGCTGCGCGTCAAGGCCGCCCGCAACCGCGCGGCCCGCGCCGGACGCATCAAGGGGGTCAAGCGCCTGTGACCAACATTCCCGAGACCGGCCGGACCCCGCGGGTCCAGATCCGCCTCGTCGTCATCCAGATCCTGGTCCTCTCCCTGCTGCTCACCCTCGGCGGGCGGCTCTGGTACCTCCAGATCCGCAACGGCCAGGAGTACAGCGACGAGGCGAAGAACAACCACGTCCAGCAGGTCGTCCAGCCCGCCGTCCGCGGCTCCATCCTCGACGCGCGCGGGGTGCCGCTCGCCGACAACGAGACCCGGCTGGTGGTCTCCGCCAGCCGCACCGAGCTGCTGAAGATGAAGGACGACGGCAAGAGCGTGCTGACCCGGCTCGCCGGGGTCCTCGACATGAAGCCGAAGGACGTCCTCGACAAGGTCCGGCTCTGCGACGCGAAGACGCCGCAGCCCTGCTGGAACGGTTCGCCCTACCAGCCGATCCCGGTCACCGACGAGGCGACCACCCAGCAGGCCCTGACGATCCGCGAGCGAGCCGAGGACTTCCCCGGGATCACCGCCGAACCCACCGCCGTACGCCGCTACCCGGCCCCCGGCAAGGCCAACACCGCGCAGGTCCTCGGCTACCTCTCGCCGGTCACCGACGAGGAGATCACCAAGGCCCAGGACACCGACTCGCCGTACCTCCGCGCCGACCAGGTCGGCCGCTCCGGCCTGGAGCGCACGTACGACAAGGAGCTGCGAGGCAAGGCCGGGGTCACCCGCTACGAGGTCGACAACCTCGGCCGGGTCATCGGCCAGGCCAAGAACGACAAGGCGGAGCCCGGCTCCTCCGTCGTCACCTCCATCGACGCCCGGGTCCAGGCCGTGGCCGAGTACGAGCTGAACGGGGCGATGAAGGAGGCCCGCAAGGCCTTCGACAAGAACACCGGCGAGAACTACAAGGCCGACTCCGGTGCCGTCGTCGTCATGGAGGCGAAGACCGGCCGGGTCGTCGCGATGGCCTCGCTGCCCAACTACGACCCCAACTCCTGGGTCGGCGGCATCTCCGCCAAGGACTACGCCAAGCTCACCGGCAAGAACTCCAACTTCCCGCTGCTGAACCGGGCCATCCAGGGCCAGGCCGCCCCCGGCTCGATCTTCAAGGTCATCTCCTCGACCGCCGCGGTCAACGCCGGATACGCCTTCGACGGCCACTACCCCTGCCCCAGCGCGTACAGCATCGGCGGCCAGACCTTCACCAACTACGAGTCCCAGGGATACGGCGACATCACGATCGGCCGCGCCCTGGAGGTCTCCTGCGACACCGTCTACTACGGCCTCGCGCACAAGGAGTGGCTGAAGGACGGCGGCATGAACCCGAAGAAGCACCCCAAGGACTGGTTCTTCAGGACCGCCCACCAGTTCGGCCTCGGCAAGGAGACCGGCATCGACCTCCCCAACGAGGTCAGCGGCCGCGTCCCCGACCGCGAGTGGAAGCAGAAGTTCTTCGACGCCAACAAGGACGCCTGGTGCAAGCAGGGCAAGAAGGACGGCACGTACGTCGAGCGGATCGCCTACGAGAACTGCCGCGAGGGCGACAAGATGCGCGCCGGTGACTCCGTCAACTACTCGATCGGCCAGGGCGACACGCTCGTCACCCCGATCCAGATGGCCACCATCTACGCCGCCATCTCCAACGGCGGCACGCTCTACGACCCGACCGTCGGCAAGGCGGTCGTCAGCGGCGACGGCAAGGAGATCCAGGAGATCAGGCCGAAGTCGCACGGCAAGCTGCCCTTCACCCGCAAGACCCGCAACGACATCGACAAGGCCCTCGCGGGCGTCGCGACCGTCGGCTCGGCCGCCTGGCGGTTCGGCGGCTGGCCGCAGGCCAAGATCCCGATGCACGCCAAGACGGGTACGGCCGAGGTCTACGGCAAGCAGACGACCTCCTGGTTCGCCACGTACACCAAGGACTACTCGATCGTCATGACGATCTCCCAGGGCGGTACAGGCTCCGGCGCCTCCGGCCCCGCCGTGCGCAACATCTACGACGCGATCTACGGGCTCGACAAGTCCGGCAACCAGGACCTGAAGAAGGCGCTGCTGCCGACGCCGCAGAAGGCCCTGCCGAAGATCCAGTCGGACGGTTCGATCGACTCCCCGTCGATCAAGCCCTACGACCCGAGCTCGCAGCAGACCCCGGAGAGCCAGACGCTCGCCGCGATCGTGGGGAGGCGCGACTGATGGCCGGCTTCTCCGTACAGCGGTACGCGCCCGAGCGCACCACCTGGGCCAGGCTCGTCGCCCGCGACTCGGTGGTCCGCAAGCTCGACTGGCCGATGCTCGGGTCGGCCCTCGCGCTCTCCTTCATCGGCTCGCTGCTGGTCTACTCGGCGACCCGGGGACGCGATTCGCTCACCCACGGCGACCCGTACTACTTCCTCTTCCGGCACGCCCTCAACACCGGCATCGGCCTCGCCCTGATGATCGGCACGGTCTGGCTCGGCCACCGCACCCTGCGCGGCGCCGTCCCGATCCTGTACGGCGTCTCGGTGCTCCTGGTGCTGACGGTGCTCACCCCGCTCGGCGCCACCGTCAACGGCGCCCACGCGTGGATCATCATCGGCGGCGGCTTCTCGCTCCAGCCCTCCGAGTTCACCAAGATCACCATCATCCTGATCATGGCGATGCTGCTCGCCGAGCGCGTCGACGCGGGCGACCAGCTCCACCCCGACCACCGGACGGTCGCCAAGGCCCTCGGTCTGGCCGCCGTCCCGATGGTCATCGTGATGGGGATGCCCGACCTCGGCTCGGTGATGGTCATGGTCGTCATCGTGCTCGGCGCGCTGCTCGCCTCCGGGGCATCGAACCGCTGGATCGCCGGACTCCTCGGCGCGGGCGTGGCCGGGGCCGTCGCGATCTGGCAGCTCGGCCTGCTCGACGAGTACCAGATCGCCCGCTTCGCCGCCTTCGCCAACCCCGCGCTCGACCCGGCGGGTGTCGGCTACAACACCAACCAGGCCCGTATCGCGATCGGCTCCGGCGGACTCACCGGGACCGGCCTCTTCCACGGCACCCAGACCACCGGCCAGTTCGTCCCCGAACAGCAGACCGACTTCGTCTTCACCGTCGCGGGAGAGGAGCTCGGCTTCGTCGGCGCCGGGCTGATCATCGTCCTGCTCGGGGTCGTGCTCTGGCGGGCCTGCCGGATCGCCCGCGAGACCACCGAGCTCTACGGCACCGTCGTCGCCGCCGGGATCATCGCCTGGTTCGCCTTCCAGGCCTTCGAGAACATCGGGATGACGCTCGGCATCATGCCGGTCGCCGGGCTCCCGCTGCCCTTCGTCTCGTACGGCGGCTCCTCGATGTTCGCCGTCTGGGTGGCGGTCGGGCTGCTCCAGTCGATCAAGGTGCAGCGCCCGATAAGCGCCTGATCCACCGGAAGCGCCCGGATCGCCGTAGATTCGGGGTATGGCGAACGTACGGCACGGGCGGCCGCGGCGCGCCGGCGGCGAGGAGCCGGCCACCGCGGGCGACCACGTCCTCGCCTACCTGCGCGAGCAGGCCGGGGCCGTCGCCGCCCTCGAACCGGCCGTCCGCCGCGACCGGCCCGACGCCGTGCACCGGATGCGCGTCGCCACCCGCAGCCTGCGCAGCGCCCTGCGGACCCACCGCAGGCTCCTCGACCGGGGCGCCACCGGCCCGCTCGCCGACGAGCTGAAGTGGCTCGCCGCCGAACTCGGCGCCGACCGCGACCAGGAAGTGCTCGACGCCCGGCTCCTCGCCCGCCTCGACGAGCTGCCCGGCACCCTGGTCCTCGGCCCGGTCCGCGCCCGGCTGCGGATCCGGTCGGCGGACCGGCGCGGCGGCCCCCGCCGCCGTACCGTCGCCGTGCTCGACGGGCACCGCTACCGGGACCTCCTCGACGCGCTCGACGCCCTTCTCGCCGACCCGCCGCTGCTCCCCGCCGCCGCCCGCGACCCCGCCCGGGAGCTGCCCCGCGCGGTGCTGCGGGAGTACCGCCGCCTCGCCGCCCGGATCACCCGCGCCCTGGAGCTCCCGCCCGGACCCGGCCGGGACCTCGCCCTGCACGAGGCCCGCAAGGCCGCCAAGCGCGCCCGGTACGCGGCGGACGCCGCCCGCCCCGCCCTCGGCCGCCCGGCCAGGAGGTTCGCCAAGCGGATGAAGGCCGTACAGAGCCTCCTCGGCGACCACCACGACGGCGTGGTCGCCCGCGAGGAGCTGCGCCTCCTGGCCGCCCGGGCCCACGCCGCGGGCGAGTCGGCCTTCACCTGGGGACTGCTGTACGGGCGGGAGGAGGCCGCCGCCGCGGCCAGGGAGCGGGAGCTCGTCCGCGTATGGGAGCGGGCCTCCCGGCCCGGACTGCGGGCGGCGCTGGGAGGCTGAGCATCGGGGTACGCTTGATGGTCACCCCTTGCCCGCTCTCGAAAGTGCGCGATGTCTGTCGACTCGGTCTTCCCACAGCTCGAAGCTCTGCTCCCGCATGTGCAGAAGCCCATCCAGTACGTCGGCGGTGAGCTGAACTCCACCGTCAAGCCCTGGGACGAATGCGACGTCCGCTGGGCCCTGATGTACCCGGACGCGTACGAGGTCGGGCTCCCCAACCAGGGCGTCATGATCCTCTACGAGGTACTCAACGAGCGGCAGGGCGTCCTCGCCGAGCGCACCTACAGCGTGTGGCCGGACCTGGAAGCGCTGATGCGCGAGCACGGCGTCCCGCAGTTCACCGTGGACAGCCACCGCCCGGTCAAGGCCTTCGACGTCTTCGGGCTGAGCTTCTCCACCGAGCTCGGCTACACCAACATGCTCACCGCCCTCGACCTCGCGGGCATCCCGCTGAACGCCGCGGACCGCACGGTGGACGACCCGATCGTGCTGGCCGGCGGCCACGCCGCGTTCAACCCCGAGCCGATCGCCGAGTTCATCGACTGCGCGGTCATCGGCGACGGCGAGCAGGCCGTCCTGGAGATCACCGAGACCGTCCGCGCCTGGAAGGCCGAGGGCTGCCCTGGCGGCCGCGAGGAGGTGCTGCTGCGCCTCGCGAAGACCGGCGGCGTCTACGTACCGGGCTTCTACGACGTCGAGTACCTCCCCGACGGCCGCATCGGCCGCGTCGTGCCCAACCGTTCGGGCGTGCCGTGGCGGGTCTCCAAGCACACCGTGATGGACCTCGACGAGTGGCCGTACCCGAAGCAGCCGCTCGTCCCGCTCGCCGAGACCGTCCACGAGCGGATGTCCGTCGAGATCTTCCGCGGCTGCACCCGCGGCTGCCGTTTCTGCCAGGCCGGCATGATCACGCGCCCCGTGCGGGAGCGAAGCATCACCGGCATCGGCGAGATGGTCGACAAGGGCCTCAAGGCGACCGGCTTCGAGGAGGTCGGCCTGCTCTCGCTCTCCTCCGCGGACCACACCGAGATCGGTGAGATCGCCAAGGGCCTCGCCGACCGGTACACCGAGGACAAGATCGGCCTCTCGCTGCCCTCCACCCGCGTCGACGCGTTCAACGTGGACCTGGCCAACGAGCTGACCCGCAACGGCCGCCGCTCCGGCCTCACCTTCGCCCCCGAGGGCGGCTCCGAGCGGATGCGCAAGGTCATCAACAAGATGGTCTCGGAGGAGGACCTCATCCGCACGGTGGCCACCGCGTACGGCAACGGCTGGCGCCAGGTGAAGCTGTACTTCATGTGCGGCCTGCCCACCGAGACCGACGAGGACGTCCTCCAGATCGGCGACATGGCGGTCAACGTGATCGCCAAGGGCCGCGAGGTCTCCGGCCAGAACGACATCCGCTGCACCGTCTCCATCGGCGGCTTCGTGCCCAAGCCGCACACGCCCTTCCAGTGGGCCCCGCAGCTCAGCGCCGAGGAGACCGACGAGCGCCTGGCCAAGCTCCGCGACAAGATCCGCGGCGACAAGAAGTACGGCCGCTCCATCGGCTTCCGCTACCACGACGGCAAGCCCGGCATCGTCGAGGGCCTGCTCTCCCGCGGCGACCGCCGCGTCGGCTCCGTCATCCGCGCGGTCTACGAGTCCGGCGGCCGTTTCGACGGCTGGCGCGAGCACTTCAGCTACGACCGCTGGATGACCGCCGCGGAGAAGACCCTGCCCGGCTACGGGGTGGACGTCGACTGGTACACCACCCGCGAGCGGAGCTACGAGGAGGTCCTGCCCTGGGACCACCTGGACTCCGGCCTGGACAAGGACTGGCTCTGGGAGGACTGGCAGGACGCGCTCGACGAGACCGAGGTCGAGGACTGCCGCTGGACCCCGTGCTTCGACTGCGGCGTCTGCCCGCAGATGGACACGAGCATCCAGATCGGCCCGACCGGCAAGAAGCTGCTGCCGCTGTCGGTCGTGAAGTAGGAGCGACCGCCGAGGGGCGGACGGACCCCCGTGCTCCGGACGGAGCACGGGGGTCCGCGCGTGACCGCCGCGAGAACCGCCACGCCCGGCCGGCCGCCGGGTGCTCGGGCCCGGCCGGGGAAACCCGGACCGGGCCCCGCGTGTGCCGGGCACCACCCCGCTGACCAGGGGCGCGGCGGCCGGGGGAACCGGGGAGGCGCCTTGCGCGTACTCTGGGTAGTACAACGACTGTGCCCAGCGCGGCGCCCGAACCAGAGATCTCCTCGCCCGGAACCCATGAGGCCGGGCGGGGGTGAGCCGGACCGGACACCCCGGGCCACCTGACATTTCGAGGGCGGCGTGCCACCGCGTCCGCTCCGCATCGAGGAGAAGAACCACTGGGCAAGCGACAGCCCGAAGGCCCGCCGCCCGCACCCGCGGTGCAGCGCATCCGACTGCGCTACACCAAGCGCGGCCGCCTCCGGTTCACCAGTCACCGTGACTTCCAGCGCGCCTTCGAGCGGGCCCTGCGCCGCTCCGAGGTGCCCATGGCCTACTCGGCGGGATTCACCCCGCACCCCAAGGTCTCCTACGCCAACGCGGCCCCGACCGGCACGGGCAGCGAGGCCGAGTTCCTGGAGATCGCCCTCACCGAGGCCCGCGATCCGGCGGTCCTGCGCGCGCTGCTCGACGACTCCCTGCCGGACGGCCTCGACATCGTCGACGCCGTGGAGGCCCACACCTCCGGCCTCGCCGACCGGCTGACCGCCTCCGTCTGGGAGCTGCGGCTGGAGGGCGTGGAGCCCGCCGCGGCGGCCGGGGCGGTGGACGCCTTCAACCGGGCGGAGACCGTGGAGGTCCAGCGCCGCGCGAAGAACGGGATGCGCACCTTCGACGCCCGGGCCGCCGTCGTCGACCTGCGGGTCGTCGATCCACCGGCTGATAGGCCCGGGGACAGGCCCTGTGCGATACTGCGGCTGGTTGTTCGGCACGTAACACCTGCCGTGCGACCCGACGACGTCCTGTCCGGTCTTCACGTGGTGGCCGACCTGGCGCCGCCGGTCCCCGCAGCGGTGACCAGGCTGGCGCAGGGGCTCCTCGACGAGGATTCCGGCACGGTGACCGACCCGCTCGCGCCCGACCGCGAGGCAGCCCCGGCCGCTCCACCCACGGCCACCGGGACCGCCGCCGCGACGGCGCCGGAAGGTGCAGGTTCCGCGTAAGGCGGTCGTTGCGGCGCGGCCTTCGGCCCCGGAGCCATCCGGAGCGGGCCGCGCGATGACCCAATAAGACTTTCGCCAGGCCGTCCGCCCCGCGCGTACGGAACCGGCGAGCCAGACACTGAGCTCCCGTGCGGCGCCCGCGCCCCGGACGGCCAAAGCCGCGTATCCCACGCGGACCGCCGGACCGGAACCAGGCGCGGCGCCCGGGAGCCTGACGGGAGAACCGCCCGCATGCCCCAGTCCACTGAACCCGGCACGACCGGGAACAACGAAGAGAACAACGCTCCCGGCGACAAGCTGCCGCCGCGCCGCAGGCGCCGCGCCGCGTCCCGGCCGGCCGGTCCGCCGGTGACGGAGGAGCGGGCCGCCGAGGCCGCCGCGCCGGCCATACCGGCCGTTGACGCCGGAGTGTCCGACAGCAAGCCCGCCGAGGCCGCCGCTCCGGCGGAGGAGGCGGCCCCCGCCCGTCCGCGCCGCCGTGCGGTGCGCAAGGCGACGTCCCCGGCCGGTGCGCCGAAGGCCGCCGAGGCCACCGAGCCCGTCGCGGCCGCCGAGCCGGTGGCCGAGGCCGCCGCTCCGGTGGAGGAGGCCGCTCCGGCCCGTCCGCGCCGCCGTGCGGTGCGCAAGGCGACGTCCCCGGCCGGTGCGCCGAAGGCCGCCGAGGCTGCCGAGGTCGTGGCGGAGGCCCCGGCCGTCGTCGAGCCCGAGCCGGTCGCCGAGGCGCCGGCCGCCGAGCCCGCCGCGCCGCGTGGCCGGACCCGCCGCCGGGCATCGGCTCCTGCCGGTGCGCCGCAGTTCGCCGAGCCGGTGGCCGAGGCCGTCGTCGCGGTGGAGGAGGAGGAAGAGGAAGAGGAGACCGCCGAGCCGGTCGCCGAGGTCGTGGAGGCGGCTCCGGCCCGTCCGCGTCGTCGTGCGGTGCGCAAGGCGACGTCCCCGGCCGGTGCGCCGAAGGCCGCCGAGGCCGTGGAGGTCGTGGCGGAGGCCCCGGCCGTCGTCGAGCCCGAGCCGGTCGCCGAGGCCCCGGCCGCCGAGCCGGAGGCCGAGGACGCCGCGCCGCGCGGACGTCAGCGCCGCCGGGCCACGGCCGCCGCCGGCCGGCCGGAGTTCACGGCCCGGACCGAGGAGCCGGCCCGCAAGAGCCGCCGCGCCACCCGTCCCGCCGTGGCCGTGTTCCAGGCGCCCGTCTTCGCCGAGCCGATGTTCCAGACCCCGGAGACGGCCGCCGCCGCCGCTGCCGCCTCGCGTGAGGCGGAGAGCGTGGTCGAGGAGGAGCCCGCGGCCGTCGAGGAGACGGTGTCCGCCGTCGAGGCCGAGCCGCAGTCCGGTCCGCGCCGCCGTCGGCGCCGTCGCGGTGAGGCCGCCGAGCCCGAGCAGGCCGCCGCCCCCGTCGTGGAGGAGCCGGCCGAGGAGGAGCCCGCCGAGCCCGAGGCCGAGCACGAGGGCGAGGGCGACGAGACCGACGAGTACGGGGACCGCCCCTCGCGCCGCCGCCGTCGCGGGGGCCGTCGCCGCCGCCGTGGCGAGGCCCACGAGGGCGAGGAGGCCGCGGAGCAGTCCGCCGACGAGGCCGCAGCCGACCACGCCGAGGACGAGGCGGAGCACGCCGCGGAGTCCGACGAGGAGGACGACGAGCACGAGGCGGCCGCCTCGGGTTCCAGCAGCAGCCGTCGCCGTCGCCGTCGCCGTCGCCGCAGCGGGGACGCCGCGGCCGACGCCGAGAGTGGCGCGGACGACCCGGAGCGCACGGTCGTCAAGGTCCGCGAGCCCCGCCGCAAGGAGGAGCGCGAGCCCGGCACCGGCTTCGACGAGGTCCAGTCCATCAAGGGCTCGACGCGCATGGAGGCCAAGAAGCAGCGCCGCCGCGAGGGCCGCGAGCAGGGCCGCCGACGCGTCCCGATCATCACCGAGGCCGAGTTCCTGGCCCGCCGCGAGGCCGTCGAGCGGGTCATGGTCGTCCGCCAGAACGGCGACCGCACCCAGATCGGCGTCCTCGAGGACAACGTGCTCGTCGAGCACTACGTCAACAAGGAGCAGGCCACCAGCTACGTCGGCAACGTCTACCTGGGCAAGGTGCAGAACGTCCTGCCGTCCATGGAGGCCGCCTTCGTCGACATCGGCAAGGGCCGCAACGCCGTGCTCTACGCCGGTGAGGTGAACTTCGAGGCGCTCGGCATGGCCCACGGCCCGCGCCGCATCGAGACCGCGCTCAAGTCCGGCCAGTCCGTCCTCGTGCAGGTCACCAAGGACCCGATCGGCCACAAGGGCGCCCGCCTGACCAGCCAGGTCTCGCTGCCCGGCCGCTACCTGGTCTACGTGCCCGAGGGCTCGATGACCGGCATCAGCCGCAAGCTGCCCGACACCGAGCGGGCCCGGCTGAAGACCATCCTCAAGAAGATCGTCCCCGAGGACGCGGGCGTCATCGTCCGTACCGCCGCGGAGGGCGCGAGCGAGGACGAGCTGCGCCGCGACGTCGAGCGGCTCCAGCAGCAGTGGGAGGAGATCCAGAAGAAGTCGAAGAGCACCGGCGGCTCCAACGCGCCGACCCTGCTCTACGGGGAGCCGGACATGACCGTCCGGGTCGTCCGCGACATCTTCAACGAGGACTTCTCCAAGGTCATCGTCAGTGGCGACGACGCGTGGGAGACCATCCACGGATACGTCTCCCAGGTGGCGCCCGACCTGGCGGACCGCCTGTCGCGCTGGACCTCCGAGGTCGACATCTTCGCGACGTACCGGATCGACGAGCAGCTGATGAAGGCGCTGGACCGGAAGGTCTATCTGCCGAGCGGCGGCTCGCTGGTGATCGACAAGACCGAGGCGATGGTCGTCGTCGACGTCAACACCGGCAAGTTCACCGGGCAGGGCGGCAACCTCGAGGAGACCGTCACCAAGAACAACCTGGAGGCGGCCGAGGAGATCGTGCGCCAGCTGCGGCTGCGTGACCTCGGTGGCATCGTCGTCGTCGACTTCATCGACATGGTGCTGGAGTCCAACCGGGACCTGGTGCTGCGGCGCCTGCTGGAGTGCCTGGGCCGGGACCGTACGAAGCACCAGGTCGCCGAGGTTACGTCGCTGGGCCTGGTCCAGATGACCCGCAAGCGGGTGGGCCAGGGGCTGCTGGAGTCCTTCTCCGAGACCTGCGTCCACTGCAACGGGCGCGGTGTGATCGTCCACATGGAACAGCCGACGTCGGTCGGTGGCGGCGGCAAGCGCTCCAAGAAGCGCGGCCGGGGCGGTGCGGACCACGAGCACGTGACCGAGGCCGTGACGGAGACCGAGGCCGAGACCGAGACCGAGGCGGAGGTCGCCGCCGAGGTGGCCGCCCCGGTGGCGCTGCCCGAGCCGGAGTTCGCCCCGGACGAGGAGCTGTACAGCAGCGCGGCCGAGGCCGAGGCCGCGATGTCCCGCGGCCGTGGCCGCCGTCGGGCGACCCGCAAGGCGACGGCCCCGGCCGGTGCCCCGAAGGCCGTCGAGCCGGAGCCCGTCGTGGTTGCCGAGCCCGTCGAGCCCGAGCCGGTCGTGGCCCCGGAGCCGGTGGCCGAGGCCCCTGCCCCGGTGGCCGAGGAGACCCCCGCGGCCGAGGCCCCCAAGGCCCGTACCCGCCGCCGGGCGACCCGCAAGGCGACCGCACCGGCCGGCTCCCCGGCCCCGGCCGAGGAGGCCCCGGCCGAGGCGGCCGCCCCCGTGGAGCCCGCCGAGCCCGAGCCGGCTCCGGCCGAGCAGCCCGCCGCACCGGAGGAGGCGCCCGCCGAGGCCGCCCCGCCGCGTGCGCGTCGCCGGGTGACCCGCAAGGTCACCGCCCCTGCGGGCCCGCCCGCCGGCGGAGACGGCGCCGAGGTCGTCGTGGTGACCGCCCCGTCCGAGCCCGAGGCGGCGGCGGAGGCGGACGCGGAGGCCGAGACGGCGGCCCCGGCCAAGAAGGCGGCCCGCAAGACCGCCAAGAAGGCCACGGCCAAGAAGGCGGCCACGAAGAAGACGGCCGCCAAGAAGACCGTCGCGAAGAAGACGACGGCCAAGAAGGCGGCGACGAAGAAGACCGCCGCGGCGGAGAAGGCGGCGAAGGCCGCCGTCCCCGCCGACGCCGAGAGCTGACCGGCGGCCGGAACACGACGGAGGGGGCGCGGGCCATCGGCCCGCGCCCCCTCCGCGCTTCCACTCTCTGTGGATCACCACTGAGGCGTGCGTCACGTCGCGCTTTACCTTCACGAAACCTGCTGTGAAAAGACTGATAATGTGACGCGGCTGCCACCGGACAGTCCGATTTCAGAGGGTTGGCTGGTGTGTCAGCCTGCGTCGGCAGAACCAGAAAGCCTTCCGCCCGGGTACGTCACATCCGAGGCAAAAGGGCGATTTGTGCACAATTTTGGTACGGAATCGGCCATGCGCCGGGGCGGCGGAGCCTCATTCGATATTCGCAGGCCCTCGGGGGCATCGCCTTTCACGTGATCTTGCGGTGTCAAGGAGGGTTTCCATGTCGAGTGACAACGGGGAGATGATCCCTGCGGCCCGGCCGGTGATCGGCGAGGAAGAGATCGAGGCCGCCGTGCGCGTACTGCGCAGCGGCCGCGTCGTGCAGGGGCCGGAGGTCGCGGCTTTCGAAGAGGGCTTCTCGGAGCTGGTGGACGGGCGCCACTGCGTGGCGGTCAACTCGGGCACCTCGGCGCTCCACCTGCTGCTGCTCGCGCTCGGGATAGGCCCCGGCGACGAGGTGATCGTCCCGTCGTTCTCCTTCGCGGCCTCCGCGAACGCGGTCCGCCTGGCGGGTGCCGACGTGGTCTTCGCGGACATCGAGCCGGGCAGTTTCGGGCTGGACCCGGCCGCGGTCGAGGCCGCCGTCACGCCCCGTACGGCCGCGATCATGCCCGTCCACCTGTACGGCCACCCGGCCGCGATGGACGCGCTGATGCCGATCGCGCGGAAGCACGGGCTGGCCGTCGTGGAGGACGCCTGCCAGGCGCACACCGCGGCGCTGGGCGGGACCCCGGTCGGTGCCTTCGGTTCCGGCGGTGCCTTCAGCTTCTACCCCACCAAGAACATGCACTCCCTTGAGGGCGGCATGATCACTGCGGCCGATGCCGAGGTCGCGCGCACCCTCAGGCTGCTGCGCAACCAGGGCATGGAGCAGCGGTACGCCAACGAGATCGTCGGCGCCAACATGCGGATGACCGATGTGTCCGCCGCCGTCGGGCGCGTACAGCTCGGGAAGGTGCTCGGCTGGACCGAGCAGCGGCGCGCCAACGCCGCCTATCTCGACCAGCACATCAGCGCGCCCAACGTCACGGTTCCGCCCGTCGCCGAGGGTGCACGCCACGTTTACCACCAGTACACCATCCGGGTGCAGGGTGACCGGGATGCCGCCATGGCCAGGCTGACCGAGGCGGGCATCGGCAACGCCGTGTACTACCCGACCCCGATCCACCGGCTGAAGCCGTACTGGGAGCCCGACCAGAAGGCCGGGCGGAACTGGGACCTGCCGCAGACCGAGCGCGCCGCTGCCGAGGTCGTCTCGCTGCCCGTGCACCCGTCGCTGACGCCGCAGGACCTTGAGCGCATCGTTGCCGCAGTGAACTCGCTGGGAGAAATGCAGTGACCGCAGGACTGAGAGCGGGCCTGGTGGGCCTCGGCTCGATGGGGCGCCACCATGCCCGTGTGCTGGCCGGCCTGGAGGGCGTGGAGCTCGTCGGCGTCGTCGACCCGATGGGGGACAAGAACGGCTGGGCGCAGGGTGCCCCCGTCCTGTCCACGGTCGATGAGCTGATCGCCCAGGGCATCGACTACGCCGTCGTGGCCTGCCCCACGGCCCTGCACGAGGAGGTCGGGCTCCGCCTGGCCGAGGCGGGGGTCTGCGCGCTCATCGAGAAGCCGCTCGCGGACACCGTGGGGGGCGCCCGGCGCCTGGTCGAGGCCTTCGAGTCGCGCGGCCTGGTCGCGGGCGTCGGCCACATCGAGCGCTGCAACCCGGCGCTCCGGTCGATGCGGGCCCGGCTGGAGGCCGGCGAGCTGGGCGAGGTGTTCCAGGTCGTCACCCGGCGCCAGGGCCCCTTCCCGCACCGGATAGCCGACGTCGGCGTGGTCAAGGACCTGGCCACCCACGACATCGACCTGACGGGCTGGGTGACGGGGCAGACGTACGACTCGATCGCGGCGCATACCGTCTCGAAGTCCGGACGGCCGCACGAGGACATGGTCTCCGCCGTGGGCCGGCTCTCCGACGGGACCATGGTCAACCATCTGGTCAACTGGCTGAGCCCGCTGAAGGAACGTTTCACTTCCGTTACCGGCGAGCGTGGCACGTTCATCGCGGACACCCTCACCGCCGACCTCACGTTCCACTCGAACGCCGCGGTCGCCACCGAGTGGGAGGCGCTCCAGGCCTTCCGGGGCGTCTCCGAGGGCGACATGATCCGTTACGCCATACTCAAGCGCGAGCCGCTCCTGGTCGAGCACGAGCTCTTCCGGGACGCGGTACTCGGCGTCGCCCAGGACATCTGCACCCTGCGTGACGGCCTCCGCACGGTCGAGGTGGCCGCGGCGGTACTGGAATCGGCGCGGAGCGGACGCACCATCACGGCCTCGGCGGGAGAGCTGGCCACACATGGAACCTGAGAACACCACGACGCCGCGCCCCGGCAGCCGGGGCCGGGTCGTCATGCTCGTCGACAACGGGGTGAACGGCGACTCCCGGGTCCAGAAGGAAGCCCGCTCTGCGGCGGAGGCGGGCTGGGACGTCGTCCTGCTCGGCAAGTCGCCCGGCAAGTCCGAGCAGCACTGGACGCTCGGCGACGCCCGGGTCCGGCTGCTCAAGGTGCCCACACCGATGCAGCGCCGCCGGCACGAGTACCGGTGGGCCCCGCTGCGCTCCCCGCTGGCCTACCGGCCCGGACCGCTCGCCGCCTACCGCAAGCAGAAGATGAAGGCATGGCGGGCCGACCTCCAGATCCGCCGCATCGAGGCGAACGAGAACGGGGCGGCGCTGACGAAGGCGCTCCTCCTCCCGAAGCGGGCCGGTGCGAAGGCGGCCACCCGCTGGGTCGACGCGCGAGTGCGGCGTACCCAGGCCCTGGAGCAGCGGCGCAAGCGGATGGACGCCCCGCTGGACCGTTTCACCACGGCGTTCTGGCAGCGCACGATGGGGGACCGGGCCTGGCGCAGGCTCGACCCCTTCCTGCTCGACCTCGACCTCGCCTACGGCAAGGTGATCGACGAGCTGAAGCCCGACCTGATCCACGCCAACGACTTCCGCATGCTGGGCGTCGGGGCGCGGGCCGTGATGCGTGCACGCGCCGCGAAGCGCGACGTCAAGCTGGTCTGGGACGCCCACGAGTTCCTGCCCGGCATCAAGCCCTGGGACCCGCACCCCCGTTGGCACGTCGCGCAGTGCCTCCACGAGCTGGCCTACTCCAAGTACGCCGACGCGGTGACCACCGTCTCGCCGACCCTCGCGGAGATGCTCGTCGAGCGGCACGGGCTGGCCGAGAAGCCCGCGGTCGTCCTCAACGCCCCCGGCGCGGAGATCTCCCCGGAGCAGGCCGCGGAGCCGGTGCCCGACCTGCGCGAGCTGTGCGGCATCGGACCCGGCGTGCCGCTCTCCGTCTACAGCGGTACGGCGGCACCGCAGCGCGGCCTGGACATCATGGTCGAGTCGCTGCCCCAACTGCCGGACCTGCACGTCGCGTTCATCGTGGCGCGGTCCAACTCGCCGTACATGACGGGGCTGGCGGACCGCGCGAAGGAACTCGGGGTCGCCGACCGAGTGCACATGCTCCCGTACGTGCCGCACTACCAGGTCGCGCGCTTCCTGGCGGCGGCGGACCTCGGGGCCATCCCGATCCACCACTGGCCGAACCACGAGATCGCCCTGATCACCAAGTTCTTCGAGTACGCACACGCCCGGCTGCCGTTCGTGGTCAGCGATGTGAAGACGATGAGCGCGGTGGTCACGGAGACCGGCCAGGGCGAGGTGTTCAAGGCCGAGGACGTGGCGGACTACGTCCGCGCGGTGAAGGCCGTCCTCGCCGACCCGAAGAAGTACCGGGAGGTCTACGACCGGCCCGGACTGCTCGACCAGTGGACCTGGGAAGCCCAGGCGGCAGCTCTCGACGAGGTGTACACGAAGCTGCTGCCCGGTAGTCGTCGCGTATCCGTCGAGAGAGCCGCCGAGGTGACCGTGTGACCGGTAGACCCCCTGCCCCCGATGTCACGGTCGTCGTGGCCGTGTACAACACCATGCCGTACCTCACCGAGTGCCTGAACTCGCTCGTGGGGCAGTCCATCGGGCTGGACCGACTGGAGGTCGTCGCGGTCGACGACGGCTCGACGGACGAGAGCGGCGCCGAACTCGACCGGTTCGCCGCGCGATACCCGGACACGGTCAAGGTCGTCCACCAGGCCAACTCCGGCGGTCCGGCGATGCCGAGCAACCGGGCGCTGGAGCTGGCCACCGGCCGGTACGTCTACTTCATCGGCTCCGACGACCACCTCGGCGAGGAGGCGCTGGAGCGGATGGTGGCCTGCGCGGACACCAACGGCTCCGACGTCGTCATCGGCAAGATGGTCGGCACCAACGGCCGGTACGTGCGCCAGTCGCTCTACAAGGCCAACGACCCCGACATCAGCCTGTACGGGCCCGAGCTGCCGTTCGCCCTGGCGAACACCAAGCTCTTCCGCCGCGACCTGGTGGAGCGGCACAAGCTGCGCTTCCCAGAGGACCTGCCGGTCGGCAGCGACCAGCCGTTCACCATCGAGGCCTGCGTACGCGCGCGCAAGATATCGGTGGTCGCGGACTACACCTGCTACTACGCGGTGAAGCGCGGGGACGCCAGCAACATCACCTACCGCGCCGACCACCTGGCGCGGCTGCGCTGCACCGCCGAGATCATGGACCGTACGGCGGAACTGGTCGAGGCCGGGCCGAAGCGGGACGCCGTCCTCAAGCGTCACTTCACCTGGGAACTCTCCAAGCTCATCCAGGCCGACTTCGCCGAGCTCGACGGCGGGACGAAGAAGAGCATCTGCGCCGGGATCGGCCGGCTCGCCGACGCCTACCTGACCGACGCGCTGAGCGACTCGTTGCCCGTGAAGCTCCGAGCACGCCTGCGGCTCGCACAGCGCGGCGCCGTCGACGAACTCTGCCGCGCCGTCACCGAGGAGGCCGAGCACGGCGCGCCGCCCTTCCATCTGGAGGACGGCCGGGCCTTCGCCCGCTACCCCGGCTTCCGTGACGCCGGCCTGGAGCTGCCGGACCGCTGCTTCGAACTGGTCGGGGAGATCGTCCCCGGCCGGCTCGCCAACAAGACCGCGCTGGTCGGGTCGGAGTGGGTGCAGACTGGCGAGGAGCTGGCGCTGGAGCTGACCGTACGGATCGGGGTCCTCGGCGACACCGGCTCCGCGGTGGTCCGTCTAGCGGAGGGCGCCATGCCCAACAGCGCCGACAAGGCGCGCGCCCGGTGCCTGCCCGAAGGCCACGAACTGCCCCCGGCGCAGGGGGAGTTCACCCGTGAGGTGACGGCCGACGGCAACGCCACCCTGCTGCGTGCCCGGATACCGCTCGCGGCACGCAAGGCCAAGCGCGGGATACGCGTCTACGCCGATGTGGCCGGGAGAACGTACGAGATCCCGGTGCGCGGCGACGGGCGGCCCATGCCGCTGGCCCGCAGATGGCACGGTGAGGTGGACCCGTACCGTGCCGCGGCGCAGCTCAACTCCAAGGGGCGCATGGTGATCAGCACCGGCCCGCTCCACTCACCCAAGACCTCGCTGGGCTCGCGGCTGCGGTCCCGGCTGATCGGCGCCAAGCGCTCCAAGAGGAAGTAACCATGAACATCTGCGTAGTCGCCCTCGGCAAGATCGGCCTGCCGCTCGCCGTGCAGTTCGCCGCCAAGGGCCACCGGGTGATCGGCGCCGACGTCAACGAGAAGGTCGTCGAGCTGGTCAACGCCGGCGTCGAGCCGTTCCCCGGCGAGCACGACCTGGACGTCAAGCTCAAGGAGACCGTCGGGGCCGGGCTGCTCACCGCCACCACGGACACCGCGGCCGCGGTCGCGCAGTCCGAGGCCGTCGTGGTCGTCGTCCCGCTCTTCGTGGACGCCGAGGGCACCCCGGACTTCGGCTGGATGGACTCCGCGACCAAGGCGATCGCCGCGGGCCTCAAGCCCGGCACCCTGGTCAGCTACGAGACCACGCTGCCGGTCGGCACCACCCGTACCCGCTGGGCGCCGATGCTCGAGGAGGGCTCCGCGCTGAAGGCCGGCGAGGACTTCCACCTGGTGTTCTCCCCGGAGCGGGTGCTCACCGGCCGGGTCTTCGCGGACCTGCGCCGTTACCCGAAGCTGGTCGGCGGCATCGACACGGCCTCGGCCGAGCACGGTGTGTCGTTCTACGAGTCGGTCCTCGACTTCGACGACCGCGACGACCTGCCGCGCGCCAACGGCGTCTGGGACCTGGGCACCGCCGAGGCGTCCGAGCTGGCCAAGCTCGCCGAGACCACCTACCGGGACGTCAACATCGGCCTGGCCAACCAGTTCGCCCGTTTCGCCGACCAGCAGAACATCGACGTCCTCAAGGTCATAGAAGCCTGCAACTCGCAGCCCTACAGCCACATCCACCAGCCGGGCATCGCCGTCGGCGGCCACTGCATCCCGATCTACCCGCGGATGTACCTCTGGAACGACCCGACGGCCACCGTGGTCCGCTCGGCGCGCGAGGCCAACGCCGCCATGCCGGAGTACGCGGTCGACCTGCTCGCCGCCGCCTACGGCGACCTGGACGGGGTGGGCGTGCTGGTGCTGGGCGCGGCCTACCGCGGCGGCGTGAAGGAGACGGCGTTCTCCGGCGTCTTCCCGACCGTCGAGGCGCTCAGGGCCCGGGGCGCGGTCCCGTTCGTCTCCGACCCGATGTACACGTCCGAGGAACTGGTCGCGCACGGTCTCGTCCCGCACGAGGGCCAGACCGTCACCGCGGCGATCCTCCAGGCCGACCACGCCGAGTACCGCGAGCTGGCCGCCGCCGATCTCCCTGACGTCCGCGTCCTGGTCGACGGGCGCCGCACGACGGACCCGGCCCGCTGGGAGGGCGTCCGCCGCGTCGTCATCGGCGGCTGACCCCGACTTGCAGAGAGATATGGACAACATGCGAGAAAGCCGCCCCGGACGAGTCGTGATGCTCGTCGACAACACCATCGACGGTGACTCACGCGTTCAGAAGAGCGCCCGGGCCATGGCGGACGCAGGGTGGGAGGTCCACCTCATCGGCCGGGCGCCTTCGTCGGGCCCGGACACCTACCTGATCGGTGAGGCGCAGATCCACCGCCTGCCGCTGAGGCGACTGCCCGCCCGGAAGACCCTCCGGAGGCGGATGACCAAGCTCCGGTATCCGCTGTCCTACCAGAACCAGGACAAGGCGCTCCTCAAGTCGCGCAGCATCAAGCTGATCTGGGCCGAGCTGGAGATGAACGGTGCGGGCTCGGACGTCCGCACCGGCATCGCCAAGGAGCCGCGGACCCAGCAGCTGCCGCTGCTCGCGCAGCGCACGGTGGGCAGGCTCAGGCGCGAGACGATCAAGGCCCGGACCCGGCAGACGAACGAGCGGGCCAGGAACTGGGGCGACCGGGACGGCACCTGGGAGGAGGTGGAGCGCCGCTTCTGGAGCACCACCATGGGGGACCGGGCCTGGCGTCGCCTCGACCCGCTGCCGCTCCGTTACGAACTGAGCTACCGGGACAAGATCGAGGAGCTCCGGCCCGACCTGATCCACGCGCACGACTTCCGCATGATCGGGGTGGCGGCCCGCGCCGCCGTGCGTGCTCGACGCGCGGGTCGAAATGTGCGCGTAATCTACGACGCACACGAGTTCGTACCCGGCCTCGCGACGGCCAACCGGTCGAAGAAGTGGCTGGCCTCGCAGGTCGCCTACGAGCGCGAGCACATCGGCTACGTCGACGCGGTCGTGACCGTGTCCCCCGCGCTGGCGGAGATGCTGGAGTCCGCGCACGGCCTGGCCGAACGGCCGGCCGTCACGCTCAACGCCCCGCCGAAGCTGGTGCCCGGCGAGGACGACGGGACGGGCTGGACCACGCCGGAGGGGGCGCACGACGTCCGCGAGGCGTGCGGCCTGGGGCCGGACACCCCGCTGGCGGTGTACTGCGGCGGCGCGGCCCCGCAGCGTTGTCTGCACACCATCGTGGAATCGCTGCAGTACTCCACGGACCTCCATGCCGCTTTCATGATCAACAACCTTGACGGCGACTACGTGAACTCCCTGCGCACGCTCGCCAGGGAGCTGGGGGTCTTCGACCGCATCCACCTGATGCCGTACGTGCCGTACGACGCCCTGGTGCGGTTTCTGTCGACCGCGGACGTGGGCATCCATCCGCTGCGCAAGGGGCCGGTCAACCACGAGGTCGCCCTCAGCACGAAGTTCTTCGAGTTCATGCAGGCCCGGCTGCCCGTGGTGGTCAGTGACGTCAAGGCCATGTCGGACGAGGTCACCCGGGTCGGCAACGGCGAGGTCTTCCGCTCGGAGGACAGCAAGGACCTGGCCAGGGCTGTGGGGGCGGTCCTGAACGACCGGGACCGCTACGCCGCGGTCTACGACCGTCCCGGCATGCTCGACGAGTGGAGCTGGGAGGCCCAGGCGGAGAAGTACGTCGTGCTCTACGAGCGGCTTCTGAAGGATCTCGCCTGACGGCCGCTCCCATGGCGAAGGGCTCCTCCGCGCACCGCGCGGAGGAGCCCTTCGCCGTCCGTCACTTCTGACGCAGTGCCGCCTGCTCCATCAGCTCCACCACGCGCCGGGCGGCCGTGCCGTCGCCGTAGGGAGCCCCGTGCGGGGTCTCGGGAGCGGGGCGGGTGGCCAGCGCCGCCCACTGGGCGGGATCCATCTCGTGTGGGTCGGGAACGAGGTGGTTCCAGCCGCCCTCGAGGGTCTCGACCCACTCCGTCTCGGGCCTGATGGTGGTGCAGACGCGGTCCAGCAGGAACGCCTCCTTCTGCAGCCCGCCGGAGTCGGTCACCACTCCGGAGGACGCCAGTACGGCGCTCACCAGCCCCGCGTAGGGGAGGGGACGGCTCACGTGCACCGAGCCCCGGGCCAGGTCGATGCCGTGCTCCTTGGCGCGCGCGATCAGGCGGGGGTGGGCCAGCAGGGCCACCGGCAGCGGCAGCCGGGCCAGCGACTCGACGATCGCGGACAGCCTGGCGGGATCGTCGGTGTTGTCCGGGCGGTGCAGGGTGGCGAGCAGGAAGGGCTGCTCGGGGTCGATTCCCTCGGGCAGTGCCGGAGCCGGGTGCTCGCCCGCGAGGACCGCGTCCCGGATCTGCAGACAGATGTCGACCATCACGTCGCCGGCCAGCCGGGACCGGTCCCCGAGGCCCTCGTTGACGAGGTGGCGCATGGCCTCCTCGGTGGGGGCCAGCAGCAGATCGGCGCAGTGGTCGGTGAGTACCCGGTTGTGTTCCTCGGGCATCCGCCGGTTGAAGGACCGCAGCCCCGCCTCCAGGTGAGCGACGGGAAGGTGCTGCTTCACCGCGGAGAGCGCGCCGGCGATCGTCGAATTCGTGTCGCCGTAGACCAGGACCCAGTCGGGCTGCTCGGCCTCGAGCACCGGGTCGAGAGCGGAGAGGACGGCACCGGTCTGGACGCCGTGGCTCCCGGAGCCGACTCCCAGATGGACATCCGGGTCGGGAATGCCGAGGCCGGAGAAGAAGACGTCCGAGAGGTCCGCATCGTAGTGCTGACCGGTGTGGACGATCACGTGCTGGTGTTCCGTACCGGCGAACGCCGCCGCCACGGGGGCGAGTTTGACCAGCTGCGGGCGGGCGCCGACGATGCTGATGACTTTCATTTGAGCACTCTTCTTCAGGGCCATGCGATGGCGGGCGGGTCGTGCGTGAACCGGTGAGCGGGCTGCGGCCCGTGCGTACGGGCGGCACGCGCGTCCGGGCCCCGGGCGTGGAGCCGGGCGGCCGGACAAACGCTCGAGTGAATGTTTCACGCCATGGTAGGCAATGGCCGCGGCGGACGAACCTGCCAGCAGGCCATGGCGGGAGAGGTACCGGCCGGGCGCCCGCGACCTTGGCGGGGACGACCGCGGCCGGGACGGAGCGGACCCCCGCTCCTCAGCGGCTTGTGATGGATCTGTGACAGGTCGCATCGATGGATGTCCGACATGATCCCTTGCTTGTGATGACTTTGTGAGAGAAAGATTCGATTCAGCTTGTTGGATCTGCTACGGGTGGGGTTCGGCGGCGGGGCGGGGCTGCTTGGGGGGAGTTCCGGGCTCCCCGGTCGATGGGCGTTCGGCATCGTGCCGGGTTTCCGGGCGGCACCCGTGCGCGGCCCGCCGCGCATCGAACGGAACAGGAAAAGGCTCATGCAGAAAGGTTTCGGCGGAAAGGTCGAACCCCGTGACCGGGTGCGGCGAGGGCTGGCGCGTGGCGCGGCCGGGGCACTCTTGGCCGTGGTCGGACTCTCGTTCGCCCAGCTCCCGCCCTTCGAGCCGCGAGCTGCCGCTGCCACGGCCTGCGCCGGCACCACGAGCCCGGACTTCAACGGGGACGGGGTGCGTGACGTCGCCATCGCCGACCCACAGGCCACGGTCTCCGGCAAGAAGCGGGCCGGTCTGATCAGGATCGTGCTGGGCGGCGGTAAAGGTGTGGTGGAGATTTCCCAGGACACCCCCAACGTCGCCGACGCCGCGGAGGAGGGGGATCAGTTCGGCTTCTCGATGGCGGTGTACGACGCGGACCAGGACGGGTGCAGCGACCTGGCGGTCGGCATCCCCTACGAGGATGTCGGCACGGTCAAGGACGCCGGCTACGTCCAGGTCGTCTACGGCTCCACGGTGACGGTCGGTCAGGAGAAGCCCAGCAAGGGCTTCGTCCAGGGCGCCGACCAGCCGCTGGGCGGTGGGCCGGAGACCGGCGACCTGCTCGGCTACGCGGTCGCGGCGGGCAGATCGCAGACGGGGTACCCATTCCTGGTCATCGGGGTGCCCGGTGAGGACGGCGCCGGCGGAGTGGACATGGGGATCATCCACTACGTGTACGGAACGGACTACAAGGCGACATCCGTGAGCCAGGACACGACGGGAGTCTGGGAGGACGCGGAACCCTACGACCGCTTCGGCGCCTCGATCGCGGCCACCGACAGGCACTTCGTGGTCGGCGCCCCGGGGGAGAGTCTGGGGGACGCCGCGTCCGCGGGCGCCGTGCTGGCATTCCGCCCGTCGATCAACACGAACGGCATCCCGGACCCGTTGTTCGGTATGGGGCAGTCCCGTACCGCGGCATCGGATCTCGCGGCCGAGGAAGGCGACCGGTACGGGACTTCGGTGGCGATGGCGCCGTACCGCCCGAGCGGGGAGCCGACCGTCACCAACTCGATGCTCGCGGTGGGCGTCCCGGGCGAGGACCTGGGAGGTGTCGTCGACGCCGGAGCGGTGCAGGTCTACCAGATCAAGGCGGACGGAACGGTCGTGACGACCCAGTGGATCGACCAGGACGCGCCCGATGTCGAGGGGGAGGCGGAGCCCCGCGACTTCTTCGGCCAGAGGCTCGCCGCCGTCAACACCGCCACGAACGTGGTCAGCACCCCGGCCGCGATGAGGCTGGCCGTGGGCGTCCCGGGCGAGGAGTCGGCTGCGGACCGGGCGGACGCGGGCGGCGTGGCGCTGTTCTCGATGCTCGGGGAGCCGGGAGCCGGCGACAGCTGGATCGAGCCGGGTCACGGAATTCCCGGGCCGTCCGCGCCGAGGCAGCTCGCCGGGATGAGCCTGGGCGGCAGCCAGGCCCTGCTGTACGTGGGCATGCCCTACGGCCCCGCGGAGGGGCA
Source organism: Streptomyces sp. NPDC092952 (assembly GCF_044754785.1). Taxonomy (NCBI): domain Bacteria; kingdom Bacillati; phylum Actinomycetota; class Actinomycetes; order Kitasatosporales; family Streptomycetaceae; genus Streptomyces; species Streptomyces sp. NPDC092952. The sequence goes on along the minus strand of NZ_JBIVPT010000002.1, from coordinate 348,072 downwards.
CGCGGTGCACGGATTTCCCTGGGACGCCGCCAACGGCGGCGCCCCGAGCGAGACCTTCAGGCCCGGCGACGGCGGAATCCCCGCCGGTGATGTCACCTTCGGCGCCACGGTGCGCTGACCGAGGCGAACGCCGCGGGGGCGAGCCCCGGTTGCCACGTCGGCCGCCGCTTCCGGGCCCCGGCGGCATCGCGTCCGGTGCCGTGGAGAGCCCGTCCGGCCGCCGCTTCGCACCCGGGCGATCCGTGGCCGGGGGCTCCCGTGCGTACCGGCACGCGGGGGCTCTTCGCCATCCGGTGCCGGTGAAGCGGAGCTGTCCGTTCCACGGGTCTCGCGCGAGCGCGGCGGTCCCACCGGCACTTAACAGCATGTAACGGACATGTTCTTGACAAGATCATGAGTGGGTTATTGCATGCGCTCTGTCGTGTACTGCCTGAATTTCACGAAGACAGAGTCAGTGGTGCACGAATTCTCCTCAAGGGGTGGGATGTGTATAGGAAATCTGCCGCGTCCGGAATCGCGGCCGTGGTCGGGCTGCTCGTCGCGACCGTGGGTGTGGCACCCGCAGGGGCCGTACCCGCCGCAGCAGCGGCGACCTGTGCGGGGGTGACCACGGACTTCAACGGCGACGGCATCGTCGACAACGTGGTCACGGATCCGCAGGCGACCGTGGACGGAATTCCCCGGGCCGGCCTGGTTCGCGTGCTGTACGGCGGCGGCAAGGGCGTCAGTGAGATCTCGCAGGCGACGCCGGGGATGGGAACTGCGGCAGAACGTGATGACCAGTTCGGAACGGCGGTCGCCTGGGCGGACTTCAACGGCGACGGCTGTGCCGACCTGGTCGTCGGAACCCCCTACGAGGACACTGGCGGATCCGGTGCGGATGTCAAGGATGCCGGATTCATCCACATCATCTACGGCTCGCCCACCGGGATCGGCGCCGGATCCGTCATGGAGGGCTTCACACAGGCGGCTTTCACTCCAGGGGCCAACAACGAAGCGGGGGACCTCTTCGGTTACGCACTCCAGGCGGGCGCGGCGGACAACGGGCAGCCGTACCTCGTCGTCGGTGTTCCCGGCGAGGGCGTGGTCGTGAACGGTGTGAACCAGGAGAACGCCGGCATCATCGTCTACCAGCAGGGCGGCAAGCGGACCAGCGTCAGCCAGGACAGCCCGAACGTACCCGGCGTGGTGGAGGCCGGTGACCAGTTCGGTGCCGCGCTCGCCGGTACCAACCGGTATTTCGCCGTCGGGGCGCCGGGCGAGACCATCGGCGCCGACGCGGTCGCCGCAGGAACCGTGGCCGTCTTCAACCACACGGTCACTGACGGGATACCGGCCGCGATCGCTGGCATGGACCAGGCGGGCGAGGGCGAGGCACTCACCGGTATCGCCGAGACGGGCGACCGGTTCGGCGCCGCGCTGTCCATGACCAACTACCGACCGGCCAATCAGACCTACAACTCCGATGCGCTCCTGGCAATCGGCACGCCGGGTGAAGGCATCGGAAGTGTCCCTGACGCGGGCGGTGTCGCCGTGGTGCGGATCGAACCCTCCGGCCGGGTCACCGAACTCAAGGCGTTCGACGCGGGGACCGCGAATGTCGAGGGCGACCCCGGAGCGGGGGACTTCTTCGGACAGCGCGTGACCATCGCCAACACGAACACCGGCGTCGTCACCAGCACCGATACCGTCAGGCTGATCGTGGGCATACCGGGCCGGGACGTCGACGGGGTGAAGGACGCCGGGGTGATCCAGCTGTTCAAGCCGCTCGACAGCGACATCGGAGCCGCCGACAAGATCATCAAGCGAGGCTCGGACATCCTGCCCGGCAAGCCGAATCCCCGCGACTTTACCGGCATCTCGCTGCGTTCCGGTTCCGTGACCCTCTACGTCGGAGTCCCCTACAGCAAGGACCCCGCCACCTCCAAGGGAGTCCTGTACACGATGCCGTGGACCGATGTCGACGGCACTACGAGTGGGGGGACCAAGACCTTCCAGCCCGGAAGTGGCGGGCTCTCGGACATCGGCACGTCCTTCGCGGCAGTCGGATGAGCGGCATGGGACATCAGGAGTCGGACACCAGTGAAAGCCGGAGAAAGCAGAACGTGACCGTGAACGGACCTTTCAGAGACGGGCATCGGCGTAGCCGAAGATCCCTCGCCGCGGTGATCACCACGGCCGTGCTGGCCGCGGGGCTGGGGGTCCAGGCCCTGCCCGGCGAGCTCTCCCAGGCGGTCGCGGCACCGGTCGGCCGGAGTGCCGCGGGCGGAACCGAGGAGGCGCAGGAGGCCGCCGCGAAGACCGACGCCCCGGTCGAGGTGCTGGGCCTGCGTGACGAGCGCAGCACCACGGTGGCCAACCCGGACGGTACCTTCACCACCACCACGGCCGTCCAGCCCGTACGGACCCGCAAGAACGGGAAGTGGGTGGACATCGACACCACCCTCGTCCGGCGGGCGGACGGCTCGTACGGGCCGAAGGCGGCCGTGACGGCGATGTCCTTCTCCGGGGGCGGTGCCACGACGTTCGCCACGATCGAGAAGGACGGCCGCGCTCTCTCCCTGGACTGGATCGGCAAGTTGCCCGAGCCGGTGATCGACGGCTCGACCGCCACGTACCGGGACGTCCTGTCGGGGGTCGACCTGAAGGTGACCGCGAACGCCGAGGGCTTCTCGCACCTGATCGTCGTGAAGGACGCCGAGGCCGCCGCCAACCCGGAACTGGCCGAACTGCAAATGCCGGTGGAGTCCACCGCGGTCGATCTCAAGGAGTCGGCCGACGGCGCTCTCACCGCGACCGACGCTTCGGGTGGCACCGTCTTCGAGGCGCCCGCACCGCTGATGTGGGACAGCGCGCGAGGAGAGGGGAAGGCCGGGGCGGATTCCGCTCGGGCACTGAGGCAGGCGACCGAAACGCCGGTCGCCGTGACGCCTCCGGACGGTGCCCGCGTCGCCGACGTCGACGTCCGGGTCGATGCCGACGCGCTGACACTGACGCCGGACAGGTCCCTGCTCCTGGGTGACGACACGGTGTATCCGGTCTACATCGACCCGGTGGTCAAGACCGCGAGCCGTACCGGCTGGACGATGGTGTCCTCGTACTACTCGTCGGCCTCGTTCTGGAAGTTCAAGGACGACGAAGGCGTCGGCAGGTGCCCCGCCGACGTGTCGTACCGGTGTGCCAGCTCCAATGACAGGAAGCGGCAGTTCTTCGCCATTCCTACGGCCTCCTTCGAGGGCAAGGACATCGTCAGCGCCGAGTTCGCCGTGACGATGGTCCACACGTACAGCACCTCCGCGAAGGCCGTGCAGCTGGGCCGGGTCAACTCCACCGGCGCGAGCGCGATCAGCTCCTCCACCAGCTGGAGCAAGCAGCCCACGCTGAAGGAGACGCTCGCTTCCAAGTCCCCCACCAACCCGGCGGGGTCGTGCACGTCGACCAACCAGAACGTGCGGTTCGACGTGAAGAGCACCGTCCAGAAGGCTGCCGACAGCGGTTGGGACACCACGACCTTCCGGCTGCGCGCGGACAACGAGGACGACTACTCGTACTGGAAGCGGTTCTGCGGGAACGCCCAGCTCGAAGTGGTGTACAACCGGCCGCCGCTGGCACCCGCCATGAGCGACCTCAGCATGTCGCCCGGAGGTTCGTGCCAGTACGGGAAGGCGAACGAGCACTACGTGTCCGAGGCCCCGGTCCTCAACGCGATCGTCAAGGACTACGACCACAACGACACCCCCGGCAAGGCCGAGAGCCTGAAGGCCCGGTTCCACGTCTTCTGGACGAAGGACGGCAAGCAGGTCGACCACTACGCCGCCACCGGGGCCCGTACGACGACCGGCACCGGACAGACCGGCTCGGCGTCGTTCAAGTACACCGTCGGCTCGGACCTCAGCACTGATTCGGACCCCGGTTTCACCATCCCGTCCAACGTCACGATCGGCTGGGAGGTCCAGGGCACGGACGGGACCTCCTGGGGCCCGTGGAGCAGCGCGGGCAGTGCCACCCGCTGTGAGTTCATCTACGATGCCACCGCGCCCGCCGCGCCGGTGATCAGCTCCGTCGAGTACCCCGACGACGGCGACTGGCACGCGGGCGTCGGCGACTACGGAAACTTCACCTTCGACTCGCCCGCCGCCGACGTGGTCCGCTACCAGTACCGGTTCAAGGGCAACGAGGGCTGGTCCACGGTGGACGCCGCGAAGCCCGGCGGCCCCGCGACCGTGAAGTTCATGCCGACGTCCGAGGGCGACTGGTCCGTGGAGGCCAAGGCCGTCGACGCGGCCGGCAACGCCCAGAGGACGACCATGGGGTACGCGTTCCTCGTCTCCGGCGGGCGGGCCCCGATCGGCGGCTGGACCCTCGGCGACGTCAAGGGGTCGGGTTCCGCGGCCGGTACGGGCACCTCGCCCGCCGCCGCACCCGGCACGGGCGTGGCCTTCGGGGCCAAGCCCGGACCGCTCGGCGCGGCGGACACGTACGCGGACCTGGACGGTACCGAGAACGCCTATCTGGACGCGGGCCGGCACATCGTCGACACGGGCGCGGGCTTCTCGGTCAGCGCCTGGGTCAACCTCCCCGAGGAACCCAAGCAGGACCAGACCGTGGTCAGCCAGGACGGCACGGGCCTGCCCGGCTTCGACCTGGGATACGACGCCGACAGCCGTAGCTGGGTGTTCCGTTCCCCGTTCAACGACCTTGAGTCCATGGGCGACTGGAAGGTCACCGGCGGCAAGGTGGTGCCCGGGGCCTGGACGCACCTCATCGGCTCCTACGACCGCGTCACCGGTGTGATGCGGATGTACGTGAACGGCACGGCGGTCACGGCCACCGCGAAGCGGCAGGTCCCGTGGGACGCGGCCGGGAGCCTGCAGATCGGCCGCAGGATCTCGCTGGAGGGGTACACGGCCCACCTGAAGGGCGGCATCGCCGACGTCCAGGTCTATGACCGCGTCGTGACCGGACCGGAGAGCGCCGACCTGGGCGGCATCGTGGCCCAGCAGATCGCCTACTGGGACGTGGACTCCGCGCCCGACGGCGTGGCGCCGGAGGCGGGCGGCGGCACCGGGCTCACGCTCGGCGGCGGCGCGTCCATCTACGTGCCGGCGCCGGGCTGCGACCCGGAGGCCGATCCGGAGTGTGTCGAGACGGCACCCGAGGACCCGATGTGGGGTGACGGGCACCTGGTGCTGAACGGCACCGACGCCTACGCCACCCGGGCGGCCGGGCTGCTCACCAAGCGGGACAGCTTCACCCTGACCGGGCGGGCCCGGCTCTCCTCGGTGTCGCCCACCAAGGACCAGACGGTCATGGCGCTCTCCGGCGCCCAGGGCAGCGCGGTGACCGTGGGCTACTCGGCCGCGGACAGCCGCTGGACCCTTTCGGTCACGGACGGGGACTCGGCCACGGCCACGACCACCACCGTGAACGCGACGGGCTTCCTGCCCAGCACCGGCATCACGGGGGACCATCTGGCCCTCGTCTACTCGGCGGTCTTCGGCGACGTGGTGCTCTACGTCAACGGCGTCGAGAGCGCCCGGCTCCCCTGGGAGCACACCTGGGACTTCACCACCACCGCGCTCCAGGTCGGCCGCACGCTCAAGGGCGGCACCTCCGGTGTCTTCCTCTCGGGTGCGGCCGACGAGCTTCGCCTCTTCCAGGGGGCCCTGGACGCGAGTCTGGTGAACCTGGTCAGAGGTCTCGCGGATGACACGAGCATCGAGGAGACCGTTTCCTGACCGACCACAGCGGCAGGGGCGGGACGTCCGCGTCCCGCCCCTGCCGCCTGCGTTACCGCATGTTTCCCACCGATCACTCCTGATGGAGCATCAATGCGCTCGTCACCTTTTGGAAGATCACGCTTCCATATACCAATACGCGTAGTGCGTAACTGCGTACTGACCGTGGCACTGGCCCTCTCCGTCGGCCTGCTGCCGCAGTACGCACCGGAGGCCACCGCCTCGTCGGAATCCGAGGGGGCGGCCTGGCCCGAACTCCAGACCAAGAACGACGACCCGGTCTCCGGTAAGAACGCCAAGGCCCGGAAGTTCACCGGCACCGACCAGACCGCCCGCGCCGAGGTGACCGAGGCGAACGCGGTCAGCTGGCCCGAGGCCACCTCCGACGAGGTCGTGGTCGGGGCCAAGGGGGCCCGGGGAACGCAGGCCGAGGGGTTGCCCCTGAAGGTCGCCGCCACCGGCTCCGGCAGCCCGGATCGCGTCCGGGTCGAGGTCCTGGCCCGTAAGAAGGCCGAGAAGGCGGGCATCGACGGCCCGCTGATGACGGTGGCACGGACCGACGGCGAGTCGAAGCGCGGACCGGTCCAGGTCTCGCTCGACTACGGCGACTTCGCGGGTGCCTACGGTGGCGGCTACGGCTCGCGACTGCAGCTGGTGACCTATCCGGAGTGTGTGCTCACCACACCGGAGCGGCCGGGATGTTCCACGGCCACCCCGCTGCCGACCACCAACGACACCAAGACCTCCACGCTGACCGCGAAGGTGCCTGCCGCGCCGGACACGACGACGGACGTGCCGGACTCGAAGGCCCTGGCGGCAACGGCCTCCCCGGTCACCGTCCTGGCCGCCACCGCCGGCTCCGGCGGTGACCAGGGCAACTTCGGCGCCACCTCGCTCAAGCCCTCGTCGCAGTGGAGCGTCTCCAACTCCTCCGGCGTCTTCAACTGGTCCTACCCGATCACCGCCCCGCCCGTGCCCGGCGGACAGGCCCCGGGAGTCACCCTCACCTACAGCTCGCAGTCGGTCGACGGGCAGACCGCCGTCACGAACAACCAGGGTTCCTGGATCGGTGAGGGCTTCGGCTACGAGCCGGGTTACATCGAGCGCCGCTACAAACCGTGCTCCGACGACGGTCACGACGACACCAACGGCGACCAGTGCTGGGGCTTCGACAACGCCACCATCTCGCTGGCCGGCGGCACCTCGGGCGAGCTGATCAAGGACGACACCACCGGTGAGTGGCACGTCAGCTCCGACGACTTCTCCAAGATCGAGAAGCTCACCGGCGCCACCAACGGCGACAACGACGGCGAGTACTGGAAGCTCACCTCCACGGACGGCACCCAGTTCTTCTTCGGCCGCAACCGGCTGCCCGGCTTCGCGACCGGCAACGAGACCACCAACTCCGCCTGGACCGTTCCCGTCTACGGCGACGACAGCGGTGAGCCCTGCTACAAGGCCACCCTCGCGGACGCCTACTGCGACCAGGCGTGGCGCTGGAACCTCGACCACGTCATCGACCCGCACGGCAACACCATGTCGTACTTCTACGGCACGGAGACCAACTACTACACCCAGGGCCTGAAGACAGGGGAGAACGGCAAGCCGTACATCCGGGGCGGCTACCTGAAGCGCATCGACTACGGGCAGCGGGAGAACAAGGCATACTCCACCAAGCCCGCCGCGCGCGTCGTGTTCACCACCGAGGAGCGGTGCCTGGGCAAGCTCACGGACTGCTCGGAGTCGGCACTGAAGGACACCACGGCCGCCGACTGGCCGGATGTTCCGTGGGACCGCAACTGTAAGGTCGACACCAAGTGCCCGGGGCAGAACTCGCCCACCTTCTGGACCCGCAAGATGCTCAGCGGGATCACCACGCAGATCCGCGACGGCGACACCACCTACGAGGACGTCGACGTCTGGAAGCTCGGGCACAAGTTCACCGACAACGGTGACGGCTCCCGGTCGCTCTGGCTCGACACCATCGACCACACGGGCCGGGTGGGCACGGACAAGTCCGTTCCCACGGTGCGTCTGCACGGCATCCAGCTCGCCAACCGCATCGACATCCCCAACGACAACATCCAGCCGTTCTACCGCTTCCGCCTCAGCGGGGTGGAGAGCGAGTCGGGCAGCGCCCTGTCGGTCAACTACTCGAAGCCGGAGTGCACCCCCACCACGCTGCCCAAACCGGGTGAGTCGAAGGTGCGTTGCTACCCGGTCAAGTGGAACCCGCCGGGTGTGAAGGACCCCGTCACCGACTGGTTCAACAAGTACGTCGTCACCGACGTGGCCGAGCAGGACCTCGTCGGTGGTGCGCCGGACCAGGTCACCACGTACACGTACCTGGGGGACGCCGGCTGGCGCAAGGCCAGGCCCGACGGACTGTCCAAGACCGACTACCTGACGTGGAGCGACTGGCGCGGCTACGGCAAGGTCCGGGTCGAGACCTCGGACGGCAGCGTCAAGCCCTCCAACACCAAGACCGAGCACGTCTTCTTCCGCGGTCTGCACGGGGACACCGACCCCAGTGGCGGTACCCGCACCGTCAAGCTGACCACCTCCACCGGTGACGAGTACGAGGACTCCGACTGGAAGTCCGGCATCGAACTGGAGACCACGACCTACAACGGCGACAAGATCGTCTCCAAGTCGGTCAACGTCCCCTGGACCAAGGTCACCGGTACCCGCGTCAAGGACTGGGCCACCTCCACCTCCCGCTTCGTCAGGACCAGCCGCACCGACACGTACGAGGCACTGGCGGCCGGCGGCTGGCGGCAGACCGCGTCCACCACGTCCTACGACGACAAGGGCCGTGCCGTCCAGGTCGCCGACGTCGGGGAAGTGGACGTCGCCGACAACCAGTGCACCCGCACCGAGTACGCCGACAACCCCGACAAGCACATGTACAGCTATGTGTCGCGGGTCGAGACCGTCTCGGTGGACTGCGGTGCGACGACGGACCGCTCCAAGCACGTCATCTCCGACGACCTGACCTTCTACGACGACACGACCACCGTGGGCGCCGCGCCGACCAAGGGCGACACGACCCTGGTGAAGCGGCTGTCCGCGCACGACGGCAAGACCGCGACGTACCAGGAGGTCTCCACTTCCACGTTCGACTCCTACGGACGCCCGCTGGTCGCGACCGACGCGGCGAAGACGCCGACCACGGTCAGCTACAAGGAGAACGCGTACGGGCTGGCCGTCTCCAAGACCGAGACGAACGTCTTCGGTTGGGCCTCGACCACCGAGTACGCCCCCCAGTGGGGCACGGTCTCGGCGCAGACCGACATGAACGGCAAGCGCACGGACCTGGCGTACGACGGGCTCGGCCGCATCGTCTCGGTGTGGATGCCCGACCGGTCGAAGACGGACCACACCCCGTCCATCGCCTATGAGTACGGCATCCGGGCCGACGGCGCGAACTACCTGCACACGCAGAAGATCAAGAAGGACGGAGCCACCTACCGCCACGAGTACACCCTCTACGACGGCCTGCTGAGGCCGCGCCAGGTCCAGACCGAGGCCCAGGGCGGCGGACGCCTCCTGGCGGACGTGTACTACGACGGCTCGGGCCGCGTGGTGAAAACCAACAGCACCTACTACGCCAAGGGCGCACCGTCGTCGACGCTGTTCGTCCCGGTCAACACGGACATCGACGCACAAACGGTGACCGAGTTCGACGGGGCCGGCCGCACCACGGCCAGCATCTTCAACGTCGCGGGCGTGGAGAAGAACCGCACCATCTTCACCTACGGCGGTGACCGGGTCCACGTGGATCCGCCGAACGGCCAGATCCCGACCACGACGATCACGGACGCGCAGGACCGCACGGTCGAGCTGCGCCAGTACAAGGGCGACAAGCCCCTTCCGACGGGAACCGCGGCCGACTACGTCGCCACGACGTACGCGTACACGCCGTCCGGCCAGCTGGCCAAGGTGACCGACGACAAGAAGAACACCTGGACGTACACGTACGACCAGCGGGGCCGCAAGCACAGCGCGACCGACCCCGACACCGGCACCAGCACGTTCGAGTACGACGCCCTGGACCGGCTGCTGTCGACCACGGACTCGCGGAACAACACCGTCACGTCGGTCTACGACAAGATCGGCCGCGTCACCGAGACCTGGCAGGGCGCCGCGAGCACCGGCACCAAGCTGTCCGTGTCGAAGTACGACACGGTGGCCAAGGGCGAGTTGTACGGCACGTACACCTACAAGGACGGCGCCGTCCTCTCGTCGGTGACCCACACCGCGCTCTCCGATGACCTCGAACCGACCAAGACCAAGTACTACCTGTCGAAGACGGCCGAGCCCGAACTGGGGGGCACGTACGAGGTCGACACCGAGTACAACCAGGACGGCACGGTCAGTTCGCAGACGGTCCCGGCCGGAGGCGGCCTGGCCGCGGAGACGCTCTCGTACCTGTACGACGACCTGCAGCGTCCGATCGGTCTGGACACCTCGCTCGGCGGGTCGAACTACGTCTCCAAGGTCGCGTACTCGCCGACGAACGAGCTGACGGGTCTGGAGCTGAGCACGGGCCGGGCCGGGGACAAGAAGACGTCCCTTTCCTACGCCTACGAGCAGGGCACCGCCCGGCTGGTCAATGCCCGAGTTGCCGTCGAGGGCACTCCCACGTCCTACGACGCCCGGTACACCTACGACGCGGGCGGCAACGTCCAGTCGATCGTGGACGCCCCGGCCAACGGTGCCGCCGACGCCCAGTGCTTCCGGTACGACGGCCTGCGCCAGATGACCGAGGCGTGGACGTCGAAGGTCACCCCGGACGGAGCCGCGGGCACCGGTCCGGCCGACGCCGCCTGCGCCCCCGCCGCCTCAGCGACGACGGTCGGCGGTACGGCACCGTACTGGTCCTCCTACGCGTTCGACACGCTCGGCAACCGGACGTCGGAGACCACCCACGGCATCAACGGCTCCGCCACCTCCACCAAGACGTACACCTACGGGGAGAACGGCGAGGGGCCGCACCAGCTCACCACCCAGACGGTGGACACCACCGCCACCTCGTCCACCCCGGCCGTCAAGTCGGCCAACACCTACACCTACGACAACACGGGCAACACCGAGACCCGTGTGCTCAACGGCGACACCCAGAAGCTCGACTGGGACAAGCAGGGCAACCTCACCAAGGTCACCAATGCCGACGCCACCACCACGGACTACGTCTACGACGCGTCCGGCGGGCGTCTGCTGAGGAAGACGGCGGACGAGTCCACGTTCTACCTCCCGGGCATGGAACTGCACCTCAAGAAGTCCACCGGTGCGGTGACGGCCACCCGCTACTACGGTCTGGCCGGCCAGACCGTCGCGACCCGGGACAACAACGGTGTGACGTTCCTGGCCTCCGACCACCACGGCACCGCACAGTTCGCCGTGGACGCGGCGACCGGCACCGTCCAGCGGCGCCGGATGGACCCCTTCGGCGCCGAGCGTGAGCGCACGTCGTCGGACTGGGTGGACGACAAGGGATTCGTCGGCGGCACGGTGCAGGAGTCCACCGGACTCACCACACTCGGAGCACGCGAGTACGACTCCGGGACCGGCCGGTTCATATCCGCCGACCCGATCATCGACTACACCGATCCCCAGCAGATCAACGGCTACGCGTACGGCCTGAATAACCCGGTCACCTTCTCCGACCCGGACGGCCTGAAGCCCGACGACTGCATGATGATCGGCATCAGCTGCAACTTGAACAACAAGGGCGGCTGGGACGTCGAGGCCACCCAGGACTACTACAAATACCACCAGGTCCAGGCCCCGAAGGAAACCCCGGCACAGTACAAGTCCCGCAAGGCGCAGAACGCCGCCGACGCGGCCAAGCAGCGCGTGATCGCCGCGGCCAAGGAACTGGCCAAGATTGCTGCCGACGAACTCGGTATCACCGACGCGCTGGACTGCTTCACTACAGGCGCACTGGGTGCTTGCGGCGCCACCGTCGTCAACGTCGTCACCAGCGCGGTCGGTGGCCTCATCGGAAAGATGGCCAGCAGGTACGGCCTTCCATGGAAATGGAAGAAGGGTGCCGAGCTCATCGCCCGTCTGGGGCGCGTGGCCGATGAACTGATCAGCGGAGTCAAGAACTGGTACAGCAAGACGAAGCTGGCCCAAAGGCTGAGAAAATGCAACAGCTTTGTGCCGGGCACTCGGGTACTGATGGCCGATGGCTCGTCGAGACCGATCGAGAAGGTCAAGATCGGTGACGAAGTCCTCGCCACGGATCCTGAAACCGGCGAAACCAGATCACAAAAGGTCACGGCCGAGATCAAGGGCCAAGGCCTGAAGGACCTCGTCAAGGTCACCGTCGACATCGACGGCCCCAAGGGCGACAAGACCGCTTCGGTCACCGCCACGGACGGCCACCCGTTCTGGGTGCCGGAACTGGGTGCCTGGCTCAAGGCCACTGACCTGGAACCGGGCGAACAGCTCCGCACGGATTCGGGTGCGCAGGTAACGATCCAGGCGGTCAAGCGCTGGACGGTGCTGGACGCGACGGTCTACAACCTCACCGTCAGCGAGACCCACACGTACTATGTACTCGCTGGTCAGACACCGGTCCTCGTTCACAACAGCAACTGCAACTCGCTCACGCGTGCACAGTCTGACGATGTTGCGAATTTCTTGGGGTACACGAAGACCAAAATGAAGTCTGCAGGTGGGGCCCCGATTTGGGAGAACAAGAAGGCTGGAGGTGGTCAGCCTCGCTATATCACCTACGATCGAACCGGTCATAACAAGCAGGCGGTATTCAAGGGTGCCAGCTTCCGTAATCCTTTCCAGTCGACGAAGGATTCGGCTCGGGACGGAACGTATGGGCTGGATGTATCCCCGACAGGAGAGGTGATGGGTCTCAAGTGGCTAGCCAAATGACAGCCGAGCTTGTCGTCAGCCCGAGCGACCAGCATGTGCGAGCCTCCCTGGCAGAGGCGCCGGCCTGGAGTGCCTACGCGGTGGATTTGCGGAGGTTGCTCAACGTGGTGATCGAGGAATGTGGAGCTGAGCGTCTTGAGGTCAGTGAGTTGCTGGTCAGCCAACCGCTCCCTGACCGGTACTGGAGGCTTCGCAACGGGATGCAGGCCAACCCGACGGAGGCGATAGATCTCGCTGAGCGGATGGCGGCTGGGTTCGGACCGTACTGCCGACTGATCACACCGGGGCGGCTTTGCGTCGAGTCGGGATGGGATGGGGCGATCCATCTCTCAATGGATCCAGCGGTAGCCAATTCGCTTACCGGGCTTGCTGGCGACAACCTGTCTCTTGAGTGGCGCGCCTCGGAACCGGATCCCGAGGAGGGGCCAAGACTTGTCGATGACGTCGTGAATGACGAGTTTTGGAGCTCGGTTCGAGCGGCGACCGATGGGCTAGTGCTCTTGCGCGAGCGCTGGGCGCACGGTGCCTACGGCTGCCGATGGTTCCGGGTGACTGCGGGGAATCTAGCTGAGGTGGCGCAGGCTGCACGTCCTCGCTCGCTCCTCTGCGTTGTAGCAAACCCGGACCTGCGGCTCGACGCGGGGCTATTGGAAGAAGATTTCACTGCGTTCGAAGCCCCGCTTACGCCTGGCCAGCTCATTTACCACGCCCACCCAGGGGGGGCCGATAGCCTCGCCGAAGTAACGGACAGGGGATCGTCGTTCATGCTGGCGGATGGGGTCTTGGTTGGGTGGTGCGCCGTGGTGCCGGATTCAGACGGCATAGTCAGAGCGGCATGGGAGAGACCTGGCGAGGGGTGAGGGGCGTGGCGGGGGCTATCTCAAGGAATACCCGATTCGTGATGGAAGTGGTCGGTGATTCCGCCTCGGAGGGTGGCGTCTCGTCGCCTTCCGAGGCCGCCGGTAGGGTCACAGTCGGGGATTTCTCAGAATCATTCCCGATGGACCTGAGCTTCTGGACGGTGGGTGACTACTCTCGGAGTTGGGAGAGAGCCCTGAGGGAGCTTGAGGCGAGCAAGAAATCGACCTCGTGCCTCATCTCTTCGATCACGGACCCAGAGACCGCTACCTTCATCTTCTGCTGGCCTATTTACCGAGAAGGGGAAGATGTCCACGTGCAAAACTCGATCATCTTCCTGGACGGCCTCGAAGAACAGTTCAATCCGCAAGAGCCTTGGCGATATGTGGAGGCTCGGAGTTTGGTTGACGAGGACGGGAACCAAATTTCTGAGTGGTCGACGACCACCTCTCAGGTGCGGCGGTTCCGCGAGTCCATCGGGGACCAGTAGCTCACGTACACACGCAAATCTGGAGCCCCGCCAGGCACTGCCTGGCGGGGCTCCAGCACGGCGTGACGGCAGTAGTTGACGGCAACGTCAGCGGACGGCGGCTCCAGCGAAGGGCGGTTCGTCATCGCTGTCGGGCTTGCCGGTGATCTTGACGGGGTCGCGGAGTGCGTGGCCGAGGAGGTCGATGGCGTCGCGTTGGAGGCGGAGCCGCACGTGGGCGTACACGGTGGCGGTGACGCCGATGTGGGCGTGCCCCAGCAGCTCCTTGATCACGACGAGTTCCACTCCTTGTTCGAGGAGGAGGGTCGCGGTCGAGTGGCGGAGGTCATGGAACCGGATGCGGCGGAGCCTGGCCCGGCGGAGCAGGGTGTTGAAGTGCCGGGTGAGGGTGGATCCTTCGATCGGGGCGCCGTTGGGACGGGTGAAAACGTAGCCGCTGTCCTTCCAGTCCGTACCCGCCGTCTCGCGTTTCTGGAGATGCCGGTTGCGGTGCTGTTGGAGGGAGCGCAGGCACGGCGTAGGCAGGGCGATGCGCCGTTCGGAGCTCTTGGTCTTGGTCGGGAGGGCGGTCAGGCCGCTGGAGTTGGTGCGTTGCAGTGTGCGGCGGATGCTGGCGGTTCCGCCGGCCAGGTCGAGATCTTCCCAGCGCAGGCCGAGAAGTTCGCCCTTCCGGAGCCCGGTGTACAGAGCGAGTTCGAACAGCGTCTGCAACCGGTGACCGCTGGTGGCGGTCAGGAAGTTGCGTGCTTCGTCGGCGGTGAGGGGTTCGAAGCGGCGAGGCCGGGGCGTGCCGGTACGGACGTTACGGGCGACGTTGCGCGGGATCTCCTCCTCGCGCACGGCGTGCTCCAGGGCGGACTTGAGGACGGAGTGCACGTAGGCCAGGGTCAGGGGTGAGAGCCGCTTGGAGCAGCACCTTCCAGCGGCGCAGCAGAGGGGTCGGTCACGGGCGGCGTCGAGGCCGCGGGTGCAGCACTGGCAGGTGGTGCGGAGCTGGTTGAGCCAAGTGCGGACGTCCTTGGCGGTGAGCTTGGCGAGCTTCTTCCGTCCGAGGCCGGGGATCAGGTAGAGCCGGGCGACGGTGGTGTAGCGGGTGTGGGTGTTCTCGCGGAGCTGGTGGACGGCGACAGCGTCGAGCCAGTACGTCAGGTACGTGGCCAGGCTGCCCTGCGCGGACGGAATGGGGACTCCGCGATTGCTGTTGGCGATCTTCTCGGTGAGCTTGGCCAGGGCCTCCTTCCTGGTGGTGCCGTAGACGCGGATGCGCTTGCGGGTGTTGCCGGGGGCCAGGACGTATCCGGCGGCCTCCCAGCGGCTGTCCTTGCGCTGGTAGACGGTTCCGTCGCCGTTGCGGCGGACGCGGCGGGATGTGGGGGTGTCGCGGGGCGTGGTCATCAGGCGGCGTCCTGTTCGAGGCGGGTGCGGATGAAGTCGGTGAGCGCGTGGGTGGGGATGCGGCGGGCGCGGCCGAGGGTGATCGAGGCGAGCTGTCCGGTGCGGAGCAGGTCGTAGACGGCGGAGCGGCCGAGCTGGAGGCGGTCCATGACTTGGGGGACCGTCAGCAACTCCGGTGCCGGGTCCGCAGGGTGGAGGACGGTGGGCAGGGGCGAGGCCATCAGCAGCCCCCTTCGGCCGCGAACTGCCGTTCCAGTTCCTTGCGGTGCCAGGTGCCGGCGGCGAGGAGGGCAGCGCCGGGGCTGTAGCCCGAGCCGAGGTAGTCCCAGCGGCCGACGACGAGCGTGGTGTCCGGGTCGAGGTCCGGCAGGCCGGCGTGGGCGCGGGCCTGTTCGGTGCGCCAGGAGCGGCGGGCTTCGCGCAGCGCGCCGAGGGTGGTGGAGTAGTTACGGGATTTGGTGGAGAAATGGCCGCGGAAGCCGAGCATGTGGGCCCACTTCCACAACTTGAGGTCGGCGAACTCCGGCAGTCGGCCGAGCTCCCAGCAGGTGCGGATCATCTGCCGTACGTGGCGGGCGACGGCGAGGCGGGGCAGGGGCCGGGCCTGTCCGGTGCCGTCGCAGGTAGTGCACGGGAGCGGGGTGCCGTGAGGCAGGAGGGTGGTGCCGCGTCCCTGGCAGGGGCGGCAGAACAGGGCGCGGTCGAGGGTGCCGGAGGCGTCGGCGGACTTGGTGGCGTACTTGGCCACGTAGGCGGCCACGGCCTGGTCGGTGAGTTCGCTGTCGGTGTCGAAGGCGGCGATCTCGCGTACGTCGAGCTGTTGGCCCCAGGTGAGTTCGCGTTCCCCGATCGCGTCCGAGGTGACGGAGATGCGGGCGCGTGGTGCGGCGGCGCGGATGGCGTCGGTGAGCACGGCGACGGTGGCGTCCGACGGCGGAGGCTGGGTGCTGCCGTCGGAGCCGTCGAGCCGGATCACGGCGTGGAAGTGGACCAGGCCACGCTTCTGGTACTCGGCGACCTTGGCGAAGGACACCCGCAACACCGCGCGGGCAGCCTTCTGCGTCAGGCCGAGCCGGGCGGCGAGCTCCCGGCGCAGGTAGATGGTGAAGCGGGCCCACAAGGCCCCGGCGTGGGCGTTGAACAAGACCGCGCCCGCGTATTCGTACGTCGCCGGATTGAGCGGTGCGCCGAGCAGCGGGTCAGCGGGTTCGTGGCGGGTGCCGCAGCGGCAGGGCCGGGCATCGGGGCGGTTGTGGACGGGGCCGAAGGAGGGTGCGGTGAGGGTGACGAAGACGCGGGGGTGGGTGCGGTCTTGCCGCCGGAGAGGCCGGCGCGGATGAGGCGGTAGGTGTCGGCGGCGTAGAGGCGGGAGCAGGCCGGGCAACGGGAGGAGCGGCGGTTGCCGCACGTGGTGAGCAGGCTGCCCGTCGGCTCGTCGGAGGAGGTATAGGCACGAAGGGCTTCGCCGGTCGTGGTGTCGACGGTGGTGGTCTGTCCGGTCAGGCGGATGGGTTCGGCGCAGCCGCCGAGGCGTTCGATCTGCTGCTGTGCGCGGTCGAAGTCGGGGTGGTTGACGAGGTGGAGCAGGTCCCGTACGGCGGGGCTTGCCACGTGGCGCAGGTCCAGGGTGACCATTCGGGGCGTGTCCCTTCTGTTCGGGTGGGTGGCCCCGAGCAGCAACCAGCCGGATCTGTAGGCGTGTTGGTGCTGCTCGGGGCATGGCGAACCAGGCCCAGGGGCGGGCGTGGGTTCAGCGAGGGGGATGTGGCCGGCGGGGCCGGTGCTCAGAGCTGAGCGAGTGCGGTGGTGGCCACCGGCAGGGCGATGCCCATGCGTGTGCCCAGGTGGGCGGCAGTGATCGGAGTTCCGTGCTCGGCGCGGTGGGTGTCCGCGATGCGCCGGGCCGCGTCCAGCAGGGCGGCAGGCAGGGCCGGGCCGGAAGCGGGTCGGCCCGTCGTGGTGACGGCGACCGGCGGGGCGGCGGCCGGAGCGGGCTCCAGCTCCTCGATCAGGGAGGCGGCGATCTGCGGGCGGGCGTCGGGGGTGCCGATTCGGGTGATGGTGCGACGTCGGGCACCGGCTCGGTGGCAAGGGCGGCGGCGGTGGCCTCCAGGTGCGGGTTGGGGCGGGTGTGGGTGTGGAACTGGGCGAGGAAGGCGGGGCCGACGTGGCCCCAGCCGAGCAGCAGGAGCGGGGCGACGGTGTCCAGGCAGGCCCGTCCGTAGCGTCCGGTCAGCAGCGGTTCGGCGGCGTTCAGCGCGAGGGTGAGCAGGCCGCACAGGTGCAGCAGCCGGGTACCGGCCTTCAACTCCGCCTTGGGGACGCCGCGCAGGGCCAGGAACCGCAGGGCGACCAGGAGCCCGACGACGGACAGGTCCACCATGGGCGCGATCAGCGGCGCGATCGGGCGGGGGACACCGAGCCGCAGGGCGAGTGCCCAGACGTTGCCGAAGGAGAAGACGAAGGCCAGGGCCGCGATGACCGCCATGACCACGCTCACGGTGCGCCGGGTGAACCGTTCCTCCGCCATGATCTCAACCTCCTTTCCAGTGTGGGCTTTCGGAGCTACTTGGTGAGCGACGGAAGGGGTGCCGTGGTCCGGCCGGTCGAGGCGAGGAAGGCGTCCAGGCACAGGTCCGGATCGGCGGTCAGATGCGAAGTGGCTTCGGCGACGCGGGCCGCGTCGGCGTCGGAGACGTAGGGGGTGCGGATGCGGGTGTAGCCGGGGCGGCCCTGCATCGCCATCACCGCGACGCCGACGTAGGCGGGGTCCTGCAAGGTCACCGGGCTGGCATCAGGCCAGTTGCGGATGTCGTCACCCAACGCGGCCACAGCGGCTTCCACGGTCTTCTGCGCGAAGGACAGCCCGATGGGGCACACGTCACGGATGAAGGTCGGGATGGCATCGCCGGTGGTCTTCTGGCTGATCAGGATCACCAGGACGCCGACGCTGCGGCCCTTCTTGACCAGGTCCTCCACCAGCCGGGCGTTCTCCGCCGTCAGCGCGCCAAGGCGTTTCGTCGTCGGGTCGCTGCCCTTGTACTCGCGGAAGAACGTGTGCGCCTCATCAATGATCAGGACCGTGAGCGGCCACTCCGGAGAAGGACCGACGTGCCACATGTTCTTCACGCCCAGCACGTCACGGATGGTTGCTGAGCGCCGCTTGCGCAGCTCCACCAGGCGCTTGAACAGCGCGTTGGCTTCATCGAGGTCGTCTCCGCAGAAGGCGAACATCCGCTTGACGAGGTCGGCGTAGTCGCCCTCCGAGGCCCGCGACACCTTGCCGTCCGCCGTCACGATCTGCACGGACGCAGAGGGCGCGAAGTCGCAGACAAACTTGTTGACCCCCGAGGTCTTGCCCGCACCGGGGACGCCGGCCACGGTCACCCCGGGCACGTTGGCCAGGGACACGCACACCTGGGCGGCGTACTCATCGATGCCCAGCTCCCAGCGCGTCAGGTCCACGGGCGGGAGGCCGGAGGGCCGGTGCGTGGTCGGCGTGGTCAGCGGGTCGGAGCGCACGCCCCGGATCACCACCCTGCCGGGGCCGTCCGGCAGGACGGACACCCGCGTGCACCGCCAGGCGTCCGCCAGGAACCGCGCCGACTTCTGGTACTCCTCCACGCCGACCTGCGGCAGCGTTTTGGCTCGCACGATCACGCCGAACCGGTCCGGCTTCACCTTGATCTTCGGCGTCAGGACTCGGGGCGCGGGGGCGGGGCTGTCCTTCTGCGCGGTGATCTGGGCGAGCAGGCCCGGGGTCTTGTCGGTGACCGTCAGCCCGGCCATCCGCGCGAGCCGTACCCAGCCCCACCGCACCCGCACGGCCTGCCACATGCTGACCCGCGTGCCCCGGTCGGCCCGCACGTAGCGCACCACCGTCACCAGCAGCCACACACTGACCAGCACCGCTGCTACCAGCAGTATGTCCGGCGCGTATCCCGTCATGGCTTCCACGTTCATGCCCCCTCTTCGCGTATCAGCCGGAGTATGTGGCCCAGGTTCAGACGGGCCGCGTGCTCCAGGCTCAGGCCGAGCAGATCGAGCACCGCAGACGAGGCGGAGAACGTGGCCTTGCCCTCGGTCCCCGGCAGGAGCCGAAGCGGGTGCAACTCCCGCTCCGGCGCGGGGTTTTCGAAGCGGATCACTGGGCCGCCTCCACCGTCACCAGCTCCAGGCGGGAGGCCCGGTAGGCGACGCCGTCGGAGAGCTGCCCGTTGAAGATCCGCGCCCACGGGGTCGCGAACAGCTCCACCGGCCGCACCATCGCACCCGGCCTCAGCCCGGCGGCCAGGCCCGTCTCCGGGACGGTGATCTTCAGGACCTCGGCCCGGCCGTCCTCCATGAGCATCACGGTCACCGTGTACAGCGACGCACCGGTCTCCCGGTCGGTGGCGACCTCCCCGGTCTGCTGGTCCTTGATCTTCAGCACCGGCTCGGTGCCCGCGATGCACACCGCAGACGGCAGCAGAGCAACACGAATACGGGTCATAGCCATGCCATCACATCCTCGTTCGATGGAGCCGCTTGATCGACTCGCCATGAGCATAAGGAGATGATCGCATAACTTGCAAGCCCGATGAAGTTGTGACAGCGATGAGGTGGGTGGGCGGTCAGGCGGGAAGCACGGTGATCTGCCTGTAGCGGCCTACCGGGCAGGCGATACCTTGGGGTCATGACCCTGCCCTTGGACGAGGACTCCCGACCGCCGTATCTCCAGGCCGCTGCCGCCCTGCGGGACGCGATCCTGACCGGCGAGTTCACATCGGGCGAGCGCCTGCCCTCGGCCAACGTGCTCGGCGAGCGATTCGGCGTCTCCAGCTCCACCGTTCAAAACGCCCTGCGGGTCCTCAAGCAGGAAGGGCTGGTCCACTCCCAACTCGGCCGGGGCAGCTTCGTGAGCGCGACGGCCAACACGAGCGATGCCCCGGACACCCCAGCGGACGCGGACGACGAAGAGCCGGGCCCGGACTGGCCGGCCGATCTCATCCGCAACGACGACGGTCGTCCGCCCTACGTCCAGGTGGCCGACTTCCTCCGCCGCGACATCACAGAAGGCACCTACCCTCCGGGCTCCCAGCTCCCGCCCGCCCGTGAGATCCAGGAGCGATTCCAAGTCGCCAACTCCACCGCGCAGAACGCCTACCGAAGCCTCAAGCAAGAAGGGCTCGTGTACTCGGTCAAGGGCCGCGGTGTCTTCGTCCGCCAAACCCCGGAGCCGGGCAAGCACCACGGGCCGATCACGAACTACCTGCTACGCGAGGAGATCGCCCGCGAGGCCCGCGCAGCCGCCGCCGACTTCGCCGACCTCACCGATGACGAACTCCTGGCACGGGAAGCGGAACTCGACCAGCAATGGGCCACGATCCGTGAAGAACACCAGCGGATCTTCAACGAGCGCCGGAAGATCAAACGCGAGACGAGCCGACGTGGCCTCTTCCTGCCACCACTCCATGACGACGACGCCGACTCGGACGCATCGCCGCGCGAGAAACTCGAAGCCGCACTGGCCGAATCGAAGAAGCGCCGACAGCAGCGCCCCTGACGGTCGGCCTGACACCCTGGTCAGATGCGGCGACAGGGGCGACAGGGTGAGCTGTTCAGAGTTTCTTTACTTGATCAAGGCGGCCCGCTGACGCGGCCCGCGCGCGTCCGGCCCCTCGGGGCCGCCGCCCGCTCCTGTCTCCGCCCC
Organism: Streptomyces sp. NPDC092952; assembly: GCF_044754785.1. Lineage (NCBI taxonomy): Bacteria > Bacillati > Actinomycetota > Actinomycetes > Kitasatosporales > Streptomycetaceae > Streptomyces > Streptomyces sp. NPDC092952. The sequence goes on along the minus strand of NZ_JBIVPT010000002.1, from coordinate 326,999 downwards.
GCTTGGCGACGACCCCGCCGGTCCGGGCGCGCAACAGCCAGCACTGCGAACCATCCTGGGGCCCTGCCCCAGACCCCGGCCCTCTCTCTGAGGGGCAGGGGGCAGACTTGCGGGTGCGGCTTCGTCGTGGTGTGGGGTCGCGGGTCGCGGGAGGGGGTCCCTCGCCGCCCGGTCACCGGAGGCGTACCAGGAACCCCCGGGGGCCGCCAAGGCCGAGCGCACGCGTCACGGGGTGAGCCTTGGCGGCCCCCGGGGAACCCTGGCACGGCGAAGCTGCCCGACCGACGAGGGACCCCCTCCCGCTCAGGCCCCGATTCTGCCGGTGCTCCGGCTCGCCACGTGGTGGGGCACTCCTGTGGGTGGGCGTGTGCCGGATCGCCCCCGGCTGATGTGCCGACCGGGCGTACCGTGGAGTGGGAGGTGGTGAGTTGATGACTACGGAGCTGGCCGACAACGTCCGCAGGTACCGGCGTCGCGCGGGGATGAGCCAGGAGGAACTGGCCCACGCCGCAGGCGTATCGCCGGGCACGGTACGCAAGGCCGAGCAGGGCGGCACTCTCCGCATGGAGACCCTGCACACGCTCGCCCGCGCGCTGGGGGTGACCACCGCCGCGTTGATGGCGTCCGATGCCCCGGAGCCCGTTGGGCGGACCGAGGAGCCGAACCGCGTCAACCTGATCCAGCTCCGCGCCGCCCTCACCCCGGCCGTCGGACTCGTGGACCAGGACGCCGAAGCCGTGGCCGAGGAACCGAACCTGCGCACCTTCCGGCGGACGCTGCAAGACGCACGGGTGCTGTACTTCTCCGACAGCTACAAGAGCGTCGCGGCCCAACTGCCCGGCCTGCTGCGCGATGCCGCACAAGCCGTCGCCTACTACGACAGCGGGGACGAGCACCGGCAGGCCCTGCTGGCCCGCGCCGAGGCGCTGCGTCTGGCGGGCACCTACCTCACCCAGGTACGGCAGTACGACATCGCGTACGCCGCTGTGCGCGGCGCCATCATGGATGCCCGTCAGGCCGGAGACATGCTTGCGGCGGGCTCCGGTGTCGGCTGCATGTGCTGGCTGCTGGTGAGACAGGGAAGGCTGGACGAGGCGGAACAGGTCGCCGCCCGGAGCATGGACGCGGTGGAGCCGAAGATCACCGGGGCCGAGCCGGACCACTACGCGGTGTGGGGCGGCCTGGCGATGGAGGCCGCCGCCGCAGCCGCGAGGAACAACCGTCCCGACGAGGCGAAGGCGTACCGTCAGGCCGCCCGGGTCGCGGCAACCGCGATCGGGACAGCGCATCGCAATGTCTCCCGGCACTGGTCCGTCTTCGGGCCGGTCACCGTCGCGGTCAAGGCACTCGAAGACTCCCTGGTCATCGGCGACGCCCGCACCGTGGTGCGCAAGGCAGGCGAGCAGGAGGAGTTGTCGCCCAAGGCGTGGAAGCGCCTGGGCAGGCCCAGCACCAACGACGGGAACCGCTTCACCCTCGACGTGGCGCGCGCCCACACTCGAACGGGAGACCTGTCCGCCGCCATGGACGAGTTGACTCGTGCCAAGGAAGCCGCCCCGCAGTGGCTGCGGCACCAGAACAGTGCCGCCGAGACCATGCAGGAGATCCTGAGCAAGCGTAAGCGCACCCTTACGACGGAGATGCGCGAAATGGCCGACTACCTGGGCGTTGTTGGGTAGCTGCCACGCAGCATGGCAGTTCGTGAACCGATAGTCGCGAACTGTCATGGCTCCCAGCTGGGGTGACGATCAGTCGGTACTTACGGTCAGTGCGTCCACTATCAGTGACCCAGGCCGGGGGTGCCCAGTGAGCCAGCCCAGGAGCGATGCCGACCGCATGCGTCGCAGAGAGCTGTACGACGCCGCGTCGGGCGGGGGAGGTCCCCGCTTACTGCCGTGGACCAGCCCGGAAGGGAAGCCCTGCTACCTGAGCACCGACGGTCGGGGCTACCTCTCCACCCTCGCCGACAGCATCGAGACGGTGCAGCTCGGCATGGGCCAGGAACTGCTGGAGTATGCCCGAGAGGCCACGGCTCCCGGAGCGTCAAGTTCGTCGGCCACCGAATACCGGTGGCTGGCCTGCCGGTTGACCGAGGCCCTGGCGGACGCGCTCCGAGTAGCCGACTCGCGCGGGCAGCGCCTCCCGGACCCGGAAGAGGAAGAGGTGGACGAGGGTGCCTGACTCTGCGCACACCGATGCACCGGTCCGCGACTTCGCACGGGGGCGCTACCGATTTCGCGAGTACCACGTGGCCACCGTCCCCGATCCTCTGGCTCTGCCGGCCTTCACGGCGCTATGCGTCACCGGAGAGGAACACAACTGCGGTGCCGCATCCGGCACCCTGCACACCCAGGACGAACTGACCCGCTGGATCGCCGGACACTGCGCCCAGACCGGCCACGAGCACTACGAGCAGACCGTCCGCGCCCTACTCCGTGCCGAGCCCGGAGCGTGGCAGTAAAGTCCCCCCTGCGCCGATACCGAGCCAGCGGCAGCACCATCGTGCGCCCCGCGCTCCTGACGGCAGTAGCGACGGCAACACCCACGGATTCCCCCGCACAATCACGGACACCAGCGGAACCCGAAATCGCCGCTGATCTGCGAATACGCAGATAGAGAGGGTCCGCGTAGCACACGTACTATGTGCTGGCCGGAAATACGCCGGTACTCGTACACAACTGCGACATTTCGATGGATGAGGCCGTTAAGCGAGGCGTGGCACACGTTGGTGACAGTGCAACGGTAGTGCGGTCTGGCAGTGGCGGAGTTCAGTTCATGAGCGTGACCACTGACGAGGCCGGTAATGCGGTCAGAAAGATTGCACGCTTCGATGTGAACCCCAATAGTGCGCATGTTCAGAAACTGGGACCACACCTGAATCTGGAAACCCAGATCAACGGAAAGACGGTTACTAGTGGCCCACTCAAGGATCCGCACACTGCAATCAATCCATCCACGATCCGGCCCGGCGACTACTGGCCCTAGGCCACTGAAAGAGGAGTAACGTTGAAGGTTTTGCACAGCGATTCGACCGGGGAGTTGGAGCTGTCTGGAACCCGCTCTGAACTACTGGCCTTGGGGCAGGAACTGCGGAGCGGCAGGGGGGAAATTCTCCTTGCGAAGGTTTCAAATCCGTTCCCGTACACCGGATCGTTGTTGCGGATCAAATTTCAGCAAGCGAGTGGGAAGATTGAGATCTCTTCTTCCGGAGATAGTGAATCTCTCGAGATTGAGGGCGGACTGGAGTCCTTCTCTCTCCTTGCCGAGAACATCGAAGGCTTCGCTTTGGAAGCAGATCAGGACGACCACCTCCATGTAGACTACTTTCCAGGGCATGACTATCTGGAGGAGGATTCTGGCTCGTTGGTTATCGCCATCGACAGTGATTCGATCCAGGCATCCTGAAGCGGCTGTGTGCAACTAATCCAGAAGTGAAGTGGTCGATTCTTCATATGTTACCCAGCGGTCCCATCAGATCTTTTCTGGTGGGACCGCTGCGGTGTTGTAATAGTTGACGGAAATGTCGGCGGCCGAGGTTGCACAGGCGAAGGATTTCGCCGCCCTCAGTCCGGTCTGCGTCGCCGAAGGGTATGAAGGGGCAGGCAACTCAGTGAGCTTCTTCAGAGTTGCAGCTCCAGGGTGAGGGCGGCCTTGGCGATTGACGTCATGCGGTTGGGGCTGCACCGGGATCTGCGGAAGATCCGCCAGGGTTTTAGGCGTGCGACGTCGCGTTCGACGGGTGCCAGTGCCGCGGCCAAGGCATGGTTCCGGGTCTTCCCGGTGGGGTGGGTTCCCGCCGCGGTCCGCGTTTGATGCCGGTGGTCAGCCAGGGGCCGGCGCCCTGGTGGGCGGGATCGGCCGCGATGGGAACGCCTTGGCGCTCGCAGACTCGGATGATCCGGTGGGTGCGGGCGGCGGTCAGGTCGTGGGTGCGGCCCGGCAGGGCGGGCGAGAGCCACAGCGGCCGGCCGCCGGGGTCGGTGACGACCTGCACGTTCACGCCGTGGCGCCGGTGTCTGTGGGAGTGGTCGGCCCGGCCGTCGCCGACCCGGTCGCACTCGGCGAGGGCCCCGTCGAGCAGGACGAAGCCGGGATCATGCTCGCGCGGCGTTTTCAGTAGACCCGGAGCACGTGCGGCGGGCAGGTCGGCGACCGTGCTGGTGTACGCGTGGGCGGTGTACCGCTGGTCCCGAACCCGGCGGTGATCTCAGCCGAAGTGATGTGCTCGCGCAGGTACACCAGTGCCACTACCGCTCGCTGGGACGGACGCAGCTTGCGGCGCCGGTCCGCTCCCACGGGTGACGATCAGCATGGTGACCCACTCCACGAGTGCGTGCGGCAGGTCGATTGCGGCAGGATGGGTCACCAACGAGGCCCCCGAGCAGTGTGATTGAGACGTCGGACATCTGATCAACTGTCCGGGGCCTCGCTCGTTGCGCTTCACGGACCGTCACCCGATCGGTGGCCACATCGAAGAAGCTCAATGAAGTCGACGGCGTCGCGCCAGAGGTGGAGCCGGACGCGGATGTAGCGCTGGAACTGGTCCCGGCGCGCCAGCGCGCCGGGACCTGCCCGCGAGGCCTTCGGGCTACGCGCTGTGCTCCGTCAGGGCCCCGTCCTTCTCCGCGTACAGGGTGCCGGTCCGCGGGCACTCCCACAGGCCCGGCTCGCCCTCGCGCTCCACGAGCTTCACGCCCGCGTGGCCGACCCAGCCGACCCGGCGGGCCGGGACGCCGACGACCAGGGCGAAGTCGGGGACGTCCTTGGTGACCACGGCGCCGGCCGCGACCATGGCCCAGCGGCCGATCCGGACCGGGGCGACGGCGACCGAGCGGGCGCCCAGGGAGGCGCCCTCGGCGATCTTCACGCCCACGGCCTCCCAGTCGCCGCCGCGCTTCTGCTTGCCGTCGGGGTCGACCGAGCGCGGGTTGTGGTCGTTGGTGAGGACCACCGACGGGCCGATGAAGACTCCGTCCGCGAGTTCGGCGGGCTCGTACACGAGCGCGTAGTTCTGGATCTTCACGTTGTCGCCGATCCGGACGCCCGTGCCGACGTAGGCGCCGCGTCCCACCACACAGCCCTCGCCGAGCCGGGCGCCCTCGCGGATCTGGGCGAGCTCCCAGACACTGCTCCCGGCGCCGATCTCGGCGGTCTCGTCGACCTGGGCGGTGGGCTGGACTCTGTAGTTCACTGAACGTCTGCCTTTCGGAGTAGGGCCTCGCGCGGCGAGCCTACGACCTGGTGCGACACACGTTCGCCCGAGGCATCCGGCAGCGGCCCGGTTTGACCGGCTGCGGGCAGCCCCGTAATCTTGCCCATCGGCGTGTTTCCTATGCGCGCCTTCCCCTGAGCACATTCCTCCTGGTGGCTCCGTCCGCCGGGAGAGGCCGCTCGTCCATTCGGATCATTCCGGGCCCCGGTCCGGGTGAGTGGCTGGCATCAGGGGTTCCGTTCCGAGCGAGAGAGAGATCCGCGTGTACGCCATCGTGCGCAGCGGTGGCCGCCAGCACAAGGTTGCTGTCGGTGACATCGTCGAGGTTGACAAGATTTCCACCGCCAAGGTGGGCGACACGGTCGAGCTCTCGACCCTGCTCGTGGTCGACGGCGACGCCGTGACCAGCGACCCGTGGGTGCTGGCCGGCATCAAGGTCCAGGCCGAGGTCGTGGACCACCACAAGGGCGCGAAGATCGACATCCTTCGCTACAAGAACAAGACCGGCTACCGCCGTCGCCAGGGTCACCGCCAGCAGTACACGGCGATCAAGGTCACCGGTATCCCCGCGGCTGCGAAGTAAGGGACTGAGGAGACATGGCACACAAGAAGGGCGCATCGTCCACCCGGAACGGGCGCGATTCCAATGCTCAGCGGCTCGGCGTGAAGCGCTTCGGCGGTCAGGCCGTCAACGCCGGTGAGATCCTGGTCCGCCAGCGCGGCACCCACTTCCACCCGGGCACGGGCGTCGGCCGTGGCGGCGACGACACGCTGTTCGCGCTCGCCGCGGGTGCGGTCGAGTTCGGCACGCACCGTGGCCGCAAGGTCGTGAACATCGTTCCGATCGCCGGCTGACACCCCGGCGCTCGTCGAGCGGTTCCTGCGGAGGCGGACCTCACTTCCCGTTACGGGAAGCGGGTCCGCCTTTCGCGTGTTCCTCCGATGAGGAACGCCGTCCCCCGGCGGTCACGCACGCGCGGAGGGGCGGCACGAGTGAGACATTTCTGTACGGATGTAACTGGAGGTTCCACCCATGACCACCTTCGTGGACCGCGTCGAACTGCATGTCGCCGCGGGTAACGGAGGCCACGGCTGTGCCTCCGTACACCGCGAGAAGTTCAAGCCGCTCGGCGGCCCGGACGGCGGCAACGGCGGCCGCGGCGGCGATGTGACCCTGGTCGTCGACCAGGCGGTCACCACGCTCCTCGACTACCACCACCACCCCCACCGCAAGGCCACCAACGGCCAGCCCGGCGCGGGCGACCACCGCTCCGGCAAGGACGGCCAGGACCTGGTCCTGACCGTTCCCGACGGCACGGTCGTGCTCGACCGGAACGGCGAGGTCCTCGCCGACCTGGTCGGCCAGGGCACCACGTTCGTCGCGGGCCAGGGCGGCCGGGGCGGCCTCGGCAACGCCGCGCTGGCCTCCGCCCGGCGCAAGGCCCCCGGCTTCGCGCTGCTCGGCGAGCCCGGCGAGGCCCGGGACATCGTCCTGGAGCTGAAGACCGTCGCCGACGTCGCGCTGGTCGGCTACCCGAGCGCGGGCAAGTCCTCGCTGATCTCGGTCCTCTCCGCGGCCAAGCCGAAGATCGCCGACTACCCCTTCACCACCCTCGTCCCGAACCTCGGCGTGGTCACCGCGGGCAGCACGGTCTACACCGTCGCCGACGTCCCCGGTCTTATCCCGGGCGCCAGCCAGGGCCGGGGCCTCGGCCTGGAGTTCCTGCGCCACGTCGAGCGCTGCTCGGTCCTGGTGCACGTGCTGGACACCGCGACGCTGGAGTCCGACCGCGACCCGGTCTCCGACCTCGACATCATCGAGGAGGAGCTGAAGCAGTACGGCGGCCTGGAGGACCGGCCCCGCATCGTCGTCCTCAACAAGATCGACATCCCGGACGGCCAGGACCTCGCCGACATGATCCGCCCGGACCTGGAGGAGCGCGGCTACCGCGTCTTCGAGGTCTCCGCGGTCGCCCGTACCGGCCTGAAGGAGCTCTCCTACGCGCTCGCCGGGATCGTCGCCGAGGCGCGCGCGGCCAAGCCGGTCGAGGTGGCGACCCGGATCGTCATCCGCCCGAAGGCCGTCGACGACGCGGGCTTCACCGTCACGCAGGAGGAGGACGGCCTCTACCGGGTGCGCGGCGAGAAGCCGGAGCGCTGGGTGCGCCAGACCGACTTCAGCAACGACGAGGCCGTCGGCTACCTTGCCGACCGGCTCAACCGCCTCGGGGTCGAGGACGCGCTGCTGAAGGCCGGGGCCCGGTCCGGCGACGGCGTCGCGATCGGCTCCGAGGACAACGCGGTCGTTTTCGACTGGGAGCCGTCGATGGCCGCCGGCGCGGAGATGCTCGGCCGCCGCGGCGAGGACCACCGCTTCGAGGCGCCGCGCCCGGCCGCGCAGCGCCGTCGCGACCGCGAGGCGGAGCGCGACGAGGCGCAGCGGGACTACGACGACTTCAACCCGTTCTGATCCGGACACGTCGTTCCGGCCGCCCGGGATGCGTCCCGAGGACTCCGCACGGGTCCCGGGCGGCCGGTGGGAACGGTTCCTTTGTCACACGTCCGAGGGAACCAAACCTGCTCAGGGGTGATTCATGGCGCTCAGTCGTGTGGCGTCGATCACCTGTCAGGGAGGCGTGGATTCCGGTATTCGCCCTGATGGCAAGGGAACGAAAGGTGTCGAGGGGGCGTGCGACGGCCATCGTCCACCTTGCGAGACGGTAACGGAGAGTGCAACCATCGCTGTATCTCCCAGCCTCGCAAGGTAGGTCGTCTGTGTCTGCTCAGCACATAGCCAAAGCCCGAACCACAGCAGTCGTGCTCGCCGGGGGCACCGGCCAGCGCGTGGGTCTGTCCATTCCCAAGCAGCTGCTGAAGATCGCTGGCAAGGCCGTCATCGAGCACACGCTGTCGATCTTCCAGCAGGCCGACTCCATCGACGACATCATCGTGCTGATGGCGCCGGGATACGTGCCCGACGTGGAGAGGATCGTCGCCAAGGCCGGCCTCACCAAGGTCGTCAAGGTGATCGAGGGCGGTTCGACCCGCAACGAGACCACCGAGCGCGCCATCGAGGCCCTCGGCGAGGGCCTGGCCGAGGGCGAGGACCGCAATGTCCTCTTCCACGACGCCGTGCGCCCGCTGCTCTCGGAGCGCGTCATCCAGGACTGCGTCGACGCCCTCGACCGCTACCAGGCGGTCGACGTCGCCATCCCGTCCGCGGACACGATCATCGTGACCCGTACCCACGGTGACGACGGCGAGTTCATCACCGACGTACCGGACCGCTCCCGGCTGCGCCGGGGCCAGACGCCGCAGGCGTTCAAGCTGTCCACGATCCGCCGGGCCTACGAGGTCGCCGCGGGCGACCCGAACTTCCAGGCGACCGACGACTGCTCGGTCGTCCTGAAGTACCTCCCCGACGTGCCGATCTACGTCGTGGCCGGCGACGAGTACAACATGAAGGTCACGCAGCCGGTCGACGTCTTCATCGCGGACAAGCTGTTCCAGCTGGCCTCCACGGCGGCCCCGCAGCCCGCCGACGACGCCGCCTACCGCGAGCTGCTCACCGGCAGGACCTTGGTCGTCTTCGGCGGTTCGTACGGCATCGGCGCGGACATCGCGGCGCTCGCCGAGTCCTACGGCGCCACGGTCTACGCCCTGGGCCGCTCCACCACCGGTACGCACGTGGAGAACCCGGTCCACATCGACGAGGCGCTCTCCAAGGCGTACTCCGAGACCGGCCGGGTCGACTACGTCATCAACACCGCCGGGGTGCTCCGCATCGGCAAGCTCGCCGAGACCGACAGCGCGACCATCCAGGAAGCGCTCAACGTCAACTACCTGGCCCCCGTGCAGATCGCCCGCGCCTCGTACAAGTACCTCGCCGAGACCAAGGGCCAGCTGCTGCTCTACACCTCCAGCAGCTACACCCGGGGCCGCGCCGAGTACAGCCTCTACTCCTCGACCAAGGCCGCCATGGTGAACCTCACCCAGGCGCTCTCGGACGAGTGGGCGGGCGACGGCGTGCGGGTGAACTGCGTGAACCCCGAGCGCACCGCCACCCCGATGCGCACCAAGGCGTTCGGCCAGGAGCCGGCGGGCACGCTGCTCTCCTCCGAGGCGGTCGCCAGGACCTCGCTCGACGTCCTGCTCTCCGAGCTGACCGGCCATGTCATCGACGTGCGTCAGCAGGACCCGACCAAGGGGGCGTCCGAGGCGTCCGGCTTCGAGCAGGCCCTTGCCGCGGTCCTCGACCGTCAGGCCGATGTGTAATAATTCTGGATAATCGACTATTCGGACCCCTGTTGTCGCTTCGTTGCGAACCGCAGGGGTCCGAATTCGTGAAGCTCTGCCTTCACAATCCCCTCGTAACGTAAAGCAAGTCGGCACCCTCGGGAGCGGTACTTCGTGATTTCGAAAGCCATGCGCTTGGCTCGGGTGGGCAGCGGCTCGGAGCTGGCCGCAGCGCTCCTGATGGCTGTGGGGTTCCCGTGCATAATGCTCGCGGCAATAATCCCCAACCTCTGGTTCTTCGCCGCGGCCGCCGCGGCCACTTATCTCGCGGACCGCTACCTGCACCATCGCGGGAGCTACCTGATCAACCGGCTCACCGCTGTCCGGGCCGGGATCTCGATCCGCTTCCTGGTCCGACAGCTGCTGCTGATCCTCCTGCTGTCCCGCATGGGACTCGGTGAGGAGACGCTGTTCTACGTGACGGTTGCCTGCCTGCTGGCGTTCTACGGGCTCCAGGCGCCGCAGAGCGCGATGGTCACCCTGATCCGGCTGCGCCGGAAGCTGCCGGTGGTCACTCTCAACGTGGACCTGGAGCGGCTGCGCGTTCCCGACGCCCCGCCGTCGCTGCTGATGAACCGCCCCGCCGAGAAGATGCTCCACCTGGACGTCTTCGCCGTCATCGGCGTGCTGATCGCGATCGAGACGGGGGTGGACGGCATCGCCTACGCGGGCTTCGCCGTCACGCTCCTCGCGGCCCTCGGGTACCTGCTGCTGCTCCTGCCGTACATCGGCCGGAAGCGGCGCGTGCCGTCCGCGGACCAGACGCTGGCCGCGGTGGGCACCTGGCTCACCGAGTACCAGCCGACCGTGGTGCTGTACTTCTCCGGCTCCAAGGAGTCCGCCTACCAGGCCAACATGTGGCTGGAGACGATGGCTCAGCTCGGCGGCCGGCCGATGATCCTGCTGCGTGAGCGCAACATCCTGCCGCAGCTCGCCAGCACCTCGGTGCCGGTGCTCTGCGTGCCCGGTGGCGTGCACCTGATGAACCTGGACCTCTTGTCGGTGCGGGTCGCGCTCTACGCGGCCAACGTCGGCAAGAACATCCACCTGCTCCGGGTGCCGACGATGAAGCACGTATTCATCGGCCACGGCGACAGCGACAAGCTCGCCAGCGTCAACCCGTTCAGCAAGGTCTACGACGAGGTGTGGACCGCGGGCCGGGCCGGCCGCGACCGCTACGCGCTGGCCGACGTCGGAGTGCGCGACGAGGACATCGTGGAGGTGGGCCGTCCGCAGCTGGCCACCATCCAGACGTGGTCCGGTACGCAGAGGAACCCGATCCCGACCGTGCTGTACGCCCCCACCTGGGAGGGCTGGGACGACAACCCGGGCAACACCTCCCTGCTGCTGGCCGGCGAGAACATCGTCCGGCGGCTGCTGGAGGCCGAGCGGCCGGTCCGGCTGCTCTACAAGCCGCACCCCTTCACCGGCACCCGCAGCGCCAAGGCCAAGGCCGTCCACCTGCGCATCACCGCGATGATCGAGCGGGCCGCCGCCGAGCGCGCCACCGATTCCCGCTGGGCGGAGCAGGCTGCGGCGCTCAAGGGCGACCAGGCCGCGGCACGGGCCGAGCTGGCCCGTATCGAGGCCCGGCTGGCCGAGCTGGAGGGCGGCGCGAGCACCGCCCGCGACGAGGCGGAGATGTCCCGCGACTCGCTGGCCGACCCGGCGCGCGAGGCCGAGACGGCGCGGCTCAAGGACGAGTGGAACGCGGCGTCCTGGCGTGCGCGGGGCTGGTGGGAGCACCGGGTCATCACCGGTGCCCGGATGCGGCTGTACGACTGCTTCAACGAGTCGGACGCGATGGTCTCGGACATCTCCAGCGTGGTCTCCGACTTCATCGCGAGCGGCAAGCCGTACGCGGTCACCGACTCCGCCGAGCTGGGCGAGGAGGAGTTCCGCCGGCAGAACACGGCGGTCCGTGCCGCCGTGATCCTGTCCAACTCGGCGGCCGAGCTGGACGAGCTGCTCGCCGCGGTGACCGACCCGGCCGGGGACACCCGGGCGGAGGGCCGCCGCGAGCTGAAGAGGTACCTGCTCGGCCCGGACGAGCCCACCTCGATCGTGCAGTTCGACAACGCGGTCAAGGCGCTCTCGGCCAAGTCCGAAGCCCGGAACACCGGCGTCGCCAGGAGCCTCGGGGAGCCCGTGGGCGGCTGAGGGACCAGCCCTTCGCATGACCTGGTCGACCAAGGCCCGGTACAACCCGTAAAAAGGTTGTACCGGGCCTTTGTGATGAGTGTCACCATCTATTCGCGTCACGGAAGACAACCGATGGGGGCGGTCGACTGTCTTCTTTTCATGTGAGCGAGACGCGAATTCCAGACGTAACTGTGATCGTCGGTGCATATGAGGCAATGCCTTACCTCGTTCGTTGTCTCGAATCGGTGGAGGCACAGACGATCGGGGCCGATCGGATTGAAATCGTCGCGGTCGACGACGGTTCCACGGATGGCACCGGCGAGTACCTGGAAGAATTCGCGGCGCGATCGAAGGTGCCGACCCGAGTGATTCGGCAGGAGAATTCCGGCGGCCCCAGCGGACCCCGCAACGTGGGGATCGGCATGGCCCGTGGCCGCTACGTCTTCTTCCTGGACGCGGACGACTATTTCGGCGAGGAGGCGCTCGCCCGCATGGTGGCCATGGCGGACCGGGCCGGAACCGACGTGGTGCTCGGCAAGGTCGTCGGCGTGAACAGGGGGGCGCCGAAGTCGATGTGGGGCGCCACCGAGGAGCGCGTCGACGTCTACGACTCCAAGGTCATCTACACCCTGAGCGCGCAGAAGCTCTTCCGCCGCGAACTCCTGGAGCGGCTTTCCCTGCGGTTCGACGAGAGCCTCAGGACCGGCGAGGACGCCCTCTTCACGATGGAGGCGTATCTGCGGGGCAACGGAATCTCGGTGATCGCCGATTACGTCTGCTATTACCTGGTGGGCCGTGACGACGGTAAGCACGTCACGAAGAGCGGCACTTATGTGTGGCGCTTCGATTCCATGCGCGCCATGATGGAGCTCATTCACCGGATTGAACCGGCCGGGCCGAAGCGCGACTACCTGATGGTGCGGCCCTTCACGGTCGGCATGCTCCAGCAGTTCGGCCCGGTCGTGCTGCGGGATTCCGAAGAGGTCCGCCGGCACAAGATGGAACTCGCGCGTCCGCTGATGGACGCGTACTGGCACGAGGGCGTGGCCCGGCTGATCAAGATTCCGGAGCGGTTGCGGCTCGCCTGCGTGGCGTACGGCAGCGTGGATCTGCTCGTCGAGGTGGTGCAGTACGTCCGGGCGAAGAAGGTGCCGGATCTGGTCCGTTCGTCGGACGGCCGGACGGTCCATCTGGCCTACCCGCGCTTCCGCGACCGGGCGGCGGCGCTGCCCGACGTGATGTACGAGGTCACCGTGCCCGACTGGCGCGACGGCAAGCGGGTCAAGCGGCCGGTGAGGGCAGCGGTGGCGGCACCATCACCGGCCGCCCGCCGGGCCTCGCTTTCGCGGCGGGTGGCGCGCCGTGTGAGGCGTGACGCGAGGCGCTGGAAGAAGCGCCTGAATGTGGGGTAATGGGCGCTTGTAAAGGCTGTGCGTTTCCGGGTGGTGGGAACGATGAATTCCCCGTATACCGGGCCTCAACTCCGTAAAGTCGGCAGAGACGTCGCGGACGCGGCGGGACCGACAGATCACCTTGGGGACTGGTCAAGTGAAGGCTCTCGTACTGTCCGGAGGGGCCGGCACCCGCCTGCGTCCCATTACGCACACCTCGGCCAAGCAGCTGGTGCCGGTGGCGAACAAGCCCGTGCTGTTCTACGGGCTGGAGGCCATCGCGGAGGCCGGGATCACCGAGGTCGGCATCATCGTGGGCGACACGGCCCCGGAGATCCGGGAAGCGGTCGGCGACGGTTCCGCGCTCGGCATCGAGGTCACGTACATCCCGCAGGAGGAGCCGCTCGGACTGGCCCACGCGGTGCTGATCGCCCGCGACTTCCTGGGCGACGACGACTTCGTCATGTATCTGGGCGACAACTTCATCGTCGGCGGGATCACCGGCCTGGTGGAGGAGTTCTGTTCGGACCGGCCGGACGCGCAGATCCTGCTGACGCAGGTGCCCAACCCGACCTCCTTCGGTGTCGCGGAGCTGGACGCCGCGGGCCGGGTGGTGGCGCTGGAGGAGAAGCCGAAGGAGCCCAAGAGCGATCTGGCGCTCGTCGGCGTCTACCTCTTCACCCCCGTGATCCACGAGGCGGTCCGCGCCATCGAGCCGTCCTGGCGCGGCGAGCTGGAGATCACCCACGCCATCCAGTGGCTGATCGACCAGAAGCGCGACGTGCGCTCCACCACGATCCACGGGTACTGGAAGGACACCGGCAACGTCACCGACATGCTGGAGGTCAACCGGACGGTCCTGGAGACCGTCGAGCCCACCCACGAGCACGCCGAGGTCGACGCGGACAGCGAGATCATCGGCCGGGTGCGGATCGAGCCGGGCGCCCGGGTCAGCGGAAGCCGGATCGTCGGCCCCGCGATCATCGGTGCCGGTTCGGTGATCAGCGGCGCCTATGTCGGCCCCTTCACCTCGGTCTCGGAGAACGTCCGCATCGAGGACAGCGAGATCGAGTACTCCATCGTCCTGCGGGGCGCCTCCATCGTCGGTGTCCGCCGCGTCGAGGCGTCGCTCATCGGCCATGACGTCGAAGTGACCCCCGCCCCCCGTTCCCCGTCCGCCCACCGACTCGTGCTCGGCGACCACAGCAAGGTGCAGATCTCCTCATGACCACGAACATCCTGGTGACCGGCGGTGCCGGCTTCATCGGCTCGCACTACGTCCGTACGGTGCTCGGCCCCGAGGGCCCCGGGGACGTCGCGGTCACCGTGCTCGACAAGCTCACCTACGCGGGAAATCCGGCCAACCTCGACGAGGTGCGCGAGCATCCGGGCTTCCGGTTCGTCCAGGGCGACATCTGCGACGCCGGGCTGGTCGCCAAGCTGATGGCCGAGCACGACCAGGTGGTGCACTTCGCCGCCGAGTCGCACGTGGACCGCTCCATCGACGGGGGCGCCGAGTTCGTCCGCACCAACGTCGTGGGCACGCACACCCTGATCCACGCCGCGCACCTGGCGGGCATCAGGACCTTCGTGCACATCTCCACCGACGAGGTGTACGGCTCGATCGACAAGGGCTCCTGGCCCGAGACCCACCCGCTGGCTCCGAACTCGCCGTACTCCGCGGCCAAGGCGTCCAGCGACCTGATCGCGCTCTCCTACCACCGCACCCACGGCCTCGACGTGCGGGTGACCCGCTGCTCCAACAACTACGGGCACCACCACTTCCCCGAGAAGGTCATCCCGCTCTTCGTCACCAACCTGCTGGACGGGAAGACGGTCCCGCTCTACGGCGACGGCGCCAACGTCCGCGACTGGCTGCACATCGACGACCACGTCCAGGGCATCGAGCTGGTCCGCACCAGGGGCCGGGCCGGCGAGGTCTACAACATCGGCGGCGGCACCGAGCTCTCCAACAAGGAGCTCACCCAGCTGCTGCTGGACGCCTGCGGCGCCGACTGGGACACCAGCGTCACCTACGTCGAGGACCGCAAGGGCCACGACCGCCGCTACTCGGTCGACTGCACCAAGATCCGCGCGGAGCTGGGCTACGAGCCCCGCAAGGACTTCCGCACCGGCCTCGCCGAGACGGTCCAGTGGTACCGCGACAACCGCGCCTGGTGGGAGCCGCTGAAGGAGAGGGCCGCCCTGTGAGCGCCGTCTGGCTGGTCACCGGCGCCGCCGGGATGCTGGGCCGGGACGTCCTGGCCCGGCTCGCCACGGAGGACGTGACCGCGGTCGCCGCGGACCGCGCGGCGCTGGACGTCGCGGACGCGGACGCGGTGCGGGCCGCCTTCGAGGAGCACCGCCCCGCCGTCGTGGTGAACTGCGCCGCCTGGACCGCGGTCGACGACGCGGAGTCCCAGGAGGAGGCCGCGCTGCGGGTCAACGGCACGGGCCCCGAGGTCCTCGCCCGGGCCTGCCGCGAGCACGGCGCCGTACTCCTCCAGGTCTCCACCGACTACGTCTTCGCCGGTGACGCCGACAAGCCGTACGCCGAGGACGACCCGACCGGACCGCGCGGCGCCTACGGCCGTACCAAGCTCGCCGGCGAGCGGGCCGTGCTCGGCACCCTGCCGGAGACCGGCTACGTGGTCCGCACGGCCTGGCTGTACGGCGCGGGCGGCGGCAACTTCGTCCGGACGATGATCAGGCTGGAGGGCGTCAAGCAGACCCTCGACGTGGTGGACGACCAGCGCGGCCAGCCCACCTGGACGGTCGACCTGGCCGACCGGCTGGTCCGGCTCGGGCAGGCCGCCCTCGCGGGCACCGCGCCCGCCGGTGTCTACCACGGCACCAGCGGCGGCGAGACGACCTGGTTCGGCTTCACCCGGGAGATCTTCCGGCTGCTCGGCACCGACCCGGAGCGGGTCCGCCCCACCACCAGCGCGGCCTTCGTCCGGCCGGCGCCCCGGCCCGCGTACAGCGTGCTGGGCCACGACCGCTGGGCCGCGGCCGGAATCGAACCGGTCCGGGACTGGCGGGCGGCGCTGACGGAGGCGTTCCCGGTGCTGCTCGCGGCGGAACGCCCCTGAGCACGGAGCGTCGACCGGCCGACCCACCCGAAAGAAATACAACACGGATTTACATACAGGCGAATACTCAGGTCATGAAGTGGTCATGAGATAGCTTCGCGGGACACCAAGTCATTTTGGTTTCTGCGAAGGGCCGCTCCACGTGAACCGCCATGACTTCCTTCGTCAGCTGCACCGTGTCTACCGCCCCCGGAACTATCTGGAGATCGGGGTCAACGACGGCAGAAGCCTTGCCCTTTCACGGGTTCCTTCCGTCGCCGTCGACCCCGCTTTCCGGGTGGTGACCGACATCAGCTGCGACATCCACCTGATCAGGGCGACGAGCGACGACTTCTTCGCCCGCGCGGACCCGCTGATTCATCTGCGCAACGGCCGCAACCCGTTCCGCGCCCTCGCCCGTCGCGACCCGTTCGGCCTGTTCGGCGGGGACCCGAAGGTGGAGCTGTCGTTCATCGACGGGATACACCACTTCGAATACGCCCTGCGCGATTTCATGAACGTCGAGCGGCACTCCCGCTGGTCGAGCGTGATCGTGCTGGACGACATGCTGCCGCGCGACGTCGACGAGGCCGCCCGCGAGCGGCACACCAAGTACTGGACCGGCGACGTGTACAAGCTGGTGCGGGTGCTGCGCCGCCACCGGCCCGATCTGCTGGTCGTCGAGGTGGACACGGAGCCGACCGGCGTGGTCGTCGTGTTCGGCGCCGACCCGGCGGACACCACCCTGAGGGACGCGTACGACGGGATCGTCGAGGAGTACGTCGTCCCCGACCCGCAGGACGTGCCCGAGGAGGTGCTGGGCCGGAAGAACGCCGTACGGCCCGAGGCGCTGCTCCGCGCCGGATTCTGGCCGGCCCTCGTCCGGGCCCGCGACCTGCGCCGTCCGCGCGCCGCGTTCACGTCCCTGCGCCCGCGCATCGAGCGGGTGACCGGCTGACCGGCCGCCCACCGAGCCCCGCGGGAGGGCCCGCGGGGCTTCGGCGTGCCGTCCGGGGCTCAGCCGCGGGCGCGCAGCAGCGCGTAGTACTCCTGGCAGGCCGCGTACGTGGGCAGCAGGCCCGTCCGCTCGGCCTCGGCCAGCGAGGGGGCCGCCGCGTCCTTGTCGGACAGGAGCGCGGTGATGTCCGACGGCCACTCGATGCCCAGGTCGGGGTCGAGCGGGTGGAGGCCGTGCTCGCGGGTGGGCGCGTAGCCCTCGGAGCAGAGGTAGGCGACCGAGGCGTCGTCGGTCAGCGCCATGAAGGCGTGGCCGAGCCCCTCGGCGAGGTAGACGGAGCGGTGGTCGACGTCGTCGAGCCGGACGGCCTCCCACCGCTTGTACGTGGGGGAGCCGACCCGGATGTCCACGATGACGTCGAGCACCGCGCCGCGCACGCACTTGACGTACTTCGCCTGGCTCGGCGGCACGTCGGCGAAGTGCACCCCGCGCAGCGTGCCCCGGCTGGAGACGGAGAAGTTGGCCTGCGCCAGCCGCAGCGTGTGCCCGACGGCCTCCTCCAGTTCCGCGGCCTTGAACCACTCGTGGAAGCTGCCGCGGCTGTCCGGGAAGACCTTGGGCTCATGCACCCAGGCTCCGTCGATGGAGAGCTGCCGCATGCGATCACGTCCTTGTTCTGTGGTCTGTGTTCTGTCGCTGATGTGGGTACGGGGGAGGGGCGGGGCTCAGCCGGTGAACCGGGCGGCCAGCCGCCGGGCCTTCCTGCGACCCGCCGGGGGGAGCCGGCGCACGACCGGGCCGCCGACGGCGCGCAGCACGCGGCGCAGGGCGGCCTTGCGGCGCAGGGCGGCCACGTCCGCCATGAGGGCCGCCGGGATCTCGGGCAGCCCCGGGTCCACCGTGATCCGGCCGTCCCCGCCTACGGTGACGGCACAGAGGTCGAGCGCGGGGCGCTTCTCGCCGTCCAGCCGCACGGCGAGCTTCCAGGACCCCGCCGCCACGCCGGGCGCGCGGCCGGGTACGGCGATGTGGGCCCGGCCCCCGGTGGGGTGGAGCGAGGTCCGCAGCGTGTGCGCCGCCGCGCCGGAGCCGTCGGCGGGGCTCAGGACCAGCTCGACGTCCGAGGCGGCGGTCGCCGCGGTGGTGAGCAGGTCCAGCCGGAGCTCGTTGCCGCGACCGGCCCGCATCACCGGCCGGTCGGCCAGGTAGACGGCGAGCGTCTTGCTGCGCCGGGCGACATCGAGCGTGAGGTTGCCGAACGGATCGGTGAAGTACGGGATGACCGCGCGGGCCGGTGAGCCCAGCGAGGCGGGCAGGCAGGCGGCGTCCACCTCCGGAGCGCGGTCGGCGCCCAGCCGTGCCTTGCGGACCAGGCCGAGGCCGCGCAGCGGCACCCAGATGTCCCAGAAGCCGCGCCCGAGCCGGCCGCGGCCCTTGACCGCCTCCGGGGAGACCCGGCCGCTGCCGTGCAGGACCACTTCGCAGGCCCCGTCGCCGAGATCCTCGATCCGCCGGGTGAACGTCGAGGCGCAGGGCCACTCGACGGCCGTCTCGCGGTTGCGCACGGACATCTCGGCGGAGAAGGAGCCGAGGTCGTCGGTGACGTCGAGGAGCTCGGCCCCGGCCGCCTGCGCGCCCTCGTTGTCCGGGTGCAGGAAGTAGCGGTCGCCCCGGCGCAGCAGCTTCACCGGCTCGCCGTCCTCGCCCCGGACCAGCCGGGCGGTGACGGTCACGGTGGCGCTGCCGTCCGGCTGCCAGGCGAACTCCTCCAGCCGGGCCGCGGCCTTGACGGAGCCGGCGAACCGGGCGATCCGCAGCAGCCCCTCCCGGTCGTCGGCGCGCAGCAGGTCGGAGCGGAGCCGCAGCAGCGGGCCGAGCCCGTCGTGCACGCCGTCGCCCATGTACTCGAGCGCCAGCGGCCGGATCGCGTCGCACATCTCGGCGAAGAACACGGGCTGGTACTTGACCACTGCGGGTTCGCTGAGCCTGCTGAGCATCTCGACCCGGTAGAAGCGGCGCAGCAGCAGGTCGCGGAAGTCACCCGGCTCGGTGTTGGCCATCACCACGTCCAGGACCTCGCGGAGGTTCCCGTAGTAGGCGGCGGGGATGATCCGGGCGGAGCCCGCGTTCTTGCCGTCGTCGCGGCGGGAGTAGTAGTAGCAGGTGTAGTCGCCCAGGATGGAGACGACTTCCGCCGGGAAGTACGCCTCCATCATGTAGAGCTGGTCCTCCAGGCGGCGCTTCCCCTCGGGGTAGGCGATGCCGTTCTTCCGGAGGAACTCCGTGCGGAACATCTTGTGCGGGGTGAGGCTGTCGTACAGGGGCGCGTTGTGCAGCGTGCACTTCTCGCGGTTCTGCTTGAACACCCCGTGCGGTACGCCGCGGAAGTTGCTGGCCACCTTGCCGATGACGATGTCGGAGCCGTTGCGCCGCCCCATCTCGTACAGCCGCCGCAGGGCGTCGGAGGCGAGGTGGTCGTCCTGGTCGACGAACTGGATGTACTCGCCCTTCGCCTCGTCCACACCGATGTTGCGGGGCTTCCCCGGCCAGCCGGAATTCGGGATGGTGATGACGCGGAAATGAGGGTGCTCCCCGGCCAGCTTCTCCAGCCGCTCGCGCGTGTCGTCGGTCGAGCCGTCGTTGACGAAGAGGACTTCGAATTCCTCCGCCGGGAGGGTCTGCCGCAGAAGCGAGTCGATGCAGGGGGTGATGTAATCCCCCGGGTTGTACACAGGAATGACGACACTTACTTTGACTGGCATTGCTGCGGTCCCATGTCTGTAGAAGTCCCTCTGGCGGCGTTCGATACGGGGTCCATGCCGCTGGAAAACGGGCATGGCGCGTTGCCCGCCGTGCACCCTATCGGCTGTTAGATGATCCGGGTGCCCCTATGGTTGCCCGCGCAGACAGTTGGTATTCGGCCAAATGTGAACAGGTGTCCAGCGGGTGTTCGTCGGGAGGGTGTTCGATGTTCGGGCAGGTTTAGAACGGGTATTTCGATATTCACCATTCCTTCGCATCGGCGGGGCAACGATGTGCCGGTCCGGTACGTCCGCGTACGGAGAGGGCGGACGGGGCGGTCCACCCCGGGCCCGGCGGAACCCGGCCCGCGCGGAGCGGTCCAGGGGGCGGAACACCCGAGCGCCGCCGCCCCGGCTCGCGTAGATTGCGTGGGCCGGAGCGGCCGAAACATTTGGGGATGGACGTGTCAGGGGCAAGGCAGGGCGTCACGGAGGCCCGCAGGATCGTGGTCAAGGTCGGTTCCTCCTCCCTCACCACCGCGGCGGGCGGCCTCGACGCCGACCGCGTCGACGCGCTCGTCGACGTACTGGCCAAGGTGCGCAGCGGCGGGGAA
This sequence comes from Streptomyces sp. NPDC092952, assembly GCF_044754785.1. Classification (NCBI taxonomy): domain Bacteria; kingdom Bacillati; phylum Actinomycetota; class Actinomycetes; order Kitasatosporales; family Streptomycetaceae; genus Streptomyces; species Streptomyces sp. NPDC092952. The sequence goes on along the minus strand of NZ_JBIVPT010000002.1, from coordinate 306,574 downwards.
CGCGAGATCGTGCTGGTCTCCAGCGGCGCCATCGCGGCCGGGCTCGCCCCGCTCGGCCTGCTGCGCCGCCCCAAGGACCTGGCCAGGCAGCAGGCCGCCGCCAGTGTCGGCCAGGGGCTGCTCGTGGCCCGCTACACCGCCTCCTTCGCGCGGTACGGCGTACGGGTCGGCCAGGTGCTCCTCACCGGCAACGACACCAGCCGCCGTGCCCACTACCGCAACGCCTACCGCACCCTCGACCAGCTCCTGGACATGGGCGCGCTCCCGGTCGTCAACGAGAATGACACCGTGGCCACGGACGAGATCCGGTTCGGCGACAACGACCGGCTCGCCGCGCTCGTCGCCCACCTCGTCCGCGCCGACCTGCTGGTCCTCCTCTCCGACGTGGACGGCCTCTACGACGGCGATCCCAGCACCCCGGGCACCTCGCGGATCGCCGAGGTGGCCGGCCCCGAGGACCTGGTGGGCGTCACCATCGGCAGCGCCGGGAAGGCGGGGGTCGGCACCGGAGGCATGGTCACCAAGGTCGAGGCCGCCCGGATCGCCACGGCCGCCGGGGTCCCGGTCGTCCTCACCTCGGCCAGCCGGGCGGCCGACGCCCTGGCGGGCCGCGACACCGGAACGTACTTCCACCGCACCGGACGCCGCTCGGCCGACCGGCTCCTCTGGCTCGCCCACGCCTCCGCCCCGCAGGGCTCGCTGACCCTCGACGACGGCGCCGTGGCCGCGGTCGTCGAGCGCCACAGCTCGCTGCTGCCCGCCGGGATCGCCTCCGTCGAGGGCGAGTTCACCGCCGGTGACCCGGTGGAGCTGCGCGACCTCGAAGGCCGTCCGGTGGCCCGCGGGCTCGTCAACTTCGATGCCAAGGAGATCCCGCAGCTGCTCGGCCGCTCCACCCGCGATCTGGCGCGGGAGCTCGGCCCGGCCTACGAACGCGAGATCGTACACAGGGACGATCTGGTCGTCCTGGACCGCTGAAGCCCTCCTCGAGACACCCTGAAACGGCTGAAAGTCCAGCCTCGGGACGGAGACCTTCACGAAAACCGCCCCATTTCCCGCCGCGGACTGGTCAACTCTGTAGTGGGGAACAGCGGGGTTACAGCACAGCGAACGCATTCACAGGAGGCCGCCGGTGAGACGAGCGCGCCCGGGGGCGGCGCCCCGAGGAACGAGTGGCCGGGCCCTGACCAGCGTCGGAACGGGGGCCGACTGCGACGGAAGCCGGACGGCGGACCGCGCCGACGACGGCCGGGCCACCGCGCCCGAGCCGACGGCGCGGGAGGAGCGCACCCCGTCGAAGCTGTGGCACATCACGCTCAGCGTCTCGGGGGACGCCACGCCGCTGAAGGAGGTCAGGCGCGGACTCGAACAGCTCGCGCACGACCACCCCTTCCTGCTGACCAGCAGGTACGCCGACGACCACGCGGAGATCCGCTACTGGGAGGAGGCCCGGGACCTGCACGACGCGGCGGCCGTGGCCCTGCGGTTGTGGGGCGAGCACCGCTCCACGGCCAGACTCCCGCCCTGGACGATCGTCGGCCTGGAGGTCATCGACCGCGAGACGTACCACCAGCGCGTCGCCGAGGGGTACGGGCCGCCTCCGGCCGCCCCGGTCGGCGTGCACCCCTACTGAGCGCCGGGGCCGTCGGCGGGGGAGTCGTCTCGCATCACGGGATACGCGCCGGATGCCCGCAGTATGCGCACTACCCTGCGGGCATGACCACGCTCTCGCCGTACGACAACATGTCCCCGGTCGCCCAGGCCGCCTACCGGGCCCGCTCCGCCGCCGCCGACATCGCGCCACTGCCGCGCGCGGCGAAGGACGACGCACTGCTCGCGATCGCGGACGCGCTGGAGGTGCGGACCGCCGAGATCGTCGAGGCCAACGCCGAGGACGTCGCCCGCGCCCGTGAGGCCGGCACCAGCGAGTCGATCATCGACCGGCTCACCCTCACCCCGGAGCGCATCCGCGCCATCGCCGCCGACGTGCGCCACGTGGCGGCGCTGCCCGACCCGGTCGGCGAGGTGGTCCGCGGCTCGACCCTCCCCAACGGCATCGACCTGCGGCAGGTCCGGGTACCGCTCGGCGTGGTCGGCATCATCTACGAGGCCCGGCCCAATGTGACGGTCGACGCCGCCGCGCTCTGCCTGAAGTCCGGCAACGCGGTCCTGCTGCGCGGTTCCTCCTCCGCGTACTCCTCCAACGCCGCGCTCGTCCGGGTGCTGCGCGACGCGGTCGGCGGCGCCGGGCTCCCGGCCGACGCGGTGCAGCTGGTCCCGGGCGAGAGCCGCGACTCGGTGCGGGAGCTGATGCGTGCCCGCGGCCTCGTCGACGTCCTCATCCCGCGCGGCGGTGCCTCGCTGATCCGCACCGTCGTCGAGGAGTCCACCGTCCCGGTCATCGAGACCGGCACCGGCAACTGCCACGTCTACGTGGACGCCGAGGCCGACCTCGACATGGCCGTGGACATCCTGATCAACTCCAAGGCGCAGCGCCCGAGCGTCTGCAACGCCGCCGAGACGCTCCTGGTCCACCAGGACATCGCCGACCGGTTCCTGCCCCGCGCCCTGGACGCGCTGGCCGACGCCGGAGTGACGGTCCACGCCGACGCGCGGGTCCGTGCCCACGCCGAGGGCTCCAAGGCCACGGTGGTGGAGGCGGTGCCGGAGGACTGGGAGACCGAGTACCTCTCGTACGACATCGCCGCGGCCGTCGTCGACTCTCTGGACGCCGCCGTCGCGCACATCCGGCTCTGGTCCTCCGGCCACACCGAGGCGATCGTGACCACCTCCCAGGCCGCGGCCCGCCGCTTCACCCAGCTGGTCGACTCCACGACGGTGGCGGTGAACGCCTCCACCCGCTTCACCGACGGCGGCCAGTTCGGCTTCGGCGCCGAGATCGGCATCTCCACGCAGAAGCTGCACGCCAGGGGCCCGATGGGGCTGCCGGAGCTCACCTCGACCAAGTACATCGTCACTGGCGACGGGCACGTGCGGTGACGATCCGGGCACGGTGAATGTCGCGGGCTCCCTGCCCAGAACGACCCGGCGGGTCTAGTCTGGAGACGTGCCGGACGACGTGGGGGGCAGGCCGTTCCCGGACGGCTGGGAGCCCGACGACGACCGCGGGGGCGCGGACGAGGACTTCGCCTCCGTGGTGTTCGACGAGGACTTCGTACGGGCCGCCGAGATCCATGAGCCGACCGCCGTCGAGCGGCTGCTGGCGGCGGCCCAGGCGCGTGCCGAGGCCGAGGCCGCCCGTGCGGCGTCGCGCGGCGGCCCCTTGGACGACGATCTCCACGACGAGGGGTACGGCCCCGGCGGATACGCCCGCCGCGGCAACGGCAACCCCCCGGAGCTGGACGACGACGGGTACGACGACGGCCCCTACGGTCGGCACGGCGGCGGTCTGCGGCCGTACCGGGGCGCCGCGCGCTGGCACCGGCCGGTGGCCTGGCTGCTTGCGGTGCTGATGGGCATCGGGATGGTCGCGCTGGCCTTCGGCGCCGTCTACCGGAACAGCTCTGGCGGCCGCCAGGACCCCGCCCCGCCGCCCGCCACGACCGGTGTCGACACCGCTCCGGGCACCGCCCCGCGGAGTTCGCCGGACTATCCGCGCCCCACGGCGTCCGTGGCCCCGGAGAACGGCTGAGCCGCACCGGTGGCGGTCCGCGGTCCGGCCCGCCTCCGCCGCGCTCTCCACGGTTCTCCGTGGTTCTTCACGGTCTCCGTGGTTCCTTCGCGACCGGGCGTTTACCCGGGCCCCGATCGACCTACCCTGAAAGTGTGACCCCTTTCGCCGAGGGGGCTCCTCAGCCGTCCGTCGTACGCGTAGTCGGGCGGCGCCATGCGCATTCATGACGGGCAGGCCCTGTCCGAGGCCGCTCGGCCGAGGCGGAGCGAAGCGTTCCGGCCCCGGTCGGTGACGTGGAGTCGGGAGAAGTCATGGCAGACTGCGGAGAACCACCAGATGGGCCCGGCAACCCTGCGGGCGGCGGTGACGACGAGTACCGGTCACTGGTCTTCGACGAGTCGTTCGTCCGCGCTGCCCGGCTGCGCGAGTTCTCCGCCCAGGAGCGCATGGAGGACCACGCCCCCGCTGTGCGCAGCCTGCCGTCCCGGCGCTGGCGTACCGGCCCCAGGGCCGCCATCGTCCTGATCCTCCTGATCGCACTGGCCTTCGGCACCGCCGTCTTCATGGGCCTGAGCAGGCCCTACCAGGCATCCTCCGCCCGCCCGGCCGAGCCGCTCAGATCGACGGTGATCCCCCTCGCGCCCCGGGGCACCGTGCCGGGCGGCACCCCTGCCGCACTCCTCGCCAAGAGCCCCGCCGCGCAGTTCGACACCGGCGCCGACGGCATCAACCTGCCTCCGGCCGGCCCGACGGACAACTTCTCCGAGAGCCAGGTGATGGCGGCCCTGAACACCGTCAAGGAGTATCTCGTCGCCTCCTCGCTCGACCCCGACGTCCTCACCGGTGCCCGGGTGCGCCCCGTGGAGATGCTGCTGGACCCGGGCCAGACCGCCCAGTTCGAGCAGAGCGTGGACCGGCCGCAGGACGACGGCGCGCACGCCACCGCCGGCTGGCTGGTGCGGTTCGACCCGGCGAAGGTGGCGCTGGCCGCTCCGGACGTGAAGGTCCGGGGAACGATGGACTACCGGGAGGAGGGCGCCAACACACTGCAGGTGACCTCGGACCACACCTTCACCTACACCCTGCGCCCGGCCGCCGAGGGCCCCCACCGGACGGGTGACGCCTCCCTCTTCACCGTGCGGCGCGAGCTGACCTTCCGCTTCGACCAGGAGGACCTGCGACTGCACCGGTTGGAGGTGCGCGCCAGTTACGTCGAGGCCGGACCGCAGGCCTGCCCGGCGGACACCACCGGTGCGCTCCGCCCCCTGCTCGCCGGGCAGCATGCCGCCTTCCGCGGCCCCGCGGGCACCGACCCCTACGCGACGGGCCGGTCCGCGGCGGCGCTCTGCGGCACTCTGTCGCTCAGCTCCCGCTAGCCCCCGGCCCCTCGGCGTCCCCCGGCTCCTGGGGCCGGTCCGAGTCCGACGACGACCCGCCGGCGGCACCGTCCTTGCCCGCCGGGCCCCTGCCCTGGCCGGTGAACTTGTCGCGGAGCTTGCCGCCCAGGTCGCCGGCGCCCCCGGCTATGTCGCCGACCAGCTTCATCAGCGGGTCCTTGCTGGAGCGCACCGTGTCCGCGTAGTGGGCCGCGGACTCACGGAAGGAGTCGGTCACCGAGGTGTCCTTGTCCTCCTCGCGCCGCGGGTAGTGGCCGTCCATGATCCGCTGGTAGTCGCGGGTCTCGGACCACTTCTTCAGCTCGGCGGCGCGCACCGTGGTGAAGGGGTGCGAGCGGGGCAGCAGGTTGAGGATCTTGAGCACCGAGTCGCGCAGATCGCCGCCCTTCTCGTACTCGTCCGCCTGGGCGAGGAAGGCGTCCACGTTCATCTCGTGCAGGTGGTTGCCTCCCGCGATCTTCATGAGACCGCGCATCGACGCCTGTATGTCCTGGCCGACGAGGAGCCCGGCCCGGTCCGCCGACAGCTCGGACTTGCGGAACCACTCGCGCAGAGCCGTCACGATCGCCATGATCGCGACGTTGCCGAGCGGAATCCAGGCGACCTTCACCGCGATGCTGGTGAGGAAGAGGAGGATCGTGCGGTACACCGCGTGCCCGGAGAGCGCGTGCCCCACCTCGTGGCCGATGACGGCCCGCATCTCCTCCTCGTCGAGCAGCTCCACCAGCCCGGTCGTCACCACGATGATCGGCTCGTCGAGGCCGATGCACATGGCGTTGGGCCGCGGGTCCTGGGTGACGTACATCGGCGGGACCTTCTCCAGGTCCAGGATGTAACAGGCGTCGCGCAGCATGTCGTTGAGGTGGGTGAACTGGGCGTCGCTCACCCGGACGGAGTCGGAGAGGAAGAGCAACCGCAGACTGCGCTCGGGCAGCAGACCGCTCAGCGTCTTGAACACGGTGTCGAAGCCGCTCAGCTTGCGCAGAGCGACCAGGGCGGATCGGTCCGCCGGGTGTTCGTAGGCACGGGACGAGATGTCCGGGAACCGCCGCCGCTGCCTGCTCGGCACGTTCTCATGGCTCTCGTGGCTGCGTTCGGTCATGAATGGGCCCCCTTTTCGTACACGATGTCGCTCGCCCCCTGACACAGCCCAGCGTAGGTGCTGGGGCTACGGTGTGCGGGGGGCTGTGGATAACTGAGGAGACGCCCGACATGCCGCACACCGTTGCTCTGCTCGCCGCTGCTTCCGGGGCGCAAGGACCCGGCAGCACGCTCCGTATCGCGCTGTTCGTCTCGCTCGTCGGGGCCGTGCTGCTCGCCTGGTTCCTGCTCCGCGGATACCGCAACAACGACGACAACGACTGAGTCGGCGTGAGCGTGCCCGGGGCGCACGCATACGATGTGCGCGACGTCTTCCTTCCGACTCCCGATCGATAGGTCCTGCCGAAGATGAGCCTCACGAGCACCGCGCACCAGCTGGTCACCCTCGCCTCCGAAGGCGGCGAGCACGGTGGCAACCACGAAAGCCTCAACCCGCTTCTCACCGGGGGCGGTGCGTTCGTCGCGCTGCTGCTCCTCCTCTGGATCACCACGCGCTTCAACCGCGACCGCTGAGGCGGAGGCGTACAGCTGTGCCAGTAGGCTCTGCACGCATGGGAGAGCAGGAAGTGCCTACCGGCCGCGTGAAGCGCCGACTCGGCGTGATGGGCGGGACGTTTGACCCGATTCATCATGGACACCTGGTGGCGGCCAGCGAAGTGGCCGCCCAGTTCCACCTCGACGAGGTGGTCTTCGTCCCGACCGGGCAGCCGTGGCAGAAGAGCCACAAGCACGTCTCCCCGGCCGAGGACCGCTATCTGATGACGGTCATCGCGACCGCGTCCAACCCGCAGTTCTCGGTCAGCCGGAGCGACATCGACCGCAGCGGCCCCACGTACACCATCGATACGCTGCGGGACCTGCGCGCCCTCCACGACGACGCGGACCTCTTCTTCATCACCGGCGCCGACGCGCTCTCCCAGATCCTCACCTGGCGGGACGCCGACGAGTTGTTCTCGCTCGCCCACTTCATCGGCGTGACGCGGCCGGGGCACGTGCTCACGGACGCCGGACTGCCGGAGGGCGGGGTCTCCCTGGTGGAGGTTCCCGCGCTCGCGATCTCGTCCACGGACTGCCGTGAGAGGGTCGCGCAGGGGGAGCCGGTCTGGTATCTGGTGCCGGACGGCGTGGTCCGTTACATCGACAAGCGCCAGCTGTACCGCGGCGAATGAGCGAGGCAGAGGGGCACCGGTGAACGACCGACAGAATCCGTACGATCCGTACTATCAGCAGCCGCAGATCGTCGGTTACGACGAGTACGGGCAGCCGGTGTACCAGCAGCCGCAGCACGGACAGCCGCATCAGCAGTACGACCCGTACGGCGGACAGCAGCAGTCGCAGCAGACCGGTCAGGGGTACGGCTACGACCCGTACGCCCAGCCCCAGCAGCCCCAGGCCGCACAGCCGCAGGCGTACGACCCGTACGGGCAGCAGCCGCAGCAGCAGGGGTACGGCGGGTACGACGGCTACGGCTACGACACCGGGCAGCAGCCCGCCGCTGTCGACACCACCCAGCAGTGGAACATCCCGCAGCAGGCCGCCGCTCCGCCTGTTCCCCCCGCACCGGCACCGCAGCCCGCACCGGAGCCCGGGCCGGGGCCGGACGACGGCGCGGACCCCGACCCGGCCGTCCCCGGACAGCGCCGGGCCGACCGCGACTACCGCACCGAGCAGTTCTCCTTCATCGAGGAGCCCGACGAGGACTCCGAAGACGTCATCGACTGGCTGAAGTTCACCGAGAGCCGCAGTGAGCGGCGCGAGGAGGCCCGGCGTCGCGGTCGCAACCGCATGGTCGCGCTCATAGTCGTGGTGGCCCTGGTGGTGGTCGGCGGGATCGGCTACCTCTGGTCCGCCGGAATGATCCCCGGCCTGTCCGACACGGACAAGGACACCACGGCGTCGACGGGCCCGCAGCAACGGGACGTCATCGTGGTCCACCTGCACAACACCAAGAAGGGCGGCACCTCCACGGCGCTGCTCGTCGACAATGTGACGACCAAGCAGGGCACCACCGTCCTGCTCCCCAACTCGCTCGCGGTGGCCGACGAGGACGGTGTCGGCACCACCCTCGGCAAATCCGTCGACGCCGACGGCACCACCGGCACCCGTGAATCCCTCGGCAACCTCCTCGGCACCGACATCACGGGTACCTGGCGCCTCGACACCCCGTACCTGGAGACCCTGGTCGACCTGGTCGGCAACATCGAGGTCGACACCGACACCGAGGTACCGGACACCAAGAAGGGCGCCTCCCCGCTCGTGAACAAGGGCGAGGCGCAGACGCTGAGCGGCCAGATGGCCGTCGCCTACGCCACCTACCGGGGGCCGGGCGAGGACGAGGCCAAGCAGCTCACCCGGTTCGGGGCGGTCATGCGCGGCGTGCTGCGGAAGATCTCGGACGACTCGAAGGCCGCCACGGTCACCGTGCAGACGCTGGGACAGATCCTCGACCCGTCGCTCCCCGAGAAGGACCTGGGGGCCTCGCTCGCGAAGCTCGCCCAGCACGCCAAGCTCGGTGACTACAAGACGACCCTGCTGCCGGTGCAGGCGGACGGATCGCTCACCGACGAGGCCACCGAGGACGTCGTCAAGAACATCCTGGGCGGCTCGGTCAAGGCTCCGGCGGCCGACGCGGCCGTGCGGGTCGGCGTCAAGAACGGTACCGGGGACCAGGAGGCGCTGGGCTCCGCCCGGGTCAAGCTGATCAATGGCGGCTACACCTTCGTCAGCGGCGGCTCGTCCACGGCCACGCCCCTGTCCGAGGTCGTCTACCGGGCCGCGGCGGACAAGGAGAAGGCGGTACAGGTCGCCGCGACCCTGGGGCTGCCGGACAGCGCGGTGAAGCAGGGCAAGCCCGCGGCCAACGCGGACGTGTCCGTACTGCTCGGCCAGGACTACAAGATCAAGTGAGCCGTACCCGGCCGCCCGGACCATGCCGGTCCGGGCGGCCGGCCGTCACTGCGGTCGCTGTCGGTGGTCCGTGAGACCCTAAGGACAGACCCCGCGATCCCTGGCGGGCGCGCGACGACGGCTACGGCGCCTCGCGGCGTTGTCGGAACGTCCGCACACTTCCGGTGTGCGGCCGGCCCCTCCGCCCTGCGATGCACCATGTCCGACGCCGCGCGCCGATCCGCCACGGATGACGGGACAGCCCTTAGAGGCCGACCTGACCTCCGACGAAAGCCTGCATGTGACCGCCACGGACCGCTCCATCGAGCTCATCACCGCCGCCGCCCAGGCGGCCGCCGACCGGCTCGCGCACGACATCATCGCGTACGACGTCAGCGACGTGCTGTCGATCACGGACGCCTTCCTGCTCGCCTCGGCCCCCAACGACCGCCAGGTCAAGTCGATCGTCGACGAGATCGAGGAGCGGCTCCAGAAGGAGCTGGGCGCCAAGCCGGTGCGCCGCGAGGGCGACCGCGACGCCCGCTGGATCCTTCTCGACTACGTCGACATCGTCATCCACGTCCAGCACAGCGAGGAGCGGGTCTTCTACGCGCTGGAGCGCCTCTGGAAGGACTGCCCCGAGATCGCGCTTCCCGAGGACGCCGTCAAGACCCGCGGCAAGGCCGAGGAGCACGCCCGGCTCACCGGCGGCACGGAAGGTGAGCAGAGCTGAACAGCAGCGGAAGCGGCAGAGGCCGCAGGATCGTTCTCTGGCGCCACGGTCAGACGGCCTGGAACCTGGAGCACAGGTTCCAGGGATCCACGGACATCGCGCTCACCGAGACCGGAGTCGGGCAGGCCCGCCGGGCCGCCCGGCTGCTCGCCTCGCTGAAGCCCGCCGCGATCGTCGCCTCCGACCTCCAGCGGGCGGCGGACACGGCGGCCCAGCTCGCCGTGCTCACCGGCCTGGAGGTCGCGCACGACGCGGGCCTGCGGGAAACGTACGCGGGCGCCTGGCAGGGGCTCACCCACGAGGAGATCGTCGCGCGCTACGGCGAGCAGTACGCCGCGTGGAAGCGCGGCGAGCCGGTGCGGCGTGGGGGCGGCGAGCTGGAGACCGAGGTCGCCGACCGGGCCGCCCCGGTCGTGCTGGGCCACGCCGACAAGCTGCCGGAGAACGGCACGCTGGTCGTGGTCAGCCACGGAGGCACCATCCGCACCACCATCGGCCGGCTCCTGGGCCTGGAGGCGCACCACTGGGAAGGGCTCGGCGGTCTCTCCAACTGCTGCTGGTCGGTCCTGGGCGAGGGCGCGCGGGGCTGGCGTCTGCTGGAGCACAACGCCGGCACGCTGCCGGAGCCGGTGCTCGGCGACGACACCTGAGTCCCTTCGCGCGGGCCGGGCCGGACCCGGTCCGGCCGGGAGACCGGGGTTCATCGGCCGGATTTCACTTTCCGGCAGGTCACAGGCTAAAGTTCTTCTTGTTCGCAGCGCGGGAGCGCAGAGAAAAACCGCGAATGACGGGGCTATAGCTCAGTTGGTAGAGCGCCTGCATGGCATGCAGGAGGTCAGGAGTTCAATTCTCCTTAGCTCCACAGTCAAGATCCCGTCCCCGGCAGGGGGCGGGATCTTCTGCATCCCCGGGATGTCCGCCGCGCCGATCGGCCCCGGTGGTCCCGTACCCCGCCGGACTTCCGGCCCGGGCTCAGGCTCCGCGGCGGCCCCGCAGCACGGCCATCCGCTCCCGGCTGTCCGCGTCCGCCGGGGTGTACGCCACGATCCGGCACTCCGGCATCCCGTTGACGGACAACGACACCGAGGTCATCCGGATCTCCCCGGCCACCGCCCAGTGCCGGAAGGCCTTCACCCGAGGCCCCGGCGGCGCGACGTCCCCGCTGCGCCACAGCTCCGCGAAGTACGGGCTGGCGGCCGAGAGCCGCTCGACGAACGACTCCCAGGCCGGTTCCCCCATGTGGCGCCCGTACGCGCCGCGCAGGGTCGCCACCATGATCGGCAGCTCCCGTGACCGGTGGACGACGGGGCAGCACTCCTCGGAGACCGTGAACAGCGTCCACAGCACATTGCGCACCCGTGCCCCGATCGCGACCGTTTCCGGGACCACGAAGAGGTCGAGGTAGGCGGGGTTGGTGGCCAGGACGTCGTAGCGGGAGTTGTAGACCACGGCGGGATGCGGGTCGAGCGCGTCGATGATGCCCTGGATCTCCGGCCCCACCTCGATGACGTCGGACTGCCGGTCGGGCGCGTGGGCCACCTCCGCCAGGTGGTAGAGGTGCTCGCGCTCCGACGGGTCCAGCCGGAGCGTACGCGCCACGGCGTCCAGCACCTGCGGCGACACATTGATCGGTCTTCCCTGCTCCAGCCAGGTGTACCAGGTGATACCGACGCCGGAGAGCTGCGCGACCTCCTCGCGGCGCAGACCCGGTGTGCGGCGGCGCAGCCCGGGGGCCATGCCGACATCGCCCGGTGTCACCCGCGCCCGGCGGTTGCGGAGAAAGGCCGCCAGCTCCGGACGCCGCCGGTGCCGCCCCGTACCGTTCGCCGCCCGATGCGTCGTCACCGCTGTCACACCCCCCATGCTCGGTGACCGGCAGGGGAGTTGCCAGGTGCTGTCGGTACCAGCATCGGCGGGCTCTCGTTACCCGTATGAGGCCGGGGCCAGGCTCGACGTCATGACGACGGCATCCGAGGCAACTCCGCATTCCGCACCCAGTAAAGACCCCGCCACTGACAACGGGCGCCCGAACGGCGGGCGCGACAGCGGGAACCGGCCCCGCAGGATCCTTGCCCTGGTGCTCGCGGCCCAGTTCATGGCGCTGCTCGACATCTTCATCGTCAATGTCGCCGCCCCGACGATCCGGAGCGAACTCGGTGCCTCGGGCGCCGGTTTGCAGCTCGTCGTGGCCGGCTACACCATCACGTACGCCGTCCTACTGGTCACCGGCGCCAGGCTCGGCGACCTGCTGGGGCACGGCCGGGCCCATCTGATCGGGCTCGGCGTCTTCACCGCGGCCTCGCTGGCCTGCGGGCTCGCGCCCGGGACCGGGCAGCTGATCGCCTTCCGGCTGGTCCAGGGCGCGGCGGCCGCGGTGATGATCCCGCAGGTGCTCAGCCTCGTCCAGCGCCACTTCACCGGTGAGGCCCGGGTCCGGGCGCTCGCGGCCTACAGTGCGGTGCTGGCCGTAGGGGCGGCCGCCGGGCAGGTGGCCGGTGGGGTGCTGGTCAGCATGGACCTGTTCGGTGCGGGCTGGCGGCCGGTCTTCCTGGTGAACGTACCGATCGGGATCGTCCTGCTGGTGCTGGGCGGGAGGACGCTGCCCCGTGAACCGCGCACCGCGCCCGGCAGGGCACGGGCCCGGGAGCGGGGCCTCGACCTGCCAGGGCTGCTGCTGCTCGCCGCCGCCGTCACCCTGCTCGCCGTCCCCCTGGTGCTCGGGCAGGAACTGGGCCGGCCGGCCTGGTCCCTGGTCTGCCCGGCGGTCTCCGTCGCGGTGTTCGCCGGCTTCGTGGCGTACGAGTCCCGGCTCGCCGCGCGCGGTGGCGCGCCCCTGATCGCGCCCCGGGTGCTCCGCCTGCCCGGCATGGCTCCGGCGGCGCTGCGCGTCCTGCTCACGATGGCGGTCAACGCGGGATTCCTGTTCCTGATGACGCTGCACGTCCAGGCGGATCTGGGCTACTCGCCGCTGCGGGCCGGGCTGGTGTTCGCGCCGACCGCGCTGGTCTTCGGGGCGATCGGGCTGACCTGGCGGCGGTGGCCGGCGGGGTGGCGACGGTTCCTGGTGCCGGGCGGATTCGGGCTGCTGGCCGTGTCCGTCGTGGCCGTCGGGCTGCTGATGCGCGGCGGCGGGGACGGCGGCCCCTTCCTCTACGTGACGCTCGTGACGGTGGGGGCCGGGATGGCGCTGGCCTTCAGCCCCACCCTGACCGGAGCGCTGGCGGACGTCCGCCCCGAGGACGCGGCCGACGCGAGCGGCGTCCTGGTGACCGTCACTCAGCTCGGCCAGCTGACCGGGGTCGCCGCGTTCGGCACCCTCTACCTCAACCGCCTTGGCGTACAAGGGCCGAAGGGGTCGGGGCAGGCCCTGTGGGTGTGCGCCCTCGCACTGGCCGCGGCCTCGCTGGCGGGCGCGGCGGCCGGGCTCGTACGACGTCGTCGAACGGGCTGAACTCCGACGGGCTGTTCCCCTTGCGGGGGCATGGCAGAATCGGAACGCCGGAGGGGGCGACGGATCGAACGGGAGGGAGCGCGCGATGCCTGCGAGCGGCCGCACGATGCCGGACCTGCTCCTCGTTCCCGCGTTCCCCGTCTCCGTGCCCTCCGCTCCGGGACTCGTGCCGGCCCCCGCGAGCCGTGCTCACGCCGGCCTTCTCCCCGTCCCCGGCCGGTCCCTCGCGATCCGCCGCGTGGGCGCCGCCCGCAGCTCCGGTCGGAGCTGATCCATGGGCGCACACAGGCGGAAGTGCGACTGGTGCGGCAGTGGCACGCCCATCGTCAGGGACATGGACCCGATCAATCCGGAGTACCAGTACTGGTGCGAGGAGTGCGCGCGGGCGCTGATCATAAAGGGCGACCCGATCGAGACCTACCGGGAGCTGGAGGGGGAGCCGATCTACGGTCGGCTGCTGGAGGAGCACTGCACGCTCAAGCGCTTCTACTCCTTCGCCACCGCCTGACCGTCCCGTGGGTCCTCCGGCCCGGAACGGTACCGCAAAATCGGGCAAATAGGAGCAGTGGGGAATCGATTTGGTGGACTGGCCGGGTCACCGGTAATGTTCTCGATGTCGCCAGGGAAACCAGGCGGAACACCGCAAGGGGCTATAGCTCAGTTGGTAGAGCGCCTGCATGGCATGCAGGAGGTCAGGAGTTCAATTCTCCTTAGCTCCACAGTGAAATGGGAAGCGGGTCACTCATCGCGAGTGGCCCGCTTCCTTTGCTTGTTCCTGACCGCACCCGGACCGGTTCCGGTGTCGTGCGGTACCCTGACGCCATGCGTGCCGTACGCCTTCTGCTTAGCGAGCCGCGCTGATCAGTCCCGACCGGTGAGAATGCCTGGTCGGAATCGGCGCGGCGTCCCCTCCTGTGCGAGGGGATTTTTCGTTTCCCGAGACGCGTGTCCGTAGACACGGCGTCGGCAGATGTCGATCGATGGAGCTTTGAGGATCATGAGCGAGACGAATTCCGCAGCCGAGACGGCCGCGCCGCACCGCTACACGGCGGCGATGGCCGCCGACATCGAGGCACGCTGGCAGGACTTCTGGGACGCCGAGGGGACGTACGAGGCGCCGAACCCGAGCGGTGACCTGGCGGGCGATCCGGCGCTGGCTGCCCGGCCGAAGAAGTTCATCATGGACATGTTCCCGTACCCCTCGGGTGCGGGCCTGCACGTCGGCCACCCGCTGGGCTACATCGCCACCGACGTCTTCGCCCGCCACCAGCGGATGACCGGCCACAACGTGCTGCATACCCTGGGCTTCGACGCCTTCGGGCTGCCCGCCGAGCAGTACGCGGTGCAGACCGGCACGCACCCCCGGGTCTCCACCGAGGCCAACATCGCGAACATGACCGCCCAGCTGCGCCGGCTGGGACTGGGCCACGACAAGCGCCGCTCCTTCGCCACGATCGAGGCGGACTACTACAAGTGGACCCAGTGGATCTTCCTGCAGATCTTCAACTCCTGGTACGACACCGAGGCCGACCGGGCCCGCCCGATCTCCGAGCTGGTCGCGCAGTTCGAGAGCGGTTCGCGTCCCACCCCGGACGGCCGTGACTGGAGTGCGCTGAGCGCCGCCGAGCGCGCCGACGTCCTGGGCGAGTACCGGCTGGCGTACGCCTCCGACGCGCCGGTCAACTGGTCGCCCGGCCTGGGCACCGTCCTGGCCAACGAGGAGGTCACGGCCGACGGCCGCTCCGAGCGCGGCAACTTCCCGGTGTTCAAGGCGAAGCTGCGGCAGTGGAACATGCGCATCACCGCCTACGCCGACCGGCTGCTGAACGACCTGGACGGTCTGGACTGGCCCGAGGCCATCAAGCTGCAGCAGCGCAACTGGATCGGCCGCTCCGAGGGCGCCCGCGTCGACTTCCCGGTGGACGGCGCGGACAGCATCACCGTCTTCACCACCCGCCAGGACACCCTGTTCGGCGCCACCTACATGGTGCTGGCGCCCGAGCACGAGCTGGTCGAGCGGATCACCCCGGCCGTCTGGCCCGAGGGCACCCACCCCGTGTGGACCGGCGGATACGCCACCCCGGCCGAGGCCGTCGCCGCCTACCGCAAGCTGGCCGCCGCCAAGTCCGACGTGGAGCGGCAGGCCGAGGCCAAGGACAAGACCGGCGTCTTCACCGGCGCGTACGCGACCAACCCGGTCAGCGGCGAGAAGGTGCCCGTCTTCATCGCCGACTACGTCCTGATGGGCTACGGCACCGGCGCGATCATGGCCGTACCGGCGCACGACGCGCGCGACTTCGCCTTCGCGCGCGCCTTCGAGCTGCCGATGCGCTGTGTCGTCGAGCCGTCGGACGACCGCGGCACCGACCCCTCGACGTGGGACGACGCCTTCGGCTCGTACGAAGCGAAGCTGGTCAACTCCGCCAACGACGAGATCTCGCTGGACGGCCTGGGCGTCGTCGACGCCAAGGCGCGGATCACCGCGTGGCTGACGGAGCACGGCGTCGGCGAGGGCACCGTCAACTTCCGGCTGCGCGACTGGCTGTTCAGCCGCCAGCGCTACTGGGGCGAGCCCTTCCCGATCGTCTACGACGAGGACGGCGTCGCCCACCCGCTGCCCGAGTCGATGCTGCCGCTGGAGCTGCCGGAGGTCGACGACTACTCGCCGCGCACCTTCGACCCGGACGACGCCGACACCCAGCCCGAGACCCCGCTGTCCCGGAACGCCGACTGGGTCAACGTCACCCTGGACCTGGGCGACGGCAACGGCCCGAAGAAGTACCGCCGCGAGACCAACACCATGCCCAACTGGGCCGGATCCTGCTGGTACGAGCTGCGCTACCTGGACCCGAACAACGACCGGCAGCTGGTCGACCCGGCGATCGAGCAGTACTGGATGGGGCCGCGCGAGGGACAGCCGACGGGCGGTGTCGACCTGTACGTCGGCGGCGCCGAGCACGCCGTGCTGCACCTGCTGTACGCCCGTTTCTGGTCCAAGGTGCTGCACGACCTGGGGCACATCTCGTCCGCCGAGCCGTTCCACAAGCTGTACAACCAGGGCATGATCCAGGCGTTCGTCTACCGGGACAGCCGCGGCATCGCGGTCCCGGCGGCCGAGGTCGAGGAGCGCGACGGGGCGTTCTACTACCAGGACGAGAAGGTCAGCCGCGTCCTGGGCAAGATGGGCAAGTCCCTGAAGAACGCCGTCACCCCCGACGAGATCTGCGCCGAGTACGGGGCGGACACGCTGCGCCTGTACGAGATGGCGATGGGGCCGCTGGACGTGTCGCGGCCCTGGGACACGCGCGCGGTTGTCGGCCAGTACCGGCTGCTGCAGCGGCTGTGGCGCAATGTCGTCGACGAGGAGACCGGCGAGGTCACCGTCGTCGACGGCGAGCCGAACGAGGACACGCTGCGCGCGCTGCACAAGGCGATCGACGGCGTCGGCCAGGACATGGCCGGGATGCGCTTCAACACGGCGATCGCCAAGGTCACCGAGCTGAACAACCACCTGACCAAGGCGGGCGGCCCGCTGCCCCGGCCGGTCGCGGAGTCGCTGGTGCTGCTGGTGACCCCGCTGGCCCCGCACATCGCCGAGGAGCTGTGGCGCCGGCTGGGCCACACCGGGTCGGTCGTGCACCAGGACTTCCCGGTCGCCGACCCGGCGTACGTGGTGGACGAGACCGTGACCTGCGTCGTGCAGGTCAAGGGCAAGGTCAAGGCCCGTCTGGAGATCTCCCCGTCGATCACCGACGCGGAGCTGGAGGCCCTGGCCCTGGCCGATCCGGCCGTGGTCGCGGCCCTGGGCGGCGCGGGCATCCGCAAGGTGATCGTGCGGGCGCCGAAGCTGGTCAACATCGTCCCGGCGTGATGGCGCGGCGCCCCGTGCGAGCGGGGCGCCGCGGTGCCGGGCGGTGAAGTGGGGGCCTTCCCCTACGGGCAGGTTGGGGGTTCCGGGGGAACCCCCGGCCGCCCTTTTCCGTTTACGGTGGAGGGGCCGGCACCGGCAGCCGAAACAACATCCGAGGGGCACTCATGCTAGCCGTGGTCCTGATCCTGGGATTGCTCTTTCTCGCGTTCGTGGCCCTGGGTGTGTACGCGGGCGTCAAGGCGGTCGGCGCGGCGAAGCGCGGCGTGGACCGCACGATCACGCAGGCTCGGCGGACGGTCGAGGAGACCACTCTGCGGGCCAAGAGCTATGGCCAGGCGGGCGTGGGCGGCGAGCTGGCGCAGCTGCGGCTCTCGCTGCGCACCTCCATGCGGGCCACGCAGGACGCCCTGAGACACGGCGTCGCCGAGGACGCCTCGCTCGCGGAGTCGCTGGGCCTCTTCGAGCGGCTGAGCGCGCACGGGCGGCAGCTCGACGAGGAGCTGAAGAAGCTGGAGCGCGACCCCGACCGGAGTACGGTCGCCTCGCTGCTGCCCGGCCTGAAGCAGCGCACGGAGCGGATCACCCAGTCGGCGGACGCGTTGAGATGGGCGGCGCGCGACCGGGCCCAGCGCTTCACCGACGACGATCTCGACGCGCTGAACGCACAGATCGACCTGGAGGCGGACGCGCTCCGGCACTGGGCGGCGGAGGAGGACCGGCCGGCCGCGGACGGGAACCGGCCCCGGCGGGAGAGCACGAGAAGGTCGGAGCGCAGCCGGGAGAACGGTCCCGCGGCCGACGGCGCGGCCCGCTCGATCACGCCTCCGGACCCGCTCCGGAACACCGGATACCCGTGGCAGAAGACGGCCCGGCCCGAGGCGACGAACTGACCGGCCCGGTTCGGGACGGCGAGCCGTAAGGCCGGGGCCGGACCGCGAGCCGTACGGCCGGGGTCGGAGCGGCGCGTCGTGCGGCTGGGCTCGAAACGGTGAGCCGACCCGGGATGTCCGACAGCCCCTTCCGGCTCTTTCCGGCCCCCGGCGAGCCTGCTGGAGACGGGTGAGCTTTCCGACTTTCCTGGGACGTTGGACGACCCTCGGTGACAGGAAGTGATCCGAAGCGATCAGCGGGGATCGTTCGGTCGGGGTCGGACTGCCAGGACACGGGCTTGCCAGGTAACCTCCCGCTCATGTCCCGCCATGTCGCGATCGTCACCGATTCCACGGCCTACCTGCCGCCCGAGACGATGGAGCGGCACGGCATCACCGCGGTGCCGCTGACCGTCGTCCTCGGTGATCAGGCGCTGGAGGACGGTACGGAGGTCTCCGCCCGCTCGCTGGCGGTGGCGCTCCAGAAGCGCCGGCCGGTGACCACGTCCCGGCCGAGCCCGGAGACGTTCGCCGCCGCGTACCGGGCCGCGGCGGAGGCCGGAGCCGTCGGCGTCGTCTCGCTGCATCTCTCGGCGGAGATCTCGGGTACGTACGACGCCGCCGTGCTCGCGGCGAAGGACGCGCCGGTCCCGGTCCGGGTGGTGGACACCGGGATGGTCGCGATGGCGCTCGGGTTCTGTGCCCTGGCCGCGGCGGAGACGGTGGAGACGGGCGGGAGCCTCGACGAAGCGGTCGCCGCCGCGGAGAAGCGGGCCGCGGGCACGTCCGCCTACTTCTACGTCGACACCCTGGACTATCTGCGCCGTGGCGGCCGGATCGGTGCGGCCCAGGCGCTGCTGGGTTCGGCGCTCGCGGTGAAGCCGCTGCTCCAGCTCGACGGCGGCCGCATCGAGCTGCTGGAGAAGGTGCGGACGGCGTCGAAGGCGATCGCCCGACTCGAAGAGATCGTCGCGGAGCGGGCGGGCGGTGGACGGGTGGACATCGCCGTGCATCATCTGGCGTCGCCCGAGCGGGCCGAGCGGCTCGCCGAGCGGCTGTGCGAGCGGGTACCGGGCCTGGTCGACCTGCATGTGAGCGAGGTCGGCGCGGTGATCGGCGCGCACACCGGGCCCGGCCTGCTCGGTGCCGTGGTCTCGCCGCGCTGAGCCCGGCCGGCCCTTGTTCTCTCTTTCCGCCCCTCACTCCCAAGGGTGACCGAGTTGTCCACAACCCATGGGATATCCACGGGAATTGAGGCTGCTCGGCGGGTTCGGACGGATGTGCCTAACGTCGTGAGGCATGGCTCTCCGAACACATCGTGCAAGCAGTCGCGCAGGCAGGGGCAGCGGCCCCGGCCGCGCTCCGGTCTCGGACGTCCGGGTACGCAGCGGTCCCGGCCGCCGGCGGAACGGCGGCACGGATGCCGCCCTGGCCGCGGCATCGCGCCGCCGTGCGGACGCCTTGATGGCGGGCGGGTACGACGGACGGGGCGCGCGGCCGACGCACGGCGCGGGGCCGGGGAGCGGTACGAGGGCGGGCCCGGACCCTGATCCGGGTGGGGCCGCGCCCGTCGCGCCGGTTGCCGCTTCCGTTCCTGCTCCGGCCCCCGGTTCCGCCGGATCGGGCGGGCGGTGGGAGCGGCTGGCCCCCGCGTTGTGGGAGCGGGTGCCGGTCTGGGTGCGGCTCCGGTGCGGCCTGGATCCCAGGGCCCTCGCCGCCCTGGCCGTGGTCCTGGTCGCGGCCGGGGCCTTCGCCGCGGTGCACTTCTGGTCGGCGCGTCCGCACTCCGTACGGGCGCCCGATCCGGTCGCCGAGGCCGGGGCCGTACGGACGCCACCCCTGGTGGCCGAGGGTGCCGGGACGCCGGAGCCGTCGAGCGGTCCCGCACCGGCGGCGGGGCCCGGCGGACACGTGGTCGTGGACGTGAGCGGCAAGGTGCACAGGCCCGGTGTCCGTACGCTGCCGTCCGGTGCGCGGGTCACCGACGCGTTACGGGCGGCGGGCGGAGTCCGGGAGGGCACCGACCTCAGCGGCCTCAACCGGGCGCGGGTGCTTGTCGACGGCGAGCAGATCGTGGTGGGCGCCCCTCCGGAGGGCTCGGCGCCGGGCGGTACGGGTGGAGCCGCGCCGGGCGGCGGCGGATCCCCACCGGCCGGGCCGGTCAGCCTCAACTCGGCGACCGCCGATCAACTGGAGACGCTGCCCGGGGTCGGCCCCGTCCTCGCCCAGCGCATCGTGGGCTACCGCGCACAGCACGGCGGATTCCGGTCCGTCGACGAGCTGCGCGAGGTCAGCGGGATCGGTGACCGCAGGTTCGCCGACCTCAGGCCGCTGGTGGGGCCATGAGCGTCGAGGACACCCATGTGTCGCCGCCCGACCGGCGTGGCGCCTCTGAGCCGCGCCGGGAGGGCCCGGTCGACCTCCGTCTGGTTCCGCCGGCCCTGGCCGCCTGGGCCGGAGCGGCCATGGCGCTGAGCGCGCCGGGGCGGTGGACCGTCGTGGGCGTGGTGCTCTGTACGGGCGCGGCCATGGTCCTCCTGGCCCTGTCCGGAGCCCGGAGCGGCCGCGCCGCGTCGCGCGGGCCCGCCACGGTCCCCCGGCGGCCGTCCCGGGACGTGGCGACCGCGACCGCCGTCGCCGCGGCGCTGCTCTGTGCGGCGGCCGGGGCCACTTCCGCCGGGCTGCGCGGTGCGGACGTACGGGAGGGGCCGGTCCACCGGCTGGCCCAGGGCTACGAGCGGATCGAGGCGGAGGTGACGGTGGTGTCCGACGCCCGGCGGACCCGGCCCCGGGTGAGCGGTGACCACGGCATGCCCGTCTCGCTCCTGGTGGACGCGGAGGTGAACCGGCTGACCGGGCCCGGCGGTACGGTCACCGGGCTGAGCACGCCGGTACTGCTCGTCGTCACGCCAGGCGGAGCCGGGCCGGAAGGAGCCGGGCCCGGTGCGGCCGAGCCAGGCGGTCCGGCGGACCGGTGGCAGCGGCTGCTTCCGTCCACCCACCTGCGCGTCGACGGCCGACTGGCGCCACCGCTGCACGGCGGCGAGCGCAGCGCCGCCGTACTGCGGGCCGAGGGCAAGGGGCCGCCCCGTGTCATCGGCCCGCCGTCCCTGCTCCAGCGCACGGCGGGCACGCTGCGGGACGGTCTGCGGCAGGCGACCGAGCGGCTCGGCCCCGACGCACGGGCGCTGCTGCCGGGGCTGGTGGTCGGCGACACCTCACGGGTCGGTCCCGAACTCCACGAGGCGTTCAGGGCCACCGACCTCACCCACCTGATGGCGGTCTCGGGCGCCAATCTGGCGATCCTGCTCGTCCTCCTCATCGGACCGCCCGGCACGGCGACCCGCGCCGAACGCCGCGGGCTGGCGCCCCGGCTGGGGATTCCGCTCCGGCTGACAGCACTGCTCGGCGGCGGGCTCACCCTGGCCTTCGTACTGGTCTGCCGGCCCGAGCCGAGTGTGCTGCGGGCAGCGGCCTGCGGGCTGATCACCCTGCTGGCCATCGGCACCGGGCGGCGCAGATCCCTGATCCCCGCCTTGGCCGCGGCGGTGCTGCTGCTGGTGCTCCACGACCCGTGGATGGCGCGGAGCTACGGATTCGTCCTCTCCGTGCTGGCCACCGGGGCCCTGCTGACCGTCGCCCCGGTGTGGAGCGGAGCGCTGCGACGGCGCGGGGTACCGCCCCGGCTCGCGGAGGCGCTGGCAGCGGCCGCCGCCGCGCAGGCGGTGTGCGCTCCGGTCGTCGTGCTGCTCGCCTCCCGGGTCAGTCTGGTGGCGATCCCGTGCAATCTCCTGGCCGAGTTCGCGGTGGCTCCGGCCACGGTCCTCGGGTTCGCGGCGCTGGCCGTGGCCCCGGTGGCCATGCCGGTGGCGGAGCTGCTCGCCCGGGTCGCGGGGTGGCCGGCCGGGTGGATCGCCACCGTGGCCCGTACCGGGGCGGCCCTGCCCGGCGCGGGGATCGACTGGCCGGACGGAGGCAAAGGGGCGGTGCTGCTCGCCGCCCTGACCCTGGCGGTGGTGGTTCTGGTCCGCCGCCTCGTGCGCCACCCCTGGGTCTGCTCGGCCGCGGCGTTGCTGCTGGTCCTCGCGGTACTGCGCCCCGTGCCGCTCACCCGGGCCCTGACCGGATGGCCGCCGCCCGACTGGGCGTTCGCGATGTGCGACGTGTTCCCTGTTGAATCGACGTGTTGAAGCTGAAGCAGGAGGGGACATTGTGACTGGCTGGCGTGTCTTCTGGGTGCCGAGGGTCCGTGCGGTTGATTCGCACCGGGTGCCCGTTTTGACGGGTTTGGAGGATCTGGCTGAGAGGGAGGACCGCACGGGAATTCACGCAGGGGATCCGATCCTCTTGTCGCCTGACTACCGAATTGATGAATTGCTGAGCCTGTTTCTGTGCCGGTCTTCCTTTGCCCGTCTCGCGGTGGAGACCAAGCGGAACTACACCGATGACTACGCGATCTTCTTTGACTTCCTATGGGGCAGGGGCAAGGTGTGGAACGAGGCCACGGCCGACGACCTATGGGACTTCGAGGACTGGCGTACGCGCTCGTCGCGGAACCCGCAGAAAGTCGGGGCCGCACGTTGGAACCGCGGCCTTGCCGCTCTGACCCGCCTGTACAAGTGGGCGGTTGCCACGGAGAACATGGTGAGCAACCCGATCCTGATGCATGCCGTGGCTGGCTACCAGGGCGACGTGGTGCAGGCGCCGGAGGCCCGGGCGAAGGAGGCCAAGTCCAGTGATGTGCACTGGCTGACGCCGCGGATGTTCCGGCTCTGGGTGGACGTCGGCCTGCGCGGCTATACAGCGGAAGGCCTGCCGTCGCCGGGCTGGCGGGGACGTCTGGAAGCCCGCAACGTCGCCTTCGCCGATCTGCTCTTCTCCTCGGGGATGCGGCTGACCGAGGGAGCGTCGCTGCTGACGATTGAGGTGCCACGGCTGCGACTTGGAGGCCCCCGCTACTACACGGGGCGGCTGGCGAAGCGGGTGACGAAGTCCAGGCGAGCCCGCACCTACTACGTGGCATCGCCCGTGGTCGGCGAGGTCGAGAGCTACATGGAGTCGCTGCGGGCCCGGGTGATCCGGCGTGCGCAGGTGAGGGGCCGCTATGAGGCGCTGGATGAGATGCGCCTGGTCACGAAGGTCACCGGGCGCCGCAAGAAGATCCTGCACTGGGTTGACCGTGACGGGACGGTGGGGAAGACGCCGCTGACGGACGCGCCAGTGGAGGAGCGGATGACGTACTTCACCGAGGGCCCGGTAGGGCCGGAACCGCTGTGGTTGTGGCTGAACGAGCAGGGCCTGCCGTTCCAGCCGGAATCGTGGGAGAACGTCTTCCGTACGGCTTCGGACCGGTGCGACGACGTGCTGGGACCGGTGATGGCGGAGCCGCCGTTTTGCACCCCGCACATGTGCCGACACTCCTTCGCCCTCTACATGCTCGTGGTGCTGCACCACGTTATGGACGTGCGGATGGGACTCACCCCTGAGGAGAGGCGGGACTTCCGGCTTCTCTACGGCGATCCGTGGCGCATGGTGCAGGACCTGCTGGGGCACCGGGACATCGAGCTGACCCGCAAGATCTATCTGGCGCCCGTCTCGGACCTGCAGATCCGGGCGCTGATGGCTGACCCAGCACCGCGGGACACCGAGGCCGGCGGCCTGAGCGTGTCAGATGCGCGGGTCACGTCTCTGCTGGCCCGCCTTGCGGAGGAGAGCGACGGCATCCAGGACATCGACACGCTGCTGGAGACGGTGTGAGCCGGCGGGGCCGCAAGGCGGCTCTTCCCGAGGGCGGGCACCAGCGGCCGGCAGTCCTTGATACATCCGGGCTGGTGGTGCGTCACCGCAGCAAGCTGGGCACCGTCAAGGAGTTCGATTTCGCCGAGTTGTCGTTCGCCCCGGCGATGCGGCGGTCCTTGGCCGCGGTGTTCGCGGCCAAGTGCGCTCCCGGCGGTGGCTGGGACAGTCACGACTCCTCCGTCCACATCTGGCGGCTGCTGAGAGGTTTCGGTGAGTATCTGACCGAGACCGACCAACAGCCGGACGGCATAGCGGACTTGACGTCCGCGACCTGGAAGGCATGGCGGCTGAGCCGCCCGGAGACCCAGATGGGGTATGTCCAGATCACCGCGGTGGGGGGCTTCTTGCGGCTGGACCCGCGCCTGGCACGGCCGGTACGGGTGGCCATGGCCAAGCGGGTGCCTCGGGTGAAGGTTGAGGAACATGCCTTCGCTCCCGAAGAGTTCGAGGAGATCCGCCGCTCGGCCCGGCAGATGTTTCGCTCCGCCCTGCTGCGGATCCGGGAGAACGTCCAGTTGCTGGAGTCCTGGCGCTCAGGCGCCATCGAGCCCCAGGATTTGCAGAACTGGCTGATCGGTGAGGGGCTGGACTGCCTCGCCCGCACCGGCCAAATTCCCCGCTATCCGAGAGGTGACGGCCGGATGCGTCCAGTCTTCCGCTATTCGAAGGCTATGGGCGGTGACGGTGCCATTTACACCTGGAGGCGTCTGTATCTCTCACGTCGGGAGGCCACCGCGCTGGGGGTCTTGCTCGCGGCGGAGCACGGCCTGAACGCCACCACGGTCGGCGAGATGCGCACGCCCAGGGCGACGCCGGACTCGGGCGAGGGCCGCTTCCCGGTCTACCGGATGGAGCTGGAGAAGCGACGCAAGGGCGAGGCCGATCACTTCGAGACCCGCAACCTTGCCGACTTCGGCGCCGATTCGCCGGGACGTCTGATCACCGAGGCCCTGGAGGCCACCGCCCCGGCCCGCGCCTACCTGGCGTCCGTGGGCTGCACCGCCGACAGGTTTCTCATCTGGCACGAAACCCGCCCACGCCACTGGCAGGACACCAACGAGGCTCTGATCCGGGAGGGCCCCTTCGGTTTGGGCCTGACCAAGCCGGACTTCGACGACTACGGAACCAACTTCGGCCCTGACGGGGGCGGCGTCATGCGCCGGACCCGCAAGACGGCGAACGTGGTGCACCGGCGGGAGCCGGGGCAGAACAGCCAGGACACCCACGACAGCGTCTACGTCATCCCCGAACCGCAGGCCCAGCAGGCCGCTATCCCGGTCATCGCAGCAGGAGCCGAGGACGCCCTGGAGTCCGCCCTGCGCACCGTGTTCACGGCCAAGCTCACCGACACTCCAGAGGACGGCGAGGTGGAGGCCGCCACCAACGGCTGTGCGGACTACGAGAACAGCCCCATCACCGGGCCCGGCGCCAGCTGCGAGGCATCGTTTCTGCTCTGCACCGCATGCCCCAACGCCCGCGTTCACCCCGCCCACCACGCCCGCCTGGCCCACTTGCACCGAGCCATTGGGGAACTGGAGGACGTGCTGACCAAGGCGGTCTGGGACGCGGAGTGGTCCGAGCCCCATGCCCGGCTGTCCGACCTCAAAAGGCGCCTGGGACCTGCCCTTTGGCGCCGGGCCCTGGCCAACGTCACCGCCGAGGACCGAGAGGTCGTCGGCGACCTGCTGAACGGACTCTACGACCTGTGACCGCCGCTCTTCTGGAAAGCCTTCCCGACCGCCCGGGCCCCGATACGCCCGTCATCGCCGCTGACCTGATCGTCAACCCGGAAGCCCCCAACGCCCGCTACAGCGACATGATCTGGCCGCTGTCTCCCCTCAACGCGAACCCGAGCGCATCCCGGAACGCACTACACCTCGACGCCTTTCCCGAGCCGCTGCGGGAGGAGTTCACCTACCTGGTCTGGTCGATGATCAACCGGGCCCTGCCGGACGACTTCCTGGTCGGCCGTGTCCCCACCTGGCGGACCCGACAGAGCCCCGGCAAGCTCTACGCCACCGTGCAGCGCTGGCGAGCCCTGGCCGAGTGGCTGGTCAAACGGGACATCACCACCCTCGCGCAGTGCACGACAGAGGACGTGCGGGCGTTCGCGCTCGACAACCTGCGCACCCCGAAGTCACGCGAGTACGCAGGATCGTTCCTGACGTCGATCTCTCGGCTATGGGCCTTCGACTTCTACGGCGCCCAGCCGCTGGGGATCGGTGAACCACCGTGGCACTGGGAGGGGATCGACGACTTCCTGCCGGCGGCGACCGCGCGCGGGGAGAACGCGACCGAGCCGATTACGGCGGCCACGATGGGACCGCTGCTGATCTGGGCCCTGCGGGTCGTCGACGACTTCGCCGAAGACATCATGAGTGCCTGGGAGAAGGCCGCGGAGATGACCGCCCGGGCCGAGGCCACGGTCACCAACAAGCTGGGCCTGGCCCGCATCAAGGACTATGTCGACGCCCGCCGCGACCGCGGCGAGCCCATCCCCAGCTGGGTCCAATCGCACGGGCCCACGGAGTGCATCCCCTACATCTCCGCTCTGACCGGCGCCTCCATGGGCCAGGTCGACAGGGTGCTCAGGAGGGGCTACCGGAGTGAGTACGCCCGCGCGAACCTCGGCCCCAGCTCACTGAAACTCAAGATCAAAGGCCGTATCGACGGCACCCCCTGGACCAAGGCGATCGACTTCGGCGACGTCGACTCGTTGATGCGGCACCTGGGCACGGCCTGTTTCATCGTGCTGGCCTACCTGACCGGCATGCGGCCGGGAGAGGTGCTGAGCCTGCACAGCGGAAGCTGCCCCGAACCCGACTCAGGACCGCACCTGATCTACGGAAACGTCTACAAGACCGCCCGCGATGAGGACGGCAACTACCTGTCCAAGGGGACGCTGCGCGAGATGCCGTGGGTCGCCATCGCCCCCGCCGTCAGCGCCATCCGGGTCCTGGAGCAGATCGTCCCCGAAGGCAACCTGCTGTTCGACGCGCACGCCCACGACTTCCGCCTGCGGCGCAAATTCACTGGATCCATCACCTACGCGACGATGAGCGAGCGCATCGAAGCTTTCGCCACCTGGGCATCTGACCAGGCCACCCGCCTGAAGCGGCCGCAGGAGACCGTCCCCGCCGACCCGCACGGAGCGATCGGCACCGAACGGTTCAGACGGACCCTGGCCTGGCACATCGCCCGCCGCCCCGGCGGCCTGGTAGCCCTGGCGATCCAGTACGGCCACATGCGTACGGTGGTCAGCGTCGGCTATGCCTCGCGCAGCCGCGACGGTATTCACGACCTCCTCGACATCGAAACCGCCCGGGCGACCGTCGACACCCTGGCCACACTCAACGCCGACCTGAGCGAAGGAGTCGGAATCTCCGGCCCAGCAGCCCGCCGCGCGATCAACGCAGCCGCCCACGCCCCAGAGTTCATCGGCACCGTGATCAGCGTACGGACCGCTCAAGACATCCTGGACAACTCGCAGCTGTCCGTCTACGACAACCCCGGCAGCTACCTGATGTGCGTCTACAACCGCGACAAAGCCCTGTGCCACCGACTGGAGGGCCAGCAGGAGGCCCCCAGCCTGGAGCGATGCCAGCCGTCCTGCGCGAACATCACCCGCACCGACCACCACGCTGAACAACTCATCGCATTGGCAGAGCAGTTGGAGAAGCAGGCCCTTTCCGAACTTGTCCCCGTCCCGCTGGCCGACCGATTCCGCCGCCGCGCCAGCCACCTGCGATCTTTTGCCGACGAGCACTACCGCAACCGCGTCACCGTTCAGGAGGACCCGTCATGAGCCCCGCGCCTGATGAACGCGACCGCATCCGGGCCGCCATGGACCGGATCCTGGCCGACACCCCCGAACACTCCAACGGCGCCCTGACCATCGTGGCCCTCGCCCAGGAGGCACAGGTCCCGCGCAATGCACTCACCCAGCGCCACCTGGACCTGAAGAACGAGTTCTACGAGAAGGTCCGCGCCCGCGGCGCCATGCCGGACAGTGAAAAGCGGCTACGGCGGCAAATGACCAAGCTCAAGGAACTGCGGGCGGCGGACGCCAAGGAGCTTGAGGTCCTGCGGTCCGACGTCGAAACCCTGGTCGGCGCACTGCACCAGGCACAGATGGAGAACCGGCAACTGCGTCAGCGGCTCGCCGCCCCTGATCCCACTGTGCGTTCGCTGCCCACGCAGCCCCGGCCGCGAGCCGACCGCAGGCGTTCCTGAGCGGTAACACCGGAGGCCGAGCACGTCGAGGCGTACGCCGTCGCCGCTCCTGTGGCTCGCAGCTCGTGATCTCAGCCGCTCACGGACCTGACTGGCTCTCCCGCCTTGAAGGGAAGAAGCCGGAACGGTCGCCTTCTTGCAGGCCGAACCGGTGGGTGCGGGCTTGGGCGATGACGTCGTGGGGCGGGTCACCGTTCTCGAAGATGATCACCTGTCCTGGGAAGGTGAGCATGTTCCGGTAGAAGTGATCGACGACGGTCGATGTCATCGGTACGTCGTCGCCTGGGGCGTCGCTCTGGGGGTCGCTGTGGGGGCCGCGGTAG
The DNA here is from genome assembly GCF_044754785.1 of Streptomyces sp. NPDC092952. Classification (NCBI taxonomy): domain Bacteria; kingdom Bacillati; phylum Actinomycetota; class Actinomycetes; order Kitasatosporales; family Streptomycetaceae; genus Streptomyces; species Streptomyces sp. NPDC092952. The sequence continues at coordinate 278,277 of NZ_JBIVPT010000002.1, read as the reverse complement.
GTGACGACGGGCGAGTCGAGGACGACGAGCCCGGGGTGCGGCCGGTCGTGCTCACGGCAGTAGTGGGCCAGGGCCGTGGTGAATGCGGAGTGCAGCACGGAGCGGACGCCCTTGCCCCGAGAGGCCCGCAGTCGGTTACCTGCCCTGATCTCCATCTGGTACTGGTCGTACTCCGCGTACTCGACGGAGGGCACCTTCCACGCCTCCAGCGTGTGCTGGAGGACCTGGTCAAAGGCGGAGAGTGCCCGGTTCGGAATGTAGTCGGTGGGCCGGTGGACGGGCGTTGCGGCTTCACCGTCCAGCTGCGACCGGCGTTCTTCCAGTTCCTCAATGCGCTGGTGAAGGTCCAGGTCGCGTTCGATGGCTGAGCGGACCTCAAGATGCTGGTCCATGTCCTCGCGCAGCGGGGCGAGCCGTCCCCGGGTGACGGAGATGTCCGCGTCGAGGCGAGCAGCGGATGCCTTCAGCTCCTCCCTGCGGCTGCTGAGCTCTTCGATCTGACTGAGTAGGTCGCGCATGGTCGGCCGAAGGTCATCGAGGAGGGAGGTGGTCTTGGCCATCTCGGTCTCCACTGCGAGATGCAGCTGGGTCGTCTCGCGTTCGCTGTGGTCGGGGTGCTGGTGTTCGGGTTCGGCACCGCAGAAGACGCAGGTGCCGACCTTGAAGAACCCCAGGAGGTTGCCGGCCTCGGTGACCATGACGAGCCGGTCAATGTCGGAGCGGTACTGCTTTTCCAACAGAGTGAACCGGGACATGAGGTCGCCGACCTCGGCCAGGCGTGCTTCTATCCCGGCCAGCTCCTCCGTGACCGACATGCGTTCGGTCACGGAGTTCAGGTGCTGTTGGGTGATGGTCTCGACTGCGCGGGAGTAGCCATCGATGGTTGTCTGCAGGCGCCGGTGCCGGTCGCGGAGTTCGTGAACGTTCTCGGAGGTGCTGAGCTTGTTCTGCAGGTCGACGATGATCCGGTCGAGGAGGCTGATCTGCCCTTTGTTGACGCGGCGCTGGCCGGCGTTCATGCCGGTAGTGACCTCGGCGTCGCCTTCTCCGGTCAGCAGCAGCCGCATGACGGAGGCCGCCGCGGTCTTCCCGTTGGCCGAGGAGGAGTGCAGGACCGGGGAGCGTTTGTCGACCATGCGGTTTTCAGGAACGACCGAGAGGTGAACCAGGTCGCTCAGGCGCAGCTCGCGCGTGCCGCCTGCGTCGTTCGTGCGAATGCGCAGGTCGTCCCATCCCAGGTGGCCCAGGAGGAACTGGGAGAGGCTGTTCTTGCTGCGCGCGGTGTGCTTGGCCGTGACGTCAAAGTCGGAGGGGCGGGTGACCAGCTCCCGCAGGTCCGCCCAGTGCACGTGGACGGTGTTGGATTCCGGGACGCGCAGCAGGGTGAGCGGGGTACCGTCGTCGAGTTCGAGGCCGAGGAGGATCTGGCTGTATCCCTCGGCCTCGGAGACGAGATCGAGCTTGCTGCCGCCGAGCATGTACTCGATTGACTCCGCGACAAACGACTTGCCGGTGTCCGAGGCACCGTAGACGACGGTGAGGGACGGGTCGAAGTCCACTGTCGCGAGCGGCTTGGCCGCGGAGGCGTAGGTGAGATGTGTCAGACGCAGGTCAGCCATGGCCAGCCCCTTCGGATGCGGAGCCTGTTGTGGCGCGGTTGATGATCTGATGGGTCACACTGCGGGCGTGCGCCGGGGAGGCGTAGCGGTTGAGGGCCCACTCGGCCCGTTCGCGCAGAGATGCAACGTAAGGGGCTTCCAGCACTTCGATGAAGGTGGGGCCGTTTTCCGCGGCCGCGTACACGAGGCCGTCGTCGCTGCTGACGAGGTCGGCCAGCCCGGCCCGGATCAGCACGAGAAGACCTTGTTCGAGGAGTTCTCGCTTCCTGCCGAGTTCGCCCTCCCGGGCTGGCAGATCGGGGTGGAGGCTGCGCGGGCCGTCGAACTCGCCGCTGTGGAGCATGAGGTAGTCCAGCGCGACAAGCTGGGCGAGGTCCAAGGGCCGGGGGTGACTTTCGACCAGGAGGACAAGAGCGCGCACGCCCACCTCGAGCGGGCTGTTAAGCGGGGTCACTGTTCTCCCTCCCGGCACCAGATAAGGCGGTTGTCGTTCGCCAGGTGGTGACATACCCCCTTGCGGACCTCCGGCCCCACGTAGGGTTTGAGGACCGTCTCGGTCACTTCCACGGTTCCCGCGCAGATCATGACGGCTGCGTGGCGTTCCCAGCCGTTCGAGTGAGCCCGCTCCGACTCCTCCACGACAATCGTGTAGATATCCTCTTTGACCTGGTCAAAATATTCCGGCGTGGTCGAGTCCCGCGCGAACACGCGCACGGACTCGGCGGCGAAGAAGGCCACCCGCTGCCGCAGGAGGTGCCCCTTGGCCTCGGCCACGTCCTCGACCTGCTCCAGAGTGTTGATCTTGTCGGGAAACCGCTCCCGGTAGACATCGACTAAGCGCTGCACATACCGCGCCTCGTCGTGCCGGGGCCGCTCGGGAGGAGTCAGCTTGATCGGCCCGTTCGCCGGTGGAACGTGCGGGAAACGCGCGAGCCAGTGCGGCGTGGTCATGTGCTCTTCGAGCACCTGATCAAGATCGACGCACGAGAACATGCCGAAGTCGGTGCCTTCCGCCAGTTCCTTGACCTTGCGGCGCTCGTCATCATCGAGCCTGGTCACGAGCTTGTCCCTGGTCGTGGTCAGGTCCGCCAGGAACTTTGTCCGGCACTCGGACGGCTTCGAGATGAGGCGCTTCAGGCTGGCAGCGAAGGTGAGAGCAACGAAGACGTAACGGCTCGGGACGGTGAAATGACCGGCCGCAGCGGCCACGAACATCTTCCGCATCTCCTGGGCCGCTGTGGTCCAGGACAGATCCCGCTTGTACTGCTTGCACTGGTAGTTGTGCCATTCCCCCTCCAGCTTCGCCTGCGTCAGGAAGCCCGCCACGTCGATCCCGTGGTCCCCCGCGCCTCCCTGCCGCTCAACGAGGTCGTACTTCGCCCCCTGCGTCGGCACCCATTCCTTCACGAACTCCTCGAAATCGTCGGGGTCCATCAGGAAAGTGACCGTCTGCTTCGGCGTCGCCATCCTCGGCATGCTGAGCCTAGGCGGCAGCACTGTCAGTGCCCGCTGCTCTTCACCCCCCGGCTGACCGTCATGCTGGCCCGTCACGCCATCCCCCCTGCTGTGCTTGGCGATCTCAAGAGATATCACCGGGAGGCAGCCGCATCCAGACCCGAACAGCGGTGCGAGCTGCCAGATGGCCAGGTTTGTTCGCCAGTACGCCGCAACCAGCAGTGACCGGTCCTCCTGGCTTTGTTCACGGGAATGGACAGCAGATGTTCACCACTTCGGAAGGCACCTCAGCACACCGGGAATTCGAACACCGAGTGAGTCGCTTGCCGGGGTCCGAGGCGGCGGCTGGCATCTGCTCGCGCTGCGTTGACACTCCGCGACGGTGGCAGGTGCCGTTCCCACAGCAGATGAGAAAACATGTTGGCCGCCCGCCGGTGAGCTGCGACGATGCGTCTGTTTCCCAGGCGGAGGAAGTTTGTTCGTTTTCGTGTGTGCGGGATGCGGCGCCGAGCTGACCGCCCCGCTGTCCCAGGTCTCACTGCCAGTACACGCCCGTCAGCAGTACGGGAACGGGGCCCAGCTTCCGGTGCTCATGGAATCCGGGACGTTTGCCGTGGACCCGGACCCTTGGGGAGGGCCGTGGCGGCTGTGGGACGAGATTGATCCGGGCGAGGCTGAGGCACGCGGCATCTACGCGCCAGTCCATGCCCTGTCCGACGGCACGCCCGGGGCCAGTGTCATTGCGCCCGGTGATATCCGTGGAACCCGGTTGATTCCCGAGAAGCGTGGCGGTGCCTGCTGTGGCCTCGACGGGGCCGACGGGCCCAACATGGCCTGCGAGGCATGCGATCTCCCCGTGGCGACCAGGGTCGACGATTGCTCGCTCTGGCAGATGGTGAGACTCGGCTCAGACGTCGTGCACCGCGTCCCCGTCGACGGTATCCACGCTGTACCCCTGTCCTGGGCGGAGTTGGCAGAGAAGGGGGAGAAAACGCCCCCGTTCGAGCCCATCGCCACGTGGGGAGGAAGGCTGGGGCCGAACCACTACTGGTCGTGGAGTCCGCAGTGGGAGGCGGCAGCTGGCCAGGCGCTCGCCCACCTTCTGATTGCCTCCGAGGGGCAGCCGGTGAAGGTTCCGGACGGCCTGACCGCGGACGTGTTCCAACGCACGCTCGACGCCTTGCTTCCGGCAGGCACCCGGGAGCGGCATGCCGTCCTGGCCGGACCGGGACAGCCCTCCCCGGACGCAGGCGTCGACATCCTCCTCGTCCCCGTCCATCCCCAGACGGGCCGGACCTGGACCCCTGCAGACCCGACCACACCGGCATACCTGGTGCCCCTGCCGCTGGGGGTGTGGCTGTGGCTGGTCTCTCCCGAACCGAACTTGCCGGTTCCCGCGTCGGGCCGCATAGCCCAAGACGTCCTCCGCGACTACCCGCTTCCGCTGCTGCCCAACCACCTGTTCCGGGCCGACCGGGGAACGTTCCAACACACCTTGGTCCGGCTACCAGCTGTGCGCAGCCCGTGTCTGCGCACGATCCTCGAGAACCTCACGCAGAGCACCTCGGCTGGCCTCTTCTAGCCGTCCGGCAATCGAACAGCACCAGACTCTCGTGCCTTCCGAAGTGGTGAACATCTGCTGTCCATTCTCGTGAACAAAGCCAACGGCTCCGACGCCGTCATCACACAGCCACACCAAGATCATCAAATCGGGATCAGGCGGAGGTCCCCGGCTCATCGCTTGCAGCAGACGAGACCGCCAAGGAATGAGAACTCCAAGGCAGCCTGTCCGGTGATCGCTTCGTGCTCTTCCCGCATCCAAGAAGGCTCTCCCCGTGATCTGCGAACGGTGTCTCGTCGCCGATCGCTCCCACGGTGACGTGTCCCCAGTCACCCATGCCGTAGGTCGGCGTCCGGGCTCTGATTCCTCGACGGTCAGCGAACCTATAGACGGGCCCATGAACACACCAGAGCCTCCCGCAGCCCCTGGGGCCGCCGGGGTTATGCGCCAGGGCGTACGGCGACGGCCGAGGCCCGCGCCTTCGGCAACGAGATGCCCTGGGCCTGAGCCATCACCCCCGGCCGTAGCGTCCACGGCACGGGGCTCGTGTCCATCAGCCACTCGTTCGACAGCAGCCGCTGCACGATGAAGCTACGCACAGATCTGCACACGTCCCACCCCAGGCCCGAGCACAGCTGGTTGAAGGAGGGACCGTGGCCGTGCTCTGCCCGGAAGACCACAGTGAACTCGGCTGCCTGCGGTCCGCGGTCAGGGTGGGCCTCCTTCCACTCGCCGTAGGCGTTCTTGATCCACTTGGGGACGAACTGCGGGCGGACCCGCTCCATGAACGCCGCAGCGACCTGTCCCGGTTCGAGCGTGCACACGGCGCAGTACTCGACAGCCTCGGCGTGCCGCCGCAACGCGGGGGTTGCCGCGTTCTTCCACTGGGACCAGGCTGCGGCGTCAAACCGAACCGCCGGCCTCATGCGGCACTCGACTTGACCTTCGGCCTTCGCGGCCTCGGCCGTCCGCTCGTCTTCGGTTGGACGGTGCAATCCCGACAAGTGGCGTACGGCCGGGTCAAGGCGGTAGCGATCCTCGGACAACTCCGTGAGGAACCCCTTTCGTAGGAGGTCGGGTAGGGCGGCTCGGCAGGCATCGGTGAAGTCGGGCGGGATCTGCCCGAGAAGCTTGGACGTGCTGTGCGCCGCGAGGAACAGACCGGCCAGCCGCGCCGCAGGAGGAAGCTTCTTGACCGGCTTGGCGGACATGGCGCGCGTGGTCCATCCGGACACCCGCGAGCGTACGTTCTTCCCGAAAGGGAGCGGGTGATCATCTGTCCGGGCCATGTCGGGGACCGTGATTGGTACCGGAGTCGCGGGATCGTTGCTGAAGAGAGCGTCGCCGATCTGCCAGCCCAGGCAGCGAAGGGCGTGGACGGCTTCGCGTGCGTCACCGAGCCGCAGAGCGGACAGGTCCGCCCCGGTGAGGTTTCCGACACCACCACGGGCGGCCCGGATGGCCACCACCACGGCGACGAGCTGAGCATCAGGGCCGGGTAGCGCGAGGGAGCACGCGTAACTCAGCAGCGTGCGCGCGGCTTCCCCTTGTTGGGAACTCAACAAGAACGCCTGCGGCACTGTGGCCGGGGTGGCGCTGATATTGCTGGAGCTGGATGCATTCTTCGGCACGACGGTCCCAACGCGTAGGGAAGGGGCTGGTCACTATCCATGCTCCATCTGGAGCAGGCCAGATGGAGATTGCCTTGAGCTGACCTTTGTGAGTAATCCGAACCCTGGTTACAGGGTGCAAGGCGCCTCCCGGACGGGCCCCACCCGACAGAGCCCGGTCAGGCTCTAAGAACTTCAACACGCTGAACTTGACAGAGAAGACGTGGGGCAGGGGGACGCCCTGGTGCTGGCCGCGGGGGAGGGGGCGGCGGTGGTCGTCGACGCCGGGCCGGACCCGCTGCTCGTCGACCGGTGTCTGCGCGAACTCGGTGTCAACGAGGTGCCGTTCCTGATCCTCACCCACTTCCACGCCGACCATGTGCGCGGGCTGCCCGGGGTGCTGCGGGGCAGGGCGGTCGGCGCGATCGAGACGACGAGCCTGGACGAACCGCCGGACCAGGCCGCCTTCGTACGCAGAACGGCGGCCTCGGCGCACGTGCGGCTGGTCCGGGCCGTCCCGGAGGAGCACCGCAGGATCGGGGCGCTCGACTGGCGGGTCCTCTGGCCCGCCGACACGGCCGGACCGGGCAGTGGTTGGGCGGCATCCGGTACCGAGCCCCCGCCCCGGGACCCGAACGACGCCAGCGTGACCCTGTACGTCCGGGCCGGCGGCCTGACCCTGCTGCTGCCCGGAGACCTCGAACCCCCGGCCCAGCAGGGGCTGTTGCGCAGATACCCGACGCTGTCGCGGGTGGACGTGCTCAAGGTCGCCCATCACGGATCGGCCTATCAGGATCCCGCCCTGCTGCGTGCCGTGCGCCCGAGACTCGCTCTGGTGAGCGTGGGCCGGGACAACCCGTACGGTCATCCGGCCGCGCGTACCGTCGACGCGCTCCGGGCGGGCGGGGCCATGGTGCTGCGTACGGACACCGAGGGGGCGATCGCGGTGTCGGGCGCCGGACCGGGGCTGCGGGCGGTCGGCGATTCGGGGCTTTGGTGATGTCTCGTAACCAGTCGCTACCAGTCGCTCCGTTTGCCTCGAACGCCACAATGGTGGTCGAATGCATGGTCGTCGGTGGGCCGCTGCTCCGACAGGAAGGTTCAGCCGCCGGGCCCAGGCGAACCGTTCCTGGGGAGAGGTGGAAGATGTTCGGGCGTTGGCTGAAGAACCGAGCGGCGGGGCCCGGGCAGGGCAACGCCCTCGCCGGACTCAAGGTGCCGCGGACCGCCGGGCTGCTCAGCTGCCGTGTGCTGGACCCCGTCAACGAGATCGTCCCAATGGCCGAGTTCGCCGTCATGGACAGGTCCGGACACCGGATCTTCAGCGGTGAGACGGACCCGTTCGGCAGTGTGCTCGCCACCGTCCCGGCCGGTGAGTACCGGCTGGTCGTCACGGCCGAGGGCTTCACCCCGTTCCACGGCTCCGCCACGGTGGTCGAGGGCGGTCACGCCGACCTCGGCGACGTGACCCTCCAACTGTCCCCGCCCCCGCAGCTGCCCGCCCCGGGCGAGTGGGCGATCGAGCCGATGCACTCGCAGATCGGCTTCACCGCCCGGCACATCGGCCTCGCGCGGATCCACGGCCGGTTCAACACCTTCGCCGGGGCCGTGCGGATCGCCGATCGCATGGAGGACTCGGCCATGCACGTGATCATCGACGCCGCGTCGATCGACACCAACGTCCAGATGCGCGACGACCACCTGCGCTCCAGCGACTTCCTCGATGTCGGGCGGTACCCGACGATGGAGTTCTACAGTGACCGCTTCGTCCACCGGGGCGGCACCCGCTGGGGCGTGACGGGCGCGCTCACCCTGCACGGTGTCAGCCGGACGGTCACGCTGGACAGCCAGTACCTCGGTCTCGGGAGCGGCCTGGAGGGCGAGACCCGCGCCGCCTGCCGGGCCACCACCGAACTGCACCGCGAGGACTTCACCCTGACCTGGCAGACCATGCTGGCCCGGGGCATCGCGGCCGTCGGCTCCAGCATCGCCATCGACCTGGACATACAGATAGTCCCCAAGGGCTGAGCCACCGGGTCTCCCCGAGGGCAGGGGCTACAGGGCTACGGGGCTTCGAGCCACCCTTCGTACTCCGCCGCGAGGGCGTCGAGCGCGGTGGCGTCCAGCCGTGCGGCGGTGTCCTCCACGACCACCAGCCACTGGGCGTCCTCGGCGTCGTCCTCGCCGGCCAGCGCGTCGCGTACGAGCTGGGGTTCCTCGGCGACCCCGAAGCGCAGGCCGAGTTCCTCGGCCACCTCCTCCGCCGCGTCGCGGTCGGGCAGCACCAGCACATGTCTCACATCGCTCACCGGGCCATTCTCCTGTACCCGGGAAGTGCCGGGGGAAGCGGTGGGGGAGGGAGCCCGGGGCCGTTGTCGGAGGTGCGTGGGATGCTGGACGGCGATGGCCACCAGAAAGAGTTCCACCGACGACCCGCTCGCTCCCCTCACGCTCGCCGTGGGCCAGGAGGACCTGCTCCTGGACCGCGCCGTGCAGCAGGTGGTGGCGGCGGCCCGCGCCTCCGACCCCGACACGGACATCCGCGACCTCACCTCCGACCAGCTCCAGCCGGGCACCCTCGCCGAGCTGACGAGCCCCTCGCTCTTCGCCGAGCGCAAGGTGGTGATCGTCCGCGGGTCGCAGGACCTCTCCGCCGACTCGGTCAAGGACGTCAAGGCGTACCTCGGCGACCCGGTCGAGGAGATCACCCTGGTCCTGCTGCACGCGGGCGGCGCCAAGGGGAAGGGGCTGCTCGACGCGGCACGCAAGGCCGGGGCGCGGGAGGTCGCCTGCCCGAAGACGACCAAGCCGGCCGAGCGGCTGTCCTTCGTACGGTCGGAGTTCCGGGCGCTGGGGCGGTCGGCCACGCCCGAGGCGTGCCAGGCCCTGGTCGATTCCATCGGCAGCGACCTGCGGGAGCTGGCGAGCGCGGTCTCGCAGCTCGTCGCGGACGTCGAGGGCACCATCGACGAAGCGGTCGTCGCCCGCTACTACACGGGCCGCGCCGAGGCGTCGAGCTTCACGGTCGCCGACCGCGCGGTGGAGGGCCGGGCGGCGGAGGCGCTGGAGGCGCTGCGCTGGTCGTTGTCGACGGGCGTGGCGCCCGTACTCATCACGAGCGCGCTGGCCCAGGGCGTGCGGGCGATCGGCAAGCTGTCCTCGGCCCGCGGCGGCCGCCCCGCCGACCTCGCCCGTGAGCTGGGCATGCCGCCCTGGAAGATCGACCGGGTGCGGCAGCAGATGCGCGGCTGGACGCCGGACGGGGTGGCCCTCGCGCTGCGCGCGGTCGCGGACGCGGACGCCGGGGTCAAGGGCGGTGGCGACGACCCGGAGTACGCGCTGGAGAAGGCCGTGGTCGCGGTGGCCCGGGCCGCCAGGTCGGGCCGCTAGGGCGTGTTTCGAAAGGAGCGCCGTCTGGGCACTGCCGCCTACCCGCGGCCCGGCGGTTCCTCTTGATGGGGAAGCGAACCGGGCAGGAGAGGATCGTCGCCACCTCCGGAAATCTGTTCCTCGTACAGGGCCACCTTGTGGGAGATCAGCGCCGAGCAGGAGGACAGTTCCTCGATCCGGGCGGCTAGCCGTTGCTGGTGGGTGTGCAGGAGGGCGAGCCGCGCTCGGAGGGTCGTGGGCCCCTCTCTCACGAGGGTCGCGTACTCGCGGATTGCGGGGAGGGGCATGCCGGACGCGCGGAGCCTGGTGCACAGATGGAGCCACTCAAGGTCTTTCTCTCCGTAGACGCGGTTGCCGTGAACGCGGCGAACCGGGAAAGCGAAGAGTCCTTCTTTCTCGTAGAAGCGCAGGGTGTGCACGCTGAGACCGGTGCGCTCCGCGACCTGGCCGATCGTGAGGGACGGCGGGTGAGGCATGCGCCGAGCGTACGGCTTGCTCTAGAGCCGACTCCAGGATCTAGCGTCCGGAGCCATGACCTATTCCCCTGTCGCATTGATCACCGGCGGCTCCGGAGGACTCGGGGCGACCACCGCGCGTCTGCTGCTCGAGCGCGGCCACCGGGTCGCTGTTACCGGACGCGACCGCCTCCGGCTCGACCGGTTCACCGAGAACTGCGGAAGTCCTGATCGGCTGCTGGGCCTTGTCGCCGACGCCGCCGACCCGGAGGCGACGCAGTCCGCGGTGGACGCCACCCTCCAGAGGTACGGGCGGCTGGACGTAGTCGTTGCCAACGCGGGTTTCGCCAGGTCGGACAGTCTCGTCGACGGCGACCCCTCCCATTGGCGGGAGATGGTGCTGACCAACGTCCTGGGACCGGCCGTCGTCGTGCGAGCCTCGGTGGAGGCGCTGAAGGCGACCCGGGGCCGGATCGTCCTGGTGGGCAGCGTCGCGGGCTTCGTCCACGCTCCCGGCAGCCTTTACGGCGCGACCAAGTGGGCGCTGACCGGCCTGGCCGAGAACGCCCGCCGGGCGCTGACGGGGCATGGCGTGGGGGTGACACTGGTCGCGCCGGGCGGTATGGACACCACCTTCTGGGACAACCTGGGCGGGCGGCCGGAGAGGCCGATGCTGACCGCGGAGCAGGTCGCGGAGTCGATCGTGTGGGCGGTCGGCCAGCCGCCCGGAACAGACGTCAACACGCTGGTGATCCGCCCGATCGGCCAGCCGGTCTGACGCAGGCGGCGGGCCGGGGCCGGGCCGCCGGCATCTGGGGGACGCGCGCCCCGCAGTCCCGTCCGGCCCCGGCCCCGCAGGTCCCGGGGAGCCACATGTACGCACGCCGAAGGCCCCGGCAGCCGCCCTGGGGGAGGGCGGAGGCCGGGGCCTTCGGTTCACGCTTCGGTGCGCCGCACCCGCGTGGCGAACGCAGGTTCGGTGTGCGGCGCGGGGTGCCGGTCAGGAGCGGGAGAGAGGGCCCGCTGGGTCCGTTCCGGCGATCACATCAGAATGCTCAGCCCTGGAGGGTGGCAACCTTGGAGGCCAGCGCCGACTTCTTGTTGGCGGCGGCGTTCTTGTGGATGACACCCTTCGAGACGGCCTTGTCGAGCGCACGGGAAGCGTCGCGGGTGGCCACGGTGGCCTTCTCGACGTCACCGGCGGCGACGGCCTCGCGGGCCTTGCGGATAGCGGTCTTGAGCGAGGACTTGACGGCCTTGTTGCGCAGGCGCGCCTTCTCGTTCGTCTTGTTCCGCTTGATCTGGGACTTGATGTTCGCCACGAAAAGAGCCTTTTCAGGTTCGTTGGATCTTCGGTGTGCGCCCCGCGGCCCGTAAAGAGTCGCGAGACACAGCTGTCAACGGTACCAGCACCACTCCGACCGGCCCAAACCGGTCTCCGCCCGGCAACCATGGGACGATGGAGGCTGCGTATCGATCCGACCGACCCGACATCGACCCGAGACACGGCGTTCGGCGTCTCAAGAATCAGGACCCTGCGTGCCCGCGACCCCTACCCACGTGCCCGAGCCGAGCCGTACCGACCCGGCGCTGATCCGCAACTTCTGCATCATCGCGCACATCGACCACGGCAAGTCGACCCTTGCCGACCGGATGCTCCAGCTGACCGGGGTGGTCGACCAGCGGCAGATGCGCGCTCAGTATCTCGACCGTATGGACATCGAGCGCGAGCGCGGCATCACCATCAAGTCCCAGGCGGTCCGTCTGCCCTGGACGCCCGAGACGGGCGAGGGACAGGGCCGCACCCATGTCCTCAACATGATCGACACCCCGGGCCACGTCGACTTCACCTACGAGGTCTCGCGTTCGCTCGCCGCCTGTGAGGGCACGATCCTGCTGGTCGACGCGGCCCAGGGCATCGAGGCCCAGACGCTCGCCAACCTCTACCTGGCGATGGAGAACGACCTCACCATCGTCCCGGTGCTCAACAAGATCGACCTGCCGGCCGCGCAGCCGGAGAAGTTCTCCGAGGAGCTGGCCAACCTCATCGGCTGCCAGCCGGAGGACGTGCTCAAGGTCTCCGCGAAGACCGGCATCGGCGTGGACGCGCTGCTCGACCGGGTGGTCCGGGACGTTCCGGCCCCGGTCGGCGTCGCGGACGCCCCCGCCCGCGCGATGATCTTCGACTCGGTCTACGACTCGTACCGGGGCGTCGTCACCTACGTCAGGGTCGTCGACGGGCAGCTCAACAAGCGCGAGCGCATCCGGATGATGTCGACCGGCGCCACCCACGAGCTGCTGGAGATCGGGGTCTCCTCCCCGGAGATGACCCCGGCCGACGGTCTCGGCGTCGGCGAGGTCGGCTACATCATCACGGGTGTGAAGGACGTCCGGCAGTCCAAGGTCGGTGACACGATCACCTCCCTCAACAAGGGCGCGACCGAGGCACTGGGCGGCTACAAGGACCCCAAGCCGATGGTGTTCTCCGGGCTCTACCCGCTGGACGGCTCGGACTACCCGGACCTGCGCGAGGCCCTGGACAAGCTCCAGCTCAACGACGCCGCCCTGGTGTACGAGCCGGAGACCTCCGCGGCCCTCGGCTTCGGCTTCCGCGTCGGCTTCCTCGGCCTGCTCCACCTCGACGTGATCCGCGAGCGGCTGGAGCGCGAGTTCGGCCTCGACCTCATCGCCACCGCCCCCAACGTGGTCTACCGCGTCGACATGGAGGACGGCACCGAGCACACCGTCACCAACCCGAGCGAGTTCCCCGAGGGCAAGATCGACAAGGTGCACGAGCCCGTCGTGCGCGCCACGGTCCTGGCCCCCAGCGAGTTCATCGGCGCGATCATGGAGCTCTGCCAGCAGCGCCGCGGCACCCTCCTCGGCATGGACTACCTCTCCGAGGACCGGGTCGAGATCCGCTACACCCTGCCGCTCGCCGAGATCGTCTTCGATTTCTTCGACCAGCTGAAGTCCAAGACGCGCGGGTACGCCTCGCTCGACTACGAGCCCACCGGCGAGCAGACCGCCCAGCTCGTCAAGGTCGACATCCTGCTCCACGGCGACAAGGTCGACGCGTTCTCCGCCGTCACGCACAAGGACAAGGCGTACGCGTACGGCGTGCGGCTGGTCGCCAAGCTGCGCGAGCTGATCCCCCGGCAGAACTTCGAGGTGCCGATCCAGGCCGCCATCGGCTCCCGGGTCATCGCCCGTGAGACGGTCCGCGCCATCCGAAAGGATGTTCTCGCCAAGTGCTACGGCGGTGACATCTCCCGTAAGCGGAAGCTGCTGGAGAAGCAGAAGGAAGGCAAGAAGCGGATGAAGATGGTCGGCAGCGTGGAGGTCCCGCAGGAGGCCTTCATCGCCGTGCTGTCCACGGACGACTCCGGTGCGGAGGGCAAGGGCAAGAAGTAGGCCCGCGCCCAGCCCCCGGGCCGTCCGGACGGGCCCCCGCACCGCAGCACCCTGCGGCGGCGGGGGCCCGTTCGTTATCAAGCGGCGGCCCCTTGCCCCTTACGCGGCGGACCCGGGCCCTCTACCCTGATCACGGCCTCGTAGTTACTCGCCAGTTAAACAAGCGGGACCGGGAGCCACCGGACCGGCGGACGGCCGTACGCGGAGCACACCGTACGCGGGACACCGAGCGCAGCAGGACGAAGAAGAAGCAGGAACAAGCAGCAGCAACAGCAGTCAGCAGCAAACAGCAGCCGGTCGTGAAGCACTGCCGCAGGCCCGGAGGACGTCGTGAGCGACACACTGACCTTGATCGAGAACCGACCGCCCTCCGTGGCGAACCTCTTCATCGACCGCGTGGCGGCCACCCCGGACGGGGAGGCGTACCGCTACCCCGTCCCGTCGGCCGCCGGTCAGGGCCCCGACGAGTGGAAGTCGCTGAGCTGGGCGCAGGCCGCCGAGCGGGTCTACGCCATCGCCGCCGGGCTCATCGCCCTGGGCGTACGGCCCGAGGAGCGGGTCGCGCTCGCCTCCTCCACCCGGGTGGAGTGGATCCTCGCCGACCTCGGCGTGATGTGCGCCGGCGCCGCGACCACCACGGTCTACCCGTCGACCAACGCCGAGGAGTCGGCGTTCATCCTCTCCGACTCCGACAGCCGGGTGCTGATCGCCGAGGACGCCGGCCAGCTCGCCAAGGCCCGTGAGCGCCGCGCCGAGCTGCCCGATCTCGCCCATGTCGTCGTCATCGACCCGGAGGGCGCCGAAGCAGCCGAGGGCGACCCCGAGGGCTGGCTGCTCACCCTGGCCGAGCTGGAGGCCCGCGGCACCGCGTACCTGGCGGAGCACCCCGAGGCGATCAAGGAGCGGGTCGCCGCCATCACCCCGGACCAGCTCGCCACCCTGATCTACACCTCGGGCACCACCGGCCGACCCAAGGGCGTGCGCCTGCCGCACGACAACTGGTCGTACATGGCCAAGGCGACCGTCTCCACCGGCCTCATCACCTCCGAGGACGTGCAGTACCTCTGGCTGCCGCTCGCGCACGTCTTCGGCAAGGTCCTCACCTCCGGCCAGATCGAGGTCGGCCACGTCACCGCCGTCGACGGCCGGGTCGACAAGATCATCGAGAACCTGCCGGTCGTCCAGCCGACGTACATGGCGGCCGTGCCCCGCATCTTCGAGAAGGTCTACAACGGCGTCGCCGCCAAGGCGCGGGCCGGGGGCGGGGCCAAGTACAAGATCTTCCAGTGGGCGGCCGGGGTCGCCCGGGAGCACGCCAAGGTCTCGCAGGACAACTTCCGGCGCACCGGCACCGCCTCCGTCCCCTTCGCGCTCGGCGCCAAGCACAAGGTCGCCGACACCCTGGTCTTCGCCAAGATCCGGGAGGCCTTCGGCGGCCGGCTGCGGGCCTGCGTCTCCGGCTCCGCCGCGCTCGCCCCGGACATCGGCCTCTTCTTCGCCGGCGCCGGGA
The DNA here is from genome assembly GCF_044754785.1 of Streptomyces sp. NPDC092952. NCBI lineage: Bacteria > Bacillati > Actinomycetota > Actinomycetes > Kitasatosporales > Streptomycetaceae > Streptomyces > Streptomyces sp. NPDC092952. Next base: position 263,263 of record NZ_JBIVPT010000002.1, on the reverse strand, counting down.
TCCACATCCTGGAGGGGTACGGACTCACCGAGTCCAGCGCCGCCTCCTTCGTCAACCCGGGCGAGGCCTACCGCACCGGCACCGTCGGCAAGCCGCTCCCCGGCACCGAGGTGCGGATCGCCGACGACGGCGAGATCCTGCTGCGCGGCCCCGGGATCATGGAGGGCTACCACGGGCAGCCGGAGAAGACCACCGAGGTCCTGGAGCCGGACGGCTGGTTCCACACCGGCGACATCGGCGAGCTGTCCGTGGACGGCTACCTCCGGATCACCGACCGCAAGAAGGACCTCATCAAGACCTCCGGCGGCAAGTACATCGCCCCGGCGGAGGTCGAGGGGCAGTTCAAGGCGGTCTGCCCGTTCGTCTCCAACATCCTGGTGCACGGCGCCGACCGCAATTTCTGCACCGCGCTGATCGCCCTCGACGAGCCGACCCTCCTCGGCTGGGCCGCCGAGAACGGCCTGGGCGGCAAGTCGTACGCCGACGTGGTGGCCGCCCCGCAGACCGTCGCGCTCGTCGAGGGCTACGTGAAGCGGCTCAACGAGGGCCTCCAGCGCTGGCAGACCATCAAGAAGTTCCGGCTGCTCCCGCGCGACCTCGACATCGAGCACGGCGAGCTGACCCCCAGCCTCAAGCTGAAGCGGCCGGTCGTCGAGCGCGCGTACAAGGACCTGATCGACGACATGTACGCGGGAACCCGCGAGGCGTAGGGCGTCCCCCGGCCAGGGTCCGCCGGGCACCCCCTGGCCCACCACGCCCCACCGGCGCGGTCGCGAGTACGGATCTTGCGGCCGCGCCCGTTCCGTCCCGCTCATTTTCTCCGCCCACTTCGGCAACTCGTTGCTTATGGGCATGGTCCATCTGTCACGCTGTCGGTGTCGCCCGCGCAGACGAGAACCGACAGACAGCAACGAGAACAGACAGAGCGAGACAGGTCAGGAGCTGCACCGTGGGGTCCATTCCCTTGCAGCGGGACATCGTTCAGCGTCCCGGAAATCCCGCAGACCGCGCGGACACGCGGCCGACCGCCCACACGTCCCTGCCCGGCAACCTCCTCGCCCCCTCCGCCGCCCGCCGGTTCGTCCGGGCCGCGCTGGAGGAGTGGGCCGGGCTCGGGCTCCCGGCGGCCGTGGGCTTCAGCGGGCGCCTGGCGGAGGACGCGGAGGTCGTCGTCAGCGAGCTGGTGACCAACGCGGTCGTGCACGCCGGGACCACCGTGGAGCTGGTCGTCCGGCTGGAGGAGGCCGACGACGACGAGGCCGCGGCCCTGTCGCTGGAGGTCTCCGACCACCACCCGGCCCGCGCGGTGCGCAGCGACCGCCCCGAGTCCGGAAGCGCGGCCGACGCGGCGGAGGGCACCCGCGCCGTCGGTCCCGACGAGCCCGCCGAGTACGGCCGGGGCCTCCAGCTCGTCGGCACCCTCGCCGAACGCTGGGGGATCACCTACCGCACCGGCCTCAAGACCGTCTGGGCCCGGCTCCCGGTGGACGACTGGAACCCCTTCCCGCAGGCGCCCGCCGATCCCGTCCTCCCGCACGGGCTGCGCGAGGCCGAACTCCTCGCCCCCTCCGCCCGGCGCGCGCTGCGCGACGACGCGGACTGGGCCGGCCGGGGCGCGCTCTCCTTCCTCGCCGAGGCCTCGGACCTGCTGGCCGGTCAGCTCGACGAAGACATCGTTGCCGCGCTCTCCGGGCAATTACTGGTACCCCGCCTCGCGGACTGGTGCGCGATCTGGCTGGAGCCGGAGAACGGCGGCCCCTCGGCGGTTCCCCGGCTCGCCAGCGTCTGGCACCGGGACGAGACCGAGACCGGCGGGCTCCGCGCCCTGCTGGAGCAGGGCCCGATCCGGCTGCCCGAGCGGGTCGGCACCGGCCCCGTCTCCATGCCCTGGCCCGGCGGCGAGGAGCCCTGGCCCGGCGGTACGGAGAAGACCGGGAAGGACGAGGAGGGCGACGGCCCCGCCGTCTCCGCCCTCGCCTACCGGATCACCTCCGGCGGCCGGACCCTGGGCGCGGTGCTCCTCGGCAGGGAAGGGCTCGCCCGCGTCCCCGACGAGGTGACCGCGCTCATCGAGGACTTCGTGCGCCGGGTCGGCCTCGCCGTCGGCGCCGCCCGCGAGTACACCCGGCAGGCCACCATCAGCCGCATCCTCCAGCGGGCCCTGCTGCCCGGGAAGGTCGCCGACATACCCGGCGTCGCCAGCTCACTGGTGTACGAGCCCAGCGACGACGGGGTGGTCGGCGGTGATTTCTACGACATCTTCCCCTGCCCCGGCGACCGCTGGTGCTTCGTCCTCGGCGACGTCCAGGGCAGCGGCCCCGAGGCCGCCGTCGTCACCGGCCTCGCCCGGCCCTGGCTGCGGCTGCTGGCCCGGGAGGGCTTCGGCGTCGGCGAGGTCCTGGACCGGCTCAACCGGCTCCTCCTCGACGACGCGATGGAGGCCGCCGAGGCCGCCGCGCTGATGGTGGCCGCCGCCGGCGGCCAGCAGACCGCGGACACCGGCCAGTCCCGCTTCCTGTCCCTGCTGTACGGCGAGCTCGTCCCGCTGCCCGGCGGCGGAGCCCGCTGCACGCTGGCCAGTGCCGGCCATCCGCTGCCGCTGCACCTGCGGCCCGACGGCGAGGTGCGCCCGGCCGCCGAACCGCAGATGCTGCTCGGGATCTTCGACGACGTCGCGTACGAGAGCCAGAGCTTCGAGCTGGCGCCCGGCGACAGCCTGCTCTGCGTCACCGACGGGGTCACCGAGCGGCGCTCCGGCACGCGGATGTTCGACGACGGGGACGGCCTGGCCCTGGCGCTGGCCGGATGTGCCGGACTGTCGGCGGACGGCATCGCTGACCGGATCAAGCGGGCGGTGCACGAATTCGCCGAGCGGCCGCCCGACGACGACCTGGCCCTGCTGGTCCTCCAGGCCGGCTGATCCCGCGCGGGGGAGAGGGGAGCGGACCGCGCGTGGCCGGGAACGCCCCGGCGGCGCGCGACAATGGGCGGTATGCCTTCCGTACTGCCCGATGGTGAACCCGTGCCCGACGACGGGGCGCTGCCCCGCCATGCCCTGGAAGGCGCCGCCGACCGGCCGCTCGGCTTCTACCTGCACGTGCCCTACTGCGCGACCCGCTGCGGCTACTGCGACTTCAACACCTACACCGCGACCGAGCTGCGCGGCTCCGGCGGCGCCCTGGCCTCCCGGGACAACTACGCCGCCCATCTGATCGGCGAGGTCCGCCAGGCCCGGAAGGTCCTCGGCGACGACCCGCGCCCGGTCCGCACGGTCTTCGTCGGCGGCGGCACCCCGACCCTGCTCGCCGCCGCCGACCTGGTCCGGATGCTGGCGGCGATCCGCGAGGAGTTCGGGCTCGCGGACGATGCCGAGATCACCACCGAGGCCAACCCCGAATCGGTCGGCCCGGCCTACCTCGCCGAGCTGCGCGAGGGCGGCTTCAACCGGATCTCCTTCGGGATGCAGAGCGCCCGGCAGCACGTCCTGAAGATCCTCGACCGCACGCACACCCCGGGGCGCCCCGAGGCCTGCGTCGCCGAGGCCCGGCAGGCGGGCTTCGAGCACATCAACCTCGACCTGATCTACGGCACCCCCGGCGAGTCCGACGACGACTGGCGGGCCTCGCTGGACGCGGCGATCGGCGCCGGACCCGACCATGTGTCGGCGTACGCCCTGATCGTCGAGGAGGGCACCCAGCTGGCCCGCCGCATCCGGCGCGGCGAGGTCCCGATGACCGACGACGACGTCCACGCCGACCGCTACCTGATCGCCGAGGAGGCGATGGCCGCGGCGGGCTACTCCTGGTACGAGGTGTCGAACTGGGCCCGCACCCCCGAGGGCCGCTGCCTGCACAACGAGCTGTACTGGCGCGGCGCCGACTGGTGGGGCGCCGGCCCCGGGGCGCACAGCCACGTCGGCGGGGTCCGCTGGTGGAACGTGAAGCACCCCGGCGCCTACGCCCAGGCCCTCGCCGAGGGGCGCTCGCCCGGCGCCGGCCGGGAGGTCCTCTCCGCCGAGGACCGGCGCGTCGAGCGGATCCTGCTGGAGCTCCGGCTCGCCGACGGCTGCCCGCTGTCGCTGCTGGCCCCGGCCGGTCTCGCCGCCGCCCGCCGCGCCCTGGCCGACGGCCTCCTGGAGCCCGCCCCGTACGAGGACGGGCGGGCGGTGCTCACCCTGCGCGGGCGGCTCCTGGCGGACGCGGTGGTGCGGGACCTGGTCGACTGAGGCCCCGCACGCCGGCTACCGCTCGACGGGCGCCGTGACGAAGTCGATCAGGTGCTCCACCGAGCCCAGCAGCGACGGCTCCAGGTCCCGGTAGGAGCGGACCGAGGAGAGGATGCGCTGCCAGGCCGCGCCGGTGTTCTCCGGCCAGCCCAGCGCCCGGCACACCCCGGTCTTCCAGTCCTGCCCGCGCGGCACCGCCGGCCACGCCGGGATGCCCACCGAGGACGGCTTCACCGCCTCCCACACGTCGATGTACGGATGCCCCACCACCAGCACGTCCGCCTGCGCCGCCCGCTCGGCGATCCGGGACTCCTTGGAGCCGGGCACCAGATGGTCGACCAGCACGCCCAGCCGGGCGTCCGGGCCGGGGGAGAAGGCGCGCACGATGCCCGGCAGGTCGTCGACGCCCTCCAGGTACTCCACGACCACGCCCTCGATCCTGAGGTCGTCGCCCCAGACCCGCTCCACCAGCTCCGCGTCGTGCCGCCCCTCCACGTAGATCCGCCCGGCCCGCGCGACCCGCGCCCGGGCCCCGGGGACCGCGACCGACCCCGAGGCCGTACGGGCCGGGCGCGCCGGGGCGGCGGCCGCCGGGCGGACGAGGGTGACCACCCTGCCCTCCAGCAGGAAGCCGCGCGGCTCCATCGGGAACACCCGGTGCTTTCCGAAGCGGTCCTCCAGGGTCACCGTCGGACCCTGGGCCGTCTTCTCGCACCGGATCACCGCACCGCAGAATCCGGTGGACACCTCCTCCACCACCAGATCGGGCTCGGCGGGGACCTCGGGAACGGGGGCGGACCTCTTCCACGGCGGGGTCAGGTCCGGCTGGTAGCTGCGCATCGCACGACGATAGGACGACCGGACCCCGGGGGTCACGACACGCCGAAACGTCCGGCCAGTCGCCCGCGCTGCTCCCGTACGAACGCCGCGTCCACCACCGCCCCGTGCCCCGGCACGTACACCGCGTCCTCGCCGCCCAGCGCCAGCAGCCGGTCCAGGGCGCCCGGCCAGCGGCCCGGATGGGCGTCCTCGCCGGCCTGGGGCTCGCCGGACTCCTCCACCAGGTCGCCGCAGAGCACGACGGCGGGCGATCCGGGGGAGCCGGGGACGACCGCCACCAGGTCGTGGCCGCTGTGCGCGGGGCCCAGTTCGGCCAGCACCACCTCGCGCCCGCCGCCCAGGCCGACCGTCCACTCGCCGCGCACCGGGTGCCCCGGCACCACCAGCGCGTCGACCGCCTCCGCCGCCTCGCGCTCCGCGACCCCGTGGCGCACCGCCGAGGCGCGCAGCTCCGCGGCCCCGTCCTTCCGCAGGAACTCCGCCAGCCCGGCCGCCCCGTACACCTGGACGCCGGAGAACGCGGCGGTGCCCAGTACGTGGTCGAAGTGCGGATGGCTGAGTGCGACATGTGTCACCCTCCGGCCCAGCAGCGACTCGGCCTGGGCCCGCACCTCGGCCCCCTCGCGGAGCGTCGAGCCGGTGTCGAAGAGCAGCGCGCCGTCCGCCCCGACGACCAGCGCGACCGTCGCATCCCATCCGGGAAGGCGCCGTCGGCCCACTCCGTGGCCGATCCGTTCCCACCCGAACTCTTCCCAAGAAGCGTCCATACCGCGACGCTATCGGCAAAACACCCGAGGGGTCTCGTGACGGGCTGGCCGGTCGCCCTTGCTAGGCCCCCACTCGGCCGCCGTACACTGGCGGGGGATTGCTGGCACTCGGGGTGACAGAGTGCCAGGCGAATTCCTGGACAGGGACACTGGACAGGGACACGGGAACGGCCCGGGAACCACCGAGGAAAGACAGCTGGAGGTGTGCGCGATGCTCAGTGAACGCAGACTCGAAGTGCTCCGCGCCATCGTCCAGGACTATGTCGGTACGGAGGAGCCCGTCGGCTCCAAGGCGCTCACCGAGCGGCACAAGCTGGGGGTCTCCCCGGCGACCGTCCGCAACGACATGGCCGTGCTGGAGGACGAGGGCTTCATCGCCCAGCCCCACACCAGCGCCGGACGCATCCCGACGGACAAGGGCTACCGGCTCTTCGTCGACCGGCTCGCGGGGGTCAAGCCCCTCTCGTCGCCGGAGCGCCGCGCGATCCACAACTTCCTCGACGGAGCGGTCGACCTCGACGACGTCGTGGGCCGCACCGTGCGGCTGCTCGCGCAGCTGACCCGGCAGGTCGCCATCGTGCAGTACCCCTCGCTGACCCGGTCGACGGTGCGGCACGTGGAACTGCTGTCGCTGGCGCCCGCCCGGCTGATGCTCGTGCTCATCACGGACACCGGCCGGGTCGAACAGCGCATGATCGACTGCCCCGCCCCGTTCGGCGAGACCTCTCTCGCCGACCTGCGGGCCCGGCTCAACAGCCGGGTGGTGGGACGCCGTTTCACGGACGTCCCGCAGCTGGTGCAGGACCTGCCGGAATCCTTCGAGAGCGAGGACCGGGGCACCGTCTCCACCGTGCTCTCCACCCTGCTCGAAACCCTCGTCGAGGAGACGGAGGAGCGGCTGATGATCGGCGGCACCTCCAACCTCACGCGCTTCGGGCACGACTTCCCCGTGATGATCCGGCCGGTGCTGGAGGCTCTGGAGGAGCAGGTCGTGCTGCTGAAGCTGCTCGGCGAGGCCAAGGACTCGGGCATGACCGTACGCATCGGGCACGAGAACGCCCACGAGGGGCTCAACTCCACGTCCGTCGTCGCGGTCGGCTACGGTTCGGGCGACGAGGCAGTCGCCAAACTCGGCGTGGTCGGACCGACCCGCATGGACTACCCCGGAACGATGGGAGCGGTACGCGCAGTGGCACGTTACGTCGGACAGATCCTGGCGGAGTCGTAAGTGGCCACGGACTACTACGCCGTACTCGGCGTACGCCGCGACGCGTCCCAGGACGAGATCAAGAAGGCATTCCGTCGGCTCGCCCGCGAGCTGCACCCGGATGTCAACCCCGATCCGAAGACCCAGGAGCGGTTCAAGGAGATCAACGCCGCCTACGAGGTGCTGTCGGACCCGCAGAAGAAGCAGGTCTACGACCTCGGCGGCGACCCGCTGTCCGCCTCCGGCGGCGGTGGCGCGGGCGGCTTCGGGCAGGGCGGCTTCGGCAACTTCTCCGACATCATGGACGCGTTCTTCGGCACGTCGCAGCAGCGCGGACCCCGGTCCCGCACCCGGCGCGGCCAGGACGCGATGATCCGGCTGGAGATCGACCTCGCCGAGGCCGCGTTCGGAACGACCAAGGACATCCAGGTCGACACGGCCGTCGTCTGCACCACGTGCAGCGGCGAAGGTGCCGCGCCCGGTACCTCCGCCCAGACCTGTGACATGTGCCGCGGCCGCGGCGAGGTCTCGCAGGTCACCCGGTCCTTCCTGGGCCAGGTCATGACCTCGCGGCCCTGCCCGCAGTGCCAGGGCTTCGGCACGGTCGTGCCGACGCCGTGCCCGGAGTGCGCCGGTGACGGCCGCATCCGCTCGCGGCGCACGCTCACGGTGAAGATCCCCGCCGGTGTCGACAACGGCACCCGCATCCAGCTCGCGGGCGAGGGCGAGGTCGGCCCCGGCGGCGGCCCGGCCGGCGACCTGTACGTGGAGATCCACGAGCTGTCGCACGCGGTGTTCCAGCGCCGCGGCGACGACCTGCACTGCACGGTCACCATCCCGATGACGGCGGGCGCGCTCGGCACCAAGGTGCCGCTGGAGACGCTCGACGGACTGGAGGAGGTCGACATCCGGCCCGGCACCCAGTCCGGCCAGTCCGTCCCGCTGCACGGCCGCGGTGTCACGCATCTGCGCGGCGGCGGGCGCGGCGACCTGATCGTGCACGTCGAGGTGATGACCCCGACGAAGCTGGACCCGGAGCAGGAGCGGCTGCTGCGGGACCTGGCGAAGATGCGGGGCGAGGAGCGGCCCACCGGCCAGTTCCAGCCCGGCCAGCAGGGGCTGTTCTCCCGGCTGAAGGACGCCTTCAACGGCCGCTGACCCGCGGCATCCGGACGCCGGGCGGGCCCCTTCCACAGGGCCGCCCGGCGTCCGCGCGTACCGGGGCCGCGGCGGGTGCGTCCCGGCGGGTCCGGCCCGGCCCGGACGTGACACGATGCGGTCATGTCATCCGCATTGACCGATCTCTGCCGGTATCCGATCGTGCAGGCCCCGATGGCGGGCGGCGCGTCCTGCCCCCCGCTGGTCGCGGCCGTCTCCGGGGCGGGCGGTCTCGGCTTCCTCGCCGCCGGCTACAAGACGGCGGACGGGATGTACCAGGAGATCAAACAGGTGCGCGGGCTGACCGCCCGGCCCTTCGGCGTCAACCTCTTCCTGCCGCAGCCCGGGCTCGCCGACCCGAGCGCCGTCGAGGTCTACCGCCACCAGCTCGCGGGCGAGGCCGCCTGGTACGAGACCCCGCTCGGTGACATGGACGTCGACGGCGACGACGGCTACGAGGCCAAGCTGGCCATCCTGCTGGACGACCCGGTCCCGGTCGTCTCCTTCACCTTCGGCTGTCCCACCCGGGACACCCTGGACGCCCTCGCCGGCGTCGGCACGTACACCGTCGTGACGGTCACCACGCCCGAGGAGGCCCAGGCCGCCCAGTGGGCGGGGGCCGACGCGGTCTGCGCCCAGGGCATCGAGGCGGGCGGCCACCAGTCCACCCACCGCGACGACCCGCAGGCCGACGGCTCCGGGATCGGGCTGCTCTCGCTGGTGTCCCAGGTCCGCGAGACCGTGCAGATCCCGGTCCTCGCCAGTGGCGGGCTGATGCGCGGCGCGCAGATCGCCGCGGTCCTCGCCGCGGGCGCCGACGCGGCCCAGCTCGGCACGGCCTTCCTCGTCTGCCCCGAGTCCGGGGCGAGCCCGCTGCACAAGCAGGCGCTGACCAACCCGCTGTTCGTCCGGACCGCCCTGACCCGGGCGTTCTCCGGCCGCCCGGCCCGGGGCCTGGTCAACCGCTTCATGCGCGAGCACGGCCCGTACGCCCCCGCCGCCTATCCGCAGGTCCACCACCTGACCGCCGGGCTGCGCCGGGCGGCGGCGAAGGCCGGGGACGCGCAGGGCATGGCGCTGTGGGCCGGGCAGGGCCACCGGATGGCCCGCGAGCTGCCGGCCGGCCGGCTGGTCGGACTGCTCGCCGAGGAACTGGACGCCGCACGTACGGCATTGAGCACCGGGAGTACCAAGTGACCGCACCCGTCTTCGTCGTCGAACAGGTCCCCGACGGGCCCGGGTTCGTCCTGGAGGGCCCCGAGGGCCGGCACGCCGTGTCGGTGAAGCGGCTGCACGAGGGCGAGGCCGTCGTGCTCACCGACGGGCGGGGCCGCTGGACGGAGGGCGTCGTGGCCGCAGCCGAGGGCAAGGACCGCCTCGTCCTCGCCGAACTGGCCCCGGTCCGGGAGGAGGTGGCGCCCGCCCCGCGCATCACCGTCGTCCAGGCCCTGCCCAAGGGGGACCGGGGCGAGGTCGCCGTGGAGACCATGACCGAGACCGGCGTCGACGCGATCGTGCCCTGGCAGGCGGCCCGCTGCATCACCCAGTGGAAGGGCGACCGCGGCCTCAAGTCCCTGTCCAAATGGCGAGCTACGGCCCGGGAGGCGGGCAAGCAGTCCCGCCGGGTGCGCTTCCCCGAGGTGACCGACGCGATGACGACCAAGCAGGTCGCGGCGTTGCTGGCCGGGGCGGAGTTCGCGGCCGTGCTGCACGAGGACCGGGACCACGACAGCGAACCGCTGGCCACCGTCGAACTCCCCGAGCGGGGCGAGATCGTGCTGGTCGTCGGGCCCGAGGGCGGGGTGTCGCCGCAGGAGCTCGCGGTCTTCGCCGAGGCGGGCGCCCGGACCTGCCGGCTCGGTGCGAGCGTGCTGCGCACCTCCACCGCGGGCACGGCGGCGACGGCCCTGCTCCTGGGGCGCACCGGCCGCTGGTCGTAGTCGGATTCCGGTCGGGTGCCGCCCGATACCCGGCGTGCGCTCCGGCGCCATTTCCGGCGCGCCCGCACGCCGTCTACCGTCCGGCGGGCGATCGGTGGGAAGCTGCCCGTATGGGGACAACAAGGGCATGGATTCAGAGGCGGGGCCGACGTGTTCCGGCCGCGTCCGCACTCGTGGTCGCGGCCGTCCTGGGCGTCGCCGCCTGCGAACCCGCGGGTGGGCTGAACTCCGCCTCCATCGCCGTGACCACCGACCGGGTCGGCACCGGCGCGCTGGAGAGCAAGGGGGTGAACGTGCGGTGGCTGAACTGCTCCGCCGGGGTCGACGGCACCCGCGCCTGGGGCGCCTCGTCCGCCGCGTCCGTACCCCGCAGCGCGAACGTCGACTGCACGGGCCGGACCGGCAGCGGCGAGGACATCACGCTCACCGGCAAGGTGACCCAGGAGCTCGGCGGCCGGTGCGTACGGGGCGATCTGACCGCGAAGACGGGCGGGCGGTCCGTCTTCCGGGCCGAGGTGCTCGGCGACTGCAACGCCCCGCCGCCGACCTCCGTGATCACCCCGGCCCCGCCCGCCGCGGGCGGGAACGGATTCCGGCCCACCGTCACGGTCACCGTCACGGTGACCGAGACCCCCTGGGGAAAGTGAGTGCGAACCGGAGCCCGGCCCACCCGTCGGACTCCGGCCAACCCGGTTACGGGCGGCACGGCGGCGTCCTAGGGTGAGCGGTGTGACGCAGCTTTCCTACCTCCGGTACCCCCATGTCCACGGCGACACGGTCGCCTTCACCGCCGAGGACGACGTCTGGCTCGCTCCGCTGGACGGGGGCCGGGCCTGGCGCGTCAGCGCCGACAACCGGCCGGTCGGCCCGCCGCGGATATCGCCGGACGGGACCCGGGTCGCCTGGACGACCACCCGGGACGGGGCGCCGGAGGTCCACCTCGCCCCGGCCGACGGCGGCCCCGCCACCCGGCTCACGTACTGGGGCGACAGCCGGACCGAGGTCCACGGCTGGACGCCCGGCGGCGAGGTGCTCGTCGTCAGCGCCCAGGGGCAGCCGTCGTTCCGGCGCACCCGGGCGCACGCCGTCCCGGCCGACGGCGGCCCGGCGCGGGTCCTCCCGTACGGGCGGCTCGGCTCGCTCGCGTACGGGCCCGGCGGCCGGGCCCTGCTGCTCTCCGCCACCATGGGGCGCGAGGCCGCCTGGTGGAAGCGCTACCGGGGCGGCGCGGCGGGCAAGTTGTGGATCGAGGGGGAGGCCCCGGCCGACGGCCCGGCGCGGTTCGCCCGGCTCCACGAGGAGCTCGACGGCAACATCGAATGCCCCATGTGGGTCGGCGACCGGGTCGCCTTCCTCTCCGACCACGAGGGCACCGGCGCCGTCTACTCCTCCCTCCCCGACGGCTCCGGACTGCGCCGCCACACCGGCCTCGACGGCTTCTACGCCCGCCACGCGAGCACCGACGGCACCCGCGTCGTCTACGCCTCGGCCGGTGAGCTCTGGATCCTGGACGATCTGACGGGCAGTGAGCCCCGCCGCCCGGACATCCGGCTCGGCGGCCAGCGCACCGACCTCCAGCCGTTCCCCGTGCACGCCGAGAGCCATGTCGAGTCCTTCTCCCCGGACCGCACCGGACGCGGCAGCGCCGTCGTGACGCGCGGCGCCGTCCACTGGGTCACCCACCGCAGCGGCCCGGCCCGCGCGCTCGCCGCCGAACCCGGCGTACGCGCCCGGCTGGCCCGCACCTTCCAGGCCGAGGGCGACCCGCACGTCGTCTGGGTCACCGACGCCGAGGGCGAGGACGCGCTGGAGTGCGCCCCCGCCACCGGCACCGCCCCGGGGACCGCGCCGCACCGGCTCGCCGCCGGCCGGCTCGGCCGGGTCCACGAACTGGCCGCCGCCCCCGACGGCAGCCGGTTCGCCGTCGCCACGCACGACAGACGGGTCCTGATCGTCGAACGGGAGAGCGGCGAGGTCCACGAGGTGGACCGCAGCGAGCACGGCGACGCCTCCGGACTCGTCTTCTCGCCCGACTCCGCCTGGCTCGCCTGGTCCCACCCCGGCCCCCGCCCGCTGAGCCGGCTCAAACTCGCCCACCTCACCGACCTGTCGGTCGCCGAGGCCACCCCGCTGCGCTTCCGGGACTTCTCGCCCGCGTTCACCGCCGACGGCAAGCACCTCGCCTTCCTCTCCGAGCGCTCCTTCGACCCGGTCTACGACAGCCACGTCTTCGACCTGACGTTCCCCGCCTCCTGCCGCCCGCACCTGCTGACGCTCGCCGCCACCACTCCCTCCCCGTTCGGACCGCAGCGCCACGGCCTGCCCGTCGAGAAGGAGAAGAGCGGCGGCGAGGGCGACCAGGACAACCCGACCGCGCTGCCCATCACCCGGATCGACCTCGAAGGGCTCGCCGACCGGATCGTGCCGCTGCCCGTCGCGGCCGCCGGGTACTCCACGCTCCGCGCCGCGAAGGACGGGCTGCTCTGGCTGAGCCATCCGACGACCGGGGTCCTCGGCACCGGCGCCGCCACCCCCGACGCCGCCCGCCCCGAGACCACCCTGGAGCGGTACGACCTGGAGAAGCTGCGCTCCGAGGAAATCGCCTCGGACGTCAGGGACTTCGAGGTCAGCGGGGACGGCAAGCGGCTCGTCCTGCACACCCGCGGCGCCCTCCGCGTCGTCCCGTCCGACAGCCATGTCGCGGCCGACGACGAGGACGGCGGCAGCGACGGCGGGACCACCGTCGACCTCTCCCGCGTCCGGCGGCTCCTCGACCCGGCCGCGGAATGGCGCCAGATGTACGCCGAGGCCGGCCGCCTCATGCGCGACAACTTCTGGCGCCCCGACCTGGGCGGCGTCGACTGGGACGGCGTCCTGGACCGCTACCGGCCGGTGCTGGACAGGGTCGCCACCCACGACGACCTGGTGGACCTGCTGTGGGAGGTCCAGGGCGAGCTCGGCACCTCGCACGCCTACGTCCGCCCGTCCTCCGGCTGGTGCGACGGGGCGACCCGGCAGGGACTGCTCGGCGCCGACATCTCCCGTACGGAGGAAGGGAGTTGGCGCATCGACCGGGTCCTCCCCTCGGAGACCTCGGACCCGGAGGCACGCTCACCGCTCGCCGCGCCCGGCGTGGCGGTACGCGCCGGGGACACCCTCCTCGCCGTCGACGGCACCCCGGTCGACCCGGTGACCGGGCCCGCCCCGCTGCTCACCGGCTCGGCGGACCACCCGGTCGAGCTGACCGTCGCCCCGGCGGACGGCTCGGACCCCCGCCACGTCGTCGTCGTACCGGTCGACGACGAGGAGGCGCTGCGCTACCACGACTGGGTCGCCGGCCGGCGGGCCCGGGTGCACGAGCTCTCCGGCGGCCGCCTCGGCTACCTCCACGTCCCCGACATGAGCGGCGCGGGCTGGGCACAGCTCCACCGCGACCTGCGGATCGAGATGGCCCGCGAGGGGCTGGTGCTGGACGTCCGGGAGAACCGCGGCGGCCACACCTCCCAGCTCATCGTGGAGAAGCTCGCCCGCCGGGTGATCGGCTGGGACGTACCGCGCGGGGCGCAGCCGCACAGCTACCCGCTGGACGCGCCGCGCGGCCCGGTGGTCACCGTCGCCGACGAGTTCGCCGGCTCGGACGGCGACATCGTGACCGCCGCGGTCAAGGCGCTCGGCATCGGCCCGGTCGTCGGCACGCGCACCTGGGGCGGCGTGATCGGCATCGACAGCCGCTACCGCCTCGTCGACGGAACCCTGGTCACCCAGCCCAAGTACGCGTTCTGGTTCGAGCGGTACGGCTGGGACGTGGAGAACCACGGGGTCGACCCCGACGTCGAGGTCGTCGTCACCCCGCAGGACCACGTGGCGGGCCGCGACCCGCAGCTGGACGAGGCGGTCCGGACCGCCCTCGAAGCGCTGACCCGCAACCCGGCCGTCCGCGCACCCGGGCTGCCCGCACTGCCCGGGGCATAGCCGCCGAGGTGGCGGGGCGAAACGCCCCGCTACCATGCCGTACAACGATCACCAGCTACCGAGGAGCCAGTCCCATGGCGGGAGAACCGCAGCCCGACTGCCTGTTCTGCAAGATCGTCTCGGGCGAGGTCCCGGCAACCATCGTCCGGGAGACCGAGACCACCGTCGCCTTCCGGGACATCAACCCGCAGGCCCCCGTCCACGTCCTCGTCATCCCGCGCCTCCACCACCCCGACGCCGCCGCGCTGGCCGCCGCCGAGCCTGCGGTCGCCGCCGACGTGCTGCGCGAGGCCGGGCAGGTCGCCGCCGACGAGAAGATCGAGGACACCGGCTACCGGATCGTCCTCAACACCGGTGCCGGAGCGGGCCAGACCGTCTTCCACGCCCACGCCCACGTCCTCGGGGGCCGCGGCCTCCAGTGGCCCCCCGGCTGAGACGTGTCCGTACGCGAACTCGTCGTCCTCGGCACCGCCAGCCAGGTCCCGACCCGGCACCGCAACCACAACGGCTATCTGCTGCGCTGGGACGGGGAGGGCATCCTCTTCGATCCCGGCGAGGGCACCCAGCGCCAGATGCTGCGGGCCGGTGTCGCCGCGCACGACATCGACCGGATCTGCGTCACGCACTTCCACGGCGACCACTCGCTGGGCCTGGCCGGGGTGATCCAGCGGATCAACCTCGACCAGGTCCCGCACCCGGTCACCGCGCACTACCCGGCGAGCGGGCAGCACTTCTTCGAACGGCTCCGGTACGCCACCGCCTACCGCGAGTCCGTCGCCCTGACCGAGGCACCCGTCGCCGCCGACGGGGTGCTCGCCACCACCGGCGCGTACACCCTCAGCGCCCACCGCCTCTCGCACCCCGTCGAGTCGTTCGGCTACCGGCTCGTCGAGCCCGACGGGCGCCGGATGCTGCCCGGGAAGCTCGCCGAGCACGGCATCCGGGGGCCGGACGTCGGCCGCATCCAGCGCGAGGGCGCCCTCGGCGGCGTCACCCTCGACGACGTCTCCGAACGCCGGCGCGGCCAGCGGTTCGCGTTCATCATGGACACCCGGCTCTGCGACGGCGTCCACGTACTCGCCGAGGACTGCGACCTGCTGGTCATCGAGTCGACCTTCCTCGACGAGGACGAGCGGCTCGCCACCGACCACGGCCACCTGACCGCCGGCCAGGCGGGCCGGGTGGCCCGGGACGCGGGCGTACGGCACCTGGTGCTGACCCACTTCTCGCAGCGCTACGACGATCCGGCCGTCTTCGGGGCCCAGGCCCGCGCGGCCGGGTTCGAGGGCGAACTGACCGTCGCCCAGGACCTCTCCAGGGTCCCCGTGCCCACCCGGCACCTCTGACCACCCCCGTACCAGCACCATCGTCTGTGAGCGTGAAGAACCCGTGCACCTCCCCAAGGCCGAACTCCATCTGCACATCGAAGGCACCCTCGAACCCGAGCTGGCCTTCGCCCTCGCCGCGCGCAACGGCGTGGACCTGCCGTACGCGGACACCGAGGAACTCCGCAAGGCCTACCTCTTCGACGACCTCCAGAGCTTCCTGGACCTCTACTACGCGCTGATGGCCGTGCTCCGCACCGAGCGCGACTTCGAGGAGCTGGCCGACGCCTACCTCGCCCGCGCCGCCACCCAGGGCGTCCGGCACGCCGAGATCTTCTTCGACCCGCAGGCGCACACCGCCCGCGGCGTCCCGATCGGCACCGTCGTCGAGGGGCTCGGCCGGGCGCTGGAGCGCAGCGAGGAGAAGCACGGCATCTCCACCCAGCTGATCATGTGCTTCCTGCGCGACGAGTCCGCCGACTCGGCGCTGGAGACCCTGGAGGCGGCCCGGCCGCACCTGCACCGGATCAGCGCGGTCGGCCTGGACTCCGCGGAGGTCGGCCACCCGCCCGCCAAGTTCCGCGAGGTCTTCGAGGCGGCCGCCGCGCTCGGGCTGCGCCGGGTCGCCCACGCCGGGGAGGAGGGCCCGCCCGCCTACATCCGCGAGGCCCTGGACGTCCTCGGCGTCGAGCGGATCGACCACGGGCTGCGCTGCATGGAGGACCCGGAGCTGGTGGAGCGGCTGGTCGCCGAGCGGGTGCCGCTCACCCTCTGCCCGCTGTCCAACGTACGGCTGCGCGCCATCGACGTACTGGAGGAGCACCCGCTGCGCGAGATGATGGCCGCCGGCCTCCTGTGCACGGTCAACTCCGACGACCCCGCCTACTTCGGCGGCTACGTCGGCGACACCTTCCACGCCGTCCACGAGGCGCTCGGACTCGACCGCGAGCAGCTGCGCACGCTGGCCCGCAACTCCTTCGAGGCGGCCTTCCTCGACCACGACGAGGAGCGCCGGGCGCGCTACCTGTCCGAGGTCGAGGCGTACGCGTTCGACTGACCGGCGCCGCCCGCCGGACCGGCCGTGCGGAACGCACCCCGCACCGGCCGCCTGCGCCGCACCGGCAGGCTGATCTCCGTGACGGCCTGCTCGGGCGAGCCCAGCCGGGGCACGGCCCCGGGCACCGCCCCGGTGGTGACGGCGAGCAGCGCGGCCGGTGCGCCGCCCCGGCGCCGTACCGACCCCGGCACCAGCGGGCGGCCGCCGGTGTGCAGGGCGACGGCGGTGAACGGGGCGGCGATCAGCAGCGTGGCCGCGCCCAGCACCAGCCCCATCACCGGGTAGCCCGCCAGCTCCGACAGCACGCTGCCGAGCACCGGACCGCAGGCCACCCCGACCGAGGACGCGGAGCCCGCGAGCACCGCCCAGCGGCCGCGCGCGTCCAGTGAGGCGGCCAGTCCGATCAGGTACGACAGAACCACCGGGTACACGGTGTTCCAGAGGATCTCGCCGGTCGCGAACGAGCCGAGGCTCCCGGCCGAGGAGCTGAGCACGATGCTCACCGCGATGACCACGGTCCCCAGCCCGATCGGCACCGCCCGGCCCGCCCGGGCCCCCAGCAGCCCGGCCCCCGCCACCCCGAGCAGCCCGGCGCCGAGCGCGGCGGCGAACACCGCGCCGATGACGACCTCGGAGAGCCCGACCTGGGCGACCCCTATCCGGCCGCTGACCCCCCACAGCGCGTTCTGCGCCATGGACCAGACGAGCATCCCGCCCGCGAGCACCAGCCCGGACCTGCGGTGCGGCAGCCGGCCGCCGGCCGGGGCGCCGGAAGCGGCGGGCGCGGGGCCGCCGAGCCGGGCGGTGGCGGGCCAGACGAGCAGCGCGACCAGGGCGATCGAGGCGAACGGCAGCCGGTGGCCGCCGCCCAGGTGCGGGATCGTCAGATAGAGGGCGCCCGCCGTGGCGGAGACGCTCAGCAGCCCGAGCGAGGACGTCCGGTGCGGGTCGCGCTGGGCGGCGATGCCCGAGGCGGCGACGGCGGTCGCCGTCCCCGAACCGATGCCGCCGACCACCGCGCCCGCCACCACCAGCGGCACCGATCCGGCCAGCGCGGCGCAGCCGTACCCGGCCATCGCCAGCAGCAGCCCGATCCGGGCCGGGCGCCGCGGCCCGTACCTCTCGACCCGGCCCGCCAGGGTGAACCCGGCGCTCGCCGAGCCCAGCAGCAGGACACTGCCGACCAGACCGGCCTGGGCCGTGCTGAGGCCGAGATGGACGGAGAGCCGCCCGACGATGGTGGGGAGCAGGTAGGAGGCGAGGTAACCGGCGGTGAACACGGCGACCAGGGGCCACGCGGCGCGCGGGCGCGAGGACATGGGCGTTCCTGAAGACATGCCGGGATACGGCAGAAGGCAAGGGGAGGGCAATACGGGAAATGCGAGATGTACGGGACGTACGGGGAATTCGTGCCACTCGTCGGCAACCGTCACCGAAGGGGCTCGCGAGCCAATTTGTATCAACCGCGGACAGTCCCCCGAAAGGTGGCATCAAGTGATCTGGGTCACAGTTGCGTTTACGCTCCCAGTGCGCGGGTAATAGCTGACGTTTGCGCTGGTCCACGCCGTGCCACGACGTGCTGCGACCGGCTCGTACGACCGGCGGCGCGCGCCCTCCGGTCACGCCTCCCGATCGGGCACACTGGCCGGATCCACCACGACCGGGAGTGCAAGGTGAGCACGGACATTCCAGGCATCGACCCACTCGACGGGCTGCGCGCCCCGCAGGACCCGGACTGCGACGTCTTCCTCACCGGCACCGTCTTCCTCGACATCATCTTCACCGGCCTGGACAGCGCCCCGGTGCGCGGTACCGAGTCCTGGGCACGCGGCATGGGCTCCAGCCCCGGCGGCGTCGCCAACATGGCCACCGCCCTAGCCCGGCTGGGCCTGCACACCTCCCTGGCCGCGGCCTTCGGCGACGACCACTACGGCGAGTACTGCTGGGACGCCCTGGAACAGGGCGAGGGCATCGACCTGTCCATGTCGCACACGGTCCCCGGCTGGCACTCGCCGGTGACCGTCTCGATGGCCTACGAGGGCGAGCGGACGATGGTCTCGCACGGCCACGAGGCCCCCGGCCCCGCCGACCCCGACGGCGCCCCGGACGTCCCCCGCTGCCCGCCCCGGGCCCGCGCCGCCGTCGCCTCCCTCGCCCCCGGCCGCGCCGAACCGTGGGTCGCCGCCGCGGCCCGCGCCGGCGCCCGGATCTTCGCCGACGTCGGCTGGGACGAGACCGGCCGCTGGGACCTGGACGCCCTCACCGACCTGGAGCACTGCCAGGCCTTCCTCCCCAACGCCGAGGAGGCGATGCGCTACACCCGCACCGACTGCCCGCGCGCCGCCGCCCACGCCCTGGCCGAACGGGTGCCGCTCGCCGTGGTCACCCTGGGCCGGGAGGGCGCGTACGCGGTGGACGCGGCGACCGGGCAGAGCGCCGAGGTGCCCGCGATCGAGGTCGAGGCGCTCGACCCCACCGGAGCCGGGGACGTCTTCGTCGCCGGATTCGTCACCGGCACCCTGGCGGACTGGCCGCTGGCCGACCGGCTGGCCTTCGCCGGACTCACCGCCGCCCTCTCCGTCCAGGAGTTCGGCGGCTCGCTCTCGGCGCCCGGCTGGACGGAGATCGCCGCCTGGTGGCAGAGGGTCCGCACCTTCGACGACCAGGACCCTGCCGCACTGCGCCGCTACGCCTTCCTCGACGACCTGCTGCCCGCCGCCGCCCGGCCCTGGCCACTGCGCCGCGCCGTCCCGACGATCGGCTTCCGGCACCACGCCTGACGGCTGCGGGAACGGGCTCGCCCGCCTGTGCGAAAAAGCTCTCGGTGTTGCGGGTGCGGGGCCGTACGCTTGGTAATCCGAGAGGTTGTCGATCGGCGAGAACCTTGCAACGGGAGGTATGCGCAGGCCACAGAGCCGGCCCATGACTCAGACACCCACAGCCCAGACCCCTGCGCCGAGGCAGGCGCGAGCCCACTTCACCGTCCCCGCCAGCCATCCGATGGTGACGGTCCTGGGCTCGGGCGACGCCTTGCTGCGCGTGATCGAGAAGGCCTTCCCGGCGGCCGACATCCACGTCCGGGGAAACGAGATCAGCGCCGTCGGGGATGCGGCGGAAGTCGCCCTGATCCAGCGCCTGTTCGACGAGATGATGCTGGTGCTCCGCACCGGTCAGCCGATGACGGAGGACGCAGTGGAACGCTCGATCGCCATGCTCAGGGCGGCGGAGCGCGGGGAGAAGGACGGCGAGGAGACCCCCGCCGAGGTGCTCACGCAGAACATCCTCTCCAGCCGCGGCCGCACCATCCGCCCCAAGACGCTCAACCAGAAGCGGTACGTCGACGCGATCGACAAGCACACGATCGTCTTCGGCATCGGCCCTGCGGGCACCGGCAAGACCTACCTCGCCATGGCCAAGGCCGTCCAGGCCCTCCAGTCCAAGCAGGTCAACCGGATCATCCTGACCCGCCCCGCCGTCGAGGCCGGCGAGCGGCTCGGCTTCCTGCCCGGAACGCTCTACGAGAAGATCGACCCGTACCTGCGCCCCCTCTACGACGCGCTGCACGACATGCTCGACCCCGACTCGATCCCGCGCCTCATGGCGGCGGGCACGATCGAGGTGGCGCCCCTGGCCTACATGCGGGGCCGGGCGCAGCCGGTCTTTACTAACGTCCTCACACCGGACGGCTGGCGCCCGATCGGTGATCTGCGCGTCGGCGACCTCGTCATCGGGTCGAACGGTGAGCCGACGCCCGTCCTCGGTGTCTATCCGCAGGGCGAGAAGGACATCTACCGCGTCACCGCCCAGGACGGCTCGTGGACCTTGTGTTGCGGTGAGCACCTGTGGACGGTCCGTACGGCCTCGGACAAGCGCCGCGACAAGCCGTGGCGGGTCTTGGAGACCAAGGAGATGATCGGTGATCTCCGCGCGGCGCACGCCCGTCGCTACGAGCTGCCGATGCTCACGGCGCCGGTCAGCTTTCCCGAGCGGGAAGTCCCGATGGACGCGTATGCGCTGGGGCTATTGCTCGGCGACGGCTGCCTGACCGGGTCGACCACCCCCTCTTTCGCCACCGAGGATCCCGAGCTCGCCGAGGCGCTGGAAGGCTCTCTCCCGGGCGTTTCCGTACGGCACAAGGGCGGGGCCGACTACGTGCTGAACAGGGTGAAGGCGCCGGGTGACGTGGTCACGCTGGAGAATCCGGTCACCCGTTCCCTGCGTGAACTCGACCTGGTGGGCACACGCTCGCACTCCAAGTTCGTACCGGACGCGTACCTCTACAACTCCGCCGACATCCGACTTGCCGTTCTCCAAGGACTGCTCGACGCGGACGGAGGCCCGGTCACCCAGGCGGGCCGTACGTGCCGCGTCCAGTACTCGACGGCATCGATCATGCTGCGGGACGACGTGATCGCCCTTGTGCAGTCGCTCGGCGGTGTCGCCTACACCCGGCGCAGGGCTGCCGAAGGACGCGCACCGGGTCTGGCGAAGGGCCGCGAGGTCCATCACCGCTACGACGCGCACATCGTCGACATCCGCCTCCCCGAGGGCATCGAGCCTTTCCGCCTCGCCCGCAAGGCGGAGAAGTACCGCGCGGCAGGCGGCGGCCGTCCGATGCGTTTCATCGACAGCATCGAGCCGGCCGGTCGTGAAGAGGCCGTGTGCATCCAGGTGGCGGCGGAGGACTCGCTGTACGTCACCCAGGACTACCTGCTGACGCACAACACCCTTAACGACGCCTTCATCATCCTCGACGAGGCGCAGAACACCAGCGCCGAGCAGATGAAGATGTTCCTGACCCGGCTCGGCTTCGACTCGAAGATCGTCATCACCGGTGACATCACCCAGGTCGACCTGCCGAACGGCACGAAGAGCGGTCTGCGCCAGGTCCAGGAGATCCTCGACGGGGTGGAGGACGTCCACTTCTCCAGGCTCACCTCCCAGGATGTCGTCCGGCACAAGCTCGTCGGCCGTATCGTCGACGCGTACGAGAAGTACGACAGCCGAGACAGCCACAACGGGAAGCAGTAGCAGCGCACCATGTCGATCGATGTCAACAACGAGTCCGGAACCGAGGTCGACGAGCAGGCGATCCTCGACATCGCCCGCTACGCACTCGCGAGGATGCGGATCCACCCGCTGTCCGAGCTCTCGGTGATCGTGATCGACGCCGACGCCATGGAGCAGCTCCACATCCAGTGGATGGACCTTCCCGGTCCGACCGATGTCATGTCCTTCCCGATGGACGAGCTGCGTCCGCCGTCGAAGGACGACGAGGAGCCCCCGCAGGGGCTCCTCGGTGACATCGTGCTCTGCCCGGAGGTCGCCAAGAAGCAGGGCGACGAGGCGGAGACCCGGCACTCCATGGACGAGGAGCTCCAGCTCCTCACCGTCCACGGGGTGCTGCACCTCCTCGGGTACGACCACGAGGAGCCGGACGAGAAGGCCGAGATGTTCGGGCTCCAGGCCGCGATCGTCGACGGCTGGCGCGGAGAGCGGGGCATGGAAGGCCCGTCGCCCGCCCCCACCGTCTCGTGAGCGTTCCCCTCGTCCTGGGCGCCGTGCTGCTGGTCGTCGTCGGCTGGCTGGCGGCCTGCGCGGAGGCGGGCATCGCCCGGGTCTCCAGCTTCCGGGCCGCCGAGGCGGTCCGCTCCGGCCGGCGCGGCAGCGCCAGGCTGGAGCAGGTCGCGGCCGACCCGACCCGCTACCTCAACGTGGCCCTGCTGGTCCGGGTCGCCTGCGAGATGTCGGCCGCGGTGCTCGTCACGTACGCCTGCCTGAAGGAGTTCCCGGAGACCTGGCAGGCGCTGGCCGTCGCCATGGCGCTGATGGTGCTCGTCTCCTACGTCGCCATCGGCGTCTCGCCGCGCACCATCGGCCGCCAGCACCCGCTGAACACCGCCACGGCCGCGGCGTACGTCCTGCTGCCGCTGGCCCGGGTCATGGGCCCGATCCCGCAGCTGCTGATCCTCATCGGCAACGCGCTCACCCCCGGCAAGGGCTTCCGCAAGGGACCGTTCGCCAGTGAGGCCGAGCTGCGCGCGATGGTCGACCTCGCCGAGGCGGAGTCGCTGATCGAGGACGAGGAGCGCCGCATGGTGCACTCCGTCTTCGAGCTCGGTGACACGCTGGTGCGCGAGGTCATGGTGCCCCGTACGGACCTGGTCTGCATCGAGCGCTACAAGACGATCCGGCAGGCGCTGACGCTGGCCCTGCGCTCCGGTTTCTCCCGCATCCCCGTCACCGGGGAGAACGAGGACGACATCGTGGGCGTCGTCTACCTCAAGGACCTGGTCCGCAAGACCCACATCAACCGCGAGTCCGAGGCCGACCCGGTCTCCACCGCGATGCGCCCCGCCGCCTTCGTGCCCGACACGAAGAACGCGGGCGACCTGCTGCGCGAGATGCAGCAGGAGCGCAGCCACGTCGCCGTCGTGATCGACGAGTACGGCGGCACGGCGGGCATCGTCACCATCGAGGACATCCTGGAGGAGATCGTCGGCGAGATCACCGACGAGTACGACCGCGAGCTCCCGCCCGTCCAGGAGCTCGGGGACGACCGCTTCCGGGTGACCGCCCGCCTGGACATCGGCGACCTCGGGGAGCTGTTCGGCTTCGACGAGTACGACGACGAGGACGTGGAGACCGTCGGCGGGCTGCTGGCCAAGGCGCTGGGGCGGGTGCCGATCGCCGGTGCCTCGGCCGTGGTCGACCTGCCGGACGGGCGCCGGCTGCGGCTTACCGCGGAGTCCCCGGCCGGCCGCCGGAACAAGATCGTCACGGTGCTGGTGGAGCCGGTGGCGTCCGAGCCGGAGGAGGCCGCGTGACCCCGGAGAAGCTGCGGGCGTTCTGCCTGGGGTTCAACGCGAGCGTCGAGGAGTTCCCGTTCGGGCCCGAGACCTCCGTCTTCAAAGTGCTCGGCAAGATGTTCGCGCTCAGCGCGCTGGACGCCCGACCGCTGACGGTGAACCTGAAGTGCGACCCGGACGAGGCGGTGCGGCTGCGGGAGAAGTACGAGGCCGTGGTGCCCGGCTGGCACATGAACAAGCGCCACTGGAACACGGTGACGGTCTCCGGCGTCCCCGACCGGGTCCTGCGCGAACTGGTCGAGGACTCCTACGACCTGGTGGTGGCCGGGCTGCCCCGGGCGGACCGGCTCCGGCTCGACCGCCCGTAGGCCAGGTCCCGGCGGCCCGTGCGCGGGGTCTCGCGCACGGACGCGGTGCCGGTTCGTATGCTCGGCACATGACTGAGAGCACCGACCTCGGCCCCGAGGACCGCAAGATCGTCACGCTGGCCCGCAGCGCCCGTGCCCGCAACGGTGTGCCGGAGGGCGCGGCCGTACGGGACGAGACCGGGCGCACCTACGTCGCGGGCACGGTACGGCTGGAGTCGCTGAAGCTGAGCGCGCTCCAGACCGCCGTGGCGATGGCCGTCGCCAGCGGGGCCACCTCGCTGGAGGCGGCCGCGGTCGTCTCGGAGGCGCAGGCCCCGTCCGAGGAGGACCGGGCCGCCGTGCGCGACCTGGGCGGTCCAGATACCCCGGTCCTGCTCGCCGGGCCGGACGGCATCCTGCGGGTCAGCGTCACGGCGGGCTGACCCGGCCGCATATCCGTACGCGTGTACGGATCTTGACAGTATCTGATGGTCCATCAGTGAACGTGCTCCGTCCCCATTGACTTCTTCGGGGGCGGAGCCGTCAATGGCCCCCCGTCGGCGCGGGCGCGGAAGAGCCGCTGCGCCGCATCCGCAGGAGGGGGCTCCATGCGTTCGACCGTCCGCAGAGTCAGTACGCGAAGATCCGGCGCCCGCAGGCATCCCGCCCGCGCCCGCCGCTGGGCCGCCGCGCTGGGCGTCGGCGCGCTCGTCGTCGCCGGGGGAGGAGGGCTCGCGGGCCCCGCGCAGGCCCTGGCGACCGCCTCGGTCCCGGTGGACTTCCCCACCCACTGCATCCCGCCGGCCATCGCGGGCATCCCGCCGATCGACGGGACGACCAAGGCCGAGATCACGGTCGACAACGCCGCCCCGAAGGTCGGCGAGACGGTCACCGTCACCTACACCGTGATCGAGGCCGCCGCGAGCAACCCGGTCGACCTGGCCCTGCCCGCCGACATCATGACGCCGACCGGCAAGGTCACCGTCGGCGGCGCGCAGAGCGCGAGCGTCACGGTCACCGGCCCGAAGAAGAACGACCCGGTGCCCGGCAAGGGCGTCTTCCCGTCGTTCTCGATGACCGGCACCTTCACGGTCACCGCCCCCGGGCAGATCACGCTCTCGCCCGGTGACTACAACATCCACACCAGCTACATCATGGAGCTGGACACCCCCTGCACGGTGACCGATCCGCCCGCCCCCGTCTCCGAGACGATCATCGCGACGGACGAGGGCGGCCAGGTCAACGAGCGCGCCATCCGGCTCGGGGCCGCCTCCGGCCCGGCGGGCGGGGCGGTCTCCGTCACCGGGTCGAAGTTCACCCCGGGCGTCTCCGTCACCCTGGCCGGCCGGGCCGGCGACCGGCAGACCGCCGACACGGCCACCGTCACCGCGGACGGCTCCGGCGGCTTCGACGGACGGCTCACCGTCACCGACCCGGCGACCACCGGGATCGTCGCGTACGAGGGCGGCTCCTGGGACCCGGCCAAGGGGGCGGGCCCCCAGGCGTACACCGTCACGACCGGCGGCGGTGGGGTTCCGGACGGCAGCCAGCAGCTGAAGACCTCCGTCCGGGCGGGCACCCTCTCCATGGTCCAGGACGGGGACACCGTCGAGATGTCGGCGGTCGACCTCGGCCGCGGCGGCGCCTCCCGGGGCTCCCTGCGGACGGTCACGGTCGAGGACTACCGCGGCGGCCCCGCGGGCTGGTCCCTGACCGGGAAGGTCACCGACTTCCAGGGCCCCGGCGGCGCGACGATCGGTGCGTCGGCGCTCGGCTGGACCCCGGCCTGCACGACGAAGGCCGGCAGCCCGAGCACTTGCCTGGCGGGCTCCGCCGGACCGGTCGGCAGCGGGGGCGCCACCCTGGCGTCCGCCCCGAACGGCACGGTGACCGGCGGGGAGTTCACCGTCGACGCCCGGCTCGCGCTGACCGTACCGGCGTACACCGCCCCCGGCGCGTACTCCGGAGTGCTCACCCTCACCCTCACGTGACCGAGCGTCCTCCCGCAGCCGGTGGTCCGGGCGCGCACCCGCCCGGACCACCGGCACGTTCCGTCCCGCCCACCACCCGGGGGTCCCGTACCGTGCGCCGCATCCGCATCCGCCCGCTCCTGCCGACCGGCTCCCGCCTGGCCGGCCTCCTCCTGGCCGGCCTCCTCCTGTCGGCCCAGGCGCCCGCCGCCCACGCCGCGGACAACGGCAGCTGGTCGGTCTACCCGGCCACCACCCGCCTCGGCCAGCGCCCGTACTTCTACCTGTCGGCCGACCCCGGGGCCACGCTCCACGACAAGGTCACCGTCACCAACAAGGGCGACCGGCCGCGGACCTACCGCCTCTACGCCGCCGACGCCTACAACACCGCCCGCGACGGCGGCTTCGCCGTACGCGGCGAGGACGAGCGGCAGCGCTCGGTCGGCGCCTGGGCCCGGACCGGCCGCCAACGGGTCACCGTGCCCCCGCGCGGTTCGGTGGACGTCCCGATCACCGTCACCGTCCCCGAGGACGCCGAACCGGGCGACCACCCCGGCGCGCTGGTCGCCCTCGACGAGCAGGTCGACCCGGCCGGCGACGGATCCGTCGCCGTCGGCATCCGGCGGGCCGTCGGCGCCCGGATCTACCTGCGGGTGAACGGGCCGACCGTGCCCGCGCTCTCGGTGGACGACATCCGCATCGAGCACACCCAGCCACTGGTCCCCGGCACCGGAAGCAGCCGGGCGGTCATCTCGTACACGCTCCGCAACCGGGGCAACGTCACCCTCAGCCCCAAGGTCGCGCTCCGTGCCGAGGGGCTCTTCGGCCGCACCCTGCTCGCCCGCGACCTCAAACGCGTCCCCTCCGAGCTGCTGCCCCGCCAGCAGGTCCGGCTGACCGAGAAGTGGGCCGGCGCCCCGCAGCTGGAATGGGGCGAGGTCCGGCTCACCGCGAGCGCCGACCGCACCAGGGAGTCCGCCACCGCCTCGTACTTCGCGCTGCCCTGGCTGGTGGCGGGGGTCCTGCTGATGGCCGTCGCCGCAGGGACCACGCTGTGGGTACGGGCCCGCCGCGCCCGGAACCGTACGGCCTGAGGGCCACCCGGCAGGTCCGGCGCCGGCACCCACCGGCCCCGCCGTACGGCGGGGCCGCCGGGATCGGGGACAATGGGCGCCATGAGCGTTCGACCTGACACAGACGCCGCCGCGCGGCAGGCCCCGGGCACAGCCCCCCACCGGGCCGGTTTCGCCTGCTTCGTGGGCCGCCCCAACGCGGGCAAGTCCACTCTCACGAACGCTCTGGTCGGCCAGAAGGTGGCGATCACCTCCAACCGGCCGCAGACCACCCGGCACACCGTGCGCGGCATCGTGCACCGCGAGGACGCCCAGCTGATCCTGGTCGACACGCCCGGCCTCCACAAGCCGCGCACCCTGCTCGGCGAGCGGCTGAACGACGTCGTGCGCACCACCTGGGCCGAGGTCGACGTCATCGGCTTCTGCCTGCCCGCCGACCAGAAGCTCGGCCCCGGCGACAAGTACATCGTCAAGGAGCTCGCGGCGATCAGGAAGACGCCCAAGCTCGCCATCATCACCAAGACCGACCTGGTCGACTCCAAGCAGCTCGCCGAGCAGCTGATCGCCGTCTCCCGGCTCGCCGAGGAGCTCGGCTTCGAGTGGGCGGAGATCGTCCCGGTCTCCGCCGTCGAGGACAAGCAGGTCGGGCTGCTGGCCGACCTGATCGTGCCGCTGCTCCCCGAGAGCCCGCCGCTCTACCCGGAGGGCGACCTCACCGACGAGCCCGAGATGGTCATGGTCGCGGAGCTGATCCGCGAGGCCGCGCTCGAAGGCGTACGGGACGAGCTGCCGCACTCCATCGCGGTCGTCGTCGAGGAGATGCTGCCGCGCGAGGACCGCCCGGCCGACAAGCCGCTGCTCGACATCCACGCCAACGTCTACATCGAGCGCCCCAGCCAGAAGGGCATCATCATCGGCCCCAAGGGCAAGCGGCTGAAGGACGTCGGCACGAAGTCCCGCAAGCACATCGAGGCGCTGCTCGGCACGCCGGTCTTCCTGGACCTGCACGTGAAGGTCGCCAAGGACTGGCAGCGCGACCCCAAGCAGCTGCGCAAGCTCGGCTTCTGAGCCCGCTCCTCATCCGCCGCCGGCCGGTCTCACGCGCCCTCCTTCAGGACGCGTGAGATCAGGGCCCGCTGGGCGTCGGTCAGCTTCGGGTCCGCGCAGTGCACCGTGCGGCCGCCGACCGTGATCCGGTAGCGGAAGCCGTCCGGCACCCCCTGCGGAGGCGCCTCGTGGCCCTCGGCGAGCGCGGACGCGGCCAGCGCCTCCCACTCCGCCCCGTCGTCCCGCCCGGCGGTGTCGATCTCGCGATCGCGTGCGATGCCGGTGAAACCACCGGTCCTGCTGACCTGAATACGCATGCGACGACCTCCGGGCCGGGCGGGCTGACTGGGTTCTACGTGGTCGGAACACCCACTTCCGACCACGCCTTCAGGACGGCCTCGACCTCGTCGCCCTCACCGAAGCGGCTGCGGGCGGCCTCGACCGTCAGCCGGGCGAAGTCCGAGAACTCGGCGTCCGTAGCCAGTTGACCACCTGTGAGCACATCGAACCAGAGCTGACCGGCCCGTTCCCACGCATGGCCGCCGAGCGCCGTCGCCAGCAGGTAGAACGCGCGGTTGGGAATGCCGGAGTTGATGTGCACCCCGCCGTTGTCCTGGCTGGTGCGGACGTAGTCGTCCATCGAGGCGGGCTGCGGGTCCTTGCCGAGCACGTCGTCGTCGTACGCCGTGCCCGGGGCCTTCATCGAGCGCAGCGCGACGCCCTGGACGTCGGGGGCCAGCAGGCCGGCGCCGATCAGCCAGTCGGCCTGGTCGGCGGTCTGGCCCAGGGTGTACTGCTTGACCAGGGAGCCGAAGACGTCGGACACCGACTCGTTGAGCGCGCCGGACTGGCCGTAGTAGCTCAGGTTGGCGGTGTACTGGGTCAGGCCGTGGGTCAGCTCGTGGCCGATCACGTCGATCGCGACGGTGAAGTCGAGGAAGACCACCCCGTCCCCGTCGCCGAAGACCATCTGCTCGCCGTCGAAGAAGGCGTTGTTGTACTTCCTGTCGTAGTGGACCGAGCCGATCAGCGGCAGCCCGTTGCCGTCGATCGAACGGCGGCCGTAGGCCTTGAGGAGCAGCTCGAAGGTGGAGCCGAGCCCGGCGTACGCGCGGTTGACGCTGGCGTCCTGGGTCGGGTCGGCGCCCTCGGCGCGGACCTCGGTGCCCGGGAGATCGGTGCCCTGCCGGCAGTCGTAGATCGTCCGGTTCGGCTTGTCGGACTCCTCCGCACCGTCCGTGGGGCGGGGCGCCACGGCGACCAGCGTGGTCATCTGGCGCCGGGTGCGGCGGGCCGCGTCGCCCTCCAGGGTGCGGCGGGAGGGCCCGGCGAGGTCGGGGTTCTCGGACTGCGAGAGCTTGTCGAGAACGTGGGGCGGCACGATCGTGCAGAAGACGGGGTGGAACCCGTCGGGTGACTGAGGCTGCATACGACCGACTGTGGCACCGCCGTCACCACGATGTCACCCATTGCGACGAGGATTGACGAAATGGAGTGATCGGTCACCGTTGGGCGTTTCCGGTGCCCGGTCCCGCATACTGATACGGGACGGACGCATCAGGTACCTCTCGGCTACGCTCGTCGCATCATGCGTTTCGGGCTGCTTCTCCTTAGCTGCCGCGGCGAGGGCCTGTAAGTCGTAGGCCGACCCCCTCCCCGCGGAGTCTGGTGCTGCAGCGACACAGTCGGCCGTCCCACCGCTGGACCCCGAGGAGCCGTACGCCATGACCGCCACCCGCCCGACGCCGATCACCAACGCGACGCGGCTGCAGAAGCCGTCCGGGATGCCGATCCACAAGTACCGCGGTTACGACGCGGTCGACATCCCCGACCGCACCTGGCCCGACCAGCGGATCACCAAGGCCCCCCGCTGGCTCTCCACCGACCTGCGCGACGGCAACCAGGCCCTGATCGACCCGATGTCGCCGGCCCGCAAGCGCGAGATGTTCGACCTGCTGGTACGCATGGGCTACAAGGAGATCGAGGTCGGCTTCCCGTCCTCCGGCGAGACCGACTTCGCGTTCGTCCGCTCCATCATCGAAGAGGGCGCGATCCCCGAGGACGTGACGATCTCCGTCCTGACCCAGGCCCGCGAGGACCTGATCGAGCGGACCGTGGAGTCCCTGGTCGGCGCCCGCCGCGCCACCGTCCACCTGTACAACGCCACCGCGCCGACCTTCCGCCGGGTCGTCTTCCGCGGCTCCAAGGACGACATCAAGCAGATCGCCGTGGACGGCACCCGGCTGGTCATGGAGTACGCGGAGAAGCTGCTGGGCCCGGAGACGATCTTCGGCTACCAGTACAGCCCGGAGATCTTCACCGACACCGAGCTGGACTTCGCCCTGGAGGTCTGCGAGGCCGTCTGCGACGTCTGGCAGCCCGAGGAGGGCCGCGAGATCATCCTCAACCTGCCCGCCACCGTGGAGCGCTCGACGCCGTCCACGCACGCGGACCGGTTCGAGTGGATGTCGCGCAACCTGACCCGCCGCGAGCACGTCTGCCTCTCCGTCCACCCGCACAACGACCGCGGCACCGCCGTGGCCGCCGCCGAGCTGGCCCTGATGGCCGGGGCCGACCGGATCGAGGGCTGCCTGTTCGGCCAGGGCGAGCGCACCGGCAACGTCGACCTGGTCACCCTGGGCATGAACCTGTTCTCCCAGGGCGTCGACCCGCAGATCGACTTCTCGCAGATCGACGAGGTCCGCCGCACCAGCGAGTACTGCAACCAGATGGAGGTCCACCCGCGCCACCCCTACGCGGGCGACCTGGTCTACACCGCCTTCTCCGGCTCCCACCAGGACGCCATCAAGAAGGGCTTCGACGCCATGGAGGCCGACGCGGCCGCCCAGGGGCGGACGGTCGACGACATCGAGTGGGCGGTGCCGTACCTGCCGATCGACCCGAAGGACGTCGGCCGCAGCTACGAGGCCGTCATCCGGGTCAACTCGCAGTCCGGCAAGGGCGGGATCGCCTACGTCCTGAAGAACGACCACAAGCTGGACCTGCCGCGCCGGATGCAGATCGAGTTCTCCCGGATCATTCAGGCCAAGACCGACGCCGAGGGCGGCGAGGTCACGCCGACGCAGATCTGGTCCACGT
Organism: Streptomyces sp. NPDC092952; assembly: GCF_044754785.1. Taxonomy (NCBI): domain Bacteria; kingdom Bacillati; phylum Actinomycetota; class Actinomycetes; order Kitasatosporales; family Streptomycetaceae; genus Streptomyces; species Streptomyces sp. NPDC092952. The sequence goes on along the minus strand of NZ_JBIVPT010000002.1, from coordinate 232,427 downwards.
TCCACGACGAGTACCTGCCCAACCCGGACGACGCCTGGGGCCGCGTGCAGCTGCGCACCGGCCAGACCACCACCGGCACCGACGGCCGCGACACGATCACCGTCGAGGCGACCGTGGACGGCACCGACACGGTGCTGAGCGGCACCGGCAACGGCCCGATCTCCGCGTTCTTCGAAGCGCTGCAGGCCATCGGCATCGACGCCCGGCTGCTGGACTACACCGAGCACACCATGAGCGAGGGCGCCAGCTCCCAGGCCGCCTCGTACATCGAGTGCGCCATCGACGGAAAGGTCCTGTGGGGCATCGGCATCGACGCCAACACCACCCGGGCCTCGCTCAAGGCCGTCGTCTCCGCCGTCAACCGCGCCAGCCGCTGACCCCGGCGCCCCACGGGGCGCGCGGGAGCACCGCCCGGACCCCGTCCTCCCGTACCAGGAGGGCGGGGTTCGGCCATCTCCGCGGCGGTTGTGGCGGGCGAGGTGCTGACGCCGCCTCATGACTGTGGTTAACATCACGTGCACACGGCAATGTTGCCGGAGTGTTACGGAGGTGTGCGACGTGCGGTCAGCGCTGGGACGACGCGCCAGGAAGCTGCGCATCTGCGGCATCCGCACCACCTGGGACCCGGTCGGCGACGGGGAGTTCTTCTGCCCCGGCTGCGGCGGCGACCGGAACTACCGCCGTCTCACCGGCCGTCGGCGCTTCGCGGTGCTCGGCGTGCCGATGGTGGGCCGCGGCACCGTGGGCCCCGTCGTCGAATGCGCCGCCTGCCGGGAGCACTTCGGCATCGACGCGCTCGACCACCCCACCACCACCCGGCTCTCCACCATGCTCCGGGACGCCGTCCACACCGTGGCGCTCGGCGTCCTGGTGGCCGGCGGCACCGCCTCCCGCCCCGTCCTGGAGGCCGCGACCGCCACCGTGCGCGGCGCCGGGTTCGACGACTGCACCGAGGAGCAGCTCCGTACCGTCGCCGAGGTCCTCGCCGCCGACGTCGGGGACGGCACGGGACCGGCCGCCGAGGCGTGCGGCGCGGCCCTCGCCATCGAACTCCACGAGGCGCTGGAGCCCCTCGCCCCGCACCTGGCCCCCGCCGGGCGCGAGGCGGTCCTGCTCCAGGGCGCCCGGATCGCGCTCGCCGACGGCCCGTACGGACCGGCCGAGCGCGAGGTGCTGACCACCATCGGCGGCGCCCTCCAGCTCCGCGCCGAGGACACCGCCCGGCTCCTCGCCGAGGCCGCCCGCACCCCTTCCTGACCGCCCGGCGGCCCCGCACCCCGTCCCCGTACCGGACAATGGACGCATGAGCTTGTTCCGGGACGACGGCGTGGTGCTGCGCACGCAGAAGCTGGGCGAGGCCGACCGGATCATCACGATCCTGACCCGAGGCCACGGCCGGGTGCGCGCCGTCGCCCGCGGGGTGCGGCGCACCAAGTCCAAGTTCGGCGCCCGGCTGGAACCCTTCTCCCACGTCGACGTGCAGTTCTTCGCCCGGGGCAGCGAGCTGGTCGGCCGCGGGCTGCCGCTCTGCACCCAGAGCGAGACGATCGCCCCGTACGGCGGCGGCATCGTCACCGACTACGCCCGCTACACCGCCGGCACCGCGATGCTGGAGACCGCCGAGCGGTTCACCGACCACGAGGGCGAGCCCGCGGTCCAGCAGTACCTGCTGCTCGTCGGCGGGCTGCGCACCCTGGCCCGCGGCGAGCACGAACCGCATCTCATCCTCGACGCGTTCCTGCTGCGCTCGCTCGCCGTCAACGGCTACGCCCCCAGCTTCGAGGACTGCGCCCGGTGCGGACTGCCGGGGCCGAATCGGTTCTTCTCCGTCGCGGCGGGCGGAGTGGTGTGCGGCGACTGCCGGGTGCCCGGCAGCGTCGTACCCTCGGCTGAGGCCGTCACGCTGCTCAGCGCGCTGCTCAGCGGCGACTGGGGGACGGCGGACGCGTGCGAGACGCGTCATGCCAGGGAGGCGAGCGGGCTGGTGTCCGCGTATCTGCACTGGCATCTGGAGCGCGGGCTGCGCTCACTGCGGTATGTAGAGAAGTGACACAGGCGGATCAGGCACAGGGAGCGGGACAGTTTCATGGCAGTACGCGGGATGCTCGGCGGCCGTAACAAGCGCGACTACAAGACCCCGGAACCGCACCCGTCCGGTGCCACGCCCCCGAGAATCCCCGGCGAGCTGGTGCCCAAGCACGTCGCCGTCGTGATGGACGGCAACGGCCGCTGGGCCAAGGAGCGCGGTCTGCCGCGCACGGAGGGCCACAAGGTCGGCGAGGGCGTCGTCATGGACGTGCTCAAGGGCTGCATCGAGATGGGCGTCAAGAACCTCTCGCTGTACGCGTTCTCCACGGAGAACTGGAAGCGGTCCCCGGAAGAGGTGAAGTTCCTGATGAACTTCAACCGGGACGTGATCCGCCGCCGCCGCGACGAGATGGACGCGCTGGGCATCCGCATCCGCTGGGTGGGCCGGATGCCCAAGCTGTGGAAGTCCGTGGTCCAGGAGCTCCAGGTCGCCCAGGAGCAGACCAAGGACAACGACAGGATGACGCTGTACTTCTGCGTCAACTACGGCGGCCGGGCCGAGATCGCCGATGCCGCGCAGCGGATCGCCCAGGACGTGGCGGCCGGGAGGCTCGACCCGTCGAAGGTCAACGAGAAGACCTTCCAGAAGTACATCTACTACCCGGACATGCCGGACGTGGACCTGTTCGTCCGCCCCAGCGGGGAGCAGCGCACCTCGAACTACCTGATCTGGCAGAGCGCCTACGCCGAGATGGTCTTCCAGGACGTGCTCTGGCCGGACTTCGACCGCCGCGACCTGTGGCGGGCCTGCCTGGAGTTCGCCCAGCGGGACCGGCGCTTCGGCGGTGCGGTGGAGACGCAGCAGTCCGCGCAGTGACGGCGGGAGGTCCGGGGGCGGTGCCCCCGGACCTCGTCGCTCATGCCTTCTGGGCGTCCTGCTTGCCAGCGCACTCGGCGCAGGTGCCGAAGATCTCCACGGTGTGCGCCACGTTGACGTAGCCGTGCTGGGCGGCGATGGTCTCCGCCCACTGCTCGACCGCAGGGCCCTCGACCTCCACGGCCTTGCCGCACAGCCGGCAGACCAGGTGGTGATGGTGGTCCCCGGTCGAGCAGCGGCGGTACACGGACTCGCCCTCCGTGGTGCGCAGCACGTCCACCTCGCCCGCGTCGGCGAGGGACTGGAGGGTGCGGTAGACGGTGGTCAGGCCGACCGAGTCGCCGCGGTGCTTGAGCACGTCGTGCAGCTCCTGGGCGCTGCGGAACTCGTCCACCTCGTCGAGCGCCGCGGCCACCGCCGCCCGCTGTCGGGTCGACCGGCCGCGTACCGGGGCCGCGTTCGTTCCACTGATCGGCGCCGTCGCCACAGCAGCCTCCTCGTGTCGCCCGTACCTGTGTCGGGCCATTGTGCCAGCCCGGCCCGGTCTCAGGGCCGAACCACGAGATCGTCCCCGGCGGCCCGGGTGGCCGGTACTTCCAGGGTGCATCCGCCGGTGTCCGCCTCGTCCCGCCGGGCACGGCGCCGGGCCAGCGGGGCGGCCACCGCCGTCAGTCCGACGAAGACGGCGATGGCCAGCAGCACGATCGTCGCCCCGGGCGGGACGTCCTGGTAGTAGGAGGTGACGGTGCCCGCCAGGGTCACCGCCGTACCGATGACGACGGCGAGGACGAACGTCACCCGGAAGGAGCGGGCGATCTGCTGCGCGGCGGCGACCGGCACCACCATCAGCGCGCTGACCAGCAGCAGTCCGACGACCCGCATCGCGACGGTCACGGTCACCGCCGCGGTGACCGCGACCAGCAGGTTCAGCGCGCGCACCGGCAGACCGGTGACCCGGGCGAACTCCTCGTCCTGGCTGACCGCGAAGAGCTGGCGGCGCAGCCCCAGGGTCACCAGCAGCACGAAGGCGGCCAGCAGGCAGATCGAGGTGATGTCGCCGGTGGAGACGGTGGACAGCGAGCCGAAGAGGTACGAGGTGAGGTTGGCGCTGGAACCGGTGTCGGAGAGGTTGATCAGCAGCACCCCGCCTGCCATGCCGCCGTAGAAGAGCATGGCCAGCGCGATGTCGCCGCGGGTGCGGCCGTACCAGCGGATCAGCTCCATGACGACCGCGCCGGCCACCGCGACCGCCGTGGCCATCCAGACCGGGCTGGTGGAGAGGAGGAAGCCGAGGCCGACACCGGTCATGGCGATGTGGCCGATGCCGTCGCCCATCAGGGCCTGGCGGCGCTGGACGAGGTAGACGCCGACGGCGGGGGCGATGACGCCGACGAGAACGGCGGCGAGCAGGGCCCGCTGCATGAAGGGGGGGTTCAGGAATTCCATGGTCAGCTCAGCAGTCCCGTCCGGGCGGGCTCGTAGGCCGCGTGGGGGTGTACGTGGTCGTGGCCGGGCAGGGCGTGCTGGCCCCGCGCCTCCGGGGGCGGCCCGTCGTGCAGTACGCAGCCGTCGCGCAGCACGATCGCGCGGTCGATCAGCGGCTCCAGCGGGCCGAGTTCGTGCAGGACGAGCAGGACCGTGGTGCCGGCCGCGACCTGCTCGCGCAGGGTGGCGGCGAGGATCTCCTGGCTGGCCAGGTCGACGCCGGCCATCGGTTCGTCCATGATCAGCAGCTCCGGTTCGGCGGCCAGCGCGCGGGCGATCAGCACCCGCTGGTGCTGCCCGCCGGAGAGCGCCTCCACCGGGTCCCCGGCCCGGTCGGCGAGGCCGACCAGCCCGATGGCCCGGTCGACGGCGGCCCGGTCGGCCCGGCGCAGCAGCCCGAGCCGGGTGCGGGACAGCCGTCCGGAGGTGACGACCTCGCGGATCGTGGCGGGGACGCCGCCGGACGCCGTGGTGCGCTGGGGCACGTAGCCGATCCGCGCCCACTGCCGGAAGCGGCGCAGCGGGGTGCCGAACAGTTCGACGGAGCCGCCGGTGAGCGGGACCTGGCCGATGACGGAGCGCACCGCGGTGGACTTGCCGGAGCCGTTGGCGCCGAGGAGGGCGGCGACCTCGCCCCGGTGCACGGTGAAGTCGATGCCCCGCAGCACCCGGCGGGCGCCCAGCGTGGCGGAGGCGCCGCGCAGGGCTATGACGGGTTCGGGGGTGGTGCTCCCGGTCGCGGGCATGGGGGCCTCCGGTGCTGCGGGGGTGGGGGTGGTGGACGTCACTTCGTGCCGAGCGCCTTCTGGAGGGCGGCGAGGTTGGACCGCATGACCTCCAGGTAGTCGGTGCCCTTGGACTGCTTGGTGATGCCTTCGAGCGGGTCCAGGACGTCGGTGCGCAGGCCGGTGTCCTTGGCGAGCGTCCTGGCGGTCCGGTCGCTGGCGAGCGTCTCGAAGAACACGGTGGTGGCCTTGTCCTTCTTGGCTATGGCGTGGATCTCGTTGATCCGGGCGGGGCTGGGGTCGGCCTCCGGGTCGACGCCGGCGATGCCCTCCTGGGTGAGGCCGTAGCGCTCGGCGAGGTAGCCGAAGGCGGAGTGGGTGGTGATGAACGTCCGGGTCGCGGTGGACCGCAGGCCGTCCTCGAAGGCGGTGTTCAGCTCGTCGAGGTCGGTGACCAGGGCGGTGGTGTTCTTCCGGTAGTCCGCGGCGTGGGCCGGGTCGGCCTTCTCCAGGCTCTTGCCGACGCCCTTGGCGACCTCGGCGTACTTGACCGGGTCCAGCCAGACGTGGGGGTCGGCCCCGGCCCCGTCGCCGTGGTGCTCGTGGCCGTGGTCGTCCGCGCCCACCTCGGTGCCGTGGTCCTCCAGCGTGGTGAGCGTGGAGGCGTCGAGGACGTGCTTGGCGCCGGAGAGCCCGATGGCGTCGTCGACGGCCGGCTGGATGCCCTTGAGGTAGAGGACGAGGCCGGCGTCGGTGAGGCCGCCGATCTGCCGCGGGCTGAGCTCCAGGTCGTGCGGTTCCTGGCCGGGCTTGGTGAGCGTGGTGACGGAGACGTGCTCGCCGCCGATCCGTTCGGCGAGGAACTGCATCGGATAGAAGGAGGCCACCACGTCCAGCCCGTCGCCCTTCTTGGCGTCCGCGCCGTCGGCGGTGGAGCAGCCGGTGAGCGCGGCGAGACCGAGGGCGGCCGCCGTGGCGGCGGCGGAGACGGGGACGAGGCGGCTTATGTTCATGACAGTCATTTTCAACAAAGCTGGAAACGATTGTCAACAAGGATGATGAGATGACCGCGCGACCGGCGGGGCCGGTCCCAATTTGTTCGACAGGGCGTGCCCGCCGGTAATCTGAAGCCCGCAGGAGCAGCACGCCGTCGTAGAAGAGAGCACCGTGGCCGCCGACAAGATCGACTCCATCGTCAGCCTGAGCAAGCGCCGAGGCTTCGTCTATCCCTGTAGTGAGATCTACGGTGGTCAGCGAGCCGCCTGGGACTACGGGCCGCTGGGTGTCGAGATGAAGGAGAACCTGAAGCGCCAGTGGTGGCGCTACATGGTCACCTCCCGCGAGGACGTGGTCGGTATCGACTCGTCGGTCATCCTCGCCTCCGAAGTCTGGGTCGCCTCCGGTCACGTCGCCACGTTCACCGACCCCCTCACCGAGTGCACCTCCTGCCACAAGCGCTTCCGCGCGGACCACCTGGTGGAGGCGTACGAGGAGAAGCACGGCCACGGCCCCGCGAACGGCCTGGCCGACCTCAACTGCCCCAACTGCGGCAACAAGGGCACGTTCACCGAGCCCAAGCAGTTCTCCGGGCTGCTCTCCACCCACCTCGGCCCGACCCAGGACTCCGGCTCCGTCGCGTACCTGCGCCCCGAGACCGCCCAGGGCATCTTCACCAACTTCGGCCAGGTGCAGCAGACCTCGCGCAAGAAGCCGCCGTTCGGCATCGCCCAGATGGGCAAGTCCTTCCGCAACGAGATCACCCCGGGCAACTTCATCTTCCGGACCCGCGAGTTCGAGCAGATGGAGATGGAGTTCTTCGTCAAGCCGGGCGAGGACGAGGAGTGGCAGCAGTACTGGATGGACCAGCGCTGGAACTGGTACACCGACCTCGGCATGCGCGAGGAGAACATGCGCTGGTACGAGCACCCCAAGGAGAAGCTCTCCCACTACTCCAAGCGCACCGCCGACATCGAGTACCGCTTCCGCTTCGGCGGCAGCGAGTGGGGTGAGCTGGAGGGCGTCGCCAACCGCACGGACTACGACCTCAAGGCCCACTCCACCGCCTCGGGCACGGACCTGTCGTACTTCGACCAGGAGGCCGGCGAGCGCTGGACCCCGTACGTCATCGAGCCCGCGGCCGGTGTCGGCCGGGCGATGCTCGCCTTCCTCCTCGACGCCTACGTCGAGGACGAGGCGCCCAACGCCAAGGGCGTCATGGAGAAGCGCACCGTGATGCGGCTCGACCCGCGCCTCGCGCCGGTCAAGGTCGCCGTCCTCCCGCTCTCCCGCAACCCGCAGCTCTCGCCGAAGGCCAAGGGCCTCGCGGCCGACCTCCGGAAGAACTGGAACATCGAGTTCGACGACGCGGGCGCCATCGGCCGCCGCTACCGCCGCCAGGACGAGATCGGCACCCCGTTCTGCGTCACCGTCGACTTCGACACCCTCGACGACAACGCGGTGACCGTCCGCGAGCGCGACACGATGAAGCAGGAGCGCGTCTCCCTGGACCAGATCCAGGCCTACCTCGGCGCCCGCCTGCTCGGCTGCTGAAACCCGTACGCCGGAGCCCTCGACCCCTTCAGGGGCCGGGGGCTCCGGCGTGTGCCCCGCCAGGGCGAAAAACCGGTGCGCGGGACGGGGCGGGGCCGGTACGGTTCCGGTATGTATTCGTTCTTCCAGATCTACGAGTGAGCGCGCGGCGGGGCCGCGTACCCGCCGCCACCGGACCGATCACGGGTCGCCCGGACCGCATGTCGCACGGCGGCCTCACTTAGCACTACGAACGGGAGAACACCGTGGCCAAGAGCCGAAACAACCTGCTCGGCGTGGGCGGACAGCGCAAGAAGCTGTCCCGGGCGGGCGGGCAGGGTGCCGGCCCCGCGAACGAGACCGACCGCCGGGCGGCCGCCGACCAGAAGCAGGAGCTGCTGCGCCGGATGCGCGAGCGTGCCCAGGGGGGTGCCGGGGCGGAGACCCCGGAGCCCGTCGAGGCGCCGGCGGAGGACGACGCGCAGAGCTGACGCCCCGCGTCCAGCACGTACGACCGTGGGCCCGGATCATCCGTGATCCGGGCCCACGGCCCTGTCCGGCGCCCGGCCGGGGGCGCCGCTCACGCCACCGTGCGCGGCAGCCGCAGGCTGAGGAGGGTCGTCAGGGCGATCGCGGCCAGTTGCGCCAGCAGCGTCACCACCAGCGCGTCCCGCATGCCCGTGGACGGGACCAGGGACAGGAACAGCGTGCCGAGGGTGGCCACACCCAGGGCCAGTGCCGCCTGCTGGGTCGTCGTCATCACCCCGCCGCCCACTCCGGCCCGGGCCGCCGGTACGTCGGAGAGGACGATGCGGAACAGGACGGGCAGCTGGAGCCCCTGCCCGAACCCGGCGATCGCGACCCCCGGCAGCAGCCCCGCCACCCCGAGGCCGGACCACGCGCGCCACACGGTGAGCGCGAGAACCAGCACCCCCGTCGCCTGGAGCAGCCCGCCTGCCGTCACCACCCGGCTGCCGTACCGCCGGACCAGCCGCGGACCGGCCAGTGAGGCCAGGAAGAACGCCACCGCCATCGGCGCCATCGACAGCCCCGCCGCCGCAGGTCCCAGCTCCAGCCCCTGCTGGAGCGCCACCGCGATGACGAACATGAAGCCGCCGAAGCCGATCGAGAACGGCACCACCAGCGCCAGCCCGCGCCGCAGCGACTCCAGCCGCAGCAGGCTCGGCGGCACCAGCGGCAGCAGCCCGCGCCGGTCGGCCCGCCGCTCGACCCGGTAGAAGCAGTACGCGGCGAACGGGAACAGGGCCAGCGACACCCAGGTCCACAGCGGCCAACCCGCCGCCCGGCCCTCGGTCAGCGGGGCCAGCAGCGTCACCAGCGAGACCGTCAGCAGCAGCGTGCCCGGCACGTCGACCGGCGCGGGCCGCTCCGAGCGGGTCTCCGGCACGGTGCGGGCGGCCAGCACCAGGCCCACCGCCGCCACCGGGACGTTCACCAGGAACACCGAACGCCAGCCCGCGCTCGCGCCGAACACCGACGAGAGCGGTGCGGCGGCGACCAGCACCCCGCCCAGGATCTGGCCCGCCACCATGGAGAGCCCGGCCGTGGCCCCGTACAGGCTCATCGCGCGGGCCCGCCGGTGCCCGGAGGTGGCAGCCTGGATGGTGGCCAGCACCTGCGGCAGCATCAGCGCGGCCGCGGCGCCCTGCGCCACCCGGGCCGCCACCAGCGTCCAGGCGTTCGGGGCGATCCCGCAGGCCAGCGAGGTGATCCCGAAGGCGGCGATGCCCAGCAGGAAGAGCCGGCGCCGTCCGGCCGTGTCGCCGAGCCGGCCGCCGAGGACGAGCAGGACGGCGTAGGCCAGGCCGTAGCCCGCGACGACCAGTTCGAGCAGCGCGGGGCCGGCGGCCAGGTCGTCCTCGATCGTCGGCAGCGCGACGTTCACGATGAAGAAGTCGATGAGCGGCAGCGCCGCGCCGAGCAGCACGGTGAACAGCCCGAGGGCCCCGAGCACCGGAGCGGGGTGGTCGTGCCGGACCACCCCGCCGACGGGGGCGATCGCTTGTGTCCGAACAGTTGATTCACTCACGTCATCGAGGATCGCCCCGGCACCAGCCTGGTACCAGAGTGTCGTTATCCTGGTATAAGCAGCACCTGGCAAGAGGCCGGGCGCCTCGGCAGGCTGGGGACATGACGACCATGGCGAGCGACCTGCCCGACGTGCGGCGACACGAGCTGGCGGACTTCCTGCGCAGCCGCCGCGAGCGGATCACGCCCGAGCAGGTCGGCCTGGTCCGCGGCCGCCGCCGGCGCACCCCGGGGCTGCGCCGCGAGGAGGTCGCCCAGCTCTCGGCCGTCGGGGTCACCTGGTACACCTGGCTGGAACAGGCGCGTGACATCAAGGTCTCGGCCCAGGTGCTCGACGCGCTGGCCCGCGCGCTGCTGCTGGACCGCAGCGAGCGCGGCCACCTCTTCTCGCTCGGCGGCGCCGTCGACCCGTCCCCGGGGGCGGACTGCCCGAGCGTGACGCCCGGTCTGCGCGCCATGCTGGAGCAGCTGGACCCGATCCCGGCCTGCGTCCAGAACAGCCGCTACGACATTCTTGCCCACAACCGCACCTACGGCAGGCTCCTGTGCGACCTGGACACGGTCGCCCCCGAGGACCGCAACTGCATGATCCTCGCCTACACCAACGAGCAGTGGCGGTCCTCCGTCGTGGATCTGCCGGAGGTGAACCGGCTGATGGCCGCCAAGTTCCGCCGCGCGATGGCGGACCATCTGGCCGAGCCCGCGTGGAAGGCGCTGCTACGACGGCTGGAGGAGTCGTCCGAGGAGTTCCGGGAGATCTGGGCCCGCCACGAGGTGGTCGGCGCGGGCGGCCGGACGAAGGTGTTCCGCAACGCCCATGTCGGGCTGCTCCGGGTCGAGCACACCGATCTGTGGCTCGGCCCGTCGAGCGGCCCGCGCATGGTGACGTACGCCCCCGCGGACGAGGAGACCCGGCAGCGGCTGCACCGCCTCCTGGACCTGGCGCTCGCGGGGGACTGAGGTCAGGAGGCCCGGGAGTTCGCCGAGGAGCGGTCGCCGGGCCCGGGGGCCGACTGCTTCTCCAGGCGCAGGGCCGTCCGGGCGGCCGTCTCCAGGGCCCAGCGGCCGCTGGTCAGCGCCCCCACCAGGAGGACGGCCAGGCCGCAGCCGCCGATGATCCACCAGGCGGGCCGGCTCGCGTCCACGAAGGCCGTCGCGTACGCGGCGCCGTGCGGCGAGCCGGTGCCCGCCACCCCGGAGGCCAGCACCGCGCCGATCACGGCGACCCCGAGGGTTCCGCCGATCTGGCGGCTGGTCGAGGCGACCGCGGCCGCCACCCCGGCCTGGGAGCGGGGCATTCCGGAGACCGCGGTGTTGGTGATCGGCGCGTTCACCATGCCGAAGCCGAGGCCGAAGAGGACGTAGCCGGTGAAGAGCAGCGCGGTGTCGTTCTCCGCGTCGAACACCGCGAACAGCAGCCCGCAGGCCGTCATCGCCACGCCCGCCACGAGCAGCGGCAGCCGCGGCCCCCGGTTGCCGACCAGCCGGCCGGACAGCGGTGCGCAGACGAAGGTCAGGGCCGCCATCGGGAGCATGTACAGCCCGGCGTGGAGCGCGCTCAGCCCGCGGACGTTCTGGAGGTACAGGGTGTTCAGGAAGAGGAACCCGCTCAGCGCCGCGAAGGAGCAGACCGCGATGACGGTGGCACCGCTGAACGGCGCGCTGCGGAAGAAGCGCAGGTCGATCAGAGGTTCGGCGCGCCGGGGCTCGTACACCAGCAGACCGGCCAGCGAGCCGAGGGCGAGCGCGGCGAACAGCAGGATGCGCGGCGAGGTCACGCCCGAGGAGGGCGCCTCGATGATCGCGTACGTCAGCGAACCGAGCAGCCCGATCACCAGCAGCTGACCCACCGGGTCGGGGCGGCGGGGCCGGGGGGCGCGGGACTCGGGGACGTAGCGCCAGGTGAGCAGGAGCGCGGCGAGGCCGACCGGCAGGTTGATCCAGAAGATGGACCGCCAGCCGACCGAGTCCACCAGCAGACCGCCGACCACCGGGCCGGCCGCCATCGATATGCCGACCACCCCGCCCCACACCCCGATGGCGCGGGCCCGCTCGCGCGGGTCGGTGAAGGTGTTGGTGATGATCGACATGGCGACCGGGTTGAGCATCGAACCGCCCACCGCCTGCACCATCCGGAACGCGACCAGCGACTCCAGGTTCGGCGCCAGGGAGCAGAGCAGCGAGCCGAGGGTGAAGAGGACCAGCCCGGCCTTGAAGACCCTCCGGCGCCCGATCCGGTCGGCGGTGGAGCCCGCGAGCATCAGCAGCGAGGCCAGCACCAGGGTGTAGGCGTCGATCGTCCACTGCATGCCGGCGACCGAGGCGTGCAGCTCCTTCTGCATGGAGGGGAGTGCGACGTTGAGCACGGTGTTGTCGAGACTGACGATCAGCAGACTCATGCAGCAGATCGCCAGCACCAGCTGTCGGCGGCGGGGGCTGAGCTCGGGCATACAAGGATAGTACGGTTAACTAACGAACTCCGCCGCCGGAGTGGCCCGTCCGGTACGGGACAATGGGGCCATGACCACGCTCGCCCCTTCGCTCCCGCAGCTCCGTATCGGCCCGCACACGGTGCAGCCGCCGGTGGTGCTCGCCCCCATGGCCGGGATCACCAACGCACCGTTCCGCACCCTGTGCCGCGAGTTCTCCGGCGGCAAGGGGTTGTTCGTCAGCGAGATGATCACCACGCGGGCGCTGGTCGAGCGCAACGAGAAGACCATGCAGCTGATCCACTTCGACGCGAGCGAGACCCCGCGTTCGATCCAGTTGTACGGGGTGGACCCGGTCACCGTCGGCAAGGCCGTCCGGATGATCGTCGACGAGGACCTGGCCGACCACATCGACCTGAACTTCGGCTGCCCGGTCCCCAAGGTGACCCGCAAGGGCGGTGGCTCGGCGCTCCCGTACAAGCGGCCGCTGCTGCGGGCCATCCTTCAGCAGGCGGTCTCCCACGCGGGCGATCTGCCGGTCACGATCAAGATGCGCAAGGGCATCGACGACGACCACATGACCTATCTGGACGCGGGCCGGATAGCGGTCGAGGAGGGCGTCACCGCCGTCGCCCTGCACGGCCGCACGGCCGCCCAGCACTACGGCGGCACTGCCGACTGGGACGCCATCGCCCGCCTCAAGGAGCACGTCCCGGAGATCCCCGTCCTCGGCAACGGCGACATCTGGTGCGCGGACGACGCGCTGCGGATGATGCGCGAGACCGGCTGCGACGGTGTGGTCGTGGGCCGGGGCTGCCTGGGCCGCCCGTGGCTCTTCGGTGACCTGGTGAACGCGTTCGAGGGCACGGCGGCGCGTCAGGCGCCGGGGCTGCGGAAGGTCGCCGAGGTGATGGTCCGGCACGCGACGCTGCTGGGGGAGTGGATCGGCGACGAGACGCGCGGGGTGATCGACTTCCGCAAGCATGTCGCCTGGTACCTCAAGGGCTTCTCGGTCGGCTCCGAGATGCGCAAGCGGCTCGCGGTGACCTCCTCGCTGGAGGAGCTGGCCGGCCAGCTCGCGGAGCTGGACCTGGACCAGCCGTGGCCGGACGGCGCGGACGGGCCGCGCGGGCGCACCTCGGGCAACAACCGGGTCGTGCTGCCGGACGGCTGGCTGAAGGACCCGTACGACTGCGCGGGCGTGAGCCCGGACGCGGAGCTGGACACCTCGGGCGGCTGACCCCTCCCCGGACCTTCGAGGCACGCGGCGCCACCAGGCACCGCGTGCCTCTTGCTTTTGCTCGCTCATGTGAGCGCTTCATTCGGCCGGATTCGGTGCGGGTCCGGTCGATCCATGCCCGGAACGGGTGGATGGTGGTCTTCGGGCACCGCCCCGACTCGCCGAGGAGTCCGTTCCGTGATCCCCTGATGACGTACGGTCGCCTGTTCGGCGTCCGAATGGTGACATCTGAGCGGCGGCCGTAGAGTGATTCTCGCCACCCTGAGAGCCCTTGCGCTCAGATGAGCGCATTTTTGGGGGCTTGACTTCTCAAATGGTGGCACTCGGTGCCAGTGGCCTCTATTTTGATCGATCGACGCAATGGCGACTATGGGTGACCAAAATGAGGGCTGCTGGTATCGCATCGTAGTTATGTGTTCAAGAAGTGAATGAATTCTGCCGCTGGGGCAGCTGATCGTGTCACTTTCGATCCGCTGGCGGATGGGTGGTCGGGGCCTGGTGACGCACAAGTGGACGTACCCAGAAACCTTCGATCTGGGTATGTTCCTCGCCGTCAGGGCAGCCACCCGCGTCCTCAAGGAGTCGAGACCCGTGTCGGAAAACAAAGATCCTCACGTAGCCAACCCGGAGTCCCGGGGGTCCGAGGGCGAGAAGTTCGTCTATGACTTCACCGAGGGCAACAAGGATCTGAAGGACCTTCTCGGCGGCAAGGGTGCGAATCTCGCCGAGATGACCAACCTCGGGCTTCCCGTCCCTCCGGGATTCACCATCACCACCGAGGCGTGCAAGGTCTACCTGGAGAGCGGCGAGGAGCCGAAGGAGCTGCGCGCCGAGGTCAGCGCGCACCTCGACGCCCTCGAATCGCGGATGGGCAAGAAGCTCGGCCAGGCCGACGACCCGCTGCTGGTCTCGGTCCGCTCCGGCGCCAAGTTCTCGATGCCCGGCATGATGGACACGGTCCTCAACATCGGCCTCTCCGACGAGTCCGTGACCGGTCTCGCCGCGCAGGCCGGTGACGAGCGCTTCGCCTGGGACTCCTACCGGCGCCTCATCCAGATGTTCGGCAAGACCGTCCTCGGCGTCGACGGCGAACTCTTCGAGGAGGCGCTGGAGGAGGCGAAGGAGGCCAAGGGCATCACCGTCGACGTCGACCTCGACGCCGCCGACCTGAAGAAGCTGGTCGAGCGGTTCAAGGGGATCGTCGCGCGGGACGCCGGGCGCGCGTTCCCGCAGGACGCGCGCGAGCAGATGGACCTGGCCATCAAGGCCGTCTTCGAGTCGTGGAACACCGACCGGGCCAAGCTCTACCGCCGCCAGGAGCGCATCCCCGGCGACCTGGGCACCGCCGTCAACGTCTGCTCGATGGTCTTCGGCAACCTCGGCCCCGACTCCGGCACGGGCGTCGCCTTCACCCGCGACCCGGCCAGCGGCCACCAGGGCGTCTACGGCGACTACCTGCAGAACGCGCAGGGCGAGGACGTCGTGGCCGGCATCCGCAACACTGTGCCGCTCGCCGATCTGGAGTCGATCGACAAGAAGTCGTACGACCAGCTGATGCAGATCATGGAGACCCTCGAAACGCACTACAAGGACCTGTGCGACATCGAGTTCACCATCGAACGCGGTCAGCTGTGGATGCTCCAGACCCGGGTCGGCAAGCGCACCGCGGGTGCCGCCTTCCGGATCGCCACCCAGCTCGTCGACCAGGGCCTGATCGACGAGGCCGAGGCGCTCCAGCGGGTCAACGGGGCGCAGCTGGCGCAGCTGATGTTCCCGCGCTTCGACGACGGGGCCACCACCGAGCTGCTGGGCCGGGGCATCGCCGCCTCGCCGGGCGCGGCGGTCGGCAAGGCGGTCTTCGACTCCTACACCGCGGTCAAGTGGTCCCGCTCCGGCGAGAAGGTCATCCTGATCCGCCGCGAGACCAATCCCGACGACCTCGACGGCATGATCGCGGCCGAGGGCATCCTGACCTCGCGCGGCGGCAAGACCTCGCACGCCGCCGTCGTAGCCCGCGGCATGGGCAAGACCTGTGTCTGCGGTGCCGAGGAGCTGGAGGTCGACACCAAGCGCCGCCGGATGACGGTGGGCGGCCGGGTGATCGAGGAGGGCGATGTCGTCTCCATCGACGGCTCCACCGGCAAGGTGTACCTCGGTGAGGTCCCCGTAGTGCCGTCCCCGGTCGTCGAGTACTTCGAGGGCCGGATGCACGCCGGCGCCGACGACGCCGACGAGCTGGTCGCCGCCGTCCACCGGATCATGGCGTACGCGGACCGGGTGCGCCGGCTGCGGGTGCGGGCCAACGCCGACAACGCCGAGGACGCGCTGCGGGCCCGCCGCTTCGGCGCCCAGGGCATCGGGCTGTGCCGTACCGAGCACATGTTCCTCGGCGAACGCCGCACGATGGTCGAGAAGCTGATCCTCGCGGACACCGACGCCGAGCGCGAGACCGCGCTGGCGGAGCTGCTCCCGCTCCAGAAGGCCGACTTCATAGAGCTGTTCGAGGCGATGGACGGGCTGCCCGTCACCGTACGGCTGCTCGACCCGCCGCTGCACGAGTTCCTGCCCGACATCACCGAGCTGTCGGTGCGGGTCGCGCTCGCCGAGTCCCGCAAGGACGCCAACGAGAACGACCTGCGCCTCCTCCAGGCCGTGCACAAGCTGCACGAGCAGAACCCGATGCTGGGTCTGCGCGGGGTCCGGCTCGGCCTGGTCATCCCCGGCCTGTTCGCCATGCAGGTACGGGCGATCGCCGAGGCCGCGGCCGAGCGGAAGAACGCCAAGGGCGACCCGCGCGCCGAGATCATGATCCCGCTCGTCGGCACGGTCCAGGAGCTGGAGATCGTCCGCGAGGAGGCCGACCGGGTCATCGCCGAGGTCGAGGAGGCCACCGGCACCCGGCTGAGGCTGACCATCGGCACGATGATCGAGCTGCCCCGGGCCGCGCTGACCGCCGGACAGATCGCCGAGGCCGCCGAGTTCTTCTCCTTCGGCACCAACGACCTGACCCAGACGGTGTGGGGCTTCTCCCGCGACGACGTGGAGGCCTCCTTCTTCACCGCGTACCTGGAAAAGGGCATCTTCGGTGTGTCGCCGTTCGAGACGATCGACAGGGACGGCGTGGGCTCGCTGGTCCGCAGCGCCGTCGCGGCCGGCCGGGCCACCCGCCCGGACCTGAAGCTCGGCGTCTGCGGCGAGCACGGCGGCGACCCGGAGTCGGTGCACTTCTTCCACGAGGCGGGCCTGGACTACGTGTCCTGCTCCCCGTTCCGCATCCCCGTCGCCCGGCTCGAAGCGGGGCGCGCGGCGGCGGGCTCCACCGGCAGCGACAGCCGCTGACCCGGTAGCCCCGCCGGCCGGGCACGCCCCGAGGCCCGGTACGGGAACACCGTGATCCACCGCCCGGAGACGGCGGCACCCTGTGCGGGGGTGCCGCCGTCTCGTTTCGTTCCGGGTAAAACGGTTGTTCGGCATTGTTCTTTTTTCTTCGTTAAGAAGACGGGCTTCTTTGTTTAATGCGCAAAGAAGAGACCGGAAACGGACCGGGACGCGCCCCCTGGATCCCCACCCATGGGCCGCGTCCCGGGTTACCCCCATCGGGAACGGTGCCGCACCGTCGCCCACCGCCGCCAGGCATGCGAAACCCCCCACGGCCTTCGCTCGCCCTTCCGGTGGCGCCGGATTCGTGCCCGACGTCGTACAGCTTTTCGGGTGGTGGCGGTCCGGTGCGAGGCGTTTCACCTGTGGCCGAAACCCCGTGGTGACGTGCTGTTACGGATCACCTACCCTGGGATGGGGGTAATTGCAGGTGCAACAAGTGGGGGACCGGTGCTGCGTATCCATATGTCCGGGGTGGACCTGTCCAAGGTCCGGATGGCCTCCCGGCCGGACGCGCTGTGGGAAACCGCGCTGAGTTTCCACCGGCTGCGGGACCGGCGCGGTTCCGCGGTGTTCGGCGAATGGCGTACGGAAACCCGCTCCCGGTTGAATGGTGAAGCACGTCTGCTGTCCGCGGTGATTCCGGCCCGCGGCTATTTCCCGGATTTCCTGACGCCTTCTCAGGAAAGCGCCGAGCCGTACGGCATCGACGCCGGAATGGAGGCCCTGCGCGCCACCCCGCACGGCCGGGTCCTCGCCGAGCTGGCCCTGCTCGGCGCCGAGCGCCGCTCCGCGGCCCGCCTGCCCGATGTCCACGCCGATCCGCTCGGCCGGATCGCCGACGAACTCCGCCGCTACCACCGCGCGGCCATCGAGCCCTACTGGCCGCACATCCGGGCCAGCGTCGAGGCCGACCGGGCGGTGCGCGGCCGCGCCCTCCTGGACGGCGGGGCCGATGAGCTGCTCGCCTCCCTCCCGCCGATGATCCGCTGGCGGGCCCCGGTGCTGGAGGCGGACTACCCCGTGGACCGGGAGCTCCGGCTGGACGGGCGGGGGCTGCTGCTCCAGCCCTCCTTCTTCTGCCGCGTCACCCCGGTCGTCTACCGCGACCCCGGCCTTCCGCCGGTGCTCGTCTACCCGGTCACCCACTCCCGCGCCCCGGTCTTCGCCGAGCCGGGCCCCTGGCTCGGCCGGCTCCTGGGCAACACCCGCTCCACGGTCCTGAGCGCCATAGGGAGCGGCTGCACGACCAGCGAGCTCGCGCTGCGGGCCGGGGTCTCCCTCGCCTCGGCGAGCCAGCACGCCTGCGTGCTGCGCGAGGCGGGCCTGGTCCACACCCTGCGGCACGGCGGCTCGGTCGTGCACACGCTGACCCCGCTGGGCGGTTCGCTGCTCCGGGGCGGTGCGCCGCTCGCCCTGTCCTGATCCCGGGTGGCGGACGCGTTCGAGGTGGACGAAAGTTTTTTCGAGACGAGCGATGAGTTCTCCGAGGCCCCGCCGTCTACCTGTCGTACCCGTTCGGACAACGAGAGAGCGAAGCGACCATGCCTCAGATGATCTTCGTCAACCTGCCGGTCAAGGACCTGGAGAGGTCCAAGGACTTCTTCGGCAAGCTGGGCTACTTCAGCAACCCGCAGTTCACCGACGAGACCACCGCCTGCGTGGTCATCAGCGAGACCATCTTCGTGATGCTGCTGACCGAGGAGCGCTTCCGGCAGTTCACCAAGAAGGAGATCGCCGACCCCGCGACGTCCACCGGGGTGATCCTCGCGCTGAGCGCCGAGAGCCGTCAGAAGGTGGACGAGCTGGCCGACGCCGCCCTCGCGGCCGGTGGCTCGCCCGCCAACGACCCGATGGACTACGGCACCATGTACGGCCGCTCCTTCCAGGACCCGGACGGCCACATCTGGGAGGTCATGTGGATGGACCCGGCCGTCGTCGAGGGCGGGCAGAACGGCTGAGCCCGGCCGGTCAGGCCGGGCCGAGCTCCGGGTACGTCACGCCGGTGAGCTGCTCGGACGCCACCCAGAGCCGCTCGCCGCGTACGTCGTCGCGGGTCCGCCGGGCCCGCCAGGAGGGGGCCGGGGCCCCGCGCCAGCCCAGCGGTCCCGGCCCGGTGAACGAATCGGGGCGCACGCCGGGCGCGGTGGCCGCGTACAGGGTGGGCAGCGCCCCGGCCGAGGCGGGCTGGGCGACGATCCGGTTGCCCAGCTCGAAGAACCGCTCGGCCGCCCGGCGGTTCTCCATCCTGGCGGCGGCGGACTGCAGGTTGGTCGCCGCGTACCCCGGGTGTGCGGCGGCGGCCACCAGCCGGGAGCCCGCCCGGGCGAGCCGCCGGGCCAGCTCGTGGACGAAGAGCAGGTTGGCGGTCTTCGAGCGGCCGTAGGCGGTCCAGCGGCGGTAGCCGCGCTCGCTGTTGAGGTCGCCCATGTCGATGTCGGCCAGCGCGTGCAGCCCGCTGGAGACGGTCACCACTCGGGCCCCGGGGGTGTCCAGGAGGCGGGGGAGCAGCAGCCCGGTCAGCGCGAAATGCCCCAGGTGGTTGACGCCGAACTGCCGCTCGAAGCCGTCGGCCGTCGTCCCGTACGGGAGGGCCATCACGCCCGCGTTGTTGATCAGCAGGTCGATCCGCTCGGGCGCGTGGTCGGTGGCGAATTCCCGTACCGAGCGGAGATCGGCCAGGTCGAGCGGGACGAACGCCACGTCCGCGCCGGTGACCGCCTTGCGCAGCAGGCTCTCGGCCGCCCGGCCGCGGGATTCGTCGCGGCAGGCCAGCAGGACCCGCGCACCGTGCCGGGCCAGCTCCCGGGCGGTGTTCAGGCCGATGCCGCTGTTGGCCCCGGTGATCACGGCCGTGCGGCCGCGCTGGTCCGGGATGTCGTCGGCGTTCCAGCCATGGCTCATGCGCCCCAGCGTACGACCGTGGCCACCGGGCGGGGGAAGTCCGTGGGGAAGCTCAGTTTTGGCTCAACGGAATGGACGGGGCCCGGACCGCGTCCCTAGGGTCGCGATCATGCCCGACATAGCCATAACGACCCTGGTCGTCCTGTGTATCGCCGCCGCCGCGGCCGGCTGGATCGACGCGGTGGTGGGCGGTGGCGGACTGCTGTTGCTGCCCGCGCTCCTGCTGGGGCTGCCGCAGGTGCCGGCCGCGCACGTGCTGGGGACGAACAAGGCGGTCGCGATCGTCGGGACCTCCGGCGCCGCCGTGGCGTACGTGCGCAGGACCCCGGTGCGGCTGGGGACCGGGCTGCGGATCGGCTTCGCCGCGCTGGCCGGTTCGATGGCCGGGGCGTTCTTCGCCGCGGGGCTCAGCAGCGAGGTGCTCCGGCCGGTGATCATGGTCGTGCTGCTGGCCGTCGCGGCGTTCGTGCTGCTGCGGCCGTCCTTCGGCAAGGAGACCGGCGACGCGGAGCGCACAAGGGTCACCCGGGCCCGTACGGTCACCGCGATCGTGCTGGTCGGCGGAGGGATCGGCTTCTACGACGGGCTCTTCGGCCCCGGCACCGGCACGTTCCTGGTGCTGGCGCTCACCGCGGTCCTCCACCTCGACCTGGTGACGGCCTCCGCCACCGCCAAGATCGTCAACGTCTGCACCAACGCCGGTGCGCTGGCCATGTTCGCCTACCAGGGCAGCGTGCTGTGGCAGTTGGCGGCGCTGATGGCGGTGTTCAACCTGGCGGGCGGGATCGTCGGGGCGCGGATGGCGCTCAGCCGGGGCAGCGGGTTCGTCCGGGGCGTGCTGCTGGTCGTGGTGTTCTCGCTGGTCGCGAAGTTGGCCTTCGACCAGTGGATCGCCTGAGCGGGGGCTCCGCCTGGTCTCAGCGGACGGCGGTCAGGTGCGCGTACGCCACCACGTTGCCCTGGTAGCCCGTCGCCTTCGAGAAGCCGCCGCCGCAGGTGATCAGCCGCAGTGAGGCGAAGGGGGCGGCGCCGTACACCCGTTTGTCGGGGAAGGCGTCGTTCTCGTAGACCTCGACCGCGTCGAGCGAGAAGACGGCGGTGCGGCCGTCCTGGCGGACCACCTCCACCGTGCTGCCCTTGCGCAGGGCGCCGAGGTCGTAGAAGACCGAGCGGCCCTCCGCGTTGTCCACGTGCCCGGCCATGATGGCGCTGCCCTCGGAGCCCGGGGGAGTGCCGTCCTTGTACCAGCCGACGACATTGCGGTTCGCGGCCGGCGGTACGTCGAGCCGGCCGCCGGGCCCGAGACCGAGCCGCGTCACCGGGGCGTCCACCCGGATGCTCGGGATGCGCAGGCGGACCGGGGCGGACGGCTTCAGCGGGGCGGCCAGCAGGGAGCCCGGCTGCGGTACGGGGCCGTCGGCGAAGGCCTGGGCGGCGGTGGGGCCGGGCGGGACCAGCTGGGTGTCGGCACCGTTGCGGATCAGCCAGACACCGGCCAGCGCTGCGATGGCCAGCAGCCAGCCCTTGGCCTTCTGGGACACGGTCGTCCTCCGGTCGGCGGTACGGGAAGGGCGCGTACCGGGCACCGGCGGTACGCGTCGGGGCGCGCACCGGACGCCGGCGGTACGGGAACGGTCCCGTCCCGGTGGCACGCGGCCACCGGGACGGGCACCGGGCGGTACGGAGCCGTGAATCCGGCTCCGTCAGCCGGCTCTCTGCGTGCCGCTCGCCCGGCGACGCAGGAGCCAGGCTCCGCCGACGGCGGCCACGGCGAGTACGCCGGCGCCCGCCGCGATCTGGGTGGTGTCGGAGCGGACACTGCCGCCGACACCGGTTCCGACATGCCCGGTGGGGCCGGTGGGGCGATGACCGGACGGTGCGTCCCCGCGCCCCGGGGTCTCGCGCCCGTCGCCGGGGCCGTCGTCGCGGCGGCCCTGATCCTCCTTGTCGCCCCGGCCGGAGTCCCCGTGCGAGGAGTCCCGTCCGGAGTCACCGCGCGAGGAATCCCGTCCGGAGTCACCGCGCGAGGAGTCCCCGTGCGAGGAGTCCCGGCCACCCGAGGGCTCGCGTCCGTCCGGGCCGCTGTCGTGGCCCGACGCGTGGTCGCCGCGACCGGACGAGTCGCCCCGGCCGCCGCCCCCGTCGTGGCCGCCGCCGCCCCGGTCCGAGTCCCTGCCGTCTCCTCCGTCCCCGTACCCGCTCCCGTCCCCGTCCCCGGAGGCGTCGCCGAATCCGGAGAAGGCGCCGCCCCCGCCCACCGCGTCGAGCAGCGAGGGCACCTGGCGCCCGGAGAGGACGTCGAGGGGGAACAGTTCCTCGGCGCCGTTCCCGGACTCGTCGCCCGGAGGGTCCTCGTCGGTGCGCGACGCGGCCTGGGCCGGACCGGACTGCGGTGCGTCGGCCCCGGCCGCGTAGGCCGACGGCCCGGCGGCGAGGAGGCCGAGCGCGGCTATGGTGACCGCGGATGCGGCGGTACCGGTCGCTATGCGGACAGGGCGCATGGGGGGTTCCTCCGGCGATGGTCACGAGTCGGTGTGTCCTGACCACGAGCTAACGGGCGACACGCCGTGCACGCCTGCTGACACCGGGTCAGCTTTCACCCGCACGGACCGGCGCGCCGTCCTTGCCAAGGTGCGATCGTGCAGGTCACGGCCGTGATCGGGGTGGATGTGGTCAGTCCTTTGCCATCCGGTGCCGATCGGGTGACACGAGGTGCGTGCGGTGTGGCGTACGTCACATGCATGACTCTGCGGTCGCCGGGCACATGTTCCACACCCCCCACGGGACGGTGTCACGGCCGCCCCCGGCTGCCGCCCCCGCCGAGCCCGCCCCCCTGGGCCCGGCGGGGGCGGATTCGCGCCGGAGCGTGTCCGAATCCGAGTGATCCGCTACGTACAGCGACCGAATGCTTCGGCAGTGTGTAGATCTGATGGCGGGGGCGGCGAATCGGTAGTGCCCGTGCGTGGGCGCACGTCAGGCTGGAACTCGCACATTCGTGCCCATGGTCCGTCCATAGAAAGCCCACGCCGCAGATGCACACGCCCCTTCGATCCGGCATCCCCGAGATGCGCCTTCCGCGCGCGGGGAGGAGGTGGCGCACGTGCTCCGCTATGTGATCCGCAAGGCGGCCGGCTGGCTGCTGATGATCGTGGTCGCGACCAACGCCACGTATTTCCTGGCCAGTTGGTTCCTGGACCCGCGGGCGAACTTCCGGGAGCTGCGTCCGGTCCGTACCGAGGAGCAGATCGACCGGGCCCTCGCGCCGTACAACCTGAGCCCGCAGGAACCGGTGCTGCACCGCTGGTGGGACTGGTTCACCTCGGTGGTGCTCCACTTCGACTGGGGCCGGTCGCCCACCGGCGTCGCCGTCAACGGCGAGATCGGCTACCGGGCGCTGATCAGCGGGGAACTGGTCATCATCGCCACCGTCCTCTCCGTGGTCATCGGCGTCGGACTGGCCGTGTACACCGCCTCGCGGCAGTACGGCTGGGCCGACCGGATCACCCAGGCCGTGTCCATCGCGGTCTTCAACGTCCCGACCGCCGTCGCCGCGCTCGCCGTGGTCTTCGTGGCCATCTGGCTCAACCAGCACGCCGGGCTGACCTTCCTCTACGTCGCCGGGGAGAACTCACCCGACGTACAAGGGGTGTTCGCGACGATCGGTGACCGGCTGCTGCATCTGATCCTGCCGACCGTGAGCCTGACGCTCATGGGCTACGTGGGCTACCACCTGACCCAGCGCTCCCTGCTGCTCGACACGATCAACGCGGACTTCGTCCGGACCGCCCAGGCCACCGGCCTCACCCGGTCCCGGGCGATCCGCAGACACGCCCTGCGCGCCGCGCTCATCCCGACCGCCACCTCCGTGGCGTTCAGCATCCCGGCCATGTTCACCGGCGCCGTCATCACCGAGACGATCTTCGGCTGGAACGGCATGGGCCGCTACTTCATCCAGACCATCAGCAAGAACGACGTGCACGGCACGGTCGCGACGGCGGCCTTCGCCGCCGTCCTCACCGCGATCGGTGCGATCCTCGCGGACGTTGCCACCGTCTTCCTCGACCCCCGAGTGAGGGTGAACTGACGTGGCGACAGACCTTGGGACCGAAACCCCGAAGGAGACCGGGGGCACGCCCCATCCGGGCCTCGGCCGGCTCTACCTGCGGCGATTCCTGCGCAACCGGTTCGCCGTCGTCGGTGTGGTGATCTTCCTGCTGCTGGTGCTGTTCAGCGCCTTCGGCGGGCTGCTCACCCCGTACACGTACTCCGACGTCGACTTCGCCGCGCTCACCCAGGCGCCGAGCGGCACCCACTGGTTCGGCACCAACCAGGGCGGCAACGATGTCTACGCCTCCGCCGTCCACGGGCTCCAGCGCTCCCTGGTGATCGCGGTGAGCGTCTCCGTCCTCACCGTCGTCGTCGCCGCGGTCATCGGCTCCAGCGCCGCGTACTTCGGCGGCCGGGTGGAGAAGGCGACCCTCGCCCTCATCCACTTCCTGCTGGTCGTCCCCTCGTTCCTGATCCTCGCCCTGGTCTCCCACCGGCTGGCCGGGGACTGGCGGGTCCTCATCGTCGTCCTCACCGTCTTCGGCTGGATGTCGACCGCGCGGGTCGTCTGGTCCGTCTCCACCTCGCTGCGGGAACGGGACTACGTCACGGCCGCCGAGTTCATGGGTGTCCGCGCCTCCCGGATCATCCTGCGCCACATCATCCCCAACCTCGGCTCGCTGCTGATCGTCAACCTGACGCTCGGCGTCGTGGCGACCGTGCTCAGCGAGACCGCCCTGTCCTTCCTCGGCTTCGGCGTCCAGACCCCGGACGTCTCCCTCGGCACGATGCTGGCCGACGGCGCGTCCACCGTCACCAGCGCCCCCTGGCTCTTCGCCTTCCCCGCCGGGCTGGTCGTGCTGCTCACCGTGTCGATGACCTTCGTCGGCGACGGGCTGCGCGACGCCCTCGACCCCACGTCCGTGACCGGTGCGGCAGGAGGCCGACGATGACCATCACCACCCAGGCCGGGCCCCAGGCCGCTCCCGCCACCGCCGAACCGGTCCTTTCGGTACGGGACCTGCGCGTCACCTTCCCCTCGGAGGCCGGGCCCGTCGAAGCGGTGCGCGGCGTCGGCTTCGACCTGCTGCCCGGCCGGACCCTCGGCATCGTCGGCGAGTCCGGCTCCGGGAAGTCGGCCACCGCGATGGCCGTGATGGGCCTGCTGCCCGCCTCCGCCGAGGTGAGCGGCCAGGTGCTGCTCGGCGGGCGCGACCTGGTCGGCCTCGGCGACAAGGAGCTCTCCGCGATCCGCGGCAACTCCATCGGCATGGTCTTCCAGGACCCGCTCTCCGCGCTCACCCCGATCTTCTCCGTGGGCCGGCTCCTCGCCGACGCCCTCCGCGTCCACCAGGACCTGACGAAGAAGGCCGCCTGGGAACAGGCCGTCGAACTCCTCGACCTGGTCGGCATCCCCGACCCCCGGGGCCGGGCCAAGTCCTTCCCGCACGAGTTCTCCGGCGGCATGCGCCAGCGCGTCGTCATCGCGATGGCCATCGCCAACCGGCCCTCGGTGCTCGTCGCGGACGAACCCACCACCGCCCTCGACGTCACCGTGCAGGCCCAGATCCTGGACGTGCTGCGGCTCGCCCAGCGGGAGACCGGCGCCGGGCTCGTCCTCATCACCCACGACCTCGGCGTGGTGGCCGGCCATGCCGACGACGTCGCCGTGATGTACGCGGGCCGGATCGTGGAACGGGCCGGTGTCGACGAGCTGTTCCGCCGTCCCGCGATGCCCTACACCGCCCGCCTCCTCGCCGCCGTGCCCACCGTGGACAGCGGCGTCCACCGGCCCCTGGTCCCGATCGGCGGCGAACCGCCCGCGCTCGTGGACCTCCCGGCGGGCTGCCCCTTCGCGAGCCGCTGCGCCGTGGCCGAGGACGCCTGCCGGGCCGAGGAGCCAGCCCTCCGCGAGATCACCGGCCACGGCCACGCCGCCTGCCTGCGCGCCGACGAGATCCTCGCCGGAACCCTGGACCCGGCCGGGGACCCCGTACCGGACGAACCGTCCGACGGGGCCGGTGAGCCGGCCGCGGGCGAGGTGGTGCTCCGGGTCGAGGACCTGGTCAAGACCTTCCCCGTCACCAAGGGCGCGCTGCTCCGGCGCCGGGTCGGCACCCTGCACGCCGTCAACGGGGTGAGCTTCGAGCTGCGCGCCGGAGAGACCCTCGGCCTGGTCGGCGAGTCGGGCAGCGGCAAGACCACCACCCTGATGGAGGTCCTGAGGCTGAAGCGGCCCGAGGGCGGCCGGATCGAGGTCTCCGGCACTGAGACCGGTACGGCCGAGTCCGCCGCCCGCGCCCGGGAGCTGCGGCAGGACGTACAGATCGTCATGCAGGACCCGCTCGGGGCGCTGAACCCGCGACTGCCCGTCTTCGAACTGCTCGCCGAGCCGCTCCGGGCGGCCGGGAAGGACCGGGAGGCGATCACCGCCCGGGTCCGTGAACTCCTCGCGCTGGTCGGCCTCGACCCCACGGTGAGCGGCCGCTTCCCGGCCGCGCTCTCCGGCGGCCAGCGCCAGCGGATCGGCATCGCCAGGGCCCTGGCCACCGAGCCGAAGCTGCTCGCGCTCGACGAGCCGCTGTCGGCGCTGGACGTGTCCGTACAGGCCGGGGTGATCAACCTGCTGGCCCGGCTCCGGCGCGAACTCGGACTCGCCTACCTGGTGGTCGCCCACGACCTGGCCGTGGTCCGGTACGTCTCCGACCGGATCGCGGTGATGTACCTCGGACACATCGTCGAGACCGGCGCGACCGAGGCGATCTTCTCCGACCCCAAGCACCCGTACACCCGGGCGCTGCTGTCGGCGATCCCGGTGCCCGACCCGGGACGGGAACGGGCCCGCGAACGGATCGTGCTCCAGGGCGAGCAGCCCAGCGCCACCCGCCCGCCGGCCGGCTGCGTCTTCGTCGACCGCTGCCCGCTGTACCGCCTCGCCGACGAGGACGTGAAGGCCCGCTGCCGCACGGAGCGCCCCGAGACCACGGAGGTGGCCGCGCGCCCCGGCCACCGGTACGCCTGCCACGCCGTCTGAGCCCGCCCGCACCCCCTGAGCACGCCCCCTACCACCGAACCAGTAAGGAACCCCTCCGCCATGCGCGCAAGACTTGCCCTGCCCCTCGCCCTCGTCGCCGCCGTCTCGGTCGCGGCCACCGCGTGCGACTCCTCGTCCGGGAAGGACGGGGGCGCGACGGGCAAGGACGCCCCCAAGGCCGCCTCGTCCGTGACCGACTACAACCCCGTCCCGTACGACAAGGTCAAGGACGGCGGCACGTACACCAGCGCCGGGACCTTCGACGACCAGGGCAACCCGTTCAACGTCAACGCCACCCTGACCGCGTCCCGGGTCTGGGCCTGGTACAACGCCGACGCGATCACGTACGCGCCCACCGGCGAGGTGCAGTACAACCCGGACTACTACAGCGATGTGAAGGTCACCACCGAGGGCGGCAACCAGAAGGTCGTCCTGACGATCAACGAGAAGGCCACGTTCAACGACGGCACCCCGATCGACTGGACCGCCATCGAGGCCACCTGGAAGGCCAACAACGGCTCCGACAAGGGCTTCGACGCCTCCACCACCGACGGCTACAGCCAGATCACCTCGGTGGCCAAGGGCGAGAACGCCAAGCAGGCCGTCATCACCTTCAAGGGCGTCGACTCCGCCTGGTCGACCCTGTTCAGCACCTTCCTGCACCCCAAGGCGGCCACCGTCGCCAACTTCAACAAGGCGTACATCAAGAAGGCCCACCCGGAGTGGGGCGCGGGTCCGTACACCGTCGGCGAGTGGAACACCCACTCCGGCAACATCACCTTCGTCCGCAATCCCAAGTGGTGGGGGAAGAAGGGCAAGCTCGACAAGCGCGTCTACGTCAACCTGGAGTCGACCGCCGCCGTCAACGCCTTCAAGAACGGCCAGCTCGACTACACCTCGGCCGTCGACGCCGAGAGCCTCAAGCAGCTCAAGGGGCTGAAGGGGACGGAGATCCGCAGCGGCGGCTCCCCCTTCGAGTACTCGCTCTACTTCAACACCAAGTCCGCGACCCTCGCCGACCAGGCCGTCCGCAAGGCCATCCAGCAGAGCGTCGACCGCTCCCAGATCGCGAAGATCCAGTTCCAGGGGCTCGACTACACGGAGCCGCTGCCCGGCTCGGCCGTGCTGTACAGCTTCCAGAAGGGCTACGAGGACAACGTCTCGAAGGTGCTGACGTACGCGCCGGACGAGGCGAAGAAGACCCTCGACGAGGCCGGCTGGAAGCCCGGCGCCGACGGCATCCGCGCCAAGGACGGCAAGAAGCTGACGGTCGGCTACACCATCGTCGGCGAGGACCCGCTGGACAAGGCCATCGCCGGTGCCTTCGCCGCGATGCTGAAGCCGGCCGGCGTCGAACTGGTCGTCAAGAAGGCCGACGCGGCGGACTTCGCGAAGGTCCTCAGCGAGCGCAGGTTCGACCTCTTCCTGTCCGGGAACCGCTCCATGGACCCGTACGGCGCCCGCTACCTGTGCGACTTCTACTGCTCCGACCGTGACTCCAACATCACCGGTTCCGGCACCCCGGAGCTGGACAAGAAGATCCGGGACGTCCTCGGCATCGCCGACCTCGACAAGCAGGCCGCGGCCGCCAACGTGGTCGAGCGCGAGGCGCTCCAGCAGTACGCCTTCCTGCCGCTGTTCAGCGGTCCGTCCACGTACAGCGTGAAGAAGGGCCTGGCCAACGTCGGCGCCACCATCTTCTACAGCCCGCTCCCGGAGACGATCGGCTGGGAGAAGTAACCGCACGCGCACGGTTCTCCGCCCCGGTACGGCCGCCCGGCCGCACCGGGGCGCGGTGCGTCCGGGGACGGATCCCCGAACGGGCTTGACCTCAAGCCTTGTTGAGGTACGAGGCTCTTCGCATGGACCTCACCACAGTGCCCACGACGCCCGCCACCGCACCCCTGAAGGTCGCGGTCATCCTCGCCAGCAACCGCGAGGGCCGGTTCGCCCCGGTCGTCGCCGACTGGCTCCTCACCCACACCGGGGCCCACCCCGACATCGAGACCGACCTGATCGACGTCGCGGAGGCCGACCTCCCGACCGCCATCTCCTTCCGGCCCGCCCCGGACGCGCAGGCCCGGCTCGACGCCGTCGCGCCCCGGCTGGCGGCGGCCGACGCCTTCGTCGTCGTCACCCCCGAGTACAACCACTCCTACCCGGCCCCGCTGAAGAACCTCATCGACTGGTACCGGGACGAATGGCAGGCCAAGCCCGTCGGCTTCGTCTCGTACGGAGGGGTCTCCGGCGGCCTGCGGGCCGTGGAGCACCTGCGGCAGGTCTTCGCCGAGCAGCACGCCGTCTCCGTCCGCGAGACGGTCTCCTTCCACAACGCGGGCGCCCTCTTCGACGAGCGGGGCCGGCTCCGCGACCCGGAGGGCAGCGACGCGGCGGCCAAGGCGCTGCTCGACCAGCTGCTGTGGTGGGGGAGGGCGCTGCGCGGGGCCAGGGCCGCGCACCCCTACGCGGGCTGACCGCCCGTCAGGGCGCGTCCGCCCCCAGGGCTTCCACGATCCCGGTCTCGCGCGGGCCCAGGAAGTGCGGATCGCGGTCGAGGAGCGCGTCCAGCGCCGCCTTCCCCGCGGCGAACACCTCCCGGGTCCCGCCGTAATACCAGGTCGCGTCGTGGACCGCGTCCACGCCGACCCCGTACGCGTCGATCCCGGCGGTCCGGCAGAGGGCGACCGCCCGGCGGATGTGGAAGCCCTGGCTCACCAGCACCGCGCGGTCGACCCCGAATATCTTCTTGGCCCGCACGCACGAGTCCCAGGTGTCGAAACCGGCGAAATCGCTCACGATGCGCCGGTCCGGCACCCCGTGCTCCCTGAGGTAGGTGCGCATGGCGTCCGGCTCGTCGTACTCCTCGCGGCTGTTGTCGCCGGTCACCAGCACGACCCGCACCTTGCCGTCCCGGTACAGCTGGGCGGCGGTCTTCAGCCGGTTGGCGAGGTACGGGGACGGCCTGCCCTGCCACAGGCCGGCCCCGAACACCACCGCCACCTGGCGCGAGGGCGCGTCCGCGACCGTCCCGACCCGGGCGCCGGCGGCCGCGTACGTCCAGGTCATGGGCGCCAGTCCGAGTACGCACGCGGCCATCACCCCCTGCACGGCCCGCCGCTGCCCACGCCGCGTCCGCAGCCACCCGGGCCGTTCCACCCGCATACCGAACCCTCCCGTTCCTCACCTTTACGACCTGAAGGACGATCCGGAGATCGAAAAGGTTCTCGAACCGACTTCACTTCGGCGGTCCCGACAGGGCCTTGACGGCCGGGCGGAGCAACGCGGCGATGCGGTCCGCGGGAACCCCACGAAGCGCGGCCAGGCCGAGGAACTGGTGGCCGATGGTCACGCCCAGCAGCACGCTGACCATCAGCGCGGCGCGCAGCTCGGGATCCTCGGCGGCGGGCAGAGCGGCACCGACGCTGTCGATCTGCCGGCCGAGAGCGGCACGGACGTGATCGGCCGCGGTCCGGTCGGTGAGCATGGACCGCATCATCGCCAGCGTGCCTTCGGGAAGGCCGCCGAGCTTGAGGCCGAGCGAGGTCAGCAACTGCTCGACGATCTCGTCGGTGTCGGTGGCCGTCAGCGCGGCGGGGGCCACCCGCACGGCTTGGCCGAACAACCCCCGCTTCGAGCCGAAGTACTGCATGACCAGGGCCGGATCGACGCTCGCCGCGGCCGCCACGGCGCGAATGGTGGTGCGCTCGTACCCCTTCTCGGCAAACAGCTCCCGGGCGCTGTCGAGGATGCGCACCTCGGTTGCCCGGCGTCGGTCGGCCCGGGACTGGTGAGAAGTGGACACCGATTCACTCTACAGCCGTTGACCGAAATTCCGGCCGACCCTACGGTGAGCGGGTCAACAAGTGTTGAGCGAATGGAACGGTCACCGTGTCGCATCCGGATACCCCTGCTGCCCGCACCCCTCGCGAGGTGCTGACCTGCTACTACCAGGCCATGCTCGACAAGTCCCCGGACGATCTCGCCGATCTCTACGCCGTCGACGCGGTGCACGTGTTCCCGTTCTCCTCACCCGGCTTCCCGCCGAGCTTCGAAGGCCGTGAGGCCGTGCGTGCCGGCTACCGGGCGGCCTGGGGCGCCAGCCCCGTTCAGGTGGAGGAGGTCAGGAGGGTCACGGCCTACGAGACCTCCGACCCCGAAGTGATCGTCGCCGAGCATGTCGTGGTGGGAACGCTGCCGACCAGGACCACCACGTTCACCGTTCCCGGTCTCCTGATACTCCACGTCCGCGACGGACTGATCACGCGGGTCCGCGACTACATGGACGGACTGGGCGTTGCCGACGCCAGGGACTGAGGACCCGGGCAGCACTCGGCCCGTTCGGCCCTGCCCGGGATACCCGTCCCACTCGATCCAGCCCACCCGGGCCGGCGCGAGGGCGGACGACCGACGCCGTCGCGACAGGGCGGTGGCGGAGTGCCCCGGAGCATCCGGAACGTCTGGAGTGCCCGGAGCGTCACTGTCGGTGCGGCCGTCTACTGTCGGAACCATGGACGGTACGCACGGCACGCACAGCTCGTACGGCACGGACCCCTACGGTCCGGCGGACACCGAGCGCTGGGACACCGAGCCGGACAAACGGCCCGGCCGCACCGCGTTCCAGCGCGACCGCGCCCGCGTACTGCACTCCGCCGCGCTGCGACGGCTCGCCGGAAAGACCCAGGTGGTCGCCCCCGGCACCGTCGGCCGCTCCTGGGACGCCAGCCCGCGCACCCGGCTCACCCACTCCCTCGAATGCGCCCAGGTCGGCCGGGAGCTCGGCGCCGCGCTCGGCTGCGACCCCGACCTGGTCGAGACGGCCTGCCTCGCCCACGACCTGGGCCATCCGCCCTTCGGGCACAACGGCGAACAGGCGCTCAACGACTTCGCGTCGGACTGCGGGGGCTTCGAGGGCAACGCCCAGTCGCTGCGCCTGCTGACCCGGATCGAGCCCAAGCGCTTCGTCCCCGACACCCGCACCGGCGAACCGGTCAGCGTCGGCCTCAACCTGACCCGCGCCGCCCTGGACGCCGCCACCAAGTACCCCTGGCCCCGCGGCGGACACCCCACCGACCCCGGCTCCCCGAAGTTCGGGGTCTACGAGGACGACCTCCCGGTCTTCACCTGGGCCCGCCAGGGCGCTCCCGTCCACCGCACCTGCTTCGAGGCCCAGATCATGGACTGGTCCGACGACGTCGCCTACTCCGTGCACGACTTCGAGGACGGGCTGCACGCCGGGCACATCGACCCCGACCGGCTCTGCGCCCCCTCCGAGCGCGACGGGATCCCCGCGGTCGCCCTCGGCCGCTACGTACCGGCCGACACCGACCCGGCCGAGCTGACCGAGGCGCTGGACCGGCTCACCGCCCAGGAGTGGTGGCCGCGCGGCTACGACGGGACGGCCGTCGCCCAGGCCCGGCTCAAGGACGCCACCAGCCAGCTGATCGGCCGGTTCTGCCTGGCCGCCGAGCGCGCCACCCGCCGGGCGTACGGAACCGGCCGCCTCGGCCGCTACACCGCCGAGCTGGTCGTCCCCCGCGAGGCCCGCCTGGAGTGCGCGGTGCTCAAGGCGGTCGCCGACCGGTACGTGATGCGCCGCGCCGAGCAGGAGGCGGTCCGCGCCGAGCAGCGGGTCGTCATCGCCGAACTGGCCGCCGCCCTGACCGCCAGCGCCCCCGAGGGGCTGGAGCCGCAGTTCCGGGCGCTCTTCGACGCCGCCCGCGACGACACCGCCCGCAAACGCGTCCTGGTCGACCAGATCGCCTCCCTCACCGACGCCTCCGCCCGGTCCCTGCACGCGGCGCTCGCCTGACCAATCCGTCCTGGTCGGGCCGGGCTCGCGTGCCGCACCCCGCCCGGCGGGCCGGTCCCACCAGACTGGTGACCGGGTACACCCCTACCGCCATCACGCCGCGTGCGGGAGGCTCGCAGGCGGCGGAGCGCAGCAAGCACCGAGGAGGCATCACGTGGTCGACGCACACCAGACGTTCGTCATCGTCGGCGGAGGACTGGCCGGAGCCAAGGCGGCCGAGACGCTCCGGACGGAGGGATTCAGCGGCCGGGTGATCCTGCTCGGCGACGAACGCGACCATCCCTACGAACGGCCCCCGCTCTCCAAGGGCTACCTGGCGGGCAAGGAGGAACGGGGCAGCGTCTTCGTCCACGAGCCCGCCTGGTACGCGGGCGCCGAGATCGAGCTGCACCTGGGCCAGCCGGTCACCGCCCTCGACCGCAAGGCCCGCACCGTCCGGCTCGGCGACGGCACCGTCGTCCACTACGACAAGCTGCTGCTCGCCACCGGGGCCGAGCCGCGCCGCCTCCAGATCCCCGGCACGGACCTGGCCGGCGTCCACCACCTGCGCCGCCTCGCCCACGCCGACCGGCTGCGCAACGTGCTCTCCGCACTCGGCCGCGACAACGGCCACCTGGTGATCGCCGGGGCCGGATGGATCGGCCTGGAGGTCGCGGCGGCGGCCCGCGGATACGGCGCCGAGGTCACGGTCATGGAGCCGGAGCCGACCCCGCTCCACCGGGTCCTCGGCCCCGAGCTCGGCCAGCTCTTCACCGACCTCCACAGCGACCACGGGGTCCGCTTCCACTTCGGCGTCCGCCTCACCGAGATCATCGGCCAGGACGGCCTGGTCCTCGCCGTCCGCACCGACGACGGCGAGGAGCACCCCGCCCACGACGTGCTCGCCGCGATCGGCGCCGCCCCCCGCACCGCCCTGGCCGAGACCGCCGGCCTCGCCATGGCCCCGCGTGCGGACGGCGGCGGCATCGCCGTCGACGCCTCGCTGCGCACCAGCGACCCGCACATCTTCGCCGCCGGGGACGTGGCCAACGTGGCCCATCCGCTGTTCTCAACCCGGCTGCGGGTGGAGCACTGGGCCAACGCCCTGAACGGCGGCCCGGCCGCGGCCCGCGCCATGCTCGGCCAGGAGGTCGCCTACGACCGGGTGCCGTACTTCTTCTCCGACCAGTACGACCTCGGCCTCGAATACTCCGGCTGGGCGCCGCCCGGCAGCTACGACCAGGTGGTGGTCCGGGGCGACACCGGAAAGCGGGAGTTCATCGCCTTCTGGCTGAAGGACCAGCGGGTGCTGGCCGGGATGAACGTCAATGTGTGGGACGTCACCGAGACCGTGCAGGCACTGATCAGGTCCGGCCGCCAGACCGACCCCGAGGCCCTGGGGGACCCGTCCGTACCCCTGGAGTCCCTGGTCTGAGCCGGGCCGGCGGCCCCGTGCGCGGGGCCGGTCCACGGCGGGCGGGCCGGACTGTCGCACCTCACCCGTAGAATTCACTCGTGGCAGGCAGGATCAATGACGACGATGTGAAGGCGGTACGGGACGCGGTCCCGATCGACGCCGTCGTGTCCGAGTACCTCCAGCTGCGCAACGCGGGCGGCGGCAACCTCAAGGGCCTCTGCCCGTTCCACGACGAGAAGTCACCCTCCTTCCAGGTCAGTCCGAGCAAGGGACTCTTCCACTGCTTCGGCTGCCAGGAGGGCGGGGACACGATCGCCTTCGTGATGAAGATCGACCATCTCTCCTTCTCCGAGACGGTCGAGCGCCTCGCCGCCAAGGCGGGCATCACCCTGCGCTACGAGGAGGGCGGCTACAACCCCTCCCACCAGCGCGGCGAGCGCATCAGGCTGGTCGAGGCGCACAAGGCGGCCGCCGAGTTCTACACCCGGCAGCTGGAGGGGCCCGAGGCCGAGATCGGCCGCGCGTTCCTCGCCGAGCGCGGGTTCGACCAGGCCGCCGCCGCCCACTTCGGCGTCGGCTACAGCCCGGCCGGCTGGGACCACCTCACCCGCTACCTGCGCGGCAAGGGCTTCAGCGACAAGGAGCTCATCGCCTCCGGCCTCTCCCAGGACGGCCGCCGCGGCCCCATCGACCGCTTCCGCGGCCGCCTGATGTGGCCGATCAGCGACACCTCCGGCGACGTCGTCGGCTTCGGCGCCCGCAAGCTCCGCGCGGACGACAACGGCCCCAAGTACCTCAACACCCCCGAGACCGCGATCTACAAGAAGTCCCAGGTGCTCTACGGCATCGACCTCGCGAAGAAGGACATCGCGAAGGCCAGCCGGGCCGTGGTCGTCGAGGGCTACACCGACGTCATGGCCTGCCATCTCGCCGGGATCACCACCGCCATCGCCACCTGCGGCACCGCCTTCGGCGGCGACCACATCAAGATCCTCCGCCGCCTCCTGATGGACAACGGCAGCGCCCGGGTGATCTTCACCTTCGACGGTGACGCGGCCGGTCAGAAGGCCGCCCTGCGCGCCTTCGAGGACGACCAGAAGTTCGCCGCGGAGACGTACATCGCGATCGCCCCGGACGGCATGGACCCCTGCGACCTGCGCCTGGTCAAGGGCGACGAGGCCGTCCGCGAGCTGGTCGAGCCCCGCACCCCGCTCTTCGAGTTCGCGCTCCGGCAGATCGTCGCCCGGTACGACCTGGAGACCCCGGCGGGCCGGGCCGCCGCGCTCGACGAGGCGGCACCGGTGGTCGCCAAGATCAAGACGCTGAGCATCCAGCGGGAGGTCGCCGTCCAGCTCGCCGGCCTCGTCGGCATCCTGGACCAGGAGTTCGTCGTCCACCGCGTCGCCCAGTTCGCCCGCTGGGCCCGCGACCGCGGGGACCGGGGCGACCGGGGCCGCGCCCCCGCCCGCCGCGAGCAGCAGCAGTCCGCCCCACCGGCGCCCCGAGGCCCCTCCGGCCCGGCGCTCCACCTCCGCAGCCCCGCGTTCCACACCGAGCGGGAGCTGCTGAAGCTCGCCCTCCAGCGCCCCGAGCTGGTCTCCCCGGCCTTCGACGCCTACGGCGAGGACGAGTTCACCGCCCCGCCCTACGCGGCGGTGCGCCGGTGCATCGAGGAGGCGGGCGGCGCGGAGCGCGGCCTGGCCGAGGCCCGGGAGTACCTGGCCGCCGTGCTGGACACCGCCCCCGACGACTCCGTGCGCAGCCTGGTCACCGAGCTCGCCGTCGAGGTGTTCCGCGGCAAGTCCATCGACGAGACCTACGCGGGAATCCAGCTCGTCCAGGTCCGGCTGCGCGCCGTCGACCGCCGCATCGGCGACGTACAGGGCAGCCTCGCCCGCCTCGGCAGCAACGTCGCCCCCGACCACCTGGCCGCCGCGCAGAACGAGGTCTGGGTCCTCCAGCAGTACGCCCAGTCCCTGCGCAGCCACGGGGCCGCCGCGCTCTGAGCGGGGGAGCGGTCCCCCGCGTAACCGGCGGTCACGGAACGGACTCAGAAAGTCGCCGCACGCCCCTCGTGGCGGAGAGATGTCTTCCCCCACACTGGTGGCGGTGCCTGAGACATCGGAGCGCGGCCGGTCCACCCAGCGGTGGGCCTCCCTGCCGCGGCCCGGCAGCGATCACCTGGAGGTCGCCCCCGTGCAGACCCGGACCCCGACCACGACCGAGCACGTCTCGGCCATCCCCGCGCAGAACCGGGCCGTACGCCATCCGGAGACTGCGGTGGAACCGCCGGACGAGCCCGGACCGCGCGAGGCACCCGGGGCGCCCGGGTCCCGGCGCGGACGTGGACCGGAGGCCACCGGGCCGTCCTCCGACCTCTTCCGCCAGTACCTGCGGGAGATCGGCCGGATCCCCCTGCTCAGCGCCGAGGACGAGGTGGAGCTGGCCCGCCGCGTCGAGGCCGGGCTCTTCGCCGAGGAACGGCTGGCGGGCACCCCCGACCCGGACACCCGGCTCGCCGTCGACCTGGACCGGCTGGTGGTCATGGGGCGCACGGCCAAGCGCCGCCTCATCGAGGCCAACCTCCGGCTCGTCGTCTCCGTCGCCAAACGCTACGTGGGCCGCGGGCTGACCATGCTCGACCTGGTCCAGGAGGGCAACCTCGGGCTGATCAGGGCCGTGGAGAAGTTCGACTACGCCCGGGGCTACAAGTTCTCCACGTACGCGACCTGGTGGATCCGGCAGGCCATGTCCCGCGCCCTCGCCGACCAGGCGCGGACCATCAGGGTCCCGGTCCATGTGGTCGAGCTGATCAACCGCGTCGTCCGCGTACAGCGCCGGATGCTCCAGGAGCGCGGCTACGAGCCCACCCCCGAGGAGGTCGCCGAACAGCTCGACCTCACCCCGGAACGGGTCGGCGAGATCCTGGTCCTCGCCCGGGAGCCGGTCTCGCTGCACGCCCCGGTCGGCGAGGAGGACGACGTCGCCCTCGGCGACCTCATCGAGGACGGCGACGCCGCGTCCCCGGTCGAGTCCGCCGCGTTCCTGCTGCTGCGCGAACACCTGGAGGCGGTGCTCTCCACCCTGGGCGAGCGCGAACGGAAGGTGGTCCAGCTCCGTTACGGGCTGGACGACGGGCGGCCCCGCACCCTGGAGGAGATCGGCCGGATCTTCGGCGTGACCCGCGAACGCATCCGCCAGATCGAGTCCAAGACCCTCGCCAAGCTCCGCGACCACGCCTACGCCGACCAGCTCCGCGGCTACCTCGACTGACGGCGCCGGACACGCGGGAGGGCCCGTACCACCGGTACGGGCCCTCCCTCCTCCTCAGGAAGCGCCGGATCTAGTCGACTTCGGCGACCGCCTGGGCGAACTGCGCCGAGTACAGCCGCGCGTAGGCGCCCCGGGCCTCCAACAGCTCGTCGTGCGTGCCCTGTTCGACGATCGAGCCGTTCTCCATCACCAGGATCACGTCGGCGTCCCGGATGGTGGAGAGCCGGTGCGCGATCACGAAGCTGGTACGGCCGTGGGCCAGCCGCGCCATCGCCTTCTGGATCAGCACCTCGGTACGGGTGTCGACCGAGCTGGTCGCCTCGTCGAGCACCAGGATCACCGGGTCGGACAGGAACGCCCGCGCGATCGTGATCAGCTGCTTCTCACCCGCGCTGACCCCGGAGCCCTCGTCGTCGATCACCGTGTCGTAGCCGTCCGGCAGCGTACGGATGAACCGGTCGGCGTGGGCCGCCCGCGCCGCCTCCTCGATCTCCTCGCGGGTGACCTCGCGGGAGGCCCCGTACGCGATGTTGTCCGCGATCGAACCGCCGAACAGCCAGGTGTCCTGGAGGACCATGCCGATGCCCTGCCGCAGCTCGTCGCGCGACATCCGCGCCACGTCGACACCGTCCAGGGTGATCCGGCCGCCCGTCACCTCGTAGAACCGCATCAGCAGGTTGACCAGCGTGGTCTTCCCGGCGCCGGTCGGACCGACGATCGCGACCGTGTGACCGGGCTCGACGTTCAGCGACAGGTCCTCGATGAGCGGCTTCTCCGGCTCGTAGCGGAACGACACCTTCTCCAGCGAGACGCTGCCCCGCAGCTCCTCGGGCCGCTCGCGCTCCTCGGGCGACGGGTCGGCGCCCTGCTCCTCGGCGTCCAGCAGATCGAAGATCCGCTCCGCCGAGGCGATGCCCGACTGCACCAGGTTCGCCATCGAGGCGACCTGGGTCAGCGGCATCGAGAACTGCCGCGAGTACTGGATGAACGCCTGCACGTCACCGATCGACAGCGCCCCCGAGGCCACCCGCAGACCACCCACGACGGCGATCAGCACGTAGTTCAGGTTGGAGACGAACATCATCAGCGGCTGCATGATCCCGCTGTTGAACTGCGCCTTGAACCCGGCCTCGTACAGCGCCTCGTTCTGCTCGGCGAAGTCCTTCGCGGACTCCTCCTGCCGGCCGAAGACCTTCACCAGCGTGTGCCCGGTGTACATCTCCTCGATGTGGGCGTTGAGCTTGCCCGTCACCTGCCACTGCTGCACGAACTGCGGCTGCGACCGCTTGCCGACCTTCGCGGCCACGAACGCCGAGAGCGGCACCGTCACCAGCGCGACGACCGCCAGCAGCGGCGAGACCCAGAACATCATGACCAGCACGCCGACGATGGTCAGCAGCGAGTTGATCAGCTGGCCCAGCGTCTGCTGCATCGTCTGCGAGATGTTGTCGATGTCGTTGGTCGCCCGGCTGAGCACCTCGCCGCGCTTGGCGCGGTCGAAGTACGACAGCGGCAGCCGCGACAGCTTCGTCTGGATGTCCTCGCGCATCTGGAAGATGATCCGGTTGATGATCCGGATCGACAGCCGCGTCGCCACCAGCATCAGCAGCCCGGCGCCGACGTAGACCGCCAGCGCCACCAGCAGCACGTCGCGCACCGCGTCGAAGTCGATGCCGTGACCGGGGACGAAGTCCACCCCGGCGAGCATGTCGGCCAGCGTGCCGTTGCTGTGCCGCAGCCCCTCGACGGCCTGCTCCTTGGTCGTCCCCGCGGGCATCTGGCGGCCGACGACCCCGGCGAAGATCAGGTCGGTCGCCCGGCCGAGGATCTTCGGCCCGACCACGGACAGGCCGACGCTCAGCGCGCAGGTCACCAGCATCACGTACAGCGAGGTCTTCTCCGTCGCGAAGCGCTTCAACAGCCGCTTCGAGGACCCCTTGAAGTCCATCGACCGGTCGGTCGGCGCCCCGCCCGCCATCATGCGTCCGCCAGGCCCGGCCATTACGCGGCCTCCGCTTCCGTCAGCTGGGAGAGCACGATCTCCCGGTACGTTTCATTGCCGTCCATCAGCTCGTGGTGGGTGCCGGAGCCGACGACCCGGCCCTCGTCGAGCACCAGGATGCGGTCGGCGTCGCGGATGGTGGAGACCCGCTGGGCCACGATCACCACGGTCGCCTCGGCCGTCTCCCGCGTCAGCGCGCCGCGCAGCGCGGCGTCGGTGGCGTAGTCGAGGGCGGAGAACGAGTCGTCGAAGAGGTAGATCTCCGGCCGCTGCACCAGCGTCCTGGCGATGGCCAGCCGCTGCCGCTGCCCACCCGAGACATTGGTGCCGCCCTGCGCGATCGGCGCGTCCAGCCCGTGCTCCAGCGCCGAGACGAACTCCTTGGCCTGCGCCACCTCCAGCGCGTGCCACAGCTCCTCGTCGGTCGCGTCAGGGTTCCCGTAGCGCAGGTTCGACGCCACCGTCCCGGAGAACAGGTACGGCTTCTGCGGTACGAGGCTCACGGTCCGCGCCAGCAGCGCCGGGTCCAGCGTCCGCACGTCCGTGCCGTCGACCAGCACCTGGCCGTCCGTCACGTCGAACAGCCGGGGCACGAGACCGAGCAGCGTCGACTTCCCGCTGCCGGTCGAGCCGATGATCGCGGTGGTCTCGCCGGGGCGGGCCACCAGGTCCACCGCGCGCAGCACCGGCTCCTCGGCACCCGGGTAGCGGAAGTCCGCGCCACGCACCTCCAGATGGCCGTGGGCCGTCAGCTCGCGGACCGGCTTCACCGGCGGGACCACGCTGGACTCGGTCTCCAGGACCTCCTGGATGCGCTCGGCGCACACCTCGGCGCGCGGCACCATCATGAACATGAAGGTGGCCATCATCACCGACATGACGATCTGCATCAGATAGGCGAGGAAGGCGGTCAGCGCGCCGATCTGCATGCCGCCGCTGTCGATGCGCTGGGCGCCGAACCAGAGCACGGCGATCGACGAGACGTTGACCACCGTCATCACGGTCGGGAACATCAGCGCCATCAGCCGGCCGGTGGACAGCGCCACATCGGTCAGCTCGGTGTTGGAACCGCGGAACCGCTCCTCCTCGTACCCGTCCCGGACGAAGGCCCGGATGACGCGGTTGCCGGTGATCTGCTCGCGCAGCACCCGGTTCACCGTGTCGAGCCGCTCCTGCATCGTGCGGAACAGCGGACGCATCCGCTTCACGATCAGACTCACCGCGATACCGAGGACCGGCACCACCGCCAGCAGCACCGCCGACAGCGGCACGTCCTGGCCGAGCGCCATCACGATGCCGCCGACACACATGATCGGCGCCGACACCATCAGCGTGAACGTCATCAGCACCAGCATCTGGACCTGCTGGACGTCGTTGGTGGTGCGGGTGATCAGCGAGGGCGCCCCGAACTTCCCGACCTCGCGCGAGGAGAACGACTGGACCCGGTCGAAGATCGCCGCCCGGACGTCACGGCCGAGCGCGGAAGCGGTGCGGGCGCCGTAGAAGACGGCCCCCATGTTGCAGACCACCTGGCCGATGCTGACGGCGATCATGATGCCGCCGAATTCCAGGATGTAGTTCGTGTCACCCTTCACCACACCGTTGTCGATGATGTCGGCGTTCAGGGTGGGCAGGTAGAGGCTGGCGCAGGTCTGGAGCAGCTGGAGCACGACCAGCAGCAGGATCGGCTTTCTGTACGGGCCGAGATGGGCCCGCAGGAGTTTTATGAGCACGCGTGTCTCTCGGAGTCGGCAGAGGTCGGGAGTCGATCCATCTTCCGGTACCGGTGACGGGGGCCGCGACCGTTTTTACTCAAGACCAGGTCAAAAAACAGACCGAGTACACAAGTGGGACGAGGTACTCCACCGGCGTACGCGACCCTGCCGTGCGGACCCTTCACACACGCCGTCGCGCGCGGGCGTTCCCCGGCCCGCGGACCCTTCCCGGCCCGCAGGCCCTCCACGGCCTGCGGACCCTCCTCGACTCTCGGGCCCTCCTCAGCCCGCGTGGTCGAAGGCTCCCGGGTGGATCTGGTCCCGCGTTGCCGCGTACTGCTGGCGCACGGCCTGCCCGACGGCCAGCTCCGCACCCGGCTCCAGCACCTGCGCGGCGGCGCCCTGCCAGGCCGGCGGGGTGAGGGGATCGGCGGTACCCCGCGAGACCCCCAGCGCCCAGGCGGCCTGCCGGGCCGCGCCCAGCGCCGCGTACTCGGCGGGCTGCGGCACGACCACCTGCGTCCCCAGGAGCGCCGGGGCGATCGTCTGCACGGCGTGCAGCGCGGCCGCCGCCCCCAGCAGGAACACCCGCCGCACCTCGACGCCCCGCCCGCGCAGCACGTCGAGCGCGTCGGCCAGCGAGCAGAGCATCCCCTCGAAGGCGGCCCGCGCCAGGTGCTCCGGCTTCATCGACTCGCGCCGCAGCCCGCACAGCGTCCCGGCGGCGTGCGGCAGCCTGGGCGTCCGCTCGCCCTCCAGATACGGCAGCAGGACGAGCCCGGACGCGCCCGGAGTGGACTTCAGCGCCAGCGTGGAGAGGTCGTCGAGGCTCTCGACGCCGAGCATCTCGGCACTCCCGCGCAGCGCCCGTACGGCGTTGGAGGTGTGCACCACCGGCATGTACCGCCCGGTCGCGTCGGCGAACGACGTGATCGTCCCGGTCGGGTCGGAGAGCGCCTGGTGGTGCACCGCCATGACCGATCCCGACGCCCCCAGCGACACCACCGCGTCACCGGCCCCGAGCCCGAGCCCGAGCGCCGCCGCCATCGTCTCGCCGGTCCCCGCGGAGATCAGCAGCCCCTCGGGGGTCGTACCGGCCGTGTCGGAGGGGCCGAGCACCTCGGGCAGCGCGGCCTGGTGCCCGAGCGCGAGCTCCACCAGGTCGGGCCGGTAGGCCCCGGTCTCCGCGGACCAGTAGCCGGTGCCGGACGCGGCGCCCCGGTCGGTGGTCCGCCGGGCGGGGCGGCCGAGCAGCTGCCACACCAGCCAGTCGTGCGGCTGGAGCACCGAGGCCACCCGCTGGGCCGCCTCCGGCTCGGTCCGCGCCATCCAGCGCAGCTTCGACACCGGCTGCGCGGCCTGCGGCACCGAGCCGACCGCCTCGGCCCAGGCCTGCCGCCCGCCGAGCCCGTCGACCAGATCGGCCGCCGCGGCCTGCGCCCGCCGGTCGTTGCCGAGCAGCGCCGGACGGACGGGGTTGCCCTGCTGGTCCAGGGGCACCAGGCCGTGCTGCTGGGCGGAGACCCCGATGGCCTCCACCCCTTCGAGCAGCCCGCCGGTGGCGGCCTCGCCGAGCGAGAGCAGCCAGGCCTGCGGGTCCACCTCGGTTGCCTTCGCCTCGACGGGATGTGCGGCGAACCCCTGGCGCAGCACGGCGCCCGTGTCCGTGTCGCAGACGACGATGTGCGTGAAGGCGGAAGAACTGTCCAGCCCGGCGACTATCCCCATGCACAAGATTCTGCCGCACCGCGGGGACGTTTCCGTACCCGTGGTGCGGCAGGAGCGGGACGCCCTCGGCGGGGCCCTACGTGTTGCTGGTGCCCCAGTCGTCCTCCGTGACCCTGTCCTGGCGCGGCCGCAGCCGCGAGGCCACCGAGGCCGGCACCTTCTCGCCCACCTTGTCGCTCACCGCCTGGTAGGCCTTTCCGGCCAGGTCCCGGCCGCTCTGGGCGGCGGATTCGGCGGTGTTCCGGACGGCCGGGTTCCGGGCGATCCGGCGCGCGGACTCCTTCAGCTGCTCGTAGCGCTCCCGCCCGGCCCGTGTCCCGATCACGTATCCGAGGGCCAGTCCGGCGATGAACGTGAGCCGGTACCGCATGGGTGCCACCCTTCCTTGCGACGTGTGCTGCCCGCGTGCCTGCGGGCACCGGAGATCACCCCGGGGGATACCGATTGGCAAAGCACCCCCCTGCTTGCGCTAATGTATGTGTCGCAGCGAGCACGCGCCGCCCGGCAGGAGCCAGGGTGGTCGGGTTCGGTGCACACGCAGCAATCCCCTGTAGCTCAATTGGCAGAGCAGCCGGCTGTTAACCGGCAGGTTACTGGTTCGAGTCCAGTCGGGGGAGCGCGATCCCCTGTAGCTCAATTGGCAGAGCATTCGGCTGTTAACCGGAGGGTTACTGGTTCGAGTCCAGTCGGGGGAGCGGATCGGAAGAGGACCCTTCGGGGTCCTTTTTCGTGTGCCCGCCCACCGTCCTCGCCGTGGTGCGGGTGGGGCTGGAGTGACTCTTTCGCATGGACTTCGCCCGGTCCGGAACCACGCGGAGCGCGCCGGAGTCTTCATGGTCATGCGTAGCCGACCATCCGGAGCGGGAGATCGTATGACCGGCTATGCTGCGGCAGACGGCGCGCACACTTGTACGCGCCACGCCGAAAAGGGGCGGTAGCTCAGCCGGTTAGAGCAGCGGACTCATAATCCGTCGGCCGTGGGTTCGAGTCCCACCCGCCCCACTCGGTATCCCCAGGCAGAATCGTTCTGACCTGGGGAAACGTGTTTTTCGGACGATTTTTGCGTGCGGCGTTCGCTGTGTGACGGTGCGGCGGACGCGGGGCCGGGTGTGCCGGGGCGGTCCTTCAGGGTGCTTTGACCTGGGCCTTCGTGGTGATGTGGTGGTGGGAGTGTCGGGCGGCGGTCCCCACCTGCCTGGCAGTCATGGTTTCTCCTTGTCCGTATGGATTTCTATCGGCTTGCCGTCACCGGGGTGAACTGGATGTTTGGCCGGGATTGGTGCAGAGGTGCGCTGGGTTGGAGTGAGTCAGAAGCAACCGAATGAGAATGGCTGCTTCGCTCCGTAAAGCCCCAGCTCAAGAAGTGTTGTCCCCGCGCCCGCGGGGATGGTCCGCTGTATCACGAGCACCGCGCCGACTGCGCGGTCATCGAGGCGAACAACAGCGGCGACTACCTGCCCGCGTTGCTGGAGCAGGTGGACCCGACGGTGAACTGGCGCATCGTGCACGCCACGCGGGGGAAGCGGGCGCGGGCGGCTCCTGCGGCGCAGCTGTATGAGCAGGCCCGGGTGTCGCACGTCGGCCCGGCTCGGGTGTTCGCGGAACTGGAGGAGCAGATGACGACATTCGTCGGCCAGGGGGAGATGGAGGACTCCCCAGACCTGTTGGACAGTGCGGTGTGGGCGCTGTGGGATTTGTTCCTCGACCCGACGATGCCGTCCCCGCAGGGCGGGGACGATCAGCTTCTGTCAGGTCGGCGCTAGCTGGCCCAGGTCGCTGTCAGTGGGCTGTGGCAGCGTGGCCTGTTGACCGGCGATGGCGCGAGAACAGGGAGCTGTGGCGATGGAGGATGCCCGGGGACTTCCGGAATGGCTGGTGAGTGGTCGAACGTCTGGTGTTGTGAACGCGTCGGGTGTTCTGGATGCCCGCCGGTTGGGGCGCCGTCGTGAGGGCATGATCGGACGGTTCGGCGTGAGTATGAAGAGTGTGGTGAACCTGCCCACAGGGACGGGTAAGACTCTGAACTTCGTGGCGGTGGCACACGAAGCGGCCAGACAGGGACACAGACTTACGGTCGTGGTCAAGGGCCGTTACGAGCTCGCGAAGTTCGAGGACGAGTTGGAAGCCGCCCGAGCAGGGCTTGGCGGGAATACGGGCAACCCCACCAGACCGGACTACTTCAGCCTGGATTCCGAGCCGTACGCGCCACGGAGGTTGCGTGCTCGTACTGCTCCGGTGGCCGAGTACAAGGCGCTTTGCGGGAGGGCGGTCGAGTGGGAGATGTCCGGGCGTGATCGGGAGTGGCGGGAGGCGGCGGGAGACCG
The DNA here is from genome assembly GCF_044754785.1 of Streptomyces sp. NPDC092952. Taxonomy (NCBI): domain Bacteria; kingdom Bacillati; phylum Actinomycetota; class Actinomycetes; order Kitasatosporales; family Streptomycetaceae; genus Streptomyces; species Streptomyces sp. NPDC092952. The sequence continues at coordinate 187,455 of NZ_JBIVPT010000002.1, read as the reverse complement.
ACGTACTCGAAACCCTGCGGCACGGCGTGCGGTAGTGATTCGAAGCGAGGGACGCTGCGAGAACCCGGAGTGCCTGCTGCCGGACCTTCCGTACCGGACGAAGGCCGGGGAACCGTTGCTGGAGGTTGACCATATCGATGACCATGCCAGTGGCGGCCGGGACCATCCGGCGGCGATGATCGCCTTGTGCCCGAACTGCCACCGGAACAAAACGCATGGAGCTGGGCAGGCTGAGCTTGCTGAGCGGCTGCGCAAGGTCGCGGCGGACCTGCACGATGCCTGGGATTTCGGCGTCGCGTAGCCGGTTCGTTGGCGTGCGCGAAGCATCGCTGGCTCTGCAAGAGAGGGTTTGTATGACGACGGCACCGTCCAGAGTGGGCGTGGTGATGCACTGGCTCTTTGGCCGTGGTGAGCACCGGTGGCGTGTGGCCGACGAGCTACAGATTTCTGCGGCGTTGGGGCGTATCCCATTGGATGCGGGCTCCGGCTTGAGGCGGCGGGTGGAGGCAGCAGGTCGTAGGCGGGATGAAGGAGGGGCTCGTTTTCTGGCTCTCTTCATCTACTCACCGTTAGGGTTCGTCGTTTGGCTGCCCCTCATAGGAATGATCACTTTCGGTAGCACTCGGCTGATCTCAGTCTTTACCGCGTTGATTTTCACCACGTGCACGGTGGGGCTGTGGAGGACACTTCTTTACCGAGTTCTTCTCGCGCGGATGATGGTGCCTCTGGTCGCGCTGATAAGCGCGTATACGTGGTGGGTGGTTTACAGCATGGACTCCGGGATGGCGGGGCTCTCCCCACCCGTCGCCAGATTTAGCATATTGGTGCTTATTTTTGGGTCTTTGCCCGGTACCTTCTGGTTCTATCGGAAATGGCGACGGAGTGTTCGGGTGGAGGCGCACGCCTACGACGTGCTGGCAATAGCGGTTCTGCATGTAGCTGACCGGATCTACGAGGAACGTAACCTCTGGCGGCGCGGCGCGAAGGTTCGCCAATGGTGCGGATCGCTGGAGAACCTGGCGGTGGAGGCGGCACGGTATCTGGCTCTCAGAGAACGAATTGACCCCGCTGACGCTGGGCTGAGAAGTGAGCTGCGCGATGAAGCGTTGCGTGTGGGCGAGTCGATCCGGTTGCACAAGCGAGCTTTGGTCACCGCTGTATCCGCTGAAGATGTTGAACGCGTGGTCGCCTCACTCGTCAACGGCATCGACGCTCTTGTTCGTGAGGACCGTGCTGCCTTGCTGGCCAATGCTCCTGGCCTCCCTTCGAGGGCATCCCGCTTGCGTGCGGCGGGAGCACGGGTACTTCCGGGAGTAGTGCTCATCGGAATTGCCTGGGCACTGCCATTGATTCCGGGGATTTCGCACACTGCGGAGAGTTCGGCTCGATTGATGCTGCTGGTGCTGGGTGTGACGTCGATCCTCTCGTCACCCGATGCGGCAGGCCATGTGCGTGATGTTCTTGGCAAGGCGCTGCCTTTCAAATAGTGGATACGCTGTGCGTAAGGCGTGGGGCTGAGCTTCCTGGAGTGGATGTGGGCCTGCGCCAATTTGTGATCGATGCGTGGTTGTGGCTGAACTACAAGCCGGTGATGGCCGAGGCCGGGAGACCGGGTAGTCGTGCGTTCCATGAGCTGGCCAAGACGTGGATGCCGCCCCACGAGTTGCGGCGGCTGGCCGCGTACAAGGTACTGGCGTCGTACGACAACAACCAGGCCGGGCAGCTCGCGGACATCGAGGGTGACCCGGGTGCGTTGGAGCGTCGAGAGCTGGGCGACGCGGCGAATCTCGTGGACACCGCGCTCGGCTACCTCCTGGGCTCGGAGCAGAAGGTCGCGGTCGAGGGGGCGGAGAACGCCAACGAGGAGACGCCGACGCCAGGTGCGGCGGAGGCTGTCGCGGTACAGAAGCGGTTGCGGGAGTGGGCGGACAAAGAACTGCTGACGTTCCGAGTCCAGCAGGCGGAGCGGGCGGCGGTGCTCCTTGGCGACAGCGTGATGGTGCTGGCGTGGAACCCGGAGAAGCAGCGGCCGACGTTCCGGGTCTACGATCCGGGGTTCTTCTTCCCGCAGTGGGACGACGAGGACGACGACTTTCCCGTGCGTGTACATCTGGCGTGGGAGCTTCCGGCGGACGACGACGCCGGGCTGAAGGCGCAGGTGCGCCGGGTCACATATGAGCTGGGGCCGATCTCCGAGGATGGTGAGCAGGCCAGCGACGTTGGAGGCGGAGGCGTGGTGGGGTCGCGTTCGTATCCGTGGGAGCCAGGCCGGGCGTCCAACGTGACGTGCTACCTCACGGATGCGGAGTGGCTGCTGGAGGACTTGAAGAACGGCGAGACGCTGGACCGGCTGCCGATGGGCAAGGCGAGCTTCCGGGCTTCGTGCCGGTGGTGCACATTGCGAACACGATTCCCGATGGCGGGGAGCACTGGGGTCGCTCGGTGCTGGCGCGGTTTCTGCAGGCGCTGGATGAGCTGGCGGCCACGGACTCGGACAGCTCGGCGGCGTCCGCGACGACGGGCACGCCGATCATCGGGCTCGCCGGTGCGCGGTTGCCGGTAGACCGGGCGACGGGCAAGCCGCAGGAGCTGGATGTGAAGGCCGGGGCGGTGTGGCAGCTCGGGGAGGCGGGGCGGATGGATGCTCTGGATACGTCGCCGCAGCTGGCCGAGTTGCGAGCGCGGGTGGACCACCTACTGGAGCGGATCGCAGCGAATTCGCGGGTGACGGCAGCGGGGCTGGGGACGCTGGACGCCACGGAGGTGCCGTCGGGGTACGCGTTGAAGCTGGCGCTGGGTCCGCTGGACGGGCTGATCGGCATGATGCGGCTGGCCCGTGAGCACAAGTACCGGCTGCTGTTCAAGATGGTGCAGCGGTTGTACCAGGCTGGACGGGCGGAGGGGTGGACGGCCGGAGAGACGCTGCCGGCACGGTTGGCGTGGGCGCCGCACACTCCGACCGACCGCGGAGCGGTGTTGGAGGAGGCCGTCAAGGCGTATGGGGCGGGGGTGCTGTCGCTGGAGACGGCGGTGACGATGCTGCTGGAGGCCGGGTATCCGATCAAGGATGCCTCGCAGGAGGTGACGCGGATCCGGGCGAAGGCGGAGCAGGAGGCCGCCGAGCGGGTGGTGGAGGCTGCGGACCGCCGCGGGCGTGCAGATGTGGAGGGTGCTGGTGGTCCTGAGGATGAGCGTCACATGGACGAGTAGGTGAGGGATCGCCGACTCCGGCAGATCAGTGATGGCGCGCTCAGCAAACGGGGCACCTGGCGAGTCGGTGTTCGGCAAGATGGGCGGTATGGATTTGGGAGGGTTGGGGTCTGTACTGGCGGGGGTGGCAGCTTTCGTCGCTGCGGCCGTGACGTGGTTGGGCTACCGTGCGGCGCGCAAGGAGAGGCAGTCGCAGGTGATTGTCGTTCGACAGGAGAAGTCGGTACAAGGCTGCGAGGAGTTGGCAGCCGCCAGCCGGGACTTCGTGCATGTTGTGAAAAAGCTGCCAGGCGTCGACTTCGGGGCGCGCAAGGCCATCCTGGACGAGGCATTCAACGCGGTGCGGGTGGCATACAACGGAGTCACGTTCTGGGGGCCACCCTCAGTGGTTTCAGCTGCGGACCAACTGTATGCCTGCGTCGAGCGGTCGGAGGGACAGGCTCTGGCCAGGGCTGTAGCTCGGTCGGCTCTGTCGGACCTGATGGAGCACTGGTGCCCTGGGAAGGAAGGGGTGTGCGACGGAAACGCCGAGGTGTGTACCAGCAGCCGACACTGGTCCGCCTTCCGCGCGTACGAGCTGCTGTATGACTGGGGGTTCCTGGACGACTATGAGCAGTTTGATGTGCGCGAGGAACTGGAGTATGCCCTTGTGACGAGCGATGTCCTGACCGGCGCTGAACTGACTGCCTTACGTGAAGTGTTGAACTGGGGATCTGTCTGGCGCGAGGTGAGGGGGTCTGAAACACGCGCTGATCACGAGCTTCGAGCTGCTCTGACGGCCTTTGTGGACGGAAGCCGTCGAGAGCTTTCCGTTGTATGAATGGTTCGATGGTAGATGCTGGCTGGGGCGCAGAGGGGTTACCGCCACGTGCCGCGGGCCCGCATCAACTCGATCTGAGGCTCGGTGACGTGCTTGCGGTACTCGGCGTGCTTGTACGGCGCGCGATCGGTATAGAGGTTCGCCGGGTAGATGGGCTGTTCGTAGAGGGTGGCGAACAGCTCGGTGCGTAGATCCTTGGTCCAGTTCGTCCAGGTGGCGGTGGTGCGGTGTCGGCGTAGGGCGGGCAGGTCGATGGTGGCGGTGACGAAGGAGACGACGCCGCCGTGGTCGAGGTGGCCGATGGTGCGTCCGGTGTGGTCGGTGACGGTGGAGTGGCCGCCGAAAGAGTTGGTGCGCTGTCCGTCGGCGCCGGTGTAAGAGGCCGGGTTGGGGGTGAGGACGTACATGGTGTTGTCGAGGGCGCGGGCGCGGTTCTGGATGTCGAAGGCGTCGCTGGCGGCACCGGGCAGCGGGTAGCTGGTGCGATAGGCAATCTCGCAGCCGCTGAGGGCGAGGCCGCGGGCGTTCTCCGGGTAGCTGGCTTCGTTGGCCATCATGACGCCGAGGCGGCCGATGGCGGTGTCTGCGATGGGCCAGTACGCGTCGGGGCTGTTGCCGTACAGCTCGGTCCACCGGTTGAGGACGTCGTGCGGGCTGAGGCTGTGTTCCATCGGTGGGAGCGGGGCGAGCTTGTAGTACCGCAGCACGATCGCGCCGGTCGGGTCGATGACGAAGCCGACGTTGAAGTACCGGTCGGGGAAGGCCGGGTGGAGGGCCTTGGCCTGCGCCATGACGTGCACGCCGAACTCGTTTGCCCAGCGGCCGAGTTCTTCGGTCTCCGCGCCGGGGAGGGTGATGGCGCAGGTGCGGGCGTAGGTGGCGTGGTCGAGGTCGTGGATCTCGTCGGTGAATCCCTGGAGTGCGCCTTCGGGCAGGACGACAAGGCGAACGGGGTGGTCGAGGCCACCGAGAGCGACAGCGGCACGGGTGAGCGAGTACAGGTGGTCCAGGTTGGTGGCGATGTCGTCGCGGTCCTGGATCTCGGTGATCTCCGGGATAAGCCCGACTGCGGTGTACGGGGCGATGGTCATGGGCTGTGACCTCCTTGTCTGGTCGCCATCCTGCGGGGATGGTCGGACAAGGGCTGCCCCAGGTCGGTACGGGGACAGGAGGGGGGCGCTTAGGGTCGCCTTGACCAGTAATGGTGAGGAATAGGCAGTCGCTTAGCCTTTAATGAAGGCAGACTCTGTTAAGGGATAGGGGCTCAATGACAAGTAAGATGCTACCTGACCCTATTGGATCAACTAAGCTCTCGAAGCAGAGCAAGCTATAAGGGTCATCCGTCCGCCAACGGCTGACTCAACTAGAGCCCTACCCGCCACGGCTCTGGTTCTCGTAGCCCAGCGTGTGAAGACGCCCCCGACGCGCACAGCGGAGCCCTGCTCCGCATCGCGGAGCAGGGCTCGCTAGGGTCTGGCCCTTCAGCGGCCGGCGACCACGGCGGTATCGACGTCGTGGTCGCCGGCTAGGTCAAAGCGCACCAACTACCCAGATCGCTGCCTTCTCGGAGACGTCCACCAACTTGGTGGCGAATGCCGAGACGAACGCAGCGCAGACGATCAGGGCTAGTTCGCGCCGACCGAGCCTGTGGACCAGTTCCCGTAATTGCCTCAACGACTGTCACCTCCTCATCGCCCCGGCCCCGTTGGCCGGGGGCAGAGTCGTGGAGGTGGTGCGCCGTTGCTGGCACGAGCCAGGTTACGCGCGCGACACACGTGGCATGACCGATTCTTGGAAATCACGTCCTGGCGGCAGAGCGAAGCGACGGACCGACCGTCTGGCTAAACTGATCGGCAGCGCGGGGGCGCGCTCTGGAGGAGATGTATGGTCCGGCCCTTGCCGCTTCGCCGTCCAGTCGGTCACCGCCGTGATGGGCGGCCGATCTATCCCATCCGGGGCGCTTCCTCGGAGGACGAGACGAATAACCAGCTCGATGACGCCAACGACGGCGGCGGGCAAGAGCAGCAGGTCACGTTCTCCCAGGATCGGCTGGGAAAGATACTCACCCGCGGAGAAGGCCCAGGGTGAACGCGCGGCCGTCAAGAGGCTGCTGTCCACGCTCGGCTTCGACTCGCCGAAGGCACTGGCCGAGTTCGTGACCACGCAGCGGGAGGTCGAGCAGGCCGCTCTGACGGAGGTCGAACGTCGCGAGCAGGCTGCGGAGAAGCGGGAGTTGCAGGCCGCGCGCCGGGAGGAGCTGGCCGCTGAGCGGGAGCGGGCGGCGCTGCGCCGGGCCGCGCTGGTGGCGCTCGGCGCTGAGGGCGATGACTTGGTGGACGCGGAGCGTCTGCTGGCCGTGGATGACGAGGACGCGGACGAGGCACAGGTCCAGTCGGCGGCCGAGTCTCTGCGTGCCCGGAGGCCGGAGCTGTTTGGTGAGGTGCGTACTCGGGCGCCGGCGGCCCCTGCGGGCGCTCCGGCCGGGCGCGGCCCCACCCGTACGACGCCGGTGTCGAAGCCCGGTTCGGCCGGGCTAGAGATGACCAAGCGCCGGGGCCTGATATCCGAGTCCAGCGAAACAGCAGCCCGGTAGTTCCGGGCCCAGATTCAGGGGGCCACGCCCCGTAACTTCGTGGACGTCACCGCCTCCGTGGGCGGTGTGCGGAAGTCACCGCAGCGTCCATGGAGACACGCACATGACCATCCAGCCCGTCTCGAAGCCCGAGTACACCACCGCCAACCGCGAGTGGCTGGCTTCCCTGCACCGACTCCGTCGACACCATCACCCTCGACCTGAACCTGTTCTGCGAGGGTACGCACTACGTGTGCGGCGACGGCTGTGACCCGTACGGCCGGGTGCTGTCCGGCGTGCCGGTCGGCCGCGTCGCGGAGTCCGGCCTCTATGGCCCGTACGACCCGGACGCGCACTGCGGCCGTCAGATCCTGCGCGGCTTCGTGATCGCCGAGGCTCCGTTCGCGCAGGGCCAGACTCGCGTCCCGGCCGCCCTGCTGTGGCACGGTGCGGTGAAGGCGTCGAAGGTGCCCGGCGGGATCGACGTGTCCCAGCTCGTGTGGCACCCGCGTGCCGCGCAGATCCGCGTCGACCCTGCGCCCGCGGGGATGGTCCGCCCTGCGCTTCGCCTCCGAGACAGCCCTGTTGGTCGACCCCGCGCCCGCGGGGGTGGTCCGGCCACGAGCGCATGGGTGTTGAGCACGTCGGAGTTGTCCCCGCGCCCGCAGGGACCTGCTTGTGTGTATCGCGTCTATTGAAGGGATGAGGCACTACGGTTACTGAGGGTGACAATTAGCGCTCCCCTGTTAGTGGGAAGGGGCGGGAGAGGGATTGTTCGCTGGCGCGTGGATGCAGATCACTTCCGTGGTCTGCTTCAGGGGGCAGGCAGGTGGTTCTTCTGGGTGGTGGATGTGGTGCAGCGTTCGCTGCACCGTTTCCGATTGAGCTGGATCCAAGGGGAGTCAGCCGGACCCAAACAGGGGTGTAAATCGGGTGGTTTCGTAAAGGTGCAGGTGAGAAGCGTCACCGGGATTGGTTCGAGTCCCACCCGCCCCACTCGGTATCCCCAGGCAGAATCGTTCTGACCTGGGGAAACGTGTTTTTCGGACGTTTTTCGCGTGCGGCGTTCGCTGTGTGACGGTGCGGCGGACGCGGGTCCGGGTGTGCCGGGGCGGTCCTGCGGGCTGCTGTGGCGGCGAAGCCGACCTCGCCGTGGGCATGGCTCGCGATACGTGCCGGTTCTGCCCCGGAACGTATCGGGAGGCTGTGGTCACGCCTTCCCGGCCGGCGCCGGGCTCGGGAACGTCTGCCTGGTGTCCTCCCTGATTTCACTTGGCGCGTGGGGCGCGAGCCGATCTGCGGCTCGCAGGCTTCCCCGCGGCACCGGTGACGCGCCGGACCGCCGGAACGGCCCTCAGTACCCGGCCGCCTGGGCGGTCAGGGCCGACCGGAGCCAGTCGTGCGACGTGCCGGGGTTCGGTTCGGCCGACAGGTCGGTGACGAGCTGCCAGTAGCGGTCGACGCGCGGGTCCGCCGCCAGGACGCGGCTGAGGCCCGCCCGGAAGCCGGGGGTGTCGCGCACCCCGCCCGCGGTGGCGTACGCGGCCACGAAGCAGTCCAGGGCTTCCCCCGCGCCAGGGGCCCGCCCCGCTCGGATCGCGGGTGCCGCCAGGGTGAATGCCTCACCGAGTCCGGTGTACAGAACGGCCGGGCGGAATCCGTCGAGGTCCCGGTGTGCCGCGGGCTGGCAGTCGTCGCGGGTCGCGCCGCCGGGGCAGGGCGCCGTGACGAAGGCGTGCAGCCGGGCGAAGGCCAGCACCTGGTGCGGCGCGGGTTCGTCGGGCAGCGCGGGCACCGCCTGTTCCACGACCGCCGACCGTACCCGGGCCGGGAGCCGGGGCGGCAGCCAGCGCCGCCAGAACCGGGCCAGGGCGTCCGTGTTCGGCGGCACCGTCACCGCGCCGACCAGGCGCAGCCGTTCGACACGTTCCTCGGGGGCGCAGTCGTGCAGGAGGCGCAGCGCGGCCTCCCGCCAGCGGAGCGCGGCCAGTTGAGTGCCGACGTCCCGCAATCGCTCGGTGACCACGTCCTCCAGGGCACCGTCCGTGCCGAGCACCCGGCCCACGTCCGGCACCGGCAGGTCGAGGGTGCGCAGGGCGCGGATCGTACGGAGCCGGTCGAGGGCGTCGTGGCCGTACCGCCGGTGGCCACCGGCGCTGCGCGCGGCCTCGGGGAGCAGACCGCGGTCCGAGTAGAACCGGACGGTCTTGACGGTCACACCCGCGCGCTCGGCCAGCTCTCCGATGCTCCACAGGGATTCGGTCGGCAAGGCTTGAACCTCCCTCAGGGGGAGTTCCTACCGTACCGGCGAGCACGGGCGGCCCAGGTGGCCGGGCCCGTGGAGCACGGTGACGAGGAGAGAGTCATGAGTGAGGAGAGGGCCGTGGGCACGGAGAGCGGCGCGACGGCGTTCGTCCTGGTGCCGGACGCGCACACCGGCGGCTGGGTGTGGGAGCGGGTCGCGGACCGGCTGCGCGCGGCCGGGTCCCGGGCCCTGCCGGTGACGCTCACCGGCATGCGGGACGAGCCCGGCGCGGCGGACCCGGAGGACGGCACCCCCGAGACGCACGTCGACGACGTGGTCCGGCTGATCGACGGCCTGCCCGAGGCCACCGGCGTGGTCCTCGTCGGCCACGGCTACGGCATCCACCCCGCGCTCGGCGCCGCGGCCCGCCGCACCGGGCGCGTGACCCGGATCGTGTACGTCGACACGGCCCCGGCGCAGGACGGAGACCCGGCGCTCGCCCTGCTCCCCGACCCCGAGGCCCGCGACCTCCTGACCGCGCCCGGTGCGCCGGCACGCCTCGCCCCGCCGGACCGCGCGGGCTGGCAGCGCTGGGGCCACCTCGCGGACGTGCCCGCCGAGGCCCTCGACCGGCTCGCCGCGCTGGCCGCGCCGCAGCCCACGGGCACGCTCACCGCCCCGCTGAGACTCCCCGCCGAGGTGGCCGCGCTGCCCTCGACCGGGGTGCTCTGCACGGCGAACGGCTCCTCCCTCGCCGTGCTCGGGACCATCGTCGGCCTCGGCGACCCCCGCCTGCTGGCGCTCACCGAGCCCCGGGTGCGGTTCTTCGAACTGGCCGCCGGGCACTGGCCGATGCTGTCGGCGCCGGACGGGCTGGCCGACGTACTGCTGCGCGCGGCCGACGGCGGGGGCGAGCGGCTGGCGGCGCCGACCGGGCCCCCGCCGCACCTGCGGCCGTTCCTCCTGGACGTGCCGGAGCGGCCGCGTGAGCGGACCGGCCGGGTCGACCTCTACCCGCCGGACGCGGACGGGCCGCGCCCCGCCGTGCTCCTGGTGCACGGCGGCCCGGTGCCCGCCGAGGCCCGGCCGACGCCCCGCGACTGGCCGTCGTACACGGGGTACGCGAAGCTCCTCGCGGAGCACGGTGCGCTCGCGGCGACCGTGGACCACCGGATGCACGACATCGCGGACTGTCCGCGCGCCGCGGCCGACGTGGCCGAGGCGGTCGATCTGCTGCGGGCCGACCCGAGGGTGGACCCGGACCGGATCGCGCTGTGGTTCTTCTCCGGCGGCGGACTGCTCAGCGCGGACTGGCTCGCCGCGCCCCCGCCGTGGCTGCGGTGCGTGGCGGCGACGTACCCGGTGCTCGCCCCGCAGCCGGCCTGGGGCCTCGGCGACGGCCGGTTCCACCCGGTGGGTGTGGTGGGCTCGGCGGGGGCGCTGCCCATCGTGCTGACCCGGGTGGGCCTGGAACTCCCGGAGATCGCGGGGACGGTGACGGCCTTTCTGGCCGCTGCGGAGCAGTCCGGATCGAAGGTCGAGGTGATCGACGTCCCGGACGGCCGTCACGGCTTCGAGACCCTGGACCACACGGAGCAGGCCCGTGCCGCGGTCCTCCGGGCGCTGGGCTCCGTACTGGGACATCTGGGAGTGTGAGGAAGGCGCCGGTGAGCACGGTGCGGGGCTGACCCGAGGGACTCTGCCGGGGCGTGCCCGTGCCGCCCGGGGAAGCGTGGGAAAACGGGGGCCACCAGGTCGCGGGGGTGGCCCCCGGTCGGGGGATCGCGCCGCTTCGGGCGGTGCCGGGCGGTTCTACGGGGTCTCGGCGGTGACCGTTCGGCCCGGACGGACCTCGACCTCGATGTAGCTGTAGGTCTCTCCGTCGGCCTTCGAGGTCTTCGCCGGGCGCGCCTTGCCGTTGACCTTGATCTTCGGGTGGTTCCCCGGGAACCGGGCCTGCCAGGTGTAGGCGGCGGGGCCGGTCCCGTTCGTCAGCGTCGACCGGCCCGCCCCGTCGTGGCGCAGGGTGAAGGTGTTCTTCCCGATGCCGATGTCCTTGATCTGCAGCCAGTCCATTCCGGCGGGCAGGCGGGACCGGGTGCTGAGGGACGTGGCGGGGGCGTCGGGCGCGACGCCCATGAGTCCCTCGACGGTCTGGCCGAGGAGGGTGTAGGAGACCTCCGGGTAGTCGCCGTTCGGGCCCTGCTTGGAGACGGGGTGCTGGATGTCGCGCTGGGCGTAGACGTAGCGCATCCACTTCCAGGCCGTCTCGTTGTGCCCGTACGCGAAGAAGGTGTCGGGCAGATAGGAGATCGCCTCGATGTTGGAGGGCTTTCCGCTGCCGCCGGCCTGCTCGTCGATGTAGTCGAGATAGGCGTCGGCGCGGGCACCGGGCGACAGGATCCGCTTCATGGGCATGAACCAGCTGTTCTCCATGCCCCAGCCGGTCAGCGGCTCGCCGTCGACGGTGTACCCGCGGATCATGTCCGCTCCTGAACCGGAGCCGCTCCACGTGGAGTTGAAGTACTTCCCGAGCCGCTCGGCCTTGGTGCGGAACTCCTTGGACAGGGCCTTGTCGCCCTTGCTCCCGGCCAGCGCGGACATCGCCAGGTACGCCTGGTACTGGGAGCCGATGGCGTCTCCCGCCTCCGCCAGCGGTTCGTCGCTCGCCTCGTTGTAGCTGGCCGTTCCGGCGAAGATCCCCTTGCCCGTGCCCTCCGCGACGCCGTTGGGCTTCGCGCCGTCGTGGCGTTCGACGAACTCCTTCGTCGCGTGGCGGTAGAAGTTCCACAGGGTGCTGTCCTCGACGTAGGTGCTGTCGCCGCTCCAGCGGTACGCCTCGTTCGCCTTCTCGACCAGTTCGAAGGTGGCGGGCACCTCGCGGACGAAGGAGTCGGGGCCGCGGTAGTCGATGGACAGGCGTGTCCGGTTGTCGAAGTTGAAGGACCAGCCCGGGTAGTAGCCGTGCTCCTCGGTCGCGGACGCGGCGAACGTGCCGAGCATGGCCCTGTTCGCTTCGTGCAGGCCGAGGACCGAGGCGCCGCTGAGCTGGTGTGCCATGTCGCGTGAGTAGTAGCCGCTGCGATGGGCGTAACCGGCCCAGTAGGACGGGGCGTAGACGCCGGTTCCGGTGCCCGTGCCATTGCGTTCGTCGACGTTGAGGGGGCCGTTCGTGCCCGCCTGCTGCACCCAGCTGTTGGCCTTGCGCTTCGCCCAGTGGAACATCTCGACGATCTCCGGGTCGGACGACGAGACCACCGGGTCGGCGGGGGCGGCGGGCGAGACCATCAGATCGTCGACGTTGACCCATCCGGCGCCCGAGCCGAAGGAGAGCTCCAGCCTGTCGCCCCTGTTCACCGCGATCCTGCTCAGGGTGTAGCGGGCGTACGTGGAGCGGGCGGGCAGGTCGACCGAGGCGGCGGGGACACCGTTGACGCGTGCGGTGAACGTGCCTCCCGTACCCCCGGTGGCGACCCAGGCGGAGAAGTCGAACATGCCGTCGCCGGGAACCTCGATCTCCTGCGAGACCTTCTTCCCCTCGCCCTCGTCGAGGTAGGCCAGCTTCGCGCCGCCGTGCGGCCGGTTGGTGGCGACCCCGGTGCCGGTGGTGAAGGTCCAGCCGGTGGTTCCCTCCTCGAATCCGGGGTTCTCGACGACGAGCGGTGCCGCCGCGGCGGTCGCCGCCAGGGCCGACGGCGCCAGTGGTGTCAGTGGTGCCAGGACGGTGAGGGCCGTGACGGTCGCGAGGCGTGCGGGGCGATGGTTTCTCATGCTGATTCGCTCCGAGAAGTCCGAAGAGGCGAAGGGCGGTGCTCGGGAACGTATCTCTCGGTGCCGCAAGCTTTCAATAGGTGTGCAGATTCCACTGGTTGGATCGTCGGAAAGTTTTCAATCGAGTATTGCAAGCAGGCTTGTCCCCGCTGTTTACTTCCCTCCGTCGGCCGCCTGCCGGGCAGGCCGACGTCCGAGCCGCGGGTAGAGGTGGTCGTGTATGGACATATGCCGTCGCAGGGCGATGGGGCTGGGGGCGGGTCTTGCCGTCGGAGCGGGGCTGGGCGCCCTCACCGCCTGCTCGTCACGTGCGGCCGCCGGTGAGATCGGCGATCCCACGAAAGGCGCCATCAAGGTGTGGAGCTGGGCGGGGCCGGCCGCCGAGATGCGGGCGCTGGTACCGGAGTTCACCAGGCTGAACCCGGGGATCGGGGTCGAGGTCCAGGACATCGGCAACCCGGCCATCTGGGACAAGATCACCACGTCGATGGCGGCGAACGGAGCGGGGATCGCGGACGTCCTGCACATCGGCGTCGACTACCTGCCCGCGTACACGGCCCGGTTCCCCGGGCAGTTGGCCGACCTCCGCACACTGGGCGCCGACAAGTACCGGACCGCCTTCGCCGAAGGGCTCTGGCGCACGGTCTCCATGGACGGCTCACGGGTCGACGCCCTGCCGTGGGAGGCCAACTCGGGCGGCTTCTACTACCGCCGCGACGTCTTCGAGGACGCCGGTGTGGACGCCGACGCCCTCGGTACCTGGGACGACGTGGTCGAAGCCGGCCTGAGGATCAAGAAGAAGACCGGGAAGTACCTGCTCGGCATCGACAAACCCGCCTCGCAGCCGGACTCGGCCAACCTCTTCCAGATGCTCCTCCAGCTGCAGGGCACCATGTACTTCGACCTCGACGGCGCCATCATGGTCGACTCGCCCGAGGCGGTCAGGGCCATGACGCTCATCAAGCGGATGAACGACGCCGGGCTGGTCAGCGACATCTCCGGTGGCTGGAACGCCCTGATCAGCTCGATCAAGAGCGGCACCGCGGCGGTCCTTCCCTGGCCCACCTGGTTCGGCGGCGTCATCGAGGAGTCCGTTCCCGACCAGGCCGGGCTCTGGGGCGTGCGCCTGCCGCCCGCCGTCCGGCGCGGCGGCACCAACGCCGCCACGGTCAACTCCACCCACCTCGCCGTCTCTGGCACCAGCCGCCACCAGGGGGCCGCCTGGAAGTTCGTCGAGTACGTCCTGACCCGGCCCCGGGTCCAGGTCCGGATCTACCGGAACAAGGGGATCGCCCCCGCGCTGATGGCGGCGTACGAGGACCCGGTCTTCCACCAGCCGTCCGCGTTCTTCGGCGGGCAGCGCAAGGGCGAGGTCTTCCTGGAGGCGTTGAAGGCCGGCTCCCCGGCCTTCAACTACACCTCCGACTACGCCCGTGCGCTGAAGGCGGTCACGGACGCCCAGACCAGGGTCCTCCTCAAGGGAGCGGACCCTGCCACCGAACTGCGCCGGGCCGCCGACCAGCTCGCCGCACAGACCGCACGCGAGGTGGCCCGATGACCATGCCCGTGACACGCGTGAGTGCAGCGCCCGGCACCCGGACGCCACAGCGGCCACGCGTGAACGCCCGCCGCCTCGCGCCCTACCTGTTCATCCTGCCCGCCGCGGTCCTCTTCGCGACGTTCAAGCTCTACCCCATCGGCTGGTCCTTCTTCCTCAGCCTCTTCAAGTCGGTGGACGGGGTGGACGCCTACGTCGGCCTCGACAACTACGTCCGGCTCTCCCACGACCCCCTCTTCTGGACCGCGCTGAAGAACACCGCCGTCATCCTGCTGATCCAGGTGCCGGTGATGCTCGCACTCGCCACGGGGCTCGCGGTCGCGCTCAACTCCACCCTGCTGCGCGCGCGTTCGCTCTTCCGCCTCGGGTTCTTCCTGCCGATGGTCACCGGACTCGTCGCCTACGGAGTCATCTTCTCCGTACTCCTCAACCAGCGGTACGGCCTGGTCAACTGGCTGATCTCGCTCGTCGGGGCGGACGGGGTGCCGTGGCTCACCGACCCGCTGTGGGCGCAGATCTCCCTCGGTCTCGCCCTGACCTGGCACTACACCGGCTACAACGCCGTCATCCTGCTGGCCAGACTGCAGAACGTCCCGAGCGAGCTCTACGACGCCGCCGCCGTCGACGGCGCGGGCGCCTGGAAGTCCTTCCGGCACGTCACACTGCCCGGACTGCGGCCGGCGATCCTGCTCACGGCGGTGCTCTCGACCATCGGCACCCTGCAGATCTTCGACGAGCCGTACATCCTCACCCACGGCGGACCGGACAACGCCACGCTGACCATCGGCGTGTACCTGTACCAGAACGCCTTCACCTACTTCGACTTCGGCTACGCCTCGGCCATCGCCTACGTACTGGCCGTACTCATCGGGATCCTCGGCCTGATCCAGTTCCGGGTACTGGGAGACAAGTCATGAAGCACCAGTCCAGCCGTACCGCCCCGGCCCCGGGCACCCGGACGCGCCGTACCGCGGGCGGCGGCATCATGCTCACCTCCGGGCTCGCCATCACCCTCGCCGCCGTACTCGTCCCCTTCTACTGGCTCGTCGTCGCGAGCACCCACAGCAGCGGCGAGATCTTCGGCTCCCCGCCGCCCCTGCTGCCCGGCGGTCACCTGGCGGAGAACCTCTCCGGCCTCCAGGAGGCGGCGTCCTTCGGGAAGGTGGTGTTCAACTCCCTGCTGATCGCGGCCGTCTACACCGTCTGCGCCGGTCTCGTCTGCACCTTCGCCGGATACGCCTTCGCCAAGTACCGCTTCAAGGGGAGCGGCCCGCTCTTCGGGCTGCTGATGCTGGGGCTCGTCATCCCCAGCCAGGTCACCCTGATCCCGCTCTTCCGGATGATGGCGGACTGGCAGTGGCTCAACACCTACCAGGCCGTGATCATGCCGAATCTGGCGCTGCCGTTCGGGATCTTCCTGATGCGCCAGTCCATGGCGGCCCTCCCGGACGAGCTCCTCGACTCGGGGCGCATGGACGGCTGCGGGGAGTTCCGCCTCTTCCTGCGGGTCGCGCTGCCGCCGATGAAGCCCGCCCTGGCCGCCCTGGCCATCTTCCTCTTCCTCTTCCAGTGGAACGACTTCATCTGGCCGTTGATCGTGCTGCGCGACGGCGCGCACTACACGATCCCCGTCGCCCTCGCTGCACTGCAGGGAGTGGACGACACCGACTACGGCGCACTTCTCGCCGGGACCGCCGTTGCCGCGATCCCCATGGCACTGGTCTTCCTGGCCCTTCAACGACACTTCGTCTCCGGCCTGCTCGCCGGAGCCGTCAAGGAGTAGTAGTGAGCATCCTGTCCTCCGAGGCCGTCACCACCGCCGAACTGGCCCCGGCCTCCTTCGAGCCGCTGCTCGACACGGTGGAGATCGCGGTGGTCGCCGACGGCGCCGACCCCGTACGGGCCCTGTCCGAGGGCCCCGGCGGCCTGCGCGTGCTGGAGGTCGAGGCGCCCGGCTCGGCCGTCGAGATCCGCCTCTCGGTACCCCTCGGGGACGCGGCGGGCTACTGGCACCCCAAGGCCGACTGGAGCCGGACCCTGGTCGCCGACTGGGAGGGCCGGTCCCGGGTCAGCCTGGTCGACGGCCTCGCCGCCGGCTGCCTGTACGACTACGCCGGAGCCACCCTGCTCACCTTCGCGGCGGCCGACCCGGTTCCCGAGATCGACCTGCGTTTCGGGGTGTCCGAGGAGAACGACACCCATGTGGTGCACCTCCGCCTCCCGGCCTCCTCGTCCCCGCACCGCATCCTGTTCGTGCCCCGCAGCCCGACGGTGGCCTCGGCCCTGCGGGTACTGCGTGGCTGGTACGGGACCACCATGCCGGCGCCCATGCCGGTTCCGGAGGCGGCCCGGCTGCCCCTCTACTGCACCTGGTACGCGTTCAACCAGCGGATCGACGGTGCCGAGGTCGAGCGGCAGGCCGGACTCGCCGCGGACCTGGGGTTCGGCGCGCTGATCGTGGACGACGGCTGGCAGCGCCTCGGCAGCGGCCGCGGCTACGCGGGGGTCGGCGACTGGATCCCGGACCCCGGCAAGTTCCCCGACCTGGCCGCCCACGTCGCACGGGTGCAGGGCGGCGGGCTGCGCTACCTGCTCTGGGTCGCCCCGCTCCTCCTCGGGCCGCGGGCGGACTGCTACGGGACATGGGCCCCGTTCGCGACCGCCGCCGCGGGGGTTCCCGGCGCCCGGGTCCTCGACCCCCGCAGCCCGGAGGTGCGCGCGCACGTCGTCGGTACCTGCCTGCGCCTGGTGCGCGACTACGGACTCGACGGCCTCAAGGTCGACTTCCTGGACGAGGCCATGGCCTACGCGGGCGACGGCCGGGGCGACGTGGGACAGGCCCTGCTGACGCTCCTCACCGAACTGCGCGCCGCGCTGCTGGCCGAACGCCCCGATGTGCTCCTCGAACTGCGCCAGCCCTACGTGGGCCCCGGCATGGCGGCGTTCGGCAACATGCTCAGGTCCAACGACTGCCCGGCCGACTCCACCGCCAACCGCGTCCGCACGATCGACACCTCCCTGCTGGCCGTCGGGGGCGCGGTCCACTCCGACCCGCTGCTCTGGGACACGTCCGCCCCGGTCGAGGCCGCCGCCCGGCAGCTCGTCGGGGCCCTGCACTCGGTGCCCCAGGTCTCGGTGCGCCTCGACGCGCTCTCCCCGGAGCAGGCCGACGCCGTCCGCTTCTGGCTCGGTCAATGGCGGCGCCTGCGACCGCAGTTGCTCGACGGAACGGTCGAGCCGGGGCGTCCCGACGGGCTCTACACCGTGGTCCGGGCCGAGGCCGACGGGGTACGGGTGCTGTCCGTGCACGACGCGTGCGTCGTCCCTCTGCTGCCCGCCACCCACCGGGAGACGGTCCTGGTCAACGCCACCACGGGCGACCGCGTCGTGGTCGACGTGCGGGACGGGGGCGCCGCGGCGGATCTCGAGGTACGCGGGCCGGACGGACGTATCATCGAGCGCACCCGGATGCCGCTCGGGCCCGGCCTGCACACGGTTCCAATCCCCCCGATGGGGCTGGCTCTGCTGACGAGGACCGTGTGACCCGTCACGGGGAGAGGGAGAGAATGAAGGTCGGGATCATCGAGATCGCCGCCCGTGCGGGGGTGAGCGAGGCAACGGTCAGCCGGGTCATCAATCGCCGCCAGGGCGTGGCGAAGAAGACCAGGGACGCCGTCGAGACGGCGATGGCGGAGCTCGGCTACGAGCGTGCCGTGGAGGGCCAGCTCGTCGCGGTGATCACCGAGCACGTCTCCAACCCGTTCTTCGCCGACGTCGCCGAGCGCGTGGAGGCGGCCCTGGCCCCCCACGGGCTCAAGACGGTGCTCTGCCCCGCCTTCCCCGGCGGCGTCCAGGAGCGCGACTTCATCGAGTCCGTCGTGGACAAGGGCATCGCCGCGGTGGTGTTCCTCTCCTCGTCCAACACGGTGGAGGGCGCCGACACCGAGACGTACGAGATGCTCCGGGCCCGCCGCATCCCCTACGTCGGGGTCAACGGGGAGTTCGCCGACCGGGTGCCGGTCCCCGTCTACTCCACCGACGACAACCTCGCCGCCGAGCTGGCCGTCGACCATCTGCACCGGCTCGGCCACCGTGCCATCGGCATGGCTTCCGGCCCGGTCGGCAACCACCCGGCCGACCGGCGGGTACGGGGCTTCCTCGACGCCATGCGGAAGCGGGGGTGCGAGGACGCGGAGCGCTGGGTGATCCGGCAGTCGTACTCGATCGAGGGCGGCCAGGCGGCCGCCCAGGCGCTGCTGCGGCTCGGTGCCACCGCGATCGTCGCGGCCAGCGACTACATGGCCCTCGGCGCGATCCGGGGAATCCGGCGGCAGGGGCACGCGGTGCCCGACGACGTCTCGGTCGTCGGCTACGACGGATCGATGATCACCGAATTCGTCGATCCTCCGCTGACGACCGTCCGGCAGCCGGGCGAACGGCTCGCCCTCGAAGTCGGCCGGAGCGTCCTGGCGCTGGTCGGCGGCCGGTCCGTGCCCACCGGCGAACTCCTCTTCGATCCGGAGCTGGTGGTCCGGTCCACGACGGCCCCGCCGCCGCACGCGTAGGTGCGGGGCCCACCGGCGTCGACGGCGTCGGTTATGGTGCGATCCGCTCCGGCCTTCCGGAGCGGAGCACCGCCCCACCGCGCGCCCGTACCGCGCCGGTCGCGGGGCATCGGGCGCGGCCGGGGGCCGCAGACGAATGGGGTGGGGAACTTGTCCAGACACAGGCTGTCCAGGAAGGGCCGCTACATCGCGTGGGCGACCACGGGCGTGGTCGTGGCCGCGGGGGCCGGGATCGCGGCGCAGACGTCCATGGCGGCCACCACCTGGCCCGCGCAGAAGACGTACACCGGGCGGGCGTTCGACACCTGCACCGCGCCCTCGCTCGCCGCGATGAAGGCGTGGAACACGAAGTTCTACGGCGCCGCGGCCGTCTACATCGGCGGGAAGAACCGAGGCTGCGCCCAGCCCAACCTGACCAAGTCCTGGGTGAAGTCGGTCAGCACCGCGGGCTGGAAGCTCATCCCGCTCTACGTCGGCGCCCAGCCGCCCTGCCAGAAGAGCGCCAACCCCGAGAAGTTCACCACCGCCACGGCTGCCTCCGTCGGCGCGAGCAACGCCAAGGACGCGGTGGCCAAGGCGTCGGCGCTCGGGATGAAGGCCGGCAGCGCCATCTACCTGGACATGGAGCCGTACAGCATCACGGACAAGGCGTGCAACGACGCCGTCCTGACGTACGTGCGCTCCTTCAGCAAGACCCTGCGCAACGCCACCTACCGCAGCGGTTTCTACGGTTTCAGCAGCTCCAGCGCCAAGGCCATCGCCACCGCCACGAACAAGACGGACCTCCCGGGCAACCTCTGGTACGCCCTGTGGGACAAGAAGAACACGACGACCACGGACTGGCCGTGGAAGCCGGACCAGTTCACCGGTCACAGCCGCGGCCATCAGTACATGGTCGACAGCAAGGAGACCCGCGGCGGTTACACCATCACCGTCGACCGCAACGCCTGGGACGCCCCGGTCGCGCTCATCGGCTGACGGACCCGGTACGCCACAGCGGCGCCGCGCCGTGCTGTGCGGCCACGACGGTTTCGGGTGACGGAAACCCGGTGACGGAAGGCGGAAGGCATGACGCGGCCCCTGGCCGAGATCGCCCGGAGGGCCCTTGGCGACGGCCCTCCGGCGGCTCCCGCCGGCACGGGCCGCATCGTGGAACCGGTCGTCGCGGACGTCTGGACCGGGCACGCCCTCGGCTGCGTCCTGATCCTCCACCGCCGGGACGACGGCCTTGTCGCGGAAGAGCTCTTCCACTCCGTGCGCGGCCCCGGTGGCTGGGCAGGCTGCGACCATCTCGGCGGCGGGCTGCTGGGGTTCGATCCCCGGGACGTCGCGACCCGGGAGGCGGTGCTCGCCGGGCGGGGGCTGGCGGTCGTCACGGAGTCGGAATCCCTCGTCCACACCGGCAGATCGGCCGAGGACGAGGGCGATGAACTGCTGCGCTTCGTGGAACTCCTGGTCGCCGCGGAGGCCGACGTCCTCGACGTCGAGAACCTGACGGAACCGTCCCGCGGCCACCGCCCGGCCCCCTCGGACCTGGCCCTGCTCGTGCTCTTCCCCGGCGACCGCCTCCGCGTCCGGGCGGCCCGCTCCACGCCCGCCGGGAACGTGCCGGTCGGGGAGGCCGTCGAGCTGTCCCACCCGTCCCGCCCGTCCGGCGCGGCCACGGACGGTGGCTGGTGGTGACCCTGCGGCGACTTTCGCTACGAGAGGTAGCGAGCGGCAACGCTGCGGAGAATTAAGGGGATTCGTCACTATTAATCCTTGATTACGGCTTCTACGACTTGTTGGCCACAGAGGGCGGACGTACTGTCGAAAGTGCCGCAGCAAGAGCAAGGAGCGGCGAGATCAAAACCTCCGGAGGAGGCGAAGATGAAGGTTCGTAGCATCTTCGACCGCAGAGACAGGGGCGGCCGCGGCGGACGTGGTGGATATGGCCGCGGTGGTTACGGACGTGGCGGATACGGCCGCGGACGTGGCTTCGACGACTTCGGCGACTACGGCGACTACGGCTACGGCCGGTTCGGTCGCGGGCGTCGCTGGGGTTGCTGACCCCTCACTCTGACCCGAAACGAGGCAGGCTCGCGCGGTTCGCGCGGGTCCGCCTCAATTTTTGGGCCCGTATCCATGACATCCGCGACGTCCGTGACGACGGCTCCTCCATGGTGTGATGCCCATGCGTTTCCGTAGCCCGCTGACGAGTTCGGACGGTTCCGACGAACCGGCCGACCCCGTGACCGATGTCCCGATCCGTACCGATCCGGTCAGTATCATCGCCTCCTTCCGGCGGTTCTGGCCGCTGACCAAGGGCGATCGGCGCTGGCTCGTCATCGTCTTCATCTGCGCGATCCTGGCCGCACTGGCCGAGACCGCCACCGTGCTGCTCTTCGCCGAACTCACCGACAAGGCGCTGACGAGCGGGGACGTCAGCGCGTTCTGGCGGCCGGCCGGCCAGTGGCTCGCGGTCGCGGTCGCCGGTGCCGTGCTGGGGTATCTGGGCAGTTCGCTGGCGGCCTGGACCGCCGAGCGCTTCGTGTTCCGCCTGCGGGCCCGGGTGTTCGGCCATCTCCAGAACCTTCCGCCCCACTTCTTCCAGCGCAACCGCCGGGGCGACCTGGTGGAGCGGCTCACCGGCGACGTGGAGGCCATCGAGGCACTGGTGGTCTCCGGCATCGTCGGCGCGGCCTCGGCGCTCTTCGGCACCGCCTTCTATGCGGCGGCCGCCCTCTGGCTGCGCTGGGACCTGGCCCTGGCCACCTTCGTCATGGTCCCGATCCTCCTCTTCGTCACCCGGCGGTTCGCCGGACCGCTGCGCGCGGTCTCCCGGCGCGGCCGCGCCGCGGACGGCGCCATCACGGCGGTGGTCGAGGAGACGCTGGTCAACGTCGTCATGACCCAGGCGTACAACCGGCAGGAGGCCGAGGAGGAGCGGCTGCGGGGCAAGGCGTGGACCCGGCTGCGGACCGCGGTGAAGGCGGTCCGGCTCACCGAGTTCTACGGGCAGTTCATCGAGGTCCTCGAAACGATCTGCGTCCTGACCATCATCGGCCTCGGCGCGTGGGAGATCTCGGCCGGCCGGATGACCCTCGGCCAGTTGCTGGCCTTCGCCGCCTTCATCGGCTACCTCTATCCGCCGGTCCGCCAGCTCGGCACCCTCGGCCTGACGGCCACCGCCGCCACCGCCGGCGCCGAACGCCTGATGGAGATCCTCGACGCCGATCCCGCCGTCACCGACCCGGCCGGCTCCGTGCCCGAGCCGTCCAACGAGCGGGCGTTCGGGGAGGTGGAGGCCCGCAAGGTGTCCTTCCACTACCCGGGCAGCGACGAGCAGGTGCTCCAGGACCTGTCGTTCACCGCGAGCCCCGGGGAGCTGCTGGTCCTCACCGGCCCCAGCGGCGCGGGCAAGTCGACCCTGGCCTCCCTGCTGCTGCGCTTCTACGACCCGGACACGGGCAGCGTCCTGCTGGACGGGGTCTCCCTCGACCGGCTGCCGCTGACGTATCTCCGCCGCAACGTCACGCTGTTGCCGCAGGACACCCTCGTCCTGCACGACACCATCGAGGAGAACATCGGCTGCGGCAGCCCCGGCTCCAGCCACGACGACGTGGTGCGGGCCGCGCGGGCGGCGGACGCGCACGAGTTCATCGAGATCCTTCCGGAGGGATATGACACCGTCATATCCACCGGTACCTCCCGGCTCTCCGGCGGCCAGTTGCAGCGGATCGCCATCGCCCGCGCGATGCTGCGCGACGCCCCCGTCCTCATCCTCGACGAGCCCACCACCGGACTGGACCGGCTGGCCGCCGAGCGCATCCTCGAACCCCTGCGCCGCCTGGCCAAGGGCCGCACCACCATCGTGATCACCCACGACCTGGCCCTGGCCGCCGACGCCCACCGCATCCTCGTCCTGGACGAGGGGCGGCTCGTGGAATCCGGTACGCACATCCAACTCCTCGGCCGCAGCGGCCTCTACGCCACCCTCTTCGAGCGCCGCGGGGGGCCGCAGCACAACGGCACCGTCCACCGGGCCGTCCGGACCACCGGCATCGACCGACCGTAGGACGCGTCCGGCGGGCGACGGCCGGACGCGCCCGGGCGGGCCGCCGGCGGGATACCCGGTTGGTCCGTACCGGGCCGGTCGTTACCATCCGCTGTGACCGAAACGACCGAGGAACCCGCCGCCCGCCGCCGCATATTCGCCGATCTGACCCCTTTGCGCACTTCGCCGGACTACCGGCGCCTCTGGTTCGGGAACACGGTCTCCTGGATCGGGCAGGGGATGACCTCCCTCGCCGTTTCGCTCCAGGTCTACGACATCACCGGCTCCGCCTTCTCGGTCGGGCTCATCGGCTTCTGCTCGTTCCTGCCGCTGGTGGTCTTCGGCCTGTACGGCGGGGCCGTCGCCGACACCCTCGACCGGCGCAAACTGGGCCTGGCCAGCGCCTTCGGCTCGTTCCTGCTCTCCCTCGCCCTGGTTTCCCTCACCGTCGCCGGGGTGGAACAGGTCGGGCTGCTGTACGCGCTCGTCGCCCTCCAGGCGGCCTGCTTCGCGGTCAACTCCCCGGCCCGCAGCTCGATGATCGCCCGGCTGCTCCCGGCCGAGCAGCTGCCCGCCGCCAACGCGCTCTCCTCCATGACCAGCACCACCGGCAACCTGGTCGGGCCGATGCTCGGCGGGGTCATCGTCGGCTGGTGGGGCTACCGGGCCGCGTACACCGTCGACGCCGTCACCTTCACCGCCGCCCTCTACGCGATGTGGCGGCTGCCCGCCATGCTGCCGGACCGGGGGGAGGCGAGCGGGCCCGCCAAACGGGCGTCCGTCGCGGACGGGCTGCGCTTCCTGGCGAAACGTTCCAACCTGCGGATGACCTTCTTCACCGACCTCTGCGCCATGGTGCTCGCCCAGCCCAAGGCCCTGTTCCCGGTCGTCGCCGTCGTCTGGTACGGGGGCGACGCGAGGACCACCGGCCTGCTGGTCGCCGCCCCCGCGTTCGGGGCGCTGCTCGGCGGGGTGTTCTCCGGCTGGCTGGGACGGGTACGGCGGCACGGGCTGGCCGTCCTGGTCGCCGTCGCCTGCTGGGGCGCCGCCATCGCGGTCTTCGGGCTGACCCGGCAGCTCTGGCTCGGGCTGCTCTTCCTGGCGCTCGCGGGCTGCGCGGACACCATCTCGATGGTCTTCCGCAACACCATGCTCCAGGCGGCCGTCCCCGACGAGATGCGCGGACGGCTCCAGGGCGTGTTCATCGTCGTCGTGGCGGGCGGGCCCCGGCTCGGCGACTTCTTCTCCGGCTCGGTCTCCGATCTGACCTCGCCCGGCCTGGCGGTGACCGGAGGCGGGATCGCCTGCGTCGTCGCCGTCTGCCTGCTGGCGCTGCGCTGGCGCGGCTTCGCCCGCTACGACGCCCGCGACCCGCAGCCGTGACCGGGGACGGCCCCGGTCACGGACGCGGCCCCCGCCCCGGTCACGGACACGGCCCCGGTCGCTCCGGTCCCACCACCGACCGGGCGAAGCCCAGCTCCACCAGGTCCTGCGGGCGCAGCCGCAACTGGTCGGCGGTGGCCCGCACCTGGTCCGGGGCGCGCTTCAGGATGGCCGCCGCCAGCTCCGGGGCGATCACCGAGAAGTAGCTGTCCGGGGTGACATGGGTGTTCCCCGGGGCCGCGAGGGCCAGCGCGCCGCCCGAGCCGCCCTCGCCGATCACCAGGGTGGTGAGCGGCACCCGGGCCGCCGCCACCGCCGCGAAGGCGTCGGCGATCGCGGCGCCCGCGCCCGCCCGTTCCGCCGCCGCGTCGTTGGCCGCGCCCGGGGTGTCGACCAGGGTCAGCACGGGCAGCCCGAGCCGGTCCGCCAGCCGGATCACCCGGGCCGCCGTGCGGTACCCGGCCGGGCGGGTCGCGGTGCCGCACTGGGCGACGTACGCGACCGACCGGCCCTCCCGCCACCCGAAACCGGCGAGCAGCCCCGGATCCGTACCCCCGCAGCGGTCGCCGACGAGCGGCAGCCGGTCCGCGAAGTAGTCGTCCAGATACGCCTCGGCGCGCGGCCGGGACGGCGAGCGGGCCTGCCGCACCGCGTCCCAGCCGGTCTCCGGAAGGCCCGCCGCCGACAGCGCCCGCGGCACCGGGGCCGGGTCCGGCGGGGCGTCCGGCAGCCGCAGCGCCCGCAGCCAGCGGCCGACCGTCCCCGGCAGCCCGTCCGGCTCCACGACCGCGTCCACCTGCCCCGCCGCCAGCTGGCCCTCGGCCGTGTACGCGGCGGGATCCGCGTCCGGCGGCCGCACCCGGGAACCGGCGAAGCCGACCTGGGCGCCCGGCAGCGCCAGCACCACATCGGCGCCCGCCCCCAGGGTGGCCCAGCCGCCGCCCGTCGTCGGGTCGCGCAGAACGGCGATCTGCGCCGGTCCGGCCGCCCTCAGCCGCGCCGAGGCGTGGGCCACCCGCTGGAGCTGGGTCAGCGCGACCATGCCCTCCTGCATCCGGCTGCCGCCCGTCGCGATCAGCGAGACCAGCGGCAGCCCGCGCCTGCGGGCCGCCTCGTACGCGGCCACCAGCCGGTCCCCGGTGCGCTGCCCCAGCGAACCGCCCAGGAAGCCGAACTCGAACGAGACCAGCACGCAGTCGTGGCCGCCCACCGAGGCGAGGCCGTGGACGACGGACTCCCGCTCGCCGGTCCGGGCGGTGGCGCGGGCCCGGGAGTCCGCGTATCCGGCCCAGGCCAGCGGCCCGTCGTCCCCGGCGGGGTCCCCGGGGGCCTCGGTGAGCTCCTCGAACTCCGCGGTGAGGGCCGCGATCGCCGCCCGCGCGCTCTGCCGGTCAGCCATGGAGCGCCCGCTTCATGATCTTGCCGAGGTCGTTGCGGGGCAGCGCGTCCAGGTGGCGGACGGTGCGCGGGCGCTTGTGCGGGGCGAGCCGGCCGGCGACATGGTCGGCCAGCTCCTGCTCGGAGGGGGGCGCGGCCGGGTCGGCGGGGACCACCCAGGCGACGATCCGCTCGCCCAGATCGGGGTCCGGTTCGCCCGTGACGGCGGCCTCGCGGACCCCGGGGTGGTCCAGCAGCGCGTTCTCGATCTCCCCGGCGCCGATCTTGTAACCGCCGCTCTTGATCAGGTCGGTGGCCTTGCGGCCGACGATCCGTACATAGCCGTCGGGGTCCCGGGTCGCCATGTCGCCGGTGCGGAACCAGCCGTCGCCGGTGAACGCGGCGGCGGTGGCGTCGGGGCGGTTCAGATAGCCGGTGAAGAGGTTCGGCCCGCGCACCTGGATCTCGCCGATGACCTCGGGCCCGGTGCCGGTGAGGACGGTGCCGTCCTCCTCGGTCAGCCGGAGCTCCACCCCGCGCAGCGGGGCGCCGACGGTGCCGGGGCGCGGCTCGCCGTCGGCCCGTACGCCGGTGTTCATCAGGGTCTCCGTCATGCCGTACCGCTCGATGACCCGGCGCCCGGTCGCCGCCGCGATCCGCTGGTGGTCGTGGACCGGCAGTGCCGCCGAGCCGGACACCAGCAGCCGGGCCCCGGCCAGCGCCTCCGCCAGCCCGGCCGCCCCGGGGCCGGAGCCCTCCAGGGCCTCCGCCAGCCGGTGGTACATCGTCGGCACGCCGAACAGCATGGTGCCGCCGGACGACAGCTCCCGGGCGACCCCCTCGGTGGAGAACCGGCCCAGGTGCCGCACCGAGCCGCCCCGGCGCAGCGGCCCGAGCACCCCGAGGACCAGGCCGTGGACGTGGAAGAGCGGCAGGGCGTGGACGAGCACGTCGTCCCCGGTCCACCCCCAGGCGTCCGCCAGCGCGTCGAGCGAGGCGGCGACCGCCCGGCGCGGCAGCACCGCGCCCTTCGGCGGGCCGGTGGTGCCCGAGGTGTAGACGACCAGGGCGGGGGACTCGGGGCCGGGCTCGGGGAACGAGGCGGGGCCGCCCGTCCCGGCCGGGTCGGCGTCGATCCGGTCCAGCGCGTCCAGCGGCGGCGGGAGGACGTCGCCCGCCGCGGCCAGCACCACGGCCGGTCCGCTGTCCGCCACGATGTGGGCGAGTTCGCTCGTACCCGTACGGGGGTTGAGCGGCACCGCGGGCACCCCGGCCCGGAGCGCGGCCACCACGGCGACCACGGTCGAGGGCGTCGGGGCGGCCCAGACGGCGACCCGCCCGGCACCGGAGATCCGGGCGGCGAGCGCGCCGGAAGCGGCGGCCAACTCGTCGTAGGTCAGGCTGTGTTCGCCGAACCGGAGGGCTTCCCGGCGCGAACCGTCGTCCGGTACGGGCAGAAGAGGATGCGTCACTCTCCGCACCCTACGGAAGGCCCTACTCCCCGCGCAGCCCCCGCATGCGGCCGTACGCGTAGACACAGCCCGCGAGCGCCAGGTCCGACAGGAGCATGAAGCCGATCGAGTACGAGCCCTGGGCGCTGTAGATCGCGCCCATCACCAGCGGTGGCACGAAGCCGCCCAGGCCGCCCATCGCGCCGACGATCCCGGTCACGCTGCCCACCTGTGCCTGCGGTGTGACCTGCGAGACCAGGGCGAAGATGCTGCCGCTGGAGGTGCCGAGACCCGCGGCCATGCAGAGCAGCGCGATCGTGCCGACCGGGTTCAGCGGCGGGTCGAAGGCCTGGACGATCGCCATCAGGGCGGCCAGGCCGAGCGCCGCCGCCGTGACCACGGCCGGGTGGACGCGGTCCGAGAGCCAGCCGCCGATCGGCCGGAAGACGACGGTGACCAGGGCGAACCCGGCGGCCTTCGTCCCGGCGTCGGTGGGCGACAGGTCGTACCAGGTCTTCAGATACGTGGGCAGGTAGACGCCGAACGCGACGATCCCGCCGAAGCCGATCGCGTACAGCGCGGACAGCTCCCAGGTGACCCGGAGCCGTCCGGCGCGGCCCAGCCGGCGGGCCGGCGACTCGGTCGGCACCGGGCGGCCCGGCCGGTCGCTGACCAGCACGGCGGCCAGCGCCGCGTACACCACGAGCGCCGCCGCGACCACCAGGTACGGCAGGTTCTTCCCGTGCTCCGCGATCCGCGGGGTGAAGTACCCGGAGAGCGCCACGCCGCCCATGCCCATGCCGAAGACACCGAGCGCGAGACCGCGTTTGGCGGGCGGGAACCACGAGTTGACCAGCGGGATGCCGATCGCGAACGTGGTGCCGCCCAGCCCCAGCAGAAAGCCCACCACGAGCATCGCGCCGTACGAGTCCCGCGCCGGGATCAGCAGCAGCACCGGCACGACGGTGAGCGCCGAGACCAGCGGGAACATCAGCCGGGCGCCGTACTTGTCGGTGAACGCGCCCGCCGGGATCCGGCCCAGCGAACCGACCAGCACCGGCACCGCCACCAGCAGCGACTGCTCGAACGAGGTCAGCCCCAGCCGCTCCTTGTAGTCGCCGGACAGCGGTGCGATCAGGTTCCAGGCCCAGAAGGTGAGCCCGAACCCGATCGTGGCCATCACGAGATTGCGGTACGCGGCCGAGGACGGCGCGTCGACCGCGGCGGGGGACTGCTTGACCGTTGTGTCCACCCCCCAAGTCAAGGGCGGCCCCGCTCCGGCGGCGCGCCGGAATACGCCGGGCGAGTGACTCCGAACCGGTGGTGACGAAAGGCTTTTATACGCCCGTATGCCGGACAAAGCTGCGACAATCGCAGTATGGACCGTCTGGACAGGGACATCCTCGGCATCCTCCAGGAGGACGCCCGGATCTCGTACCGGGATCTGGGCGAACGGGTGGGGCTCAGCGCCAACGCGGCGGCCGACCGGGTGCGCCGGCTCCGCCGCGACGGGGTGATCCGGGGCTTCACCGTGATCATCGACCCGGCCGCCGACACCCGCACCGGGCTCGTCGTCTTCATCGACGTGTCCCTGCGGATCGACACGACCAACGAGACCTTCGAACGGGCGGTGCTCGCCCTGCCCGGCATCACCGAGGTGGTCCATGTGACCGGTGCCCACGACTACCTCGTACGGGCCGCCGTCGCCGACACCGCGGCCCTGGACGGGCTGCTGCGCCGGCTCAAGCGGGAGGCGGGGGTGGCCCACTCCAACACCAGGGTCGCGCTCCGGGCGGCGCCCGCCAGATGACCGCCGGGGCGTCCGCCCTCAGCAGCCGAGCGGGTCGAGGACCATCGGCTCGATCTGCCCGTCCAGCATGGCGCCGAGCCCCATCACCGCGCAGGTGTCCGGCCGCTCCGCGATGTGCACCGGCAGCCCCGTCGCGTTCCGCAGCATCTGGTCGAGGCCGGGCAGCAGCGCGCTCCCGCCGACCATCATGATCCCGCAGTCCACCAGGTCGGCGACCAGGTCCGGCGGGCACTCGCGGAGGATCTTGCCGAGCCCGTCCAGCACGTTGGTGAGCGGGGCGTGGATGGCCTGCCGCACGGCGGCGGTGTCGACCCGCACCGAGCGGGCCAGCCCGGTCGCCACGTCCCGGCCGTGGATCTCCGTGGTGGCGGGCCCCTGCGAGGTCAGCCCGCTGTCGCTGAGCGCCAGTTGGAGCGGACGCACGGACTGGCTCGGCAGCATCAGCTCGTGGTGCTGGCGCAGATGCTGGATGACCGCGTGGTCGATGGCGTCGCCGCCGACCGGGATGCGTACCGCGCTCACGATCGAGCCGAGCGAGAGCACCGCGATCTGGGTGGTCGCCGCCCCGCACACCATGATCATGGTGGCGGTCGGCTGTTCGACCGGCAGCCCGCAGCCGACCGCCGCCGCGATCAGGGTGTCCACCAGCTCGACCCGGCGGGCGCCGATTCCGACCATCGTCTCCACGGTGGCCCGCTGGGCGAGCGGATCGCTGCCGTGCGGGGTGCAGGCGGCGGCCCGGAGCCGGGGCTTGCGCCGCAGCTGGCGGCGGAGCTTGTCGCCGAGGAGGTGGCGCAGCATGCGCTGGGCCATCTCGATGTCGATGACGGTCCCGCCGGTGACCGGCCGGGTCACCTTGATGTAGTCGGGGGTGCGGCCCGTCATCTGCTCGGCGAAGGAGCCGACGGCGATGAGCGACCCGGTACGGGTGTTCACCGCGGCGGCGCTCGGCTCGTCGACGACCAGCCCGAGCCCCTTGACGTACACCCGGGTCCGGGCCGCTCCGAGGTCGACGGCGACATGGCAACGGCGCAACTGCTCAAGACTGACGGCCACGGCAGATCTCCCGGGGGCGCGGACGGAGGCACCGGCGGCCGCCGGTACCTTCGCATCGTGCGCCGCCCGGGGACGCGCCGCGCGCTGGGCTGAGCCGTAGGAGGGGGCGCCGCCGGCCGGGTCCCTACCCGGCCTCGCCCAGCATCCGGCGCAGCAGGTCCCGCAGCACCGTCCGCTCCGCCTCCGACAGCTCGGCCAGCGGCTCCCGGGCGAAGGTCAGCGAATCGCGCAGCTCCCGCGCCGTCCGCGTGCCCAGCTCCGTCGGCGCGGCCAGCTTCACCCGCCGGTCGGCCGGATCGGGCCGCCGCTCCACCAGGCCGCGCACCTCCAGCCGGTCGACGATGCCCGTCACGTTCGACGGCTCGCACTTGAGCTTCTGGGCGATCCGGCGCATCGGCAGGGGCTCCACGGCGAGCAGTCCGAGCACCCGGGCCTGCGCGCCGGTGAGCGAGTGGGCGGCGGCCGCCTGGTCGTACTCCTCGTAGTAGCGCGCCACGACGGTGCCGATGAGCTCGACGACCTCAAGGGTCAGTGGGTCTGTACGGGGGAGTGCCATGACACCCAGGATAGCGGGTTGCTTGACAAGGTGAAATATTCAGGCGCATTGTTGTTTCACCATCTGAAGTAATACCGTCCGGCGCCCGGGGCGATCCCCCCGCCCCGCAGGACCCCCAGGACACCGAGGAGAGCCCGAGCCCATGTCAGCAGCACTTCCCACCTCCGGCCGTGAATGGCACCTCGTCGCCCGCCCGCACGGCTGGCCGAAGGCCGAGGACCTCGCGCTGCGCGAGGCCCCGGTCACGGCTCCCCGCGAGGGCCGGGTCCTGGTCCGCAACCGGTACTTCTCGGTCGACCCGTACATGAGGGGCCGGATGAACGACGTGAAGTCGTACACCCCGCCGTTCAAGCTCGACCGCCCGATGGACGGCGGCGCGGTCGGCGAGGTCATCGCGTCGAATGCCGAGGGCATCGCGGTCGGCGACCACGTCCTGCACGGCCTCGGCTGGCGGGAGTACGCCGAGGTCCCCGCCCAGCACGCGGTGAAGGTCGACCCGGACGTCGCCCCGCTCTCCGCCTACCTCGGGGTGCTCGGGATGACCGGGCTCACCGCCTACGCGGGCCTCTTCGACGTCGCGTCCTTCAAGGAGGGCGACGCGGTCTTCGTCTCCGGCGCGGCCGGGGCGGTCGGCAGCCAGGTCGGCCAGATGGCCCGGATCAAGGGCGCCTCGCGGGTCATCGGCTCGGCCGGCTCCGACGAGAAGGTCAAGCTCCTCGTCGAGGAGTACGGCTTCGACGCGGCCTTCAACTACCACGACGGCCCGGTCGTCGAGCAGCTCCGCGCCGCCGCCCCCGACGGCATCGACGTCTACTTCGACAACGTCGGCGGCGAGCACCTCGAAGCGGCGATCTCCGTGCTCAACGTGCACGGCCGGGTCACCGTCTGCGGAATGATCGCCCAGTACAACGCGACCGAACCGACCCCCGGCCCGCGCAACCTCGCGCTCGTCATCGGCAAGCGGCTGCGCATCCAGGGCATGCTCGTCGGCGACCACGCCGCGCTCCAGCCGCAGTTCGTGAAGGACGTGGCGGGCTGGCTGGCCTCGGGCGAGCTGAAGTACCGCGAGACCGTCGTCGAGGGCATCGAGAACGGCTTCGACGCCTTCCTCGGCCTGCTGCGCGGCGAGAACACCGGGAAGATGATCGTCTCCCTCGCCTGACGCAGGCATTATTGTCATCCCAGGCCGTCGCGATCGTGGGCGCGAGTCGCGGCGCACAGCAGGAGGAATCCTCAGCATGACCATTCAGGACATCAACGTCCTCTACACCGCCGTCGCCACCGCCGAGAACGGCCGCGACGGCCGGGTCTCGTCCGACGACGGCAACCTCGACGTCGTCGTCAACCCGCCGAAGAGCATGGGCGGAAGCGGCGCCGGCACCAACCCGGAGCAGCTCTTCGCCGCCGGCTACAGCGCCTGCTTCCAGGGCGCGCTGGGCGTGGTGGCCCGTCAGGAGAAGGCGGACATCTCCGGTTCCACGGTGACCGCCGAGGTCTCCATCGGCAAGACCGCCGAGGGCGGCTTCGGGCTGTCGGTCGCGATCCGCGCCACCATCCCGAACGTCGACACCGCCACCGCGCAGGCGCTCGTCGAGAAGGCCCACCAGGTGTGCCCGTACTCGAACGCCACCCGGGGCAACATCAAGGTCGAGCTGTCGGTCGCTTCCTGACCACCCCCGCTCGCAGCGTTTCCGAGGGCCGCATCCCGTACACGGGGGTGCGGCCCTCGGGCCGTCGCGGCACCGCCAGTACGCTGGCGCCATGCGTGATCTCGGGGCGGGTTTCGGCTACTTGGTACAGGGGCAGCGCTGGGTCGGCCGGCACGGGCGGTGGTTCGGCTTCGGGCTGCTGCCCGGGCTGATCACCCTGGTGCTGTACGCGGCGGCCCTCGTCGGCCTCGGCTACGGCGCCGACGACCTGGTGGACTGGGCGACGCCGTTCGCCGACGGCTGGTCCTCGCCCTGGCTCGGCGTCTTCCGCACCACCCTGACCGTGCTGGTCTTCGGCCTCGGCCTCTTCCTCGCCGTGATCACCTTCACCGCGGTGACCCTGCTGGTCGGCCAGCCCTTCTACGAGTCGCTCTCCGAGCAGGTCGACCGCACGGAGGGCGGCGAGGTCCCCGAGTCCGGGCTGCCGCTCTGGCGGGAGCTGTGGATCTCCGCCCGGGACAGCCTCCGCATCCTGGTGCGGGTGGGGCTCTACTCGCTGCTGCTCTTCGCCCTCGGTTTCGTCCCGGTGCTCGGCCAGACGGTGGTGCCCGTCCTCGGCTTCTGCGTCACGGGCTACTTCCTCACCGAGGAGCTGACCGCCGTCGCGCTCCAGCGCCGCGGCATGGTGCTGCGGGACCGGCTCGCCCTGCTGCGGGGGCGGCGGCTGCTGGTCCTGGGCTTCGGCGTACCGCTGGGGCTGGCCTTCCTGGTGCCGTTCGTCGCGGTGTTCCTGATGCCGGGCGCCGTCGCCGGGGCCACCCTGCTCGCCCGCGACCTGACGGCCCCGGAGAGCGGGGACGGGGCCGGCGACCCCGCCCCCTGCACCCTCGACAAGGGCTGACGCCTACGGGAGCGGCGGCCGCACCCAGGGGGCGAAGCGCTGCCCTGGTGCGGCGTCCTCGCGCCAGTACCGCAGGACCGTCTCCTGGACGATCTCCAGCCGCTCGGCGGCGATCAGGCACGCCACGGGGCCGCGTCCGCCCGCGTCGGCGTCGAAGGCGACGACGACCTCCGGCACCCCGCCGACCGCCCGCGCGACCCCCGCCACCTCCACCTGCGTCGGGGCGCGGAAGACCGGGTCCTGGAACTCCGAGGGGCAGGCGACGAGGACCGGGCAGTCGAAGACCAGCTCCAGACCGTGGTGGTACGACAGGTCGTGACCCGCCCCGAGCCGGAGCCGGCCGGGGTCCCAGGAGACCACGTCCCAGTCCCACCAGGACCCCTCGGGAAGCAGGACCGTGCCGTGCGGTGTCCTGGTCTCGTCCGTCACGTGGGGCCCTTCGGTGTCGCGAGCGGGCCGTCAGCCTATCCGGGGCGGTGCGGCGGGCGGCCCGTCCCGGTCAGGCGCCGTGCACCTCCAGGGCCGAGCGGACCGCCGACTCCAGCGCCCCCTCGATCCAGGCCGGCTTGACCGAGGTGTGGTCGCCCGCGAAGTGCAGCGGACCCTCCACCGCGCGCACATGGGCGAGGAGTTCGGTGTGCTGGCCGGGCAGCAGCACCGACGCCTCCCCGTACGCGTACGGGTCGCGCATCCACGACTGGGTGGCGCCGACGCCGGTGTAGAACACCTCGACCCGCTGCCCGTACACGTCCTGCACCCCGGCCAGGGCGAACGGGTAGCGCTCGTCGTCGTCGAGCGAGTCCCACTTCAGCGCGTCGTCGGACCAGCTGTACGAGGCGAGCAGGACGCCGCCCGCACTGCCCTCCACCGGGTGCGAGGGCTGGTACATGAAGCGGTTGGCGTTGTCGGTGACCGAGCCGCCGCCGATCACACGGGCCGCCTCGGGCTGGTCGCGGGCGACGGCCCGGTGCGCCGCGTAGTGCACCCGCTGGCCGGCGGGCAGATGACCGGACGGGACGGAGGGGTGGGCGCCCAGCAGCGAGCCGTCGGCCGGTGCCCTGCCCTGCCGGTAGGCGTCGTACAGGCCGGGCCTGACCCGGTCCAGTTCCCGCTTCCAGTCCTTCTCCTCGAACTCCCACCAGCGGCGGCTGAATTCGAGCAGCACCTTGGTCGCCGCGTCGTAGTGGACCTCGGTGACCGCCCGCCGCTTGCCGTACGAGAGCGCGGGCGCGACGGGGATGTGGCGCAGCCCGGAGAACGGCACGGTGATGATGGCCCGGTCGCCGCGGAAGGTCTGGCGCACCAGCGGCCTGCCGTCGCGGCCCTCGGAGACCGTCTCGACCTCCACACCGTGCTCGCCGTGGCTGATCCGGGTGACCCGGCGGTCCAGCTTCACCAGTCCCTTGACCCGCTCGTACATCGCGTCGGCGAGGACGCCGGTGCCGCCGGGCAGCTCGAAGAAGGCGGTGTCCGGGCTGATCAGGGAGGCGCCGATGAAGCTGTGCACGAAGGAGAGGTGGAGCCGGGAGGTCATGTTCTCGACCGAGCCGATCAGGTCGATCGTGCGCTCGTCGAGCTTGGCCGCCTCGGTCAGGAAGCGGAACATCGACCAGTGCCCGTACCGCTGGACGACCCGTGCCCAGCCCTCGACGAGCTCCCGGCCCTCCTTGCCCTCGAACTCCCGGCGCACCGGCGCGAACGCCTCCCGCACGATCTGTGCGGCGGGCTTGTCCTCGAACGCGGCGGGCACGCCGAACGAACGGTTCACCTTCCGGGGGTTCTTCGCGTAGTCGGCCTTGCGCATCCGGACGCCGTTGACGTGCAGCCAGGTGTGGTTGACCGGGCGGCCGTGGGCGTCGACGTCCACCAGATGGAAGGGGCGGCGCTTCAGGTCGAACCCGTCCATCAGCCCGGTGACCAGCGGGTGGCTGTCGGGGATGCGCATCGCGCCGGCCTCGGCGTACTGCTTCGGGTCGGCGAACGGTGCCTCGGCGCGCTCGTGGCCGCCCCGGCGGAAGGTCTTGATCCGGCCGCCGACGCGGTTGCCGTTGGCCTCGATGACGGTGACGGTGTGCCCGGCGCGGTGGAGCAGATGGGCGGCGGTGAGCCCGGCCGGGCCCGCCCCGACGATCAGCACCTTCTTGGGGGCCCGGCGGCCGCGCGGCAGCCCCTTGGAGAGCAGGATCTCGCGGTAGCGCGGCACCAACGGCCGGTCCTGGGCGTCGCGTACGAGGATGGCGCGGGCGACGGAGAGGCAGGTCTCCCAGTCCGGACCGGCGGCCGCGGGGGCGAGCGGCGCGGTGTCCGGGGCGGCGCCGGTGGCGGCGTGCGCGGTGCCGGGGCCGGTGGCGGCGGTCACGGCCAGCGCGGCGGCACCGGCGGTGGCGCCCGAGAGCAGGGTACGGCGGGAGGTCAGGCCGGATGACGGGCCTGCGGGCGTGGAAGTCATGCGGTCAACCTTGGGGCGCCCGCCGGGGTGCCCGAGCCCGGACGCGCGTAGACCTGCCCCGAATCACCCGCAGGTGGCGGGGGTTCGGGCATCCCGACCCCACCGCGCCGCAGCGGGTGTCATGATGATCGGTTCTCCGGAACTCCGGCTTCCGGAGGGGGAGTTGAGGCATTTGCCCCACTCGGATCCGCTGGCGCCCCCGGGGTCCGCAGCAGCGTCAGGAAGTCCTCGAAGGCCGCGGGCATGTCCACCGACTCCGGGTCCAGCAGCCACTGGTACTGGAGCCCGTCCAACACCGCGACCAGCAGCGGGGCCGCGCGCTCCGGGGTCAGCCCGCCCGGCAGCCGCTCGCCGTACTCCGCGCGCAGGATCGCCGCCATGCTCGCCCGGACCTGCGTGTAGCGGCGGGTGAAGAACTCCCGTGCCGGATGGCCCTCCGTCACGCTCTCGCCGAGCAGCGCCGAGAAGGTCTGGACGATGCCGGGCCGCATCGCGTTGTACTCCACCAGCGAGGCCAGCAGTTCGACCGGCCAGACGCCGTCGCTCCGGGGGGAGGCGCCGGTGTCCCACTGGTCGCGCTCCGCCAGCACGGCGAGGAGCAGCGCGTCCTTGGTGGGGAAGTAGTGCAGCAGCCCCTGCTGGCTGAGGCCGACCCGCTCGGCTACGGCGCTCAGCGAGGCGCCCCGGTACCCCCGCTCGGCGATCACCTCCAGCGCCGCCCGGACGATCTCCGCCCGCCGCTCCGTACTTCTGCCCCGCACCATCGCCCCGGCCCCTCTCGGCGCTCGTCCGCCCCCGTACGGGGACCGTACGCCATCCCGTTAAGTTACATAAAGGTAACGAAACCTACTGGTCTACCTGGTCCGGGGTCAGTATGGAGTCGGCAGCACAGAAACCGACAGCACACAGAATCCGACGCGGAGGTACGGCCGTGGCAGACGCGCCCACACCCACCCACCCCGACGAGCTCCGCGAGGCGGCGGTCGAAACGGCGCTCGCCGCGCTGGGTCTCGACGACAAGGCGCGGCTGCTGGCCGGGCAGGACATGTGGTCGCTGCCCGCGCTGCCCGCCGTGGGGCTCGGCTCGCTGGTGATGTCCGACGGGCCGATCGGGGTCCGGGGCGTCGCCTGGAGCGCCGACGACCCGTCCGTGGCCCTGCCCTCGCCGACCGCGCTGGCCGCCACCTGGGACCCCGCCCTGGCCCGCCGCACCGGCCGGCTGCTCGCCCAGGAGGCCCGCCGCAAGGGCGTCCACGTCCTCCTCGCCCCGACCGTGAACCTCCACCGGTCCCCGCTCGGCGGGCGCCACTTCGAGACGTACAGCGAGGACCCGTACCTCACCGGCGAGATCGGCACCGGCTATGTGCGCGGGGTGCAGGACGGCGGGGTCGGCACCACCGTCAAGCACTACGTCGCCAACGACGCCGAGACCGACCGCTTCACCGTGGACAACGTCGTCGACCCGCGGACCCTGCGCGAGATCTACCTCGCGCCCTTCGAGCGGATCGTGGCGAACGCCCACCCGTGGGGCGTCATGGCCGCCTACAACCGGGTCAACGGCACCACCATGACTGAGCACCACTACCTGCTGAACACGGTGCTGCGCGGCGAATGGGGCTTCGACGGCTGCGTCGTCTCCGACTGGCTGGCCGCCCGCTCCACCGCCGCCACCGCCGACGGCGGCCTCGACATCGCGATGCCCGGCCCGAAGACGGTGTACGGCAAGGCCCTCGCCGAGGCGGTACGGGCCGGTGAGGTCGAGGAGTCGGTCGTCGACGGCGCCGTCCGCAACGTGCTGCGGCTGGCCGCCCGCGTCGGCCTCCTGGACGGTGCCCCGCCCGCCGTCGACCCGGCCGGCCTCCCGGCGGAGACCGACGGCGACGCGCTGGCCCGCGAGATCGCCCGCCGCTCCTTCGTCCTGGTGCGCAACGAGACGCGCGACGGGCGCCCCGCCCTCCCCGTCGACCCGGCGGCCGTCCGCACCGTCGCGGTCAGCGGGGCCCTCGCCCGCGACGCCCGGGTCCTCGGCGGCGGCTCCGCCCAGGTCTTCCCGGACCATGTCGTCACCCCGCTCGACGGCCTGCTCGCCGCCCTCCCCGAAGGAACCGTCGACTACCGCGTCGGCGCCGACCCCAACACCGAACTCACCCCCGCCGACCAGGGCTTCGAGCTGCGCGCCGTCTGCTACGACGCGACCGGCGCCGTCCTCGGCTCCGCACCGCTGCCCGGCGGCACCGTCCAGTGGATCGGCGACGACCTCCCCGAGGGCGTCACCCGCGCCGCGCTGCACAGCGTCGAGATCACCGGCACCTTCGTTCCGCGCGACAGCGGCGAGCACGTCTTCGGCACCCGGGGCACCGGCGCGCTCACCCTCACCGTCGCGGGCGAAACCCTGTACGACGAGGTGCACCGGGTCGTCTCCGCCGACCCCGGCGAGGCGTTCTTCGGCAACCCGCTGGAGCGCGGCCGGATCACCCTCACGGCCGGCGAGCCCGTCGAGGTCTCGCTGCGGCAGCTCCCCGAGACCCTCGGCGACGACGCGCCGGTCCTGGGCGTCTCGTTCGCCCTCTGCCACCTCGGCCCGCGCCGCGACCCGGCCGAACTGATCGCCGAGGCGGTGGAGTCGGCCCGCGCCGCCGACACCGCGATCGTCGTCGTCGGCACCACCGAACGCGTCGAGTCCGAGGGCTTCGACCGCACCGACCTACGCCTCCCCGGTCACCAGGACGAGCTGGTCCACGCCGTCGCCGCCGCCAACCCGAACACCGTGGTGATCGTCAACTCCGGCTCCCCGGTGGAGCTTCCGTGGCGCGAGGAGGTCGCCGCCGTGCTGCTCGCCTGGTTCCCGGGGCAGGAGGCGGGACACGCGCTGGCCGACGTCCTGCTCGGCGCCGCCGAGCCGGGCGGGCGGCTCCCCACCACCTGGCCGGCCGCCCTCGCCGACGTACCGGTCGCGAACACCACCCCCACCGACGGCGAACTCCACTACGACGAGGGCGTCTTCGTGGGCTACCGGGCCTGGGAGAGGGCCGGCGCCACGCCCGCCTACCCCTTCGGCCACGGACTCGGCTACACCACCTGGGCGTACGAGAGCCTCACCGCCGGCCCGGACACGGCCACCGTGCGCGTCCGCAACACCGGCACCCGGCCGGGCGCCGAGACCGTCCAGATCTACCTGGCGCCCCGCCAGGACACCGCCGGCCGCCCGGCCCGCAGGCTCGTCGGCTTCGCCCGCGCCGAGGCGGCGCCCGGCGAGAGCGCCGAGGTGACGATCGCCCTGGACCCGCGCGGCTACGAGATCTGGGACGAGGACGCGTACGGCTGGCTCCGGCTGCCCGGCGGCTACGAGGTCCAGGCGGCCCGCTCGCTCGCCGACGTACGCCTGACGGCGACCGTGGAGATCGACGCGTAGCCACCCGGGGCCGCCCCCGGGGTCAGCGCACCGAGAAGCCGTACACCGTCGTCGAGACGGACTCCTCGCCCGGCCGGAGCACCGTGCTCGGGAAATCCGGCCGGTTCGGGGAGTCCGGGAAGTGCTGGGTCTCCAGCGCGACCCCGGCGCACGGGCCGAACGGGCGCCCGTCGAAGTGGTCCGCCGTGTACAGCTGGAGCCCCGGCTCCGTCGTGGCCACCGTCAGCACCCGCCCCGAGCCCGCGTCGTACAGCTCGGCCGCCGGGCCCGCGCCCGGCGCGTCCAGCACGAAGTTGTGGTCGTAGCCCGCACCGACCGGCACCGGCTCCCGGAAGTCGAACCGGGTCCCGGCCACCGGCAGCAGCTCGCCGGTCGGCAGCGACTCGGCGTCCACCGGGGTGATCCGCCCGGCCGCGATCCGCAGCACCTGCCCCAGCGCGCTGCCGCTGCCCGCACCCGCCAGGTTCCAGTACGTGTGGTTCGTCAGGTTCAGCACGGTCGGCGCGTCGGTCGTCGCCCGGTAGGTGATCCGCAGCGCCCCGCCCGCCTCCAGGGTGTACGCGGCACGCACCGAGAGGCGGCCCGGGAAGCCCTCCTCGCCGTCCTCGGAGACCAGCGACAGCTCGACGCCGTCCGCCACCTCGTCGGCCCGCCAGACGCGCTTGTCGAAGCCGGCGGCCCCGCCGTGCACCTGGTTGCGCCCCTCGTTCGGCGTCAGCCGGTACGTCCGCCCGTCCAGCTCGAAGCGGGCCCCGCCGATCCGGTTCGCGTACCGCCCGACCAGCGCGCCGAAGTACGGGCCGGGGAACGCCCGGTACCCGTCCAGGTCCGGCAGCCCGAGCGCGATCTCCGCCCGCGCCCCGTCCCGGTCCGGCACCTCGACCGACTGCACGATCCCGCCGTACGTCAGCACCCGCACCCGCGTGCCGTCCCGCTCCAGCGTCCAGCGGTGCACCGGAGTGCCGTCCGCGAGAGTGCCGAAGTCGTCCGCCCGTACCGCCGTGCCCGAACCCGTGATCATGGTCATGATCGTGAAGCCTATGCGGGGGGCCGGGCGGCGGTGACGTTGCGGTAGGCGATCTCCGCCAGCCGGGCCTGCCCGTCGCGCCCCGGATGGAACCAGTCCCACCGGCTGAGCTGCTCGCCGGTGAACGGGTAGTCGAAGACCGCGCCGCCGTCGTAGCGGCAGAGCCGGTCCTTCCCGCAGACGTCCCGGAGCACCCCGTTGTACGCCACCACCCGCTCCCGCACCTCCGCGCGCCGGGCCGTCGCCTCCGGGCCCAGGTCGTCGGCGTCGCCCAGCATCGACGGGCAGATCCCCAGCTTCCAGATCTGCTTGCCCAGCGCGTTGTCGCGCCCCGTCGACCAGAGCCGCTTGAGGTCCGGCACGCTCGACACGTACACCTGCGCCTTGGGCGCACCGGCCCGCAGCTGCCGCATCGACGCCTCGAACGAGCTGCGGAAATCGGCCACCGGGGTCATGTGCCGGACGGAGTCCCGGCAGGCGTCGTTGGCACCGATCATCACCGTCACCAGATCGGGCCCCTCCTTCGCGGCCAGCGCCATCTGCTCCGGCAGCTGGGCCATCCGGGCCCCCGTCCGGGCGTGGTTCCAGCTCTGCGAGGCGGCCTTCGTACCGCCGAGCAGCCGCACCGCCAGGCTGCGCACCTCGCCGTCCGTGCCGGTCGCCCAGGAGACCTCCGGGCAGTCCGCCAGCACCGAGCAGGCGTCGAAGCCCCGGGTGATGGAGTCGCCCACCGCGGCCACCGACCCCGGCTTCCGGTCCCAGACCGGTCCGGGCCGGGCGGCGGCCCCCTTCGTCGTGCTCTCCGTACCGGAGTCGCAACCGGCCAGCGCCGCCGTACCGAGCAGACAGGCCGCCGCCAGCAGGGCCGCGGCGGTACGCGGACGGGCGGCAGCGCCACGCGGACGGTGGCGGGAAGAGCGGTCCTGCATGCCGTGGTCCCCTCGGTTATGCCCCCGGCAACCCCTGGTGGCACCGGTCGGAAGGCCCCGACGCCCTGGCGGGTGAAAGCTGAGCGAAGGAAGGGCCCAGGACCGACCGTACGTCACACCGGGGCCCCCGCCGCGCGGTAGCTTTTCCTCGTCGGACCGGCGGCGCTGTCCCCCACTCGGCTCCACTTGAGTGGCTTTCCGGAAATCACACCACGTCACATACTGTCCTTTTTCAGGAGCTTCACCCCGATGCTGTTTACTGATGACAACCTCGGGATCCGGCCGAGAATCGACGGTTCGGACACGAGGCCGCAGGAGAAGACGAACTTCGTTCCACACTGGAGGTCCCGGTGACGACACGTGGAGTTCTGTACGTTCACTCCGCACCGCGCGCGCTCTGCCCCCACGTCGAATGGGCGGTCGGGGGTGTTCTCGGCGTCCGGGTCCAGCTCGACTGGATCAGACAGCCCGCCGCGCCCGGCACCTGGCGGTCCGAGTTCTCCTGGCAGGGCCGCGCCGGCACGGCGTCCAAACTGGCCTCCGCGCTGCGGGGCTGGGACATGCTGCGCTTCGAGGTGACGGCGGAGCCGAGCGCCACGGCGGAGGGCGAGCGCTACAGCTCCACGCCGGGCCTGGGCATCTTCCACGCCGTCACCGGAGTCCACGGCGACATCCTGGTGCCCGAGGACCGGTTGCGGGCCGCGCTGGCGCGTTCGAAGCAGGGCGAGAGCGATCTGGCGGCCGAGATCGCCAAGCTGCTCGGCAAGCCCTGGGACGACGAGTTGGAGTCCTTCCGTCACGCGGGCGAGGGCGCCCCGGTCCGCTGGCTCCACCAGGTGGTCTGAGCACGACACGGCCGAGGCCCGCCTCCCCACGCGCGGGGAAGGCGGGCCTCGGCCGTGTGCCGGTGCGCGGGCCGGGGCACCGGACCGCGACGCGGATCAGGCGCTGCGGAAGGCCAGCACCACGTTGTGGCCGCCGAAGCCGAACGAGTTGTTGATCGCGGCGATCGAGCCCTCCGGCAGCGGCCGGGGCGTGTCGCGCACGATGTCCGCCTCCACGTCCTCGTCGAGCTGGTCCACGTTGATCGTCGGCGGGGCCATCCGGTTGACCAGCGCCAGCACCGTCGCGACGGTCTCGATGCCGCCCGCGCCGCCGAGGAGGTGACCGGTCATCGACTTCGTGGCCGAGATCGCGACGTGGTCGAGGTGGTCTCCCAGGACCTTGCGCAGCGCCTTCACCTCGGCGACGTCGCCCTGCGGGGTCGAGGTGGCGTGCGCGTTGAGGTGCACGACCTCGGACGGCTTGAGGTCCGAGTGGTCCAGCAGGTCCTCCAGCGCGGCGGCGATGCCCCGGCCGGTCGGCTCGGGCTGCGCGATGTGGTGGGCGTCGGCGGAGAGGCCCTGGCCCAGCACCTCGCAGTAGACCTTGGCGCCGCGCGCGGCGGCGTGCTCCGCGGACTCCAGGACGACGACCCCGGCACCCTCGCCGAGGACGAAGCCGTCGCGGCCGGTGTCGTACGGGCGGGAGGCCTTCTGGGGCTCCTCGTTGTTCTTGGACATCGCCATCATGTTGGCGAACGCGACGATGGGCAGCGGGTGGATCGCCGCCTCGGTGCCGCCGGCGAGGACCACGTCGGCGCGGCCGGTGCGGATCATCTCGACGGCGTACCCGATCGCCTCGGCGCCCGAGGCACAGGCCGAGACCGGCGTGTGCACACCGGCGCGGGCGTTGACCTCCAGACCGACGTTGGCCGCCGGGCTGTTGGGCATGAGCATGGGCACGGTGTGCGGGGAGACGCGGCGTACGCCCTTCTCCTTGAGCACGTCGTACTGGTCGAGCAGGGTGGTCACACCGCCGATGCCGGAGGCGATGACCGTGCCCAGCCGCTCGGGCCGGACCTTGTCGTCGTCGTCGCCGGCCCTGCCGGAGTAACCGGCGTCGGCCCACGCCTCGCGGGCCGCGATCAGCGCGAACTGCGCCGAACGGTCCAGCTTGCGGGCGAGCGGACGGGGCAGTACGTCACCCGGGTCGACGGCCGCGAGGGCTGCGATCCGGACGGGCAGCTCGGCGAAACGTTCGCCCTCGAGAGGCCTGACACCGGAACGACCGGCCATCAGACCTTCCCAGGTCGACGCCGAGTCGCCACCCAGCGGAGTGGTTGCGCCGATACCGGTGACGACCACGGTGCGATTGGTCGAGTTCACTGGAAAATCTTCTCCACGTGTAGAGGGTCGTGAATCAGCGGCGCCACCGCCGGGTGGCGACACAGGGGCAGGCCGGATCAGGCCTGGTGCTTCAGGATGTAGTCGGCGGCGTCGCCGACCGTCTTGAGGTTCTTGACGTCCTCGTCGGGGATCTTCACGTCG
Source organism: Streptomyces sp. NPDC092952 (assembly GCF_044754785.1). Taxonomy (NCBI): domain Bacteria; kingdom Bacillati; phylum Actinomycetota; class Actinomycetes; order Kitasatosporales; family Streptomycetaceae; genus Streptomyces; species Streptomyces sp. NPDC092952. The sequence goes on along the minus strand of NZ_JBIVPT010000002.1, from coordinate 144,309 downwards.
AAGCGCTCCTCGGCGGCGACGACGACCTCGACCATGGACAGCGAGTCGACGTCCAGGTCGTCGGTGAAGGACTTGTCCAGCTGGACGTCCTCGGTCGGGATGCCGGCGATCTCGTTGACGATGTCGGCGAGACCCTCGACGATCTCTTCCTGGGTGTGAGCCATTTTGACGCTCCTTAGAGGTTTAGTTGCAGGTTGAGGCTGGTGGGACCGAACGGCCCGGTGTGCCTAGGGGAGGGTAACGACCGTCGCGGCGTAGACGAGACCCGCCCCGAAGCCGATGACGAGAGCGGTGTCGCCGCTCTTCGCCTGACCGGTCGCCAGAAGCCGCTCCATGGCGAGCGGGATCGAGGCGGCGGAGGTGTTGCCGGTGGTCTCCACGTCGCGGGCGACGACCACGTTCTCCGGCAGCTTCAGGGTCTTCACCATCGAGTCGATGATCCGCATGTTGGCCTGGTGCGGAATGAAGACGTCCAGGTCCTGCGGGGCGATCCCCGCCGCGTCCAGCGCCTGCTGGGCGACCTTCGCCATCTCGAAGACGGCCCAGCGGAAGACCGCCTGGCCCTCCTGCGTGATGGCCGGGAACTTGACGTTCCCGTCGGCGTCCAGCGGCAGCTGGAACCCGTCGCCGGAACGGAACGCGTCCCAGGCGACGGTCTGCTTGATGGTCTCGGACTTGTCGCCCTCGGAGCCCCAGACGGTCGGGCCGATGGCCGGCACCTCGGAGGGGCCTACGACGACCGCTCCGGCGCCGTCGCCGAACAGGAAGGCCGTCGCACGGTCCGACTTGTCGGTGAGGTCGCTCAGCCGCTCCACGCCTATGACCAGCACATACTCCGCCGAACCCTCGACGATCATGCCCTTGGCGAGGGTCAGCCCGTAGCCGAAGCCCGCGCAGCCGGCCGAGATGTCGAAGGCGGCGGGCCTGCCCGCGCCGACCAGGTGGGCGATCTCGGTCGCGATGGCCGGGGTCTGCTTGAAGTGCGAGACGGTGGAGACGATCACGGCGCCGATCTGCTCGGGCGCGATCCCGGCGTCCGCGATGGCCTTGCCGGACGCCTCGACGGACATCGCGGCCACGGTCTCCTCCTCGGAGGCCCAGTGGCGGGTGGCGATGCCCGAACGCGAGCGGATCCACTCGTCGGACGAGTCGATCGTTTCGAGGATCACCTCGTTGGGCACGACCCGGGTCGGCCGGTATCCGCCGACCCCCATGATCCGTGCGTACGGGGCGCCCTGGCTGGGCTTGATCTTCGACATGTCTCTCGCTCCTTAGGCGCCGGCGTGCTCGGCGATGAGAGCACGGGCCGCGTCGAGGTCGTCGGGGGTCTTGAGCGCGACCGTCTTCACACCGGGCAGCGCGCGCTTCGCGAGCCCCGTGAGCGTGCCGCCGGGGCACGCCTCGACGAGCGCCGTGACACCCAGCTCCTTGAAGGTCTCCATGCACAGGTCCCAGCGGACCGGGTTGGCGACCTGGCCGACCAGCCGGGAGAGGACCTCGTCACCGGTGGCGACGGCCTTGCCGTCGGCGTTCGAGACGTACGTCACGGCCGGGTCGGCGGGGGTCAGCGCCGCGGCGGCCTCGCGCAGCCGCTCGACGGCGGGGGCCATGTGGTGCGTGTGGAAGGCGCCGGCGACCTTGAGCGGGACCACCCGGCGCACCCCCTCCGGCGGGGCGGCGACCAGCGCGGCGAGCTGCTCGGCGGTGCCCGCGGCCACGATCTGGCCGGAGCCGTTGACGTTCGCCGGGGTCAGCCCCAGCTTCTCCAGGTGCGCGACCGAGGTGTCGGGGTCGCCGCCCAGGAGGGCGGCCATGCCGGTCTCGGTGACCGCGGCGGCATCGGCCATCGCGAGCCCGCGGGTACGGACGAGGCGGAGGGCGTCCTCCTCGCCGATGACCCCGGCGAGGGCGGCGGCGGTGATCTCACCCACGCTGTGGCCCGCGACGACGGCCGGCGACGCGCCGAGCGCGGCGGCGGACAGCAGCCCCGCGGCGACCAGCAGCGGCTGCGCCACCGAGGTGTCACGGATCGCCTCCGCGTCGGCCTCGGTGCCGTAGTGGACGAGATCGAGCCCGATGGCGTCCGACCAGGCAGCGACGCGGTCCGCGGCACCGGGGAGGTCGAGCCAGGGGGTCAGGAAGCCGGGCGTCTGAGCGCCTTGGCCAGGAGCGACGAGTACGAGCACCCTCACACTCTCTCTTGTGAACGGTTCCGAAGACCCGTGGGGACAGGGACGAAGAACAGTAGGGGTAATTGTTGAGGTCCAACAAAAGCTTAGGGCTGCTGATCCCGGGCGGCCAAGCGCCCCAGGATCAGGGCGATCCTCAGCGTGAAGGCCGAGCGGACATCGGACGGCGACCACCCGGTGACGTCCGTCACACGTCGCAGCCGGTAGCGCACGGTGTTCGGGTGGACGAAGAGCATCCGGGCCGCGCCTTCCAGACTGCTCGCCTGCTCCAGATAGACACTCAGCGTTTCGAGCAGCGCGGATCCCGCTTCCTCCAGCGGTCTGTAGATCTCCTCCACCAGCTGATCGCGTGCGGCCGGATCGCCCGCCATCGCCCGCTCCGGAAGCAGGTCGTCGGCGAGCACCGGGCGGGGGGCGTCCTGCCAGGCGCAGGACGCCTTGAGCCCGGCCGCCGCCGCCTGCGCGGACCGGGTCGCCGCCAGCAGGTCCGGCACCACCGGACCGGCCACGACCGGACCCGCCGCGTACGGGCCGATCAGCGCCTTCGCCACGTGTATCGGGTTGTTGCTGCCCCCCGCGATGACCACCAGCCGGTTCCCCAGCACCCCGGTCAGGACCTGGAGCTTCGCGTGCCGGGCGGCCCGCCGGATCGCCTCCACGGTCAGCTCGCTGTCCCCGTCCGGGGCGGTGCCGAGCACCACGCACACGTGCTCGGGGGAGTTCCAGCCGAGCGCCGCCGCCCGCGACACCGCGCCCTCGTCGGCCTCGCCGGACAGCACCGCGTTGACCACCAGCGATTCCAGCCGGGCGTCCCAGGCGCCGCGCGCCTCGGCGGCCTGGGCGTACACCTGGGCGGTCGCGAAGGCGATCTCCCGGGCGTAGACGAGCAGCGCCTCGCGCAGCACCGACTCGTCGCCGGGCGCCGCGACCTCCTCGATCGCGGCCTCCATCACCTCGATCGTGGTCCGCACCATCTCGACGGTCTGCCGCAGCGTGATCGCCCGGGTCAGCTCGCGCGGAGCCGTCCCGAACACATCGGTGGAGATCGCCTGCGGGGTCTCCGGATGCCGGAACCACTCGGTGAACGCCGCGATACCGGCCTGGGCCACCAGGCCGATCCAGGACCGGTTCTCCGGTGGCATCGCCCGGTACCACGGCAGCGACTCGTCCATGCGGGCGATCGCGTTCGCGGCGAGCCGGCCGGACGACTGCTCCAGACGTTTCAGGGTCGCCGCGTGCAGATGGGCGGCGGTGGCATCGGGCTGCTCAGGATCGGGTCGGGACACGCAGACAAGACTGCCTCATCCGGCGGCGGACGCGGAGCGCCGGGGCCGCCACGGGGTGTACCGGCGGGTAGGGAGCCCCCGGACCGGTCCGCGCGCCCCGCCGCGGTCAAGGGGGGCGGGTGGACCCGCGCACGCCCCGGCCGGGCTACCGTGGCCCGGTGATCTCCGTACACCGTGCCGAGGAAAGTTACCGGGGCGGCGACCGGGAGGCAGGAATCCTGTCCCGGCACGCCTTCTCCTTCGGCGGCTTCTACGACCCGGACAACCTGCGCTTCGGCCCGCTCATGGCCTGCAACACGGAACGGCTGGAGCCCGGCGCCGGTTTCGAGGAGCATCCGCACAGCCATACGGAGATCGTCACCTGGGTCGTCGAGGGCGAGCTGACCCACCGCGATTCCACCGGCCGCGCCACCCGCGTACGCCCCGGCGACCTCCAGCACCTCAGCGCCGCCTCCGGCGTCCGCCACGTCGAACGCAACGACGGCGACACCCCGCTGACCTTCGTCCAGATGTGGCTGGCCCCCCTCGAACCGGGCGGCGAGCCCGCGTACACCGTCGTCCCCGGCCCGGCCCGCGCCGGTGCCCCGTACGCCGTACCGGCCGCCGGAGCCGTGCTCCACGCGCACCGCCCGGCGGCGGGGGAGCGGGTCGCGCTGCCGGGCGCGCCGAAGGTGTACGTCCAGGTGGTGTCCGGCACGGTACGGCTCGACGGCGAGGAGCTGGGGCCGGGCGACTCGGTACGGATCAGCGACGAGCAAGGGCTGCGCCTGCTCGCGGACGGCCCGGCGGCCGAGGTACTGGTCTGGGAATTTCCGGGCTGAGGCCCTGCGGTGCGCGGCCGACGATTTGGCTGGGGCCGAAGTGTCGCGCGTGGCGTGTGGGAGCTGCCGCAGTCTTTCGGCGTCAGCCAACCGCTACACAGGGGGAGACCCATGAAGCACTTCAAGCGCGCACTCGCGGGCGGCGCCGCGTCGATCGCTCTCGCGTCGGGCCTGCTGACGGGGGTCACCGCGGGGCCGGCGTCGGCCGCCGGGGCGGCGGGTGCCCGGTACGGGTGCGACTCCGGATCCGCGTGCATCTACCCGGAGGGTGTCTTCGACTACCGGAACAGCAAGCCGACCAACCAGTACCTCCAGGCCGGTGTCCACAAGCTCTACTACCAGGAGGGCTACCACTGGATCTACAACAACCAGACCGACGGCTGGACCATCCGGGCGTGCACGGGGAGCAACGGCACGGGATGCGAGGACCCCATCCCGCCGGGCGGCGGCGTGTGGATGAATCTCTCTCCGATCAACTCGGTCGTCATCCAGCCGTAGCCGTAGCCGGCTCTCACCGTCCGGGCCGGTCCTTCGCGCACCGGTCCAGGGCGGTGGGCCCGGAGAACGTCACGCCCGGCCCGGGCCCGGGAGGTGGTCCCCGCGCCACATCGACCACATCGGCGGCCCCGACCGGAAGGCCATCTCCTCGTGCACGGCGAACCCGTGCCGTTGGTAGAAGGTGAGGTTGCGGCGGTTGCTGGACTCCAGGAAGACCGGCCGCCCGTCCGCGTCCGCCCGCTCCAGCAGCCCGCCCAGCACCCGCGCCCCGCGCCCGGTGCCGCGCGCCTCGGCCCGGGTGCCGATGTACTCCACGTACCAGTGCTCGGGCCCGGCCGGGTGGCGGTGCTCCATGGCGAACAACCGCCCGGTGGTGCGCGGCAGTTGGGCCCGGGTCGCGCGCAGCAGCGGCCCCGCGTTGCGCAGCAGGTACGTCGCCGGGAGCTTCCAGGCCCCGGGCTCCGCCCACACCGCCGCGACGGTGCGTTCCGGATCGGTCCACACCCGCCCGGCCGGGACCTGCTGGGCCAGGTGCGCGGTGAACAGCAGCCGTAGCCGCCGGTCCCGGTCGCGCGGCATCAGCCAGCTCCAGACGGGGTCCTCGGCGTACGCGCTGGCGAGCACGGCGGCGAGCGCGGGGACGTCGGCGGCGGTCGCGCGGACTATGTCGGCCATGGCCGAGGAGTGTAGGTCCGCCCGTGCCGCCGGGGCCATGGGGGCGGCCGGTGCAAAGCACCGGTTGACCGGATCACCTGAGCGAAACCCGGGAAGAAGGGGGCGGGACAGCCCTTAGGTTGTGCAGGGACCTGACCGGTCAACTCAGCCTTCCGTAGGGGGAAACGCCGATGCCAGCGCCAGCTGTCTCATTGCCGGGGCCGAAGTCGAGGCCGGGTGCGGCGCCAACGGGGAGGGCCGAAGCCGGCCCGGGGACCGCGCGGTTCCCCGCCAAGGAGGCCGGTCGGGGATTCCGGGCGCCGCGTTCATGAGGGCGCGGCCCAGGCTCCCCCGTCCCGCTCTCGCGGTCTGCGGCACGGTGCTGTCCGTCGCCCTGATGTCCGGGTGCACCGGCGGAGACGTCGCTCCTGAGGAGGCGGGAGCTGCGGAACAGCCGCGGAAGCCTTCCGTGAAGGCGTCCGACCCTGCCGAGAAGAAGCTCGGCGAGCAGGTGCAGGAGGCCCTCGGTACGAAGGAGCCCGACGAATCCGGCCCGCTCTTCGTCGAATCCGGCCTGGAGCGTGTCGGTGACGGGTTCCACACCGAACCGGAGCTGGAGCGGGGGCGTTCGTACGGGCTCCAGGTCGCCTGCGCCGGAACCGGGCAGATCGTTCTGTCCGTGACGGGCGAGGACCGTGCCCGTCGGAGGATCGACTGCGACGGCGCTCCGGTCCACCGGCGAATCACGGCCCCGGCGACCACGGTCGTGATCAAGGCCGAGGCGGTTGTGGGGGCCACCGGAATGGTGGGCTGGCGGCTGGAAAAGGGCGCGGAGTAGAGGCGGTGGCCGGTTCCGCCGCGCAAGGACTACCGGCCACCGCCCCGGCCCAGCACAATCGCCTCTATGTCGACCGCCCCGGGCGCGCCGCCGCCCACGCACCACACGCCTGTCCGGCTCGCCCGGGGGTTCCTCACCGGTGCAGTGGCCGGGGCGTCGCTCGCCGCGCTCGTCGTGGGCGCGATCGTCGAGAGCGTGCCGCTGTTCGTCACGGGGCTCGTCCTGCCCCTGGTGTACGGGGCGTTGCTCTTCCTCGCCGGTGCGCCGAGGCGTGCCCGCGAGGCGGCGGTCGTGCCCCGGACGGCGCTCGCGGTCATCGAGACCCTGGAGGCCGTCGGGGGCGAGGCGAGCGACGTGCCGGTGCGGTTCGGGCTCACCGTCGTACCGGACGACGGGGCGGCGTTCCGGGTGGAGATCACGCAGGACATCAACCTCGTCGAGCTGCCCGACTACCGGCCGCGCGGTGTCCTGGTGGTCCAGTACCCGCCGGACCGGCCGTGGCGGGTGCGGATCGTGAAGCGGCCGACGCCGGAGTGGGAGGACCGGGCGGCCTCGGCCCGCTTCGACGCGGTGCCCGGGGCCGGGGCGGCCCGGTGGGCCGAGCCGCCGGAGGGCCGCGCCGACGGCCTGGTCGCGCTTCTCGGGCTGCTGCTCGGCGCGGTCGCCGTGGTCCTGCTCTTCCGCGCGGACCTCTTCGGCACGGATCCCCCCGGCCGGGACGAGAGTGCGAAGCCGCCCTCGGCCGCGTCGCCGTCCGATTCCTCCACGTTGTCGACCACGGTCGTGTCGTCGGCGTCCGGAACGGTCGCCCTGGGGCCGGGGCAGTCGTTCCTCGACAGGGGCGAGCTGGAGCGGGCCCTCGACTCGTTCACCGGGGACGGGCGGAAGCGCCGGGCGCTCATGATCGTGGTGCAGGAACGCCTGCTGACGGCGGTGTTCCTGCCGTCCGGGACACCGGCCCCGGGGTTCGCCCCCGGTGCGCTGCCCCGCGACCGCCTCCCCGCCCTGGTCGAGGAGGCCACGACCACCCTCGGTATCCACTCCCCGCGGACCTGGCGGATCACCGCCGACCGCCTCACCGGCTCCCTCGTCGTCAAGGTCGTCGTGACCGGTCCCGAAGGAGTGGCGTCCCTGGAGGCGGACGGGCGGGGCGAGGTGGTGCGGCGCGCACCCGTACGGTGACGCGCCCGGGACCCGCACCGCTCCGGACGGCCGGCAGTCCCTCGAACCCTCGAAGCGGCAGGAGAGAAGGACGGATGGGCTGGCACGGATATCTGGCGCTGTGGTGCGGTGTGTTCGGCACGGTCGCGATGGTCGGCTTCGGGCGGTCGCTGGCCGGGGCGACCCGGGAGCAGCTCACGGTCCGGGCGAGGGGGCGGATCGAGCGGGTGGGGGAGCCCCGGCACGGCAGCTCCCCGAGCGACGGGATACCCGTGGTCGTCTCCTTCCAGGACCCCGCCACCGGGCAGGAGTTCACCGTCACCAACGACGGCGACCGGGGCGAGCGGATCGGCGCGGCCTGGACGGGCCGGGAGATCGGCGTCCACTACCCGCCCGGCAGACCGCACGCCCACCGGTTCACCAGCAACCTCTCCGGAGGCGGACGAGGTCTGGGCATACCGCTCTTCGCGCTCTTCCTCGCCTACGCCGGTCCGGTCGTCGCCGCCGCGATCGAGCGGGGCTGGCCGTGGGCCGTGCTCGGCTTCTGCGGGCCGTGGGCCCTCTCCGGCCTGTACCACCTGCCCGGGAACGTCCGCGACAGGAACCGCCGGCTGGACCGACTGGCCGGCCTGGCCGCCGTACCCGGCCGAGTCGTCGCCGTACTCAAGAACGTCAGCGTCGACGCCGACGACGGCCACGTCTCCACCCGCCTGGTGCCGGTCCTCGCCTTCACCACCCTCGACGGCAGGGCCGTCACGGCCTACTGCGAGTCGGGGCTGCGGGACCCCGCCGGATCGCGGGGCCGGGACGTCACGGTCCACTACGACCCCGACGACCCGGCCGTCTTCGTCCTGGACCCCGGCGCCGAACGCCGTTCCCGCAAGCGGGACTTCGCCGTCGACGTCGTGGGCCTCCTGGTCGTGGTGGCGGCGGCCGTGGTGGGAGCGGCCGCGCTGTGAGACGGCAGCCGGGCCGGGGCCGTGGGCCCCGAGCGGCCGGGGCATCCCCTGCGAGGGCACCATACGGTCATGGAGTTCCTCTGCTACCACCGTGACCGGCCCGGCTCCCTGCCGCTCCGGAGCGAACTGCTGGAAGAGCACTGGTCCTACATGGACCGGTACGAGAAGGAGATGATCGCCCGGGGCCCGACCCTCACCGACGACCGCGAATCCCCCACGGGCAGCGTGCACATCGTCGACCTGCCCGATGCCGCCGCCGCCCGCGCCTTCGCCTTCGACGAACCGGGCCACCAGGCCGGTGTCTACCGGGACGTACTGCTGCGGCGGTGGCGCAACCTGCTGGGGCGCACCATGTGGGAGTTCCCCGGCGGCGGGACCGACGGCGACCGGTATCTGGTGCTCGGCCTCGGCGCGGGACCGGCCGCCGACCTCGCCGTACCGGCCGACCGGGACGAGCTGATCGCCTACGGGCCGCTGCTCTCCGACGACGGTGCCGCCTGGCTCGGCACGGCGGTACTCCTCCGGGCACCGGACCCGGAGACGGCACGCGCCGTCCTGACGGCGGACCGGTACGCCGACATCGAGGTGCACGCCTGGCAGTCCGGCGGGCGGTCGTGACCCGAAGCGGCCCTGCCGCCCCGATGAACCCGGCTGCGCCAGGCCACAACTGACGCCGCGCCGGTCCTCAATCGCCTCCGCGTCCACCGTGCCACGGTGGGACCGCACGATCGGCCCAGGCCATGCACGCGCACCCTTCCGGTGCGCTGCCTGGTGCTCCCATGCGGATTCCCACCCCAAGGAGGGGGAAATGAAACGCTTTCTCGTACCTGCTGCCGGACTGCTGCTCGTCCTGGCCGGAGCCTCCACCGCCGTAGCGGCACCGTCGGCCGCCGCGTCCGCGGATTCCGGCGCCTCGGCGGCGAAGGCACAGCCCCGGCAGATACCCGACGGGCCGGTGACGGTCACCCGGGGCGACGACGGGACGCCTTCGATCAAGCACGCGAACTACTGCGACAACTTCGTCAACTACGGCACGTCGTGGAGAGCGGACTGCAACGTCGACTACGGGAGCTCCGGGTCGTGGACCCAGTGCTCGGACGGCACCGAGATCTGGGGCCCGCTGGTCGGCCCGGGGTACTGGGTCTTCACCGGTAGCTGCTCCGGGCACGGCACGGTGCGCGACTGGGGCGTCTACGACGGATGACCTCCGCGCGCGTGCGCCCGCCCCGGCCCCGACCGTCATGACCGCGACGTAGGAACCGGGGCGGGGCGGTAGGAGCGCGGCGGGCTCCCTCCGGTCGCGGTGCGGCCCGGCGGAGCCCGCGGCACGTTCCGGACCGGCCGCGGCGGCCTCCGCGCGGCCGGTCCGGGAGGAACGCGTCGGGGAGATGGAGCCGGGCCTCCGCCACGCACGCGGGACGCCGGCATTCAGCGTGCGGAATCCCTCCGGAATTCCCTGGGCGTCGTTCCGTACGTTCTTCGGAACAGGCGACTGAACTCCGCGGGGCTGCCGAAACCCCACTGCGCGGCTATCGCGCCGATCGACCTCCCTTTCAGGAGGGGATCGCCGAGGGCCTCCCGACAGCGTTCGAGTCGACGCCGCCGTACCGTCCCCATCACCGTGTTCCGCTCGGTGCTGAACAACTGGTGCAGGGCGCGGACCGACATGTGGTGCCGCGAGGCGATGGCGGTCGGGGTGAGGTGCGGATCGCCGAGGTTCGCGTCGATGAAGGCGTCGATCCTCGCCATCAGGGCCCTGTTCCGGGTCTCGGCCGGGAGGAGGCTTCCGGAATCCAGATGCCCGGCGAGGAAGGCCGCCGCCAGATCGACCGCGATCCCGCCGAGACGCGTGTTCTCGTTCACCGACCGGTCTCCGTCAGGGCGCAGGGCCGAGCCCATGAAGTGCCGCAGCAGCGAACCGGTGACGCTCCGCGAGGACAGCGGCCGGCAGAGCAGCCGGTCCACGAGGTCGTTCGGCAGAGGGAACGTGTTCTTGGGCAGTCGGAGGATCGTCACGGTGATCCCGTTCCCGGAATCCGGGAAGTCGGCCTCCAGCGGGTAGGACGTGTCGAAGAAGGCCAGCCCGCCGACCTGGACGGCGTTCGTCCCGCGCCGTTGCGTCGCCTGCAGGGGGCCTCCTTCGATGAGCCCCAGCTGGTAGCTCTCGGGGTCGCCGCGCCGGATGAGCCGGGGGGTCCGGACGGCGCTCAGGGGGAGGAACGAGAACGCGGTCAGCCGCGCGTCACCGATCCTGGTGGCCGTGACCCGCGCCGTGAAGTCGTCGGCGTACGGGCTGGCCAGGGCGAAGGGCGCGATTCCCTCCCGCACCACGTCGGTGTACCAGCCGAAGCGGTCCTGTCCGGCGAGATCACTGTTCGACATCGAGACCACGGGCGTGGCGTCAGCGGGTTGCGGCATGCCGTCATGGTGGCTGTCCCCGAGGGCGTGGTGAAGGGGGAAACCCGACGTTCCGCCTTCCGCGGTGGGCGGGCCGGGAAGGCGGTCGCCCGGTTGGACGGCCTGAGGTGCCCGGCGCGGAACGAAGGGGGAGCGTGGGGAAGAGAGGGCGCGGTTCCGGTCGGGAACCGCGCGGCCGATCAAGCCTGCTGAGCGGAAGACTCCTATGCCGGGAAGCGCCGAACGGGGAAGCTCGCCCACCGCCCTGCCGGACCAGGTCGCCGCGGGCGCGCGCAGGATGCTGATGCCGCACCTGCGGGACGTCGTCGGCCGGATTCCCCCGCCGCTCCACACGCCGTGCGCGTACTACTTCGGGTGGGTCGACGAAGCGGGCCGGACGGTGGCCTACCGGGGGCCCAGCTTCCGGGTCGTCACGCTCGTCCTGCTCAGCGCCGGTGTCGAGGGCGGCTCCTGGCGGCGGGCGCGGTCGGTGGCCGCCGCGTGCGCTCTCATCCACGCGTACGGTCTCATCTGCGACGACGTCATCGACCAGGACGCGACGCGGCGCGGCGTTCCGACCGTGTGGAAGGCGTTCGGAGTCCCCACCGCCATCCTGGCCGCCGACACCCTGCTGACGATGGCCCTCACCGAGCTGACCGAGCGGACGCCGCCCGCCGCCGCCGAAGTGCGGCAGGTCCTGTTCGGGGCGATGCACGGGGCGTTCCGCGCACAGGCCCTGGAGGCCCAGTACCAGCAACGCGGCGGGGCCTCCCTGCGGCAGGCGCTGGAGGTCGTCGACGGCAAGAGCTCCGACTGGGTGGCCGCCTGCTGCGAGGCCGGCGCGCTCCAGGGCGGAGCCGGCCCGGCCGGGGTGGAACTGATGCGGTCCTTCGGGTGGCACCTGGGCAGGGTCATGCAGGTGCGCGACGACGTCCTGGACGTCTTCGGGGACGGCAGGGAGGACGTGCCGCCCCGGCGCGACGACCTGAAGGCCCGCAGGAAGACGAGCATCGTGTGCGCCGCCCTGGAGTCCGGTCACCTCTTCCAGGACGAACTCGCCCTCTACTACCGGCGGCCAGACGGCCCGCACGACGGAGAACTCGGCCGCATGGCCGACCTCGTCGAGCGGTGCGGCGGACGCGACTGGGCCGAGCACGAGATCGCCCACCATCTGCGGCAGGCGCGTTCCTGCGTGCGCCGCGCGGTGAAGGACCGGCGGCTGGCGGAGCTGATGTGCGCCTACGCCGATCAGTTCACGCACCAGTCCGTCGGGGACGAGGCCGTCGAGCCGGCCGGCCCCTGACCGGAGACCGGCCCGCACCCACCGCCGCTCCCGGTCCGACCTGGCCGAGGGCCGAAGACCGAAGGACATATGCCGAGCAACGTCGAGTTCCACATCCCCTTTCCCGGCGCCGTCAGCCCGGACGCCGCCGCAGCGGACGCACACCTTGTGCGGTGGGCCCTCGCGCAGGAACTGCTGACTCCGGAGCAGGCGGGCTACTTCGCGGCCATGCGGCTGGGAACCTGCGCCGCGTACGTCTACCCCGGCGCCCGTGGCGAGGACCTCTGCCTCGCCGCCGACCACATGGCCCTGTGCAGCTTCGTCAACGACCTGGTCGGCAGCACCGGTGGAGTAAGGGCCGAGAGCGCCGCCGACGTCTGCCGCGACCTGCTGGCCCTCTTCGAACACGACGAGCCGTCCCACCCCGCCACTCCGGTGGGCGCCGCCTGGTGCGGTCTGTGGGAGCGCCTGCGCGACGGCATGCCGGAAGCGTGGCGAAGGCGCGTCCGCCGGGAACACACCGCGGTCTTCGGCGCCTATCTCGACCACCGAGTCCACCGCACGATGCCGACCGCCGACCAGTACCTCCGGCGGCGGTACGTCACCACCGGGCTGCCCCTGGGCCTGGCCGTCGCCGAACGGGCCGAGCACTGGCATGCGCCGGAGTGGTTCCTGGACACGCCACGTGCCCGCGCGCTCCTTGAGGAGGCGACGAAGCTCGCCATCCTGCCGAACGACGTCTTCGCCGTCGAACGGGAGGAGAACCGGGGCGAGGTCGACAACATGGTGCTGGTCCTCGAAGCCGCCGGCCGAACCCGGGACGAGGCCGTCGCCGAGATCCGGGCGATGGTCCGGCACGCCGGCGAACGCTTCCGCCGGCTCAGCGACCGACTGCCCGCCCACTACGACGACCTCGGGCTCGGCCCGGCCGACCGCACCGCGGCCGACACCTACGTGCGCGGGATGCGCCACATGTTCCGCGGCAACTACGACTGGATGATCACCGGCACCGCCCGGTACGACCGCCGGGCCGCCTCCCTCGCCGTCGCCTCCGGCTACGAGGACGCGCCCGCCGCCACGAACGGATGACGCCGGTGACCGGTACAGGGCAGGAGTGTCCGGGTCACGCGGTGCGGGCGGTGACGAAGTCGGCGATGGCGTCCTGCATCTGCGTCAGGCCGGGTTCTTCGAGGGGGTAGTGACCGGCGCCGTCGAGCATGACGGTGTCGACGGGGACCCTGGTGATGCGGGACAGGAAGGGGCTGCTGAGGTGGAGCGGGGTCCAGCGGTCCTCGGCGGGCTGGGTGAGCAGAACCGGGCAGGCGTCGAAGTCCTCGGGTTCGACGGCCGGGGCGTAGTTTCCGTAGCGGTCGACGAAGCGGACACTGACCCAGTTCCCCGCGGAGGTGCGGTCCCTCAGCATCACGTCGAGCGCGGCCGGGTCGTTGGCGAGGGCCGACATCCTGGAGGCCAGGGTCATGGGGTACTTCATACGGGCCGCGGGGGTCCTGGCCAGCAGATGGAAGAGGGGGATGCCCACGCGCGAGGTCAGCCTGTCGTGGGCGGTCTCGTCGCGCACCCGCTGGTCCCGCTGGTCGAGGAAGGTCATGCCGACGATGCCCGCGAGGGTGTCACGGGGGGCCCTGGCGGCGACGTGATACGTGAGCATGCCGCCCGCGCTGAGACCGTAGAGCACGATCGGGCGGTCGTCACGGGACTGCTCGAAGGCGAGGAAGTCGACGACGAGATCGACCCAGTCGTCGTACGACGGGACGGAACCGGGCCCGACCCGGGTGAGGCCGTAACCGAGGTTGTCCAGGGAGACGGTCTCGAAGCCGCGCCGGGCGAGCGGGGCGCCCAGGATCAGGGACATCTGGCGGCCGTTGGTGCCCACCCCGTGGTGCAGGACGACCTTGGCCCCCGCGTCCGGGTTCCGGTAGCGGTCCAGGTGGACGCGGTGGCCGCGCCAGTTCCAGAACTCCTCCTCGGGCGCGGTGGCGTCGGTCAGCCGCAGGTGCTCGGGCAGGAACTGCTGGAGGTCGCGCCAGGCCTGCTGGTCGCGGTAGTACATGGGTGCGGTGCTGCTCATGGCGGTGCCTTTCGCCGGTGGCCCGTCAGTGGCCGGGCCGGGACGGGACGGGGCGGGCGAGCGCCCCACGGGTGATCATCCGCGTGCCGGTGCGCAGCTCGTGGCGTACGGCGTCGGCGTCGCGCAGGTCCTCCTCCAGGCCGCGGGTGAAGGTGAGCAGGACGGCGGCGGCCTGCTTCGCGGTATCGGGGGCGATGCCGGACAGGGCCGCCACCAGGAGCTCGGCGAGACGGTCGGTGTACTCGGTGACCAGCCCGGGCGCCTGGGCGGTGGCGGCCGACAGCAGCTCCGCCGCGTGCGCGGGGCTGTCCTGCCACAGCCTGATGGCGACCTCCAGCTTCACCGTGAGCACGGCGAGGATCTTCTCCTCGGGCGTGCCCGCGGCCTCGGCCGCCTCCCGCGCCGCCTCCCGGGCCCGCTCCAGCAGGGAGCGGACGACCTTGGTGATCGCCTCCTCCTTGCTCCCCGCGTACTTGTAGACGGTCGGGCGCGACATTCCGGTCTCGTCGACGATGTCGGAGACCGTGGTGCGCCGGAAGCCGTTGCGGCAGAAGCAGCGGTAGGCGGCGTCGAGCACGAGCTGGGAGGAACTGACCTTGGACATGGCTACAAATTTAACACCAGACTCGAAGAGTGTAAAAAATGACCGGTCCTTCGAGGGCTTCTCCGCCCTGTGCGCCACCGTCGAGGAGGGCCGGATCCCCGTCATCCTCTTCGGCGGTCTTCCCGGCCCGCGGCGCGATGCGCTATGCCTACCTCCTCCGGACAGGAAGGCTTCCGATGACCGCCGCTCGGAATCAGCACACACCGGTCACGCCCGCGCGGATGACCCGCTTCGACGACATCTACGGTCAGCCGGACCCGCGGCCGTACTTCGGCGCGCTGGGGCCCCTGGGGTACCAGACACCTCATCACGCCCAGAGCGTCTTCCGCGGGCTCCTGCCCCTCGCCGGCTTCGACGGGTCCCCCGGACGACCGGACGGCGTCCCGGACGCCGGGGCACCGGCCACGGTCCTGGACATCTGCTGCTCCTACGGCATCAACGCCGCCCTGCTCAACCACCATGTGACGTTCGAGGAACTGCGCGAGCGCTACACCTCGCCCGAGGTGGCCCGCCTCACGACCGCCGAGCTGATCGCATCGGACCGCGCGTACTACGCGGCGCGCCGCCGCCCGGACGCCGTGCCCGTCATCGGCCTCGACATCTCCGCACCGGCCGTCGCCTACGGACGCGAGGCCGGTCTCGTCGACGAGGGGTTCGCCGAGAACCTGGAGGCGGCCGAGCCCAGCCCGGCCCTGCACCGGGCCACCCGCGGCACGCGTCTGATCACCGTGACCGGCGGAGCGAGCTTCCTGTCCGCCCGCACCTTCCGGGCGCTGCTCGAAGGCAGGCGGGAGCAGCCGTGGGTGGCCGCCTTCGTGCTGCGCACCGGCTCCTACCGGGACATCGCCGACGGCCTGGCCCGGCTGGGCATGACCACCGAGAAGGACACCTCCCGCACGTATCCGCAGAGGCGCTTCACCGACGAGGACGAGCAGCGGTACGCCGTCGGCGCGGTGGCCGCGGCCGGTGACGATCCCCGGGGGAAGGAGACCGACGGCCACTTCCACACCGCCCTGTACCTCACCCGCCCCCGGGCGCAAGCGGCCGCCCGGCCGCTCCACGTCCTGCTGCGGGACGGCTGAGCCCTGCCGGGAGGGCGACGGGAGGGCCTGCGGGCCGCCCGTCGCCCGGGCCCGCTCAGCGGCCGCCGCGCAGCTCCGCGAGGACCGCGTCCGTGAACGGGGGCCACGCCTCGACGGCCCACGGGCCGAAGGCCCGGTCGGTCAGGGCGACGCACGCGGCGCCCGCGACCGGGTCGATCCACAGGAACGTGCCGGACTGCCCGAAGTGGCCGAAGGCCGCCGGGGACGACGAACTGCCCGTCCAGTGCGGGGACTTGGAGTCGCGGATCTCGAAGCCGAGGCCCCAGTCGTTGGGGTTCTGGTGGCCGTAGCCCGGCAGCACGCCCTTCAGGCCGGGGTGGACGACGGTCTGCGCGGCCGCCACCGTACGCGGGTCGAGTAGGCGCGGGGCCTGCACCTCGGCGGCGAAGCGGACCAGGTCGTCGACGGTCGAGACGCCGTCCTTGGCGGGCGAGCCGTCCAGCGTGGTCGCCGTCATCCCGAGCGGTTCCAGCACGGCCTGGCGCACGTACTCCGGGAACGGGATGTCGGTGGCCTTGGCGATGTGGTCGCCGAGCACCTCGAAGCCCGCGTTGGAGTAGAGCCGCCGGGTGCCCGGCGCGGCCATGGCCCGGTGCTCGTCGAAGGCGAGCCCGCTGGTGTGCGCGAGCAGATGCCGTACGGTCGCGCCCTCGGGCCCGGCCGGCTCGTCCAGCTCGACCGCGCCCTCCTCGTAGGCCACCAGCGCCGCGTAGGCCGCGATCGGCTTGGTGACCGAGGCCAGCGGGAAGCGGTGCGCGGTCGGGCCGTGCGTACCGACGACCGTGCCGTCCGCTCGTACGACGGCCGCCGCCGCGGTGGGGACGGGCCAGTTGTCGGTCATCGCCAGGCTCTGCATGCGTACGAGCGTAACGGGCGGGGGAGGACGGGCCCCGGGCGGATCAGGAGGACGGCGGGGTGGCCGCGTCGAAGCGGGCGCGGTTGGCGGCGATCTCGTCGTGGTGGGTGCCCGCCCAGTCGATCAGGGCGGCCACGGCGGAGAGCAGCGTGGCCCCCAGACCGGTCAGCGCGTACTCCACCCGCGGCGGCACCTCGGGGTAGGAGGTCCGGGTGACGAGGCCGTCGCGGCGCAGCTGGCGCAGGGTGTACGTCAGCATGCGCTGGGAGACGCCGGGGACGGCGTGCTGGAGGTCGGTGTAGCGCAGCGGCCCGTCCTGGAGGGCGCCGATCACGAACACCGCCCACTTGTCGCCCGCCCGCTCGACGATCTGCCGGATGACCTCGCCGTTCTCGGCCGGCCAGCGGGAGCAGGGGCCGGGCGGGACGGGCCGGGGGACTGCCTCCATGGCCTGCGGCCCTCCTCTTCCGCACACGCGTGTGCCTTTTGTGGCGGACTCCGTACCCCTCCATCATGGCGCCGTACGGCCGGGCACGGAGAACCGGCCCACAGCCGCCCCCTTGTTGTGAGGAGAACGACGATGCTGATGCATGCCGCGACCGTGTCCCGCTTCGGCGGTCCCGAGGCGGTCGGGATCACGGAGGTCCCGGTTCCCGTTCCGGGCCCCGGCCAGGTGCGGATCAAGGTGGCCGCGGCCGCGCTGAACCCCGTGGACGCGGCCATGCGCTCCGGCGTCTTCGGCGGCGAGGGCGAGCGGATCGGGCTGGGCTGGGACGTCGCCGGCACGATCGACGCCGTGGGCCCCGGGGCGGAGCAGGTCCCCGGCGACCGGGTCATCGGCCTGTCCACCGGCCACCGCACCCCGCTCGGCACGCACGCCGAGTACGTGGTGCTCGACACGGAGGCCGTCGCCCCGGCGCCCGCCCGCCTCGACGACGTACACGCCGCGACGCTGCCCCTCAACACGCTGTCCGCCGCCCAGTCGCTGGACATCCTGGCGCTGCGCCCCGGGCAGGGCCTGCTGGTCACCGGGGCGGCCGGGGCGGTCGGGGCCCACGCGGTGGAACTCGCGCACCTCCAGGGGCTGGACGTCACCGCGCTCGCCTCGCCCGCCGACGAGGAGTTCCTCCGGTCCAGGGGCGCCGGCCACTTCCTGCCCCGGGGCGAACGGCCCGCGCCGGGCGGCTGGGACGGTGTGCTCGACGCTGCCGGGCTGGGCGAGGAGGCGCTGGCCGCGGTCCGGGACGGCGGCGCCTACGTGGGCCTGTGGCCCGGCCGGGAACCGTCGCCCGAGCGCGGTGTCCGGGTCGGCGCCCTGGACGTACGGGCCGACGCCGCCCGGCTCGCCGAACTGTCCCGCCTCGCCGACCGGGGCGAGGTGCTGGCCCGCGTCGCCGCGACCTACCCGCTCGCCGGAGCGGCCGAGGCCCACGCCCGCCTGGCCGAAGGCGGCCTGCGCGGCCGGATCGTCCTCGTACCCTGAGCACCGGGGCCTTCGGCTCGTTCCGTGCGGGGGTGGCGGGGCGGGTCGTCCGGGGACGAGCAAAGGGGGGCGGAGATGACTCGCTGGGCGCGGGTTCTCTTCCTGGTGCCGGTCTGCACGGTGAGCGTTTCCGTCAGGCAGCCGTGCGGAGGGGAGAGGGCGTGACCTCGTTCCAGGCACATGAGCGCCAGGAGGACTCCCCGACGTACGCCACCCTGGCTGATGCGGCGGTCAGCCAGGCGGCCTATCGCGGGCTGGAGGCGCCGGTCGTGCGCCCGGAGGCGGATGTCCGGCGGGCCGCGTGGTGGCGGGTTCGCGGCCTTCGGCGCGCGGCGCAGCTGCCCCTGCTGGCGCTGGTGCTCGCGGTGGACGGGGCGACCCTGCTCGTCAAGGCACAGTACCCCGGGGCCGACGCTCCGGTCTGGATCTACTCCCTGCCCCTGCTGACGGTCTTCGTCCTCGGCCTCGCGGTGGTCGGCGGCCGACGGGCGCTGCGGATGGCGGGTGCGGCGCGGCGGACCGGGCCGCGCGTGCGCTACACGCTGCTGCACAGCTTGGGCGTTTCGTTTGGATCAGGCCGGATCAGGGAGCGGGGTCCGGTGCTGTGGATCGCAAGGCGGAGGAGGGAGTCGACGCGGAGCGTCGGCGAGTGACGACAACGCGGCGAGGCGCAGCACCGGGGCACGCGAGCCCGGCCTGATCCAAACGAAACGCCCTACGTGACGGAGGCTCCCTGGCTGGTCCTCTTCGCCGATACGGCGGACGACGAAGCCGAACCGCTGGGACTACTGCCCCTTCGGTACGGTCCGCTGCGCGACCGGTTCCGGGAGCTTCCACCGCCCGTCGGCGAGGCCGTACTGGCGGGAGGGACCGAACCGGGGATGGGACCGGGGACGGTGGTGGTGCCGTGGATCGACGGACGCGCCTACTGGCCCGAATCCGGGCTCCAGTCGTTCGAACCGGACAATCCGCGGCACCTGCGGTCGCTGTCGGAATTGATCCGCCCCGAATAGCGGCCTCCCGGGCCGGGGTGTCCGGCGCGCTTGCTTCGAGTGCACTCCAAGGTTCTAGCGTGGAGGGCATGACGGTGATGGAGAGCACTTCCCCGAGGGTGGACGTCTGTACCGCGCCCCCGCAGCCCCATCCGCGTCCCGAGGGGCGGGACCGGTACACCATCAGCGAGGTCGCGGCCCTCACCGGCCTCACCGCGCACACCCTGCGCTGGTACGAGCGGATCGGGCTGATGCCGCACGTCGACCGGTCCCACACCGGCCAGCGCCGGTTCACCAACCGGGACCTGGACTGGCTGGCCTTCGTCGGCAAGCTGCGGATGACCGGGATGCCGGTCGCCGACATGGTCCGGTACGCGGAACTGCTGCGCGAGGGCGAGCACACCTTCGAGCAGCGCCAGGAGCTGCTGGAGGCGACCCGCCGCGACGTACGGACGCGGATCGCGGAGCTGCGGGACACCCTCGCCGTGCTCGACCACAAGATCGACTTCTACGCGAGCGCCCGGACGGCGCCGGAAAGGCCCTGTGCCTGATGACTGACGACAGGATCACCACGGTGGAGCTCGGCGACGGCGGCCCGCGGGTCGGCGTGCAGGGGCTCGGCTGCATGGGCATGAGCGAGTTCTACGGCGACACCGACGAGGCCGCGGCCCGCGAGACGCTGGAGACGGCGCTGGCGGCGGGCGTCACGCTCTTCGACACCGCCGACATCTACGGCAGCGGCGCCAACGAGACCTTCCTCGCCCCGTTCGTCGGCGCGCACCGGGACGAGATCACCCTCGCCACGAAGTTCGCCATCGAGCGCCGGGACGACGACCCGCACTACCGGGGCGTGCGCAACGACCCCGCGTACATCCGTACGGCCGTCGAGGCCAGCCTGCGGCGGCTGGGCACCGACGTCATCGACCTCTACTACATGCACCGCCGCGACCCGGCCGTCCCGCTCGCCGAGTCCGTCGGCGCGATGGCCGAGCTGGTCCGGCAGGGCAAGGTCAAGCACCTGGGGCTGAGCGAGGTGACCGGGGCCGAGCTGCGCGAGGCGCACGCGGTGCACCCGATCGCGGCGCTCCAGTCGGAGTGGTCGCTCTTCAGCCGGGACGTCGAGCGCAGCGCCGTACCGGCCGCCGCCGAGCTGGGGGTGGCGCTCGTGCCGTACTCGCCGCTCGGCCGGGGCTTCCTCACCGGGGCGTTCACCGACGCGGCCAAGGAGCTGTCGGACGGCGACTTCCGGAAGTACCAGCCCCGCTTCACCGGCGACAACGCGCAGAAGAACGCCGCCCTGCTGGAGCCCGTCCACAAGATCGCCGCCGCGCACGGGGCGACGGCCGCCCAGGTCGCCCTCGCCTGGGTGCAGCAGCGCGCCCAGGTCCACCAGCTGGCCGTGGTCCCGATCCCCGGTACGCGCAAGAGCAGCCGGCTGCTGGAGAACGTCGCCGCGACCCGGCTCACCCTGAGCGCCGAGGAGCTGGCCCTGCTGGAGCCGATCGCCGGCCAGGTGGCGGGCGACCGCTACCCGGACATGAGCAACACGGCCACGGCGCGCGAATAGGCTCCCGGGCTCACCGCGCCGTCCCCTCGGTGATCGCGGCGAAGGCGCGGAGCGAGTCCGTACCCGGGACGAAGTAGCCGGTGTGCCCCCGGGCGTCCTCGGCCGGGACCCGGCGCGCCCCGAACTCCGGGCCCGCCGGGTCCGGGCCGTGCCCCAGCCCCGCCACCCGGACGTTCGGCACCCGGTCGATCCAGTCCGTGGCGTCCTTGGCGGCCCACACCCGGGCCCGGGTGTGCAGCGCGGCGGCACTCTCCGCGCGCATCCCGGGCGAGCCGAGGACGACCAGGTCCCGGACGCGCAGCCGGGAGGCGGCGAGCCCGCAGACCACGGAGCCGTAGCTGTGGCAGAACACGGCGGGCGCGGGGACCCCGTCGGCGGCGAGCCCGTCGGTGAACCGGGCCAGCCGGTCCGCCCCGGCCTCGGCGAGCGTGCCCGTCGCGGCGTCGACGCCGAGGCCCACGGGCGTGGTGTAACCGGCCCACGCGACCACCGCGCTCCCGGGCCCGGTCCGCGCGTACAGCGCCTTCGCCATGCCCGCCGGGGTTCCGTACACATCGCTCGTACGGTCGAAGGTCCCGGCGTCGATGTCCGAGCCCGGCACCACCACCGCGACGCGACGCGCGGAGCGCAGGTCCCCGAAGACCTCGGCGACCTGACCGCGCCCGCGCGGGTCGAACGCCAGGATCCGGCGCCCCCGGCCTCCGCCGAGATGCGCGTACCGGGGGTCGTGGTTCGCCCGCAGGGCGAGGGCGTTGGCCCGGTAGCGCAGCCCGACCGGGGCGCCGTCCAGATTCCCGACGACCAGCGGATGGCGTACGGCCAGATCCTGCTGCCGCGACGGGGTCAGCCCCCGGAAGAACCGGGCCACCTCGGCCGGAGTGGCCCGCTCCGGATCCGGCAGTGTGCCCCGGGTGTGGTCCGCCCGCCACGACGCGGTGCCCGGCGG
This sequence comes from Streptomyces sp. NPDC092952, assembly GCF_044754785.1. Taxonomy (NCBI): domain Bacteria; kingdom Bacillati; phylum Actinomycetota; class Actinomycetes; order Kitasatosporales; family Streptomycetaceae; genus Streptomyces; species Streptomyces sp. NPDC092952. Next base: position 122,584 of record NZ_JBIVPT010000002.1, on the reverse strand, counting down.
CGGCCCAGTGAGCGCCCGCTGCGCGCTCCCGGACGCCCAGCCGGCCGTCCCCGTGACCATGGTGGTGGCCAGCGCGAGCCCGACCAGAGTCCTCGCGTAACGGCGCATCCCGTTCCTCCCCCTGCTGCGGCCCGACCGGCGACGGCGGGCCCTGGGGGCGGGCCCGGAAGATCATGGCCGGGGCCGTGCCGTCCTGCCCGCCCCCGATCCGCCGGACCCGCCCTACGGCGTGACGGGGAGAAACGTAGAAAGACCCCCGGTGCGAGGACATCGCACCCGGGGGCCAACCACGGACCGGTACCTGGGTAGGGGGTGTACGGGCTCCGGGGTCCTCAGGCCTCGCCCGGGACCACCACCCCCGCCTCGTACGCGAAGATCACCGCCTGCGCCCGGTCGCGCAGGTCCAGCTTGGCCAGGACCCGGCCGATGTGCGTCTTCACGGTCTGCTCCGCCAGGATCAGCCGCGCCGCGATCTCCTGGTTGGACAGCCCCCGCGCGATCAGCTCCAGCACCTCCGTCTCGCGCGGGGTCAGTCCGTTCAGCCGCAGTGCCTGGCCGCCGCGGGTGGCGCCGGACGGGCCCTGCCGGGCGAAGTCCGCGATCAGCCGGCGGGTCACCGAGGGCGCCAGCAGCGCCTCGCCCGCCGCGACCACCCGCACCGCCGAGATCAGGTCGGCGGGCGGCGCGTCCTTCAGCAGGAAGCCGGACGCCCCCGCGCGCAGCGCCTCGTACACGTAGTCGTCCACGTCGAAGGTGGTGAGCATGAGGACCTTCGGCCGGTGCGTCACCCCGGGCGGCGGGTTCAGCACCTCGCGGGCGGCCGCCAGCCCGTCCATCTCCGGCATCCGGACGTCCATCAGGACCACGTCCGGCAGGACGGACCGGCTGACCTCGACGGCCCGGCGCCCGTCCGGCGCCTCCCCGACCACGTCGATGTCGCTCTGCGCCGCCAGCAGCGCCGCGAACCCCGCGCGCACCATGGCCTGGTCGTCGACGATGATCACGCGGATGGTCAAGAGTCCTCCGGGGCGGCGGGGGCGACAGGGGTCAGGGGCAGCCGCGCGGCCACCCGGAAGCCGCCGCCCGGCAGCGGCCCGGTGTCCAGCGTGCCGCCCGTCAACCGTACGCGCTCCCGCATCCCGACGAGCCCGTGCCCCGTCCCGGACGAATCCGGCTCCAGCGGCGAACCGGGCTTCTCCGTAAGGTCGTTGACCACCAGGACCATCAGATGCGTACCGTCGGTCAGGACCGACACCCGGGTCCGCGCACCCGGCGCGTGCCGGATCACGTTGGCCAGCGCCTCCTGCACGATCCGGTACGCCGACAGATCCACCGCCTGCGGCACGTCCGGCAGCCGGGCGGCCATCGACAGCTCCACCGGCAGCCCCGCCCGCACCGTCGCCTCCACCAGCTGCTGCACCCGGTCGAGCCCCGGCTGCGGCGCCCGCTCGCCCGCCGAACCGTCGCTGCGCAACACCGCCAGCAGCCGTCGCATCTCCGTCAGCGACTCCCGCGCGCTCGCCGCGATCGACTCGAACTCCTCGCGGACCTCCTGCGGCAGCCCGCTGATCCGGTACGGCGCGGAGTCCGCCTGGACCGTGATCACCGACATGTGGTGCGCGACCACGTCGTGCAGCTCGCGGGCGATCCGGGTGCGCTCCTCCAGCAGTGTCCGCCGGGCCCGCTCCGCGACGCTGATGGTCTCCTGCTCGGCCAGCCTGCGCTGGGCCACGCCCCGTTCCCGCACCACCGCGCCGATGACCATGACCACCGCGCCGAAGGCCGCGAGCAGCCCGGCGCTGCCGTTGCTGCGCTCCGGGACGGACAGGTGCAGGACCAGGCTCGCGGCGGCGGTCAGCGCCCACACGGCGACGGTGGTGCGCCGGGTCTCGCGCAGGGCCACCGCCAGCAGCAGGAAGAGGAAGCAGAACAGGGTGGGCGGCGGCCACGGCCAGATGCCCTGCGTGGGCTGCGGATGGGCGAGCAGCACCAGCGCCCCGAGGACGCCGGCGGGAAACACGATCCACCACGCCTGGAGGGGGCGGTGCGCCAGCATCAGCAGCGGCCCCGCCTGAGCCACCGCCAGCAGCCCCGCCGGCCAGTCGCCCATCCCGTACTCGTTGGTCAGCACGGTGATCGTGACCGGCAGGAAGAGCGCCGTCAGCGCGAACACCACCACGTACGGGACCAGCCGGCGCCACCGCCTGGGCGAGCCCGCGAGCGGTGGGACCGGGGGGTGCGAGGGGTGGGCGAGGCCGTGGACGATGCCGCGCAGATTGCGGCGGGCGGCGCTCACCAGCCCGTCGGCGACGGGCAGTGGGGGAGGCGGAGTGGAAGAGGTCATGGCCGCACGAGCCTAGGCAGCGGATGTGCCCGGCCGCGTCATACCCCGGTTTCGATCCGCTGCCCGGCCGGTCATACCCCCGTACGAGACGGGGCCCCGTCACGCCCGGTTCCGGTCCGTCCGCCGACGGCCGGTCGTACCCCGTACGACCGGCCCTACAGCTCGGCGAGGAGCTGGGCCTTCTTCGCGCTGAACTCGTCGTCCGTCACCAGTCCGGCCTGGTGGAGCTCGCCGAGGTGGCGGATGCGGTCGGCGATGTCGGCGGGGTCGCGGCGGGCCGCGCCCGCCAGGACGGCGGCGGGCACCGGCGCCGAGGAATGGTTCCTGCGCACCGACTCCAGGACCGCCGCGGCGAACGGCAGCGACTCGTGCACCGCCCCGTAACCGAGGCTGAAGACCACCGCGGCCGGGTCCTGGTCGGCCCGCAACGGCTCCCGGTCCCTCGGCAGCAGCCGCAGATACCCGTCCAGCCCCTCCGGCAGCCGCCACTCCACCCCGCTCAGCTCGGAGACCGCGAAGCTCTGGTCCCCGGCCTTCCACTTCGCCGACGAGGCGCCCGTCCAGAACCAGCGGAAGGAGACCCGCTGCCCGTCGAACCCGGCCCGGCCGTCGTACGCCTTGAAGTGGAGCGGTGCCTCGGGCGCGGTGACCAGGAAGCGGTCGGCGGGCTCGGCCGCGTCGGGGCCGAGCCGGGCGCGCAGCTCGTCCGCGTAGTACTCGGCGAGCGTGCTCCGGTCGCCGGGGAGCACCAGCCGGTACGGATCGCAGCCGTCCTTCAGCTGCCCGTCGGCCGCCTCGATCAGCGGGTCGGCCCCGGGTCTGGGCATGGCATGCAGGACCACCGTGCCTCGCTTGCCCGGGGTCAGCGTCACCGACGACAGCGCCGCATGCGGTACGCGTCGCTCCCGCAGGCTCTGGAAGAGCCTCGGTGTGCGGATTCCCCGTTCGAAGCGGATGAGCACGGAGTCGGTCTCGAACTCCCAGGTGGCATGAATTCCGGCCAGCACATCACCCATGTGCCTCATCGTATGCGGCACTTGCTCCGTGTGTCCCCCCTCGAAGCGGCCCGGCTCCGGCGGCCCGCTGTGAATGCCCGGTTCCGTCAGACTCCCAGGTCCCCGCCGGTCCGCCCGCCGCAACCGCTGTCGGAGACGGCACAGCTCACCGATCCGTAGGCGCCCACACCGATCGCGGCGAAGTTGTCCAGGCTCTCGGTACCCGGCACGAAATAGCCACTGTGGCCGATCGCGTCGCCCGCCGAGAAGATCCGTGCGCCGAACCCGGGATCGACCGGGTCGGCCCCGTGGCCCAGGCCGCCGAGCTCCAGATTGGGTACGTCCTCGATCCAGTCGCCCCGGTCCCGCGTCGCCCACACCCGGGCCCCGGTGCGGAGCTGCGCGGCGTTCTCCACCCGCATGCCGGGGCTGCCGGCCACCGCGATGTCGGTGACCCGGGCGGGCAGCGCGTGCGCGGCGACCCCGCACAGCACCGAGCCGTAGCTGTGGCAGAACAGCGAGACCGGCGCGGCGCCGGGCAACGCGTCCAGCAGCGCGTTCAGCCGCAGCGCGCCGCGCGCCGCCAGGTTGCCCAGAGCGGCGTCCATGCCGATACCGGCGGGCGTGGTGTAGTCGGCCCAGGCGATGACGGCGGTACGGACACCGGGGCCGGCGGCGCGCTCCGCCGCGTACAGCGACTTCGCCATGCCGACCGGGGCGGCGTTCACCTTGGGCGCGGGCCGCTCCAGGGTCAGCAGATCGGTGTCCACGCCGGGGACGATCACCGAGATCCGGTCGGCCCGCCCGAGGTCGCCGAACACCTCGGCGGCACGGCCCCTGCCGGACGGGTCGAAGGACAGGAAGCGGCGGCCCGGGGTGAGCATCGATTCGAAGCGCTCCATCCGGCGGACCGCCAGGGCGCGCCCGTCGGGGGAGAGCCGCACGTCGTGCGTGCGCCGCTCCTCGACCCGGCGCGCCTGGGCCACGGCCAGCCGGTTGGCGCGGTAGCGCAAGGTGATCGGGGCGCCGTTCAGATTGCCCACGACCAAGGGGTACCGGTCGGCGAGCGCGGTGCGCTGCGCGCCGCTGAGCGAGGCGAAGAAACGCGCCAGCCGGTAGGAGGGCGCGTCGGCGTCCGGCAGCGGATGACCCGCCACCCGGCCCCGGGCCCAGGCGGCGAGCGCGACGGTACGCGGCTCGTCGGAGCGCTGATGGCGGATGGTGGTCCAGCCGGTGGTCGCCAGCATGACGAACACGACCGCCACGGCGAGCAGCGCGCGCCACGCGGTGAGCGTCGGGGAGGAGTCGAAGGAAGTCACTCCGGCCCACATTAGGAGACGCGCGACGGCAGCCGTGACGAGGGTGACACACATCACCTCACCTCGGGGAATTCCAGCCCCGGATCTTCACGCTGTGTGGCCGTCATCCGTACGCTCGGGCGCGTGGAAAGCGCCGGGCGGGCCGCATGTCGCCCTCGGCGTACGGCTGTTGTGACGTCGGTCATGCCCGGCGCCGAGACGTTCGGCACATCCCGGGCATCCGGGGCGGCGCATGTGCGGGTCCGGTGACGGTCCGTCGGTGATTCCCGCCACGGGCGCGGGGGTCAGGGGCGCGCGACGTCCTCCGTGCCGCGCCCCGCCCGCCAGTCACCGGCCAGCGCCGGTCCGAGCCGGTCCAGGTACGCCTCGGTCAGCGCGCGCAGCGAGTCCACACCGCAGTCCCGGCCCCGGCCCCAGAGCTGACCGGTCACCCGCATCACCCCGCAGAACGCGGCGACGGCCACCCGGGGGCGAGGATCCTCGTCCGCGTCGAGCCCCTCGCGGTCGGCGATCAGCAGCGCGATCTGGTCCTCCAGCGCACTGCACCGCCGCAGATGGGCGGCGAGCAGCGAGGGCGTCGACTCGATCATCCGGTACATCCGCATGTGGAGATCGACGGTGAAGACTTCCTCGAACGTCTCGTCGATCCCGTCCCAGACCTGGAGCACCGACCGGCGCAGGGCGTCGAACGGCGTCTCCGCCGCGGGGCGCCGGCGCAGCTCCGCGAGGAAGTGCGACTCCACCGTGGACTGGAGGGCGAAGGCGGCCTCCTCCTTGTTCGCGAAGTAGCGGAAGAAGGTCCGCTGGGAGACCGCGACGGCCTCGACGATCTCGTCGACGGTGGTCTCGTCGTACCCCTGGGTGGTGAACAGGTCGAGCGCGGTGCGCAGCAGGGCGTCCCTGGTGTGCCGCTTCTTCCGCTCGCGGAGCCCGGTCGGGGGTGCGGCCCGCCGCACATCGGTCACTTCGCTGGCCTTCCTTCTCCTGCTTTCCCCAGCTCAGCGTACCTGTGAGCTACGCGACAGTGTCCGGCTCGCGAAATGCTTTGTGAACTGTCAGCGACTGTCACTAGTGTCCTTGATATGACTAGTCAGACCACCGTCGACAAGGCGTCGCGGGAGCCGCGCGAGGCCGCCGCTCCCGGACCTGCCAAGGGGCTGCGCGGCCACCCCTGGCTGACGCTCTTCTCCGTGGCCATCGGCGTGATGATGGTCGCGCTCGACGGCACGATCGTCGCGATCGCCAACCCCGCCATCCAGCAGGACCTCAAGGCCTCGCTCGCGGACGTCCAGTGGATCACCAACGGCTACATGCTCGCCCTGGCGGTCTCCCTGATCACCGCGGGCAAGCTCGGTGACCGTTTCGGACACCGCCAGACCTTCCTCATAGGCGTCGTGGGATTCGCCGCGGCCTCCGGGGCCATCGGCCTGTCCCACAGCGCCGCCCTCGTGATCACGTTCCGGGTGCTCCAGGGCCTCTTCGGCGCCCTGCTGATGCCCGCCGCGCTCGGCCTGCTGCGCGCCACCTTCCCGGCCGAGAAGCTGAACATGGCGATCGGCATCTGGGGCATGGTGATCGGCGCCTCCACCGCGGGCGGCCCGATCCTGGGCGGCGTTCTCGTCGAGCACGTCAGCTGGCAGTCCGTCTTCTTCATCAATGTGCCGGTCGGTGTGATCGCGCTGGTGCTGGGGCTGGTGATCCTCAAGGACCACCGCGCCGAGAACGCGCCGCGCTCCTTCGACGTCGGCGGCATCGTGCTGCTCTCGCAGGCGATGTTCTGCCTGATCTGGGCGCTCATCAAGGGTTCCGCGTGGGGCTGGGGCGACTACAAGACCCTCGGCTTCCTCGGGGCGGCCGTGGCCCTGTTCGTGGTCTTCGCGTTCTCCCAGAAGAACGTCCGCGAACCACTGATCCCGCTCGCCATGTTCCGGTCCGTGCCGCTCTCCGCCGGTGTGGTCCTGATGGTGCTGATGGCCTTCGCCTTCATGGGCGGGCTCTTCTTCGTCACCTTCTACCTGCAGAACGTGCACGGTCTGAGCCCCGTCGACAGCGGTCTGCGCCTGCTGCCGCTGACCGGCATGATGATCGTCGCCTCGCCGCTCGCGGGCGCCATGATCACCAAATTCGGGCCCAGGGTCCCGCTGGTCGGCGGCATGGTGTGCACGGCGGCCGCCATGTTCGGCATGTCCCAGCTGGGGACCGGCACCAGCACCCTCACCATGTCGATCTGGTTCGGCCTGCTCGGCCTCGGCCTCGCCCCGGTGATGGTCGGCGCCACCGAGGTCATCGTCGGCAACGCCCCGCTGGAGCTGTCCGGCGTCGCCGGCGGCCTCCAGCAGTCCGCCATGCAGGTCGGCGGCAGCCTCGGGACGGCGGTGCTCGGCGCCGTCATGGCCACCCGGGTCGACTCCCAGCTCGCCGACAACTGGCGGGCGGCGCAGCTTCCGCCGCTCAGCCCGGACCAGCTCGACCAGGCCTCCTCGGCCGTCGAGGTCGGCATCCCGCCGGTCGGCGGGAACGTCCCGCCGGAGGTCGCGGGCAAGATCGCGGGCGTCGCCCATGACACCTTCGTGTCCGGCATGAGCACCGCGTTCATGGTCGCCGGTGGCGTCGCGGTCCTCGCCGCCGTCGTCGCCACGCTCACCAAGCGCGGTGAGAACGCCGAAGCGGGCGTCGGCGCCGGACACATCTGACCGTCAACACCCCGCGTACGACAGCCCCGCCCAGGGACACGGGCGGGGCTGTCGCCTATCAGGGTGGTGTGCCCCCGGCCCCCTTCCCCCGGCGCCGCGCCGCAGGTCAGGGTGCGGACAACTGATTCGCAACCGACCACGGGGGTCGTTCCACATGCGCAAGACCGCGTTCACCACCGCCCTGGCAGCCGCCTCGCTGGCCGCCGCCACACTGCTCCCGCAGAGCGCCGCCCACTCCGCGCCGCCCGCCCGGCTCGGCGACTGCGCCGCCGGACAGCTCTGCCTCTGGGACGCGCCGGACTTCACCGGCACCCGCCGGACCCATGAGCTCGCCTCGACCGACATCGACAGCTGCGTACCGCTGCCGAAGGGCGGCGTCCAGGCCCTCGCCAACCGCACCGGCCGCCCGGTCACCACCTACCAGTCGGCGGAGTGCGCCGAGACCGGCGAGTTCAACACCTACCCGGGCGGCGGCACCTGGGTGCCCCGCTCCCCGTACCAGGTCAGGGCCTTCAAGATCTGGGAGAACTGACCGGGGAAGGCCGAAGGGCGGCGGAGCCTCCCGGCCCCGCCGCCCTTCTGGACCTGTACGGCTACGCGTCGCCGCCGGCCGCGCCCGGGTCGGCGGCCGTGACGTCCAGCAGCTCGTACCGGTCGAGCGCCTGCTTCAGCAGCGAGCGGTCGATCCGGTTCTCCTTCGCGAGCTCGGTGAGCACCGCGAGAACGATCGACTGCGCGTCGATGTGGAAGAACCGGCGGGCCGCACCACGCGTGTCGGCGAAGCCGAAGCCGTCCGCACCCAGCGACTGGTACGCCCCCGGCACCCAGCGCGCGATCTGGTCCGGCACCGAACGCATCCAGTCCGAGACCGCCACGAACGGGCCCTCGGAGCCGGAGAGCTTCCGCGTCACGTACGGGACGCGCTGCTCCTCCTCCGGGTGCAGCAGGTTGTACCGCTCCACCTCGACGGCCTCGCGGCGCAGCTCGTTCCAGGAGGTCGCCGACCAGACGTCCGCCCGGACGTTCCACTCGTCGGCGAGGATGCGCTGCGCCTCAAGGGCCCACGGGACCGCCACGCCGGACGCCATGATCTGCGCCGGGATCTCGCCCCGGTCGGCCGCCCGGTAGCGGTGGACACCCTTGAGGATGCCCTCCACGTCCACGTCCTCGGGCTCGGCCGGGTGCTGGATCGGCTCGTTGTAGACGGTGAGGTAGTAGAAGACGTCCTCGCTGTTCTCGCCGTACATCCGGCGCAGACCGTCCTTGACGATGTGCGCGATCTCGTAGCCGAACGCCGGGTCGTAGGCGACACAGGCCGGGTTGGTCGAGGCGAGCAGCTGCGAGTGGCCGTCCGCGTGCTGGAGACCCTCACCGGTCAGCGTCGTACGCCCCGCGGTCGCGCCCAGCACGAAACCGCGCGCGAGCTGGTCGGCCATCTGCCAGAACTGGTCGCCCGTGCGCTGGAAACCGAACATCGAGTAGAAGACGTACACCGGGATCAGCGGCTCGCCGTGCGTGGCGTACGCCGAACCGGCGGCGATCAGCGACGCCGTGCAGCCGGCCTCCGAGATGCCGTCGTGCAGCATCTGCCCGGTCGGCGACTCCTTGTACGTCAGCAGCAGATCGCGGTCCACCGACTCGTACTGCTGGCCCAGCGGGTTGTAGATCTTCGCGCTCGGGAAGAAGGCGTCCATCCCGAAGGTGCGGTACTCGTCGGGGGCGATCAGCACGAAGCGCTTGCCGATCTCCTTGTCCCGCATGAGGTCCTTCAGGATGCGGACGAACGCCATGGTCGTGGCGATCGACTGCTGACCCGTGCCCTTCTTCGCGGTCGCGTACGTCTTGTCCCCGGGGAGGACCAGCGGCTTCGCGCGCACCACACGGGTCGGGACGTAACCGCCCAGGCCCTTGCGGCGGTCGTGCATGTACTGGATCTCCTCCGAGTCGCGGCCCGGGTGGTAGTACGGCGGAAGGCCGTCCTCCAGGTCCTTGTCCGCGATCGGGATGTGCAGCCGGTCGCGGAACCGCTTCAGGTCCTCGACCGTGAGCTTCTTCATCTGGTGGGTCGCGTTGCGGCCCTCGAAGTTCGGCCCCAGGGTCCAGCCCTTGACCGTCTGCGCCAGGATCACCGTCGGCTGGCCCTTGTGGGCCTTGGCCGCCGCGTAGGCCGCGTAGACCTTCTTGTGGTCGTGACCGCCGCGCCCCAGGTGCAGGATCTGATCGTCGGTCATGTCCTTGACCATCTCGCGCAGTCTCGGGTCGTCCCCGAAGAAGTGCTCGCGGATGTAGGCGCCCGACTCGGTGGCGTACGTCTGGAACTGGCCGTCCGGCGTGGTGTTCAGCTTGTTGACCAGGATGCCCGTGCGGTCCTGCGCGAGCAGCGGGTCCCAGGAGCGGTCCCAGACCAGCTTGATGACGTTCCACCCGGCACCGCGGAACTGCGACTCCAGCTCCTGGATGATCTTTCCGTTGCCGCGCACCGGGCCGTCGAGCCGCTGGAGGTTGCAGTTGACGACGAAGGTGAGGTTGTCCAGACCCTCACGGGCGGCGAGGGAGAGCTGGCCGAGCGACTCCGGCTCGTCCATCTCGCCGTCACCCAGATAGGCCCACACATGGGACTGCGAGGTGTCGGCGATGCCGCGCGCCTCCATGTAGCGGTTCATCCGGGCCTGGTAGATCGCGCCGAGCGGGCCGAGACCCATCGAGACGGTCGGGAACTCCCAGAAGTCCGGCATCAGCCGCGGGTGCGGATAGCTGGACAGACCGTTGGGCGCCTTCGACTTCTCCTGGCGGAAGCCGTCGAGCTGCGCCTCGCTGAGCCGGTCGAGCAGGTAGGCGCGGGCGTAGATGCCCGGGGAGGCGTGGCCCTGGAAGAAGATCTGGTCGCCGCCCAGACCGTCGTCCTTGCCGCGGAAGAAGTGGTTGAAGCCCACGTCGTACAGAGAGGCCGAGGAGGCGAAGGTGGCGATGTGGCCGCCGACGCCGATGCCCGGACGCTGGGCGCGCGACACCATCACGGCCGCGTTCCAGCGGGTCGCGTTGAGGACCTTGCGCTCGATGTCCTCGTCGCCGGGGAAGAACGGCTCGTCCTTCGTGGCGATCGTGTTCACGTAGTCCGTGCTGCGCATCTCCGGAACGGCGACACGCTTCTCCCGCGCGCGCTCGATGAGCCGGAGCATCAGATAGCGAGCCCGCTCGCGGCCCCGCTCGTCGACTGCGGCATCGAGCGAGTCGAGCCACTCCTGGGTCTCTTCGGGGTCGAAGTCCGGGACCTGGCTCGGCAGGCCGCCAATGATGATCGGGTTGCGATCGGAGCCGGAAGCCACGCTGTTCCTTCGCTGTTCGGTGGTGTCTACGGGCCGTGCTGGTACGCCGTGACCATCGTGTACCGCGAGGGCGCAAACGTCATCTCTACCGAGGGGTAACCGCCGTGTTGCGGGACGTCGTGTCCGGTGCGAGGGGATGGTACGGCCCAAAGCGCAACCATACGCCCAAGGCGTCCAAGCGTTCCCAAAGGATGTTCGACTCCGAATGGCGGACCGATACGGCATAAGCTGTGGAAGGCCGTAAAGGGTGTGGACAGCAGCGCCGGGCCCCGGAGGGGATCTGCCGACAGTGCGGAGACGTGGCAGGGAACGTCACCGTTTAGGCGGTCTCGGACGCCGGGTACTTGCGCGATCCGCCACTCCCGTGTGGACTACGGCCAACGCCCCGCGCACGCGCGTGGCTGAAGCATTTTCCGAAACATGATCAGGAGGCAACCCGTGAGCGCGACCGCGGACCACGCGGAGGAGCAGACGAGCCTGGCAGCACGCCTGGGGTTCGAGCCCGGACAGGTGGTCCAGGAGATCGGCTACGACGACGACGTCGAGCAGGAACTCCGCGAAGCCATCGAGGCCACAATCGGCCAGGAACTCGTCGACGAGGACTACGACGACGTCGCCGACGTCGTCCTGCTCTGGTTCCGTGACGAGGACGGCGACCTTACGGACGCGCTGGTGGATGCCATTGGTCTGATCGAGGACGGCGGCACGGTCTGGCTGATGACGCCGAAGACCGGCCGTGACGGATACGTCGAGCCGAGCGACATCAACGAGGCCGCCCAGACGGCCGGTCTCGCCCAGACCAAGAGCATCAACGCGGGCAAGGACTGGGCGGGCAGCCGTCTGGCGACGCCGAAGTCGGCCCGGGCCAAGCGCTGAGGCACGCCCCCGGCACGTTGTTCGTCCCGAAGGCCCCCGAACGGCACATGAGCCGTTCGGGGGCCTTCGTGCACCCGGGGCGCCGGGATATTTCCGGAGGCCCGCGCGGGCGCCGTACGGGCCGGCGCGGGGGCTGCGTAGGGTGGGGACCACCCGGACGGTCCAGCCCGGTGAACGTAGCGAAGGGACGCTTTCCATGGCGATCGAGGTCGGCACCAAGGCCCCGGATTTCGAGCTGAAGGACAACCACGGCCGGACCGTGCGGCTGTCCGACTTCCGCGGCGAGAAGAACGTCGTGCTGCTCTTCTACCCGTTCGCCTTCACGGGCGTCTGCACGGGTGAGCTCTGCGCGCTCCGCGACGAGCTGCCGAAGTTCGAGAACGACGACACCCAGCTGCTCGCCGTCTCCAACGACTCCATCCACACCCTGCGCGTCTTCGCCGAGCAGGAGGGCCTGGAGTACCCGCTGGTCTCGGACTTCTGGCCGCACGGCGAGACCTCGCGGGCCTACGGCGTCTTCGACGAGGACAAGGGCTGCGCGGTGCGCGGCACCTTCGTCATCGACAAGGAGGGCGTGGTGCGCTGGACCGTCGTCAACGGTCTTCCGGACGCGCGCGACCTCAACGACTACATCAAGGCCCTCGAAGCGCTCTGACCCGGCCGGACGATCCATGACCGGCCCGGCGAAAAGGCTGCTCGGCCGGGAACCGGTCACTAGGATCCAGTCGTTGATCGGATGCCAACGCAAGTGGAGGCGCCGGCGGTCCGCCGGCCCCCAAGAAACCAATGGGAGGACTCGTGGGAGTCAGCCTCAGCAAGGGCGGCAACGTCTCGCTGACCAAGGCCGCGCCCAACCTGACGGCGGTCGTCGTCGGTCTCGGCTGGGACGCCCGCACCACCACCGGTGGTGACTTCGACCTGGACGCCAGCGCCCTGCTGACGAACGACCAGGGCAAGGTCAGCAGCGACGGGAACTTCGTCTTCTTCAACAACCTGAAGAGCCCCGACGGCTCCGTCGAGCACACCGGTGACAACCTCACCGGTGAGGGCGAGGGCGACGACGAGGTCATCAAGGTGAACCTCGCCACGGTCCCGTCCGACGTCGACAAGATCGTCTTCCCGGTCTCGATCTACGAGGCGGAGGCCCGGCAGCAGAGCTTCGGCCAGGTGCGCAACGCGTACATCCGCGTGGTCAACGAGGCCGACAACAGCGAGCTGGCCCGCTACGACCTGAGCGAGGACGCCTCCACGGAGACCGCCATGGTCTTCGGCGAGCTGTACCGCCACGGGACGGAGTGGAAGTTCCGGGCCATCGGTCAGGGGTACGCCTCGGGGCTGCGCGGCATCGCGCAGGACTTCGGCGTCAACGTCTGATCAAAGTTCCTCCGGCCCCCACCGGCCGGGAGGATCATGGGTGCGACCGGGCAGCGGCCCGCGTCGCCCCCGTACGCACCACCCGTCCGGCGCCGCACTCCCGTGCGGCGCCGGACGTGCTCGACAGGCGGCCCGGGGGCTCTGTGCGGCTCCGGCGGGCCCGGCAGACGGTTCATCGATCCGGGGAGGACACACCATGGGCGTCACACTCGCCAAGGGAGGCAACGTCTCCCTCTCCAAGGCCGCACCCAACCTCACCCAGGTGCTGGTCGGGCTCGGCTGGGACGCGCGATCCACCACCGGCGCGGACTTCGACCTCGACGCCAGCGCGCTGCTGTGCCGTTCGGGCCGGGTCCTCGGCGACGAGTGGTTCGTGTTCTACAACAACCTCACGAGCCCCGACGGCTCCGTCGAGCACACCGGTGACAACCTCACCGGGGAGGGGGACGGCGACGACGAGTCGGTCATCGTCCATCTCGACCAGGTCCCGGCGCACTGCGACAAGATCATTTTCCCGGTCTCCATCCATGAGGCCGACAGCCGGGGGCAGACCTTCGGCCAGGTCAGCAATGCCTTCATCCGTGTGGTCAATCAGGCGGACGGTCAGGAACTCGCGCGGTACGACCTCACCGAGGACGCCTCGACGGAAACGGCGATGATCTTCGGCGAGCTCTACCGGTACAACGGCGAGTGGAAGTTCCGTGCGGTAGGTCAGGGGTACGCGTCCGGCCTTCGCGGTATCGCTCTAGACTTCGGGGTCAACGTTTCGTAAAGCCGCGTACGGCGCGGGGGAGACCCGTTACTTACACGATGGGGTAGCCAGTGCTTCTGAAAACCTTTGGCTGGTCGTTCGCGGTTACCGCGCTCGGCCTGGTCGCAGCTGTGTTCTACGGGGGGTGGCAGGCCTTCGGGGTGGTGGCGATCCTCTCCGTTCTGGAGATCTCGCTGTCCTTCGACAACGCGGTGGTCAACGCCGGAATCCTGAAGAAGATGAATGCCTTCTGGCAGAAGATCTTCCTCACGATCGGTGTGCTCATCGCGGTCTTCGGTATGCGACTGGTCTTCCCTGTCGTGATCGTGGCCATCACCGCCAAGATCGGTCCGATCGAGGCGGTCGATCTTTCCTTCAACCAGCCCGAGCGCTATCAGGAACTCGTCACCGACGCCCACCCGGCGATCGCCGCGTTCGGTGGCATGTTCCTTCTGATGATCTTCCTCGACTTCATTTTCGAGGACCGTGACATCCAGTGGCTGCGCTGGATCGAGCGTCCGCTCGCCAAGCTCGGCAAGGTCGACATGCTGTCGGTCTGCATCGCGCTGATCGTGCTGCTCGTCGCGGCCCTGACCGTCGCGGGCAACGCGCACCAGCACGGCGGCGGCCACGCGGACAAGACGGAGACGGTCCTGCTCGCCGGTGTCGCCGGTCTGATCACGTACCTCATCGTCGGCGGCCTCTCCGGCTTCTTCGAGAACCGCCTGGAGGAGGAGGAAGAGCGCGAGCACGAGGCCGAGGAGGAGGCCGCGCGGAGCGGCAAGAAGGTTTCCGCGGTCGCGCTGGCCGGCAAGGCCGCGTTCTTCATGTTCCTCTACCTGGAGGTGCTCGACGCCTCCTTCTCGTTCGACGGTGTCATCGGCGCCTTCGCCATCACCAACGAGATCGTGCTCATGGCGCTCGGCCTCGGCATCGGCGCCATGTACGTCCGGTCGCTCACGGTCTACCTGGTCCGCCAGGGCACCCTCGACGACTACGTCTACCTGGAGCACGGCGCCCACTACGCCATCGGCGCGCTGGCCGCGATCCTGCTCGTCACCATCCAGTACCAGATCAACGAGCTCATCACCGGCTCCGTCGGTGTCATCCTGATCGGTCTGTCCTTCTGGTCCTCGGTCCGGCGCAACAAGAGGCTGGAGGCCGAGGGGGGCGGGGACGACGCCGGTTCCAAGGCGGAAGTCCCGTCCGGGGTGTGACCCGGTAGGGATTGAGGAACGCTCTTCTGCGGGGCGGTTCGTGAGGCAGGGTTCTCCGGAGGCATCCGGCCCCGGCCCCCCGGCCGCCCCGCAGTGCTGAGGGCGTCCCGGGCCGGATCCGGGGCGTTCCCGGGCCCGGGAACGGGAGATTTTCTACACATAGGGGTTGGGGATGGCGTTCTGGGACAACCTGTGGCCGCGCCGGGCACAGTTCGAGTCGAGCAACGCGCTGACGAGCTCCATCGTGCTCACCAAGCGGCAGCACACGGTCTCGCTCGGCAAGCAGGGCGCGCTGAGCGGAAATCTTCGGGTCAACCTGTCCTGGCAGATGCGCACCTCGGACATAAGGGGCCGGTCACGGCAGGGCGGCCGGCTGCTGCGCCCGATGGAGTTCTTCAAGCCCGAACCGGTGCAGGCGCACACCCAGGGCATGGTCAACGTCGACCTGGACCTCGGCTGCATGTACGAGCTGAAGGACGGGACCCGGGGCGTCGTCCAGCCGCTCGGCAACCTCCTGGGCGATCTGAACAGCCCGCCGTACATCCGGCTCAGCGGGGACGACCGCTTCGGTGCGCCCTCGGGCGAGACGCTCTACGTCAATATCGACCAGCGGGAGCAGTTCAAACGGCTGCTCTTCTTCGTCTACATCTACGACCAGACGCCGGCCTTCGACCGGACGCACGCCAAGGTGACGCTCTACCCGGGCAACGGGCCCAGCATCGAGATCGAGCTCGACGAGCACGCCCCGGAGGCCCGCTCCTGCGCCGTGTTCACGATGGAGAACGTCAAGGACGACCTGATCGTGCGGCGCGAGGTGAAGTTCGTCTACGGGTTCCAGTCGGAGCTGGACCGGATGTACGGCTACGGCATGCAGTGGGGCCGGGGCTACAAGTCCAAGACCTGATCCGGGCCGGCTCCTGGAGTTGTCCCCGGCCTCGGGGCCGTACGACGGTCCTCGGGGCGACGGTCCTCAGGGCGTCTCCTCCGGGCGTCTCCCGGAGGCGCCTTCTCAGGACCGTACGAACTGCGGGCCCATCGGCGGCAGGGTGAAGTTCGGGTCCGGGGCGGGGGCCGCGGCCGCCGCGGGCTGCGGGTAGCCGTAGGCGGGCGGAGCAGCGGCCGGCTGCGGATAGCCGTACGCGGGCTGGGCGGTCTGCGGGTAGCCGTACGCGGGCTGCCGGTGCTGGATCGTGGCCTGCGCGTCGGGCCCCGTCGGCGCGGCCGGCGGGAAGTCGGGCGCGGGCGGGGCGGCGGGTGCCGGAACCGGCGCGGGAGCCGTCTGTGCCGGGGCCGGGTCGGGCTCGGGTGCCGCCTCGTCGACCGAGATGCCGAAATCGGTCGCCAGACCGACCAGCCCGGTCGGGTAGCCCTGCGCCACCGCGCGGAATTTCCAGCCATCGCCGCGCCGGTAGAGCTCGCCGCAGATGATGGCCGTCTCCTCGCCGGTCTCCGGCTGCACGTCGAAGACGGCGAGCGGCTCCCCGCCGGGCACCGTCGCGTCGTACAGCAGGATGCGGAGGTCGTGCACCTGGGCGAAGGTGGCGCCGTCCGAGGAGGCGGCGACGACCACCTGTTCGACCGAGCGGTCCAGCCCGCCCAGATCGGCCTCGACGGTGTCCGTCAGCCCCTCGGGGACGCTCCGCTTCGGCAGGTGCCGCACCAGGCCGGAGGGGTGGCGGGGCTGGTTGTAGAAGACGAAGTCCTCGTCCGAGCGCACGCGGCCGCCGGGGCCGATCAGCAGGGCCGAGACGTCCACGTCCGGCACCCCGGTGCCCGGGGTCCAGCGCAGCACGGCCCGTACGGCCAGGGTGTCCAGAGGGACGTTCGAGCCTTTCACCATCGCGTGCGTCATGCCCGTCATCCTGCCTGCTGGCGGCCCGCGCGGACAACGCGGGGGTCGTACCGAGTCTCCCGACGATCTTTCGGAACTGCCCGTTCCGGCACGCTTCGACCCATCGGGAAATGGTCGAGTTACCCGCAGTTCATGCGTGAGGGGAACTCTTGACACTCGCCCATACGTACTATTACCGGCCATGCATTCGTTGGTCGATCGGTCGGTTCGGGGGAGTTACATGCGTCATTTCGGGCATATCGCGCCCGCCGTGCGGGAGCGGCTGTTCTTCCGGGAGCCGTGCGCATTCGGTCCGGACGCACCCGCCCGGCTCCTCTCGGCCGCCCTGGGGGCGACCCTGTACAGCCCCGCCACCCGGCCGAAGCTCGCTGACGACATCGTCAAGCAGGCCGGTCGCGGCGTCGTCTCGATGGTGCTCTGCCTGGAGGATTCGATAGACGACTCCGAGGTCACCGGCGCCGAGGAGAATCTGGTCAGGCAGTTCGCCGACCTCGACGCCCGGGGCGCCGAGGTGCCGCTGCTCTTCATCCGGGTCCGCGAGCCCGGCCAGATTGGCGACTTGGTGCGTCGGCTCGGTGCCACCGCCCGAATGTTGTCCGGTTTTGTACTTCCGAAGTTCACCGAGGAGCGCGGCGTCCCCTTCATGGAGGCGCTCGCCGAGGCCGAGAAGGCCAGTGGTCTGCGCCTGTTCGCCATGCCCGTGCTCGAATCCCCCGAGCTGCTCCATCTGGAGACCCGGGCGGCCGCGCTCCACGGCATCGCCCGCACCGTCGACGCCTACCGTGACCGGGTGCTCGCGCTCCGGCTCGGCGTCACCGACTTCTGCTCGGCGTACGGGCTGCGCAGGACGCCCGACATGACGGCGTACGACGTGCGGATCGTCGGAGCCGTCATCGCCGACGTGGTCAATGTGCTGGGCCGGGCGGACGGCACCGGATTCACCATCACCGGCCCGGTGTGGGAGTACTTCCGGCTCCAGGAGCGGATGTTCAAGCCCCAGCTCCGCCAGAGCCCCTTCCTGGAGGGCCGGGCCGAGGACCTGCGCGCCACGCTGATCGAACACGACCTGGACGGCCTGCTGCGCGAGGTCGAGCTCGACCGGGCCAACGGCCTGCTCGGCAAGACCTGCATCCACCCCTCCCACGTGGCCCCTGTGCACGCCCTGTCCGTGGTCAGCCACGAGGAGTTCAGCGACGCCGAGGACATCCTGCGCCCCGAGCGCGGCGGCGGCGGCGTCCTGCGCTCCGCGTACACGAACAAGATGAACGAGGTGAAGCCGCACCGCGCCTGGGCCGAGCGGACCCTGCTGCGCGCGGAGGCCTTCGGGGTCGCCGGCCCGGACGTCGGCTTCGTCGACCTGCTGTCCGCGAGTGTCCCGGAGTGAGCGCGGAGCGGCCGGCGGAGAAGGGCGACGAAGAAGCGGAGAAGGGAGCGGCGGACGTGGTGTGGTCGGGCAGCTGGGTGACGGAGCGACTGGGCGTGGAGCTCGTCGGCGACGGCAGGCCCGAGGGCGACGGCGAGCTGCGCGAACTGCTCGGCCTCGCCCTGCGCCGCAACCCCCGGCGCGCCCACCTGCTGGTGTCGAACGTGCTCGGCAAGCACGTGCCGCAGAAGCCCTCCGTGGTCTACGGCACCGGATTCGAGCTGGGCCGCCGGGTCCGCGAACTCCTGGGTACGGCCGCGGCGGGCCGGGCCGTCGTGCTCGGCTACGCGGAGACCGCCACCGCCCTGGGCCACGCGGTCGCCGACGGGCTCGGCGAGGCCCCGTACCTCCACTCGACCCGCCGCCCCGTGGCGGGCGTGGCGCGGGCGGGCGGCTTCGAGGAGTCCCACTCGCACGCCACCTCGCACCTGCTGCTCCCGGAGGACCCGGAGCTGCTGGCGGGCGGCCGCGGCGCACCCCTGGTCCTGGTCGACGACGAGTTCTCCACCGGCAACACCGTCCTCAACACCGTCCGCGACCTGCACGAGCGGTACCCGCGCGACCACTACGTCATCGTCGCCCTGATGGACATGCGCTCCCCGGCCGACCGGGACAGGCTGGCCCGGTTCGCCGAGGAGATCGGCGCCCGGGTCGACCTGGTGGCGTACGGCTCGGGCACCGTCACCCTCCCGGAGGGCGTCCTGGAGAAGGGCCGGGCTCTGGTCGCCGCGCACGAGCCGGCGCCCCTGGAACAGCCCCGCGTCCCCGCCCCCCGCCCCTGCACCCGGATCGACCTCCGGTGGCCCGCCGGGGTGCCCGACGGCGGCCGGCACGGCTTCACCCCCGCCCACCGGGCGGCCCTGGAAACGGCCCTCCCCGCCATGGCCGCCCGCATCGCCGGACAGCTGGGCGACGCCCGGCGCGTCCTGGTCCTCGGCTTCGAGGAGCTGATGTACGCCCCGCTGCGCCTGGGCACGGCCCTGGAGCGGCTCACCGACGCCGAGGTGCGGTACTCCACCACCACGCGTTCCCCCGTCCTCGCCGTGGACGACCCGGGCTACGCGATACGGACCCGGCTGGTCTTCCCGGCCCACGACGACCCGGACGACGGCCCCGGCGACCGGTACGCGTACAACGTCGCGGGCGCCGGATTCGACGCCGTGCTGCTCGCTGTCGACTCCGCCGCCGACACCCCCGAACTCCACGCGCCCGGCGGCCTGTTGGAACAGCTCGCCGCGCACACCGGTCACGTACTGCTCGCGGTCGTCCCCTCGTACGTCCCCGGCCCCCGCACGCACGCCCCCGAACGGCAGGAAACCTCCATGCTGCCCGAGCCCCTCCGCGGCCCCGCCTTCTCCTCCTACGCGCCGGACGAGGTCGGCTGGCTGCTCCAGGACCTCTCGGAGACCGAGCTGGAGGCGCCCACCGAGGAGCGCGAGGAGGCGATACAGAGCGGCGGCGCGCACTACGCCGAATCGCTGCCCGTCGAGTACCAGCCCTCCGCCGAGTACCAGGAGCTGTTCCGGTCGGCGCTGAAGCTGTCGGCCGCCCGGATCGCGCGGGCCGTCGGCACCGTCACCGAGACGGTCCTCGCCGAGCGTGGCCCCCGCCCGGTCCTGGTCTCGCTGGCCCGGGCCGGTACCCCCGTCGGTGTGCTGATGCGCCGCTGGGCCCTGCACCGGCACGGCGTCGAGCTGCCCCACTACGCCGTCTCCATCGTGCGGGGCCGGGGCATCGACGCCAACGCCCTGCGCTGGCTGGCCGCCCACCACGACCCGGCGGACGTCGTCTTCGTGGACGGCTGGACCGGCAAGGGCGCGATCACCCGCGAACTCTCCGCGGCGCTCGCCGAGTTCGAAGGATTCGACCCGGAGATCGCGGTGCTGGCCGACCCCGGCGGCTGCGTCCGCACCTACGGCACCCGGGAGGACTTCCTCATCCCGTCCGCCTGCCTCAACTCCACCGTCTCCGGGCTGATCTCGCGGACCGTGCTCCGCGCCGACCTGGTCGGCCCCGACGACTTCCACGGCGCGAAGTTCTACCGGGAGCTGGCGGACGGCGACGTGTCCGGCCTCTTCCTCGACACCGTCGCCGAACACTTCGACGAGGTCGCCGACGCGGTGGACGCCGAGGCCAAGGACCTGCTCGCGGCCGACCGGGCCCCCACCTGGGAGGGCTGGGCCTCCGTGGAGCGGATCAGCGAGGAGTACGGCATCCACGACGTGAACCTGGTCAAGCCGGGCGTCGGCGAGACCACCCGGGTGCTGCTGCGCCGGGTCCCCTGGAAGATCCTCACCCGGCGCGGCGCGGGCGCCGACCTCGACCACATCCGCCTGCTGGCCGAGCAGCGGGGCGTACCGGTGGAGGAGGCCGACGACCTCCCGTACAGCTGCGTCGGCCTGATCCACCCGAGGTACACCCGCGGCGCGACGGGCGCGGACGGCCGGGCGGTGGACGCGAAGTGACCGGTTCGTCCGAGGCTCCCGCCACCGGTCCCCTCACGGCGGCCGGTCCCGAGGTGCCCACCGGCGTCGAGGCATCGGCCGGTTCCGAGGCATCGCCCGGTTCCGACGCTCCCGTGACCCTCGTCGCCAGCGATCTCGACCGCACCCTGATCTACTCCGCCGCGGCCCTCCGGCTCACCGGGCCGGACGCCGAGACCCCCCGGCTGCTCTGCGTGGAGACGTACGACCACAAGCCGCTCTCCTACCTGACGGAGACGGCCGCGACGCTCCTCGACGAGCTGTCCCGCACCACCGTCTTCGTCCCCACGACCACCCGGACCCGCGAGCAGTACCGGCGCGTCCGGCTGCCCGGCCCCGCCCCGCGCTTCGCGATCTGCGCCAACGGGGGGCACATCCTCGTCGACGGCGAGTCCGACGCCGACTGGCAGCGGCGGGTGACCCGGAGGATCGCCGAGGAGTGCGCCCCCCTCGCGGAGGTCCGCGCCCATCTGCTGGCCTCGGCGGATCCGGCCTGGCTGCGCAAGGAACGGGTCGCCGAGGACCTCTTCGCCTACCTCGTCGTGGAGCGCCCGCTGCTGCCCGGGGGCTGGGCCGATGAGCTGGGCGCCTGGGCGTCCACGCGGGGCTGGACGGTCTCCCTCCAGGGCCGCAAGATCTACGCCGTACCCGGCCCGCTCACCAAGAGCGCGGCCATGAAGGAGATCGCCCGGCGCACCGGCGCCACGCTCACCCTCGCCGCCGGCGACAGCCTCCTCGACGCCGACCTGCTGCTCGCCGCCGACCGAGCCTGGCGCCCGGACCACGGCGAGCTGGCCGAGGCGGACTGGAGCGCCCCGCACACCGAGGTGACGGCGGCGCGGGGCGTCGCGGCGGGCGAGGAGATCCTCCGCTCCTTCCTCCGGGCGGCACGCGCGGGACGACCGTCCTGACCCCTGACCCCGTCGTCCGGACACCCGGCGGTGGAAAGATCGTCCTGACTCCGTCGTCCGGACACCCCGCGGTGGAAAGATCGTCCCGACGCCGGACGTGACCACGCCCGGCCGCTCGACGCACCGGGAGCACCGTCATGACCAAGGGCAACGAAACGAAGATCACGGACGAGCTGTACGCGTACATGCTGGCGCACAACCCGCCCCTCGACGAGGTCCAGCGCGCGCTGGTGGAGACCACGTACGCCCGGTTCCCCGAGCACGCCGGGATGCAGTCGGCCGAGGAGCAGGGGCCGCTGCTCGGCTTCCTCGTCCGACTGACCGGCGCCCGGCACGTCGTGGAGGTCGGGACGTTCACCGGCTTCTCCGCGCTGTCGATGGCGCGGGCGCTGCCCGCCGACGGCCGGCTGATCGCCTGCGACGTCTCGGAGGAGTGGACCGCGTACGGCCGGGAGGCGTGGGAGAAGGCGGGCGTCGCGGACCGGATCGACCTCCGTATCGCCCCCGCGCTCGACACCCTGCGGGCGATGCCGGCCGAGCCGCACATCGACCTCGCCTACCTGGACGCGGACAAGGGCAACTACATCCCGTACTGGGAGGAGCTGGTTCCCCGGATGCGGCCGGGCGGCCTGATCGTCTCGGACAACGTGCTCTTCCACGGCCGGGTCACCGACCCGGAGGCGACCGGCGGGGCGGCGGCGATCAAGGAATTCAACGACCACGTGGCCGCCGACCCGCGGATGGACAGCGTGATGCTTACCGTGTCCGACGGCCTGACCCTCTCCCGCAAGCGGTAGCGCGCGTCCGGGGCCGGTCGGTAGTGCTGTGGCGGCCGTTCAGCCGCAGCAACCGCCCCCGCAGCAGCCTCCGCCGCCCCCGCCCGACGGGGCGGCGGGCGCCGGCCTGCCCGACGACGAGCCGCCGACGGCGACGGTGGAGAGCAGCTTCACGGTGTCGGTGTGCCCGGCGGGGCAGGAGGCCGGGTCGGAGGACTGGGCCATCGGACGGCTCAGTTCGAACGTGTCCCCGCAGGAGCGGCAGCGGAATTCGTATCGAGGCATGCCCTCAGGTTAGCCGTGGCCCGGCGCCGTGGGGGATGGCCGGCATCGGCGGTTCAGAGGCTGGTACGGCGGACGACCGGTGCCGGTGCCGGTCCGCCGGTGGCAGTTCGCCCGGCGGTGGAGAGGGGCCGACGGAGGCTTCCGGACCGTGCGGGACGGAGATCCCGCACGGCAAGGCCGCAGGGCAACCACTCGCGACGCCGTGAACCGACCACTCCGCGACGCCGTGGGGCGACCGCTCCGCGACGCTGGGGGGCCGCTCCATGGCCCCGTCCGGTGGTCGGTGGTGGTCCCGCTCCGCGATTCCGTGCGACGACGCGGCCCGGAGGTGGCCGGACGCGCTCAGCCCCGCCCCGCCCCGCGCTCCTCGCGGATCCCGGAGACCACCCGCGCGGCCGTCTGCCGCACCGCTTCCGTCTCGGTCAGGAAGTGCCAGTAGTCGGGATGCCGCCCGTCGAGCGTGGCGACGGCGCGGTCCAGCCGGGCCACCGCCTCGTCCAGCGGGCGGGCGTGGCGCGGGTCGGGCGTACTGCGGCCCTCCATCGCCAGCCGCTGGGCGTCCCGGACCGCGAACCGGGTCCGCTCGATCTCCTGCTGCGGGTCCTTGGCCACCGCGTCCAGCTGCCGCAGCCGGTCACCGGCCGCCGACACCGCCTCGTCCGTGGCGTTCAGCAGGGCGCGGACCGTGCTCAGCCGGGACGTCGCGTCCGCCCACCGCTGTTCGTCCCGAGCCTCGGCGGCTTCCTTCAACTTGTCCTCGGCCTGCCGCACATTGACCGCCGCCTGCTCCGGAACGCGCTGGAGGTCCTGCCAGCACACGGCCGAGAAACGCCGCCGCAACTCGCTCAGCACCGGATCCACCGAGCCCGCCCGGGTCGTCAGAGCCTCGGCACGGGTACGCAGCGACACCAGGCGGTGGTCGATCTCGGCGGCCCGCGCGGGCAGCTTCTCCGCCTCTGCCCGTACCGCCTCGGCATCGCGCAGCACCCGGTCGGCCCGCTGGAGGGTCTCCGGGACGCCGTGCCGTCCGGCGCCCTCGTTGAGCCTGGTCAGCTCGGGGGCGAGGGCCGCCAGCCGGGCGGCGAGGTCGTCCGCCCGGAGCCCGGACGCGCGCGCCGCGTCGAGCGCGTTACTGGCGCCGAGCAACGCCTGCCGGGCCCGCTCCACGGCGGGCGCGAGCCGGGCGAGCTGCGTCTCCGCACTGCCCAGCAGCGGCCCGAGCCCCTGCGTGAACCGGTCCAGCTCGGCCTTGACCCGGACCAGCTCGTCCTTGGCCCCGGTCAGCTCGGCCCGCGCGCGGGCGGCAACCGAGGACTCCAGGTCGTCCCGGTCCAGATCGTGGGCGTCGACCGCGGTGATGTACGTGTTGCTGGCCTCGTCGATCCGCCGGCCCAGGGCGGCGAAGTCGTCCACGGCCCTGCGCGCGGCGGGGGAACCGTCCACCGCGGTGATCGTCTCGATCGAGATCCTCAGGTCGCGCTGGGCGGTGTCCAGCTCGTAGAAGGCCTCGGCGGCCGCGTCCTTCGCGGCCTGCGCCTCGGCGCGCTGACTCTCTCCGCGCCCGCCGAACCAGCGCCTCGTACCGCCACCGGCGAAGGCCGCGGGCAACGCGGCGACCAGCAGTGGCACCGGCAACAGCACCAGCGCGAGGACATCGCCGACTGCGGAGCCCCCGCCCGCTCTCCTCCGCGGCCGTGCGTCTGTCGCCCTCACATCCCTCTCCCGTGCTGCTCGCCCCTGCCCGGTACATTCTCCCACCCGGTAAAGACGAACACACGTGCCGGTTAGTTCGCGTTTCGGACCCTGACTTGGCCGTTGTCGCTGCGAACCTTCACCACATGGCCGCTGCCCGCGCCCACCGCGACCTGCGGTACGTCCACCGAGGCGTTTCCATTGCGGGCGGCGGCGTCCACCGCGTACTTCGTGGAACCGGGCGGCAGGTCGATGGTGATCGAGCCGTTGTCGCTCACGGCCTCCACCCGGTCCGGAGCGCTGGTGAAGCGCAGCCGGATCCTGCCGTTGTCGCTCCGCGCCGACACGGACCGGGCCGACACCCCCTCGGTGAGGATCTCGCCGTTGTCGCTGGACAGGTCGAGCGGCCCGGCGGAGTCCCGGACGGAGACCCTGCCGTTGTCGGCGCGGAGCGTGAGCGGCGTCCGGAAGCCGGCGGCGGTGATCTCCCCGTTGTCCCCGTCGACGACCACCGCCACCCCGCGCGGCACCTTCACCCGGTACTGCGCCGAACAGTTGCTGATCAGCGCCTCGCACTTCACCCGGAGCGACAAGGTGTCGTCCCGCATCCCCCACTCCGGATCGGGCCCGCTCCCGAGCACCCCCCAGCCGTCGACCCGCCGCGTGACCTCGACCTCGCGCACATCGGCCGGTACGAGCTCCAGCGACGACGACCGGGTGTCGATGGTCAGCGTCTTCCCGCTCAACGCGAACGACTTGTGCTCGGCGGGCGCCCCGCTCACATCCGTACTCCCACAACCGGTCAACGCGAGCACCATGACCGCGACGCCACCGGACGCGACGAGAACACGGGTACGGGCATGGGTACGGGTACGGACTGTCACGATGATCTTTTCCCCCGGAGTCGAGCGACGACCGCCTCGCACGGCGCGCACCTCACCGTACGATCACCCTCCGCCCCACCAGAACGGGGCGGACCACCGTACGAAGGTGGGGATATCCCCCGTACACCCCGACCCCCTCCCACGAGGCCGGATACCGTTTGTGACCGGGGGCCGTGGGCCATGTACGCTGTTGCTTCATCCACGGGTGCGTAGCTCAGGGGTAGAGCGCTGCTCTTACAAAGCAGATGTCGG
The DNA here is from genome assembly GCF_044754785.1 of Streptomyces sp. NPDC092952. Lineage (NCBI taxonomy): Bacteria > Bacillati > Actinomycetota > Actinomycetes > Kitasatosporales > Streptomycetaceae > Streptomyces > Streptomyces sp. NPDC092952. The sequence continues at coordinate 97,131 of NZ_JBIVPT010000002.1, read as the reverse complement.
CGGTTCGAAACCGTCCGCGCCCACCAGCCAAAACGCCCCCGCAGCGAGCCGCTGCGGGGGCGTTGACGGTAGTTCTTGACGGCAGTCGCTCAGTTGGACGGGCGGCGACGCCGCAATAGGCGGTCCATGTGACCCATCGCCTCCCTTCGATTGTCGTCGGAGACGTGGGTGTAGATGTTCATCGTGACGGCGATCTGTGAGTGACCCAGAATCTCCATCACGACGCGCGCCGGTACACCTGCGGCGAACAGGAGTGTGGCGCATCCGTGCCGGGCGTCGTGCAGCCGGATGCGGGGGAGCCCTGCGTCTTCTGTGATGCGCTCGAACGAACGGCTGAGGTTTCTCGGCTCGATCGTGCGACCGGTGCGAGTCGTAAACACGTAGTCGCTGTCCTCCCACGCCTGCCCTGCGGCGAGGCGCTGCGCGGCTTGTCGCAGACGTTGCCAACGCAGGGGTGCCACGCACATGAGCGGGACGGGGATGGCACGGGTACGCCGGTTCTTCGTGGAGTCCGCGTAGAGCTCCTTCTGGACCCGCTGGATCTGGTTGCGCACGGTGAGCGTGCGACGCTCCAGATCGATGTCGGACCAGCGCAGTCCCAGGATCTCTCCTCGGCGCAGGCCGAGGGCCACAGCCAGCACGAACGCCGCGTACAGCGGGTCCTTCCTCGCAGCCTCCAGGAAGGTTGTCGTCTGGCCCAGATCCCACGGCTTGAGCTCCCGGGACTGCACCCGAGGGGCCGGAACGAGCTTGGCCACGTTCCGGCTAATCAGCTCCTCTCGGCATGCGGCCGTGAGCGCGCTGCGTAGGACGCGGTGCGACTCCTTGGCCGTGGCTGCCGACGCCTGCGCTGTTACTGCTGTGAGCATGCGGCGCACGTCGGCTGCGCCCAGGGTCTCCAGACGCTTGGAGCCGATGTGCGGGATCAGGTAGCGGCGGACGTGTGTCTCGTACTTGGCGTACGTCGTCTTCTTGCGGTCGTTTCTGACGAACTCGTCCAGCCAGTACGGCAACCACTCGGAGAGCTTGGCCGAGCGGGTGGGAGTGGGGACGCCTTGGCGGTCCCGCAGGACCAACTCCTGTCGCTTGGCGTCGCACTCATCCCAGGTGGCCCCGTAGACGGTTTTGCGCTTGCGCGTGCCGTCGGGCTGGGGAACGTAAACCCGGGCTTCGTATCGCCCGTCTTTGCGCTGCCAGATGCTGCCGGCACCGTTCGGATTCCTCTTGCGTGCCATCAGGCAGCGTCCTCCAACTGGTGGTCGATAAAGGTTCGGAGAGCGTCAGCGGGCACCCTGCGGCATCGGCCGATCTTGATGCTCTTGAGCTGACGTGAGCGGATGAGGTCGTAGACCTTGAAGCGGCTGAGGGCGAGCGCTTCCATAACTTCCGGGACGGTGAGTGCTCGGTGAGTGGTGGGCAGGGCAGAACTCACTGCGGCCTCCAAGGGCGGAACATCGGGAGCGGGCGCGTGTCTGTCCAAGGTGCGGATCTCTGCGTCACGGCGTCACCAGCGTCACGCATGGCCCCTGAGCTGGGGTTTTGTGGTGACGCAGGGGTGTCGGAGTGCGTCATCTGTGACGCAGGCGTCCGTCACTGTGACGCGGGCTGTGACGCAGGTGACGCAGGATGACGCAGCCGAAAGCGCTCTGCGTCACGCCTGTTGCGGCAGGTCAGGGGGTGGTTCTGGCCGTCCGGTGACGCTGTGACGCAGCGCTTCCTTTCTTAAGAAAAAAGAGAGGGTGGTTTCTGTTGTGGTGCGGTGCGTCTGAAGGCGTGAATGCGGAGCCGCGGAGCGGCGCGTCCTTTGGGCGGCAAGCTGCCGAACAGCAAGAGGAGCACGTCCTGCCGCGTGGCCGGGGGGCGTGCTCCTCTTGCTTGTCGGGCCGGGCCGGTCAGAGCAGCGGGGGTTGCTCGTGCGGCGACGGGACCGGACGGCGGGTCATTTCGACGTAGCGCCCCTCTCTGGTGCGTCCCCAGTCGATGAGGACTCCTCGCGCGGCGAGGGTGGGCTGAAGGCGCTTGAGACGGTCCGAGAGGACTTTGCCGGTGGTGGGCCACCCTTTGGGCAGGGGGCGGCAGTCGTCGCCGCTGTAGAGGCCGGTGAGGCTGTGCAGCCACTCCGAGGACGTCATGCGCTGCTCTGCCCCCGGGTCGAGGGTGGCGGCGTGCTTGAGGACGGTCTGTGCAAGCAGGTCGCCTTCGATGACGTCGTCGTTGAGGTCGTCCAGGCTGGTTCGGTAGGCGTTGAGCGTCTGGAATCCCATCGCGGCGTCGAGCTGCGCGCACAGGTGCGCGAAGTCCGCCATCCGCAGATCGGTTGGAGTCTCGGCCTCGGCCGCGCGGACCTTGACTGTGAGGTCGAGCAACGACCCGAGGATGACGGGCAGGGCCTCCTCGAACTCGGTCCAGAGTTCGGCTTCGGTCCGCCGCACCGTGGGGCGCTCCAGACGCAGGGGCAGCAGGCGTTCGGCGAGGTCGGGGCGGATGACACCGACGTCGATGCCGGTCAGCAGCAGTGGGCGGCGGTAGCGGGAGCGCACGACGTCTCCGTCGCTGAACAGCGCGCGCTTGATGCTCTCGGCCCCGGTGACGATGCAGCACATCAGGTCGGACAGGTCCGGGGCCAGATGAGAGAGGTTGTCCAGGGCGGTGACCCACCCGGCCGCGACGGCCGTGATCAGGTTCTCCTCATCACGCGGGGCGCGGCGCAGGTCGCCGGTCATGCCCTCGATGATCCGTACCAGCATCCGGCCCGCCGTGGACTTGCCGGCGCCCTGGGGGCCGGTGAGGAAGGGGGCGGGGACGGGCACGGACGGGCCGAGGCAGCCGACGAGCCAGGCGAGGGCCAGAGACTCGGTCTCGGCGGTGGCGAAGTTCGTCAGCCGCAACAGGAGGTCGATGCCCTTGCTGTCGGTGTCGCGGGCGGGCATGGGAAGTTCCCCGGTGAGCTGGGTGCGCCGCCAGCAAACCTCTCGCGGGTCGGGGATGCGAATGTCCCAGCCGTTGGGGTGGATGCGGACGGACTGTCCGTCGTCGCGGCCCAGGTCCAGCCACGTCGCCCCGTCGAACCCGGGGGCGACGCGGATGTGGGTGGGCTGCACGTCCTGGCTTAGCGCGAGTGCTTCGATCAAGTCCAACGCCTCCTTGAGTGACGTGCCGTTGAAGACGCCGACCCCGTCGTTGAAGAGGTCGACCATGAGTTCCTGCCGGTGGCTGCCGGTCGTGCCCTGGGAGCGGATCGGGCGGGCCACGGGGTGGCCGATCCGCTGGGCGTAGACGGTTCCCTCGGTGGTACGGAAGTACCTGAAATGGCTCTGCGCGTACTCGGTGATGACCTCACGGGCCGGGGTCTTCTCATCCTCGGACATGACTCACATCCCCAGTGCGGTACGGGCGTTGGTCCACGCGTCGGTGCAGTGCCGGGGGCTCTCGCCCTTGGCCTGAGCGGCGGTGAACAGCCGTCCGATGTGGGTGTCGGTCAGGCAGCCGCACCGGCCATGCGCGGACAGCACGGCGAGGAACGTCCGGTACACGGTCGCGTGCACGCCGCTGCGGGCCTCGGTGATGCGCTGCTCAGCCATGGCGATACCGCGCTCCAGATAGGCGGGCATGCGATGACGGCACTCCCCGCCCCCGCCCGGACCAGGCACCGCGACGGTCACGGGCCGGACGGCTGGTGGCTTCTTCACGACCAGCGCGCGCACGACGCCCGGAAGACGGGTCATGGTCCCGGTGCCGGGGCCGAGCCACCGGGCGTAGGACATTGTCGACTTGACGTCGACGCTGGGGCGAACCTTGTTCGCGGACTGCATCGCCCCGAGGTAGATCCAGTGCTCCCCGCGGGTGGTGGGCACGGTCCGGGTGGGCGGCAGCGTTTCGCGGGCCCAGGTGATGGCGTCGGCGTTGTCGAGGTCGACGACGGTGACCCCGGCCCCGCCGGGGTGGTAGGCGACCGCATGTGCCTGCCGCCACGCCCCAGCCCACGCGGGGGACCGAAGGACGGCGGGGTCGGTGGTGGCGGCGGCCCAGCCGTGGCACGGGCGCGGGCAGGAGCAGGGCCCGGGGGTCTTCATGTTCGGGCGTCCGCCGCACGCGTTGTCGGCGCAGTCGGGGCAGTTGCCGACCGGGCGCTTGCCCGCGCGCAGCGGCAGCATGGGCACACCGGCCGCCGCCAGTTCGAGGGCGGACCTCAGGTGGTCTCGCCGGACCGGGACAGGTTGAGTCATGCTGGGTGTCTCCAGTTCTCGTGAGAGAGCGGCTGGACGACGGCGGCCCCGGATCATTGGCGTGAGACGGGGGCCGCCGTCGGCGCAACTACTCGCAGGTGCAGTCGGGGAACTCGCTGCTGCCGTCCGCGCCGCATCCGCAGCAGTGCGGGTACGGGTAGGGCTCGGTGTCGTCGGCGGGGTCGCACAGTTCGCAGTCGAGGTACTCGGGTTCCTCGGTCGCGTCGTAGGCGTCGTGGTCGGTGTGGGTGTTGGTCACGCGGGTGTTCCTCTCGGGTGGGAGAACGGGGCTGGGGAGGGGTTCGGGCGGGTGGTGGACACCCCCCTTTACCGGCCTTACCTTGCAGGTCAGGGGCCCTTACCTCCCCCTCTACCGGGGTAAAGGGCCCCCTCTACTCCGGGGCCCCTGCCGGAGGCCGCCGGAGGGGCGGTGAAGGGGGTTGATCGGTGGGCTGGGTAGAGGGGGACCCCTTTACCTGCCGGTGCTGAGGAGGATCTCGGCGGGCACGGCGGCCTCGATGTCGCGGCGCTGGTATCCGGCGCCATTGGAGCCGCTGATCTTGACCTGCTTGCTGGTCCGCTTGACCCCGGCGGCCTCCAGCTCGGCGGCGAGCTGTTCGGCGTTGAAGTCGCCGTACACGTCCTCGTCCAGGTTCACGAGACCGTTCAGCAGATCCGTGGTGAACATCCGCGGCGAGTGCCGCATGACCTCAAGCGCGTCGGACACGATCGCGGGAACCGTGACGCCGGCCGCGTCGGCGGCGGCGGTGACGTCGCCCGCGGCTTCCCCGGTGAGCTGCCCGGCCTGCTCGCGCAGGACACGGCCCTTGCGGCACAGTCCGGCGAACGTCGGGCCGTCGAGGTAGTCCGCCCGCACCGTCACATACGACGCGGGTCCGGTGACCAGGACGCCGACGCCCTTGTGGTCCTCGGACAGGACCGAGGCGTCGGCGCCCTGGGCGGCCTTGCCCTTGCCCAGCACCATGTCGGAGGACGTGCGGTCGACGACCTGTGTCGAGTAGCGGATGGTGATGATCTCCCGCAGCTTCGCCGGAACCGACTCCGCGTCGGGCCGCTGGGAGGCGAAGTTGCTGATGAATCCGGCGGCCGGTCCGCGTCGGGCGATGCGGCACAGGTCGTTGATGACCTGCTCGCGGTCCTCCTTCTCCATCGCGGTGAAGTACTCCTGCAGTTCGTCGATGGTGACGAAGATGACCGGCAGGTTGTACTTGGCCACGATGTCCGGGGTGAGCTTGCCCTCGGGGCAGACGGAGGTGGGCAGGTCCCTGAGCAGGGCGAACCGGCGTTCCATCTCCGTGAGGAGTTCGGCGAGCATGGCCTTCAACGCTTCGATCGCGTCGTCCTCGGCACCCATGACCAGCCGGTGGGCAACGGCCTTCATGGGCATCCAGTCCGCGCCGCCCTTCCCGTCCGCGACGTAGTGCCGCACGAACGCGTCCAGGAGACCGGCGGCCGTGAGCAGGCGCTGGGAGAACGTCTTGCCCCGGCGCGGGAGCCCGCCGAAGAACATCGACTGCCACATGACCGGGATCTCGACGCGGACGCCCCGGGCGTCCTGGCCGAAGGGGACCGGCTCCCAGATCGAGAACCTTTCCGCCTTTTCCAGCGGCGACGGGTTCGGCGTGCCGAGGTAGGGGTCGTCGTCCGCGACCCACATGGACACCCGACCGGCGTTGCCGCCCTTGGCGGCGCGGACGCGGGACATGATGACCTGGATCTCGTCCACCCCCAGCTCTTGCGCGATGACCTCACGTTTGGCCAGGACGTCGGAGGCGGTCTTGCCGCCACCACGGGGCAGGTCGAAGATCACGGCCCAGCCACGGCCGTCACGGACCGGACCCATCGAGCAAGAAACGCGCGGGCCTTCCTCGTCGCCCTTGCCGCTTTTCAGGAGGCCGGCGGCGCGGAGCGCGTCGTTGAGCTGCTGCGCGGACATGTCGACCCGCAGCGGCGGGGCGCCCTGGTCCAGGAACTGGGTGTCCTTGCCCCGTCCCAGGTAGGCGAGCGGGGTCACGACGGCCCCGGCGATCCCGGTCTGAAGCATCGGATCGGCCAGGGCGATACCGATTGCGGCGGCGGCCACACCGACGGCGGCGGCACCGAAGCGCCAACGGCGGGTGCGGGTCCGCTCTGCGTGGGCCATCTGCAACCGCGTCGCCAGTTCCACATCCTCCGGCCTGGCCTTGCTCTGGGCGCGCAGGGCCTTGACGGTGGCGCTGTGGTCCTGCGCGGACAGCGTCGGCCACAGCCCGACCGTGGCGCGGAAGAAGCCGCGGGCGGCCAGCAGCACGGTCTTCACGAGGTACTTCGGGGTCCGGATGCCGTGGTAGCGGGCGTGCCACCAGGACAGCCGGACCAGGGCGGTGGCGTTGGCCTTGATGGACGTCGCGGACCGGGCCCACGCGGGCAGGACCGGGGCATCCGGGACGGTCAGCCAGTCGGCCAACGGGTTGTCCGCCCGGTCCACCGCCTCCTCACCGGCAGCGGCCGGGGCGGTCTCGGTGTCGGAGGGGTCCTTGACCAGGGACACCGGCGGGGTGCCGGGGCGGTGGTCGTCGAGATGGTGCAGGGTGCCCATGTCGGCCCCCTCAACAGCGAGTTCGGTCATGACTGTGCTCCTGCCTGGAAAGGAGCGGGGTGGGGTGTGGTGGTTTCTTCAGCGCTCCGCGCGGGCCACGGCCGTGCGGAGGATGTCGGCGTGGTCGAAGGCGAGCCGCTCGGGGAGGTCGTCCAGCGGCCACCAGGCGGCGCGGCGGGCGTCGTCCCCGGCGGCGGTGGCGGTGCCGGTGGGGACGGTCGCGAGGTAGGCGACCGTGACGTACCGGCCGCGAGGGTCACGCCCGGGGGCATCCCAGGTGCCGATCTGGCGCAGGGCCTCAGGCGTCACGCGCACGCCGGTCTCCTCGCCGAGTTCCCGGACGGCCGCGTCGAGGGAGCTCTCGCCCGGGTCCACGTGCCCGCCAGGCAGGGCCCAGTAACCCTCGTAGGGATCCCAGCCCCGCTCGATCAGCAGCACGCGCCGATCGGGGGTGAGGATCACGATGTCGGCGGTGAAGCGGATGGTCTCGAACGTCTCGGTCTCGGTCATGGCTTCTCTCGATTCGGTGGTGGGTGGGTTCAGCGTTCGGCGCGGGCCACGGCGCGTTCGGCACGGCGCACGGCGTCCTCGGCCTGCTTGCGGGCCTGGCGGGCGGCGGTGCGGTCTTCGCGGCGGGCGGTGCGCTCGGCGGCCTTGGCGTTGGCGAGGGTCTGGCGGGCGTCGGCCTGCACCTGGTGCAGGGCTTGCAGCTCCTGGGCGCCGCGCTCGGCGGCCCGCTGGTCGATCTTTTCGATCCGGGCTTCCAAGCGCGGGTCAACACAGTCGGCCATGGCCTGCCGGAAGCCCTTACGGAAGAGACGGTTGCGCTCACGCTTCTCGGCGGGGGTGTAGCTCTCCACGGTGTCCTCCCTGGGGCGGCCGGGACTGTCCCGGCTCCCCGCCCGCCCCGGCCACCAGTGGCGGCCGGGAGGGACGGGCAGCCGTCAGGCGGGCCGCAACTCGAAGGCGTGGCACAGGACCGGGCCGATCAGGGGGCCGATCCGGTTCACGGTCCACCGGCCCCCGGTCAGCGGGCCGGGCGGTACGTCGTCGACGATGTGGCCGGTCCTGCCGACCGCACGCGGGTCGTCCTCACAGCGGACGATCCGCACCCTGTCGCCTGCCTTGAACATGGCGGGCTCCTTTCGGGTCAGCGGCGGCGGGCCTTGGAGAGGGACTTGGCGGCGGCCTGGCCGTCCGCACCGCCGACCGACTTCACGACGGTCACGACACCCCAGGCGAGCACCGCCGCAAGGAACGCGAGGATCGCGAGGTTGGCGGCGATGGCGGTCAGGGCGCCGACGAGGAGCGGGCCGAAGTACACGCCCGCCGCGACGGCTCCGGCGCCGACACCGGAGCCGAGCGCGATGCGCTGGACCGTGCGGTCGGGCGGGGCGTGGTGGATGTGCTGGACGATCTGCTGCGGCGGCGCCTGCGGGGCGGGCAGGTGGGCCGCGTCGGCGTAGGTGTAGGTACCGTCCGGGAGCTGGACGACAGTGACCGCCCGGACAGGCTCAGGGAGATGGGTCACGGCTGCTTCCTTCCGGCCCGGACGCGCTTGGTCCAGGCGTCCTGACGGGCGATGAACACGGCATGGATCGGGGCCCCGGTGGTGCAGGGCTGGTCGTTCTGGCAGGCGACGCAGGCTCCGACGTGCTTCGTGGACGCCTCGAACGCGCGCATGTAGGCGATGAACTCGCTGTCGCGGGACACGGGTCTCTCCTCGGTCCAGGTGGTGCGGTTGATTTCAGGCGACGCGTTTCCACGCGGCCCGGAGCCGGGTCTCGGACGCGGAGTGGCCGGCCGCGCGGAAGCGGGCGGCCATGTCGCGGTAGGACAGGGCGGGGGATTCGCTGTGACGGATCTCGTCGACCAGCACGTCCAGGGCTTCATCGGTGAGCGCGGGCCCGGACTCCAGAGCAGGGGCCACCGGTTCCGTGGGGCCCCACACGGGCAGCTCCCACCGGGACGCGACGCCCAGGGTGTCGTCGGGCGTGACGCCCACAGTCACGCTGGTCAAGGCCCGGTTCGTGCCCTCTCCACCCCGTGCCTGCTCCAGCGTCGACCACGCCCCGGAGAGGGCTTTCGCGGTCCGGGCCTGGACGCGTGCGACGCGTGCCCCGGCCTGCGTCACGGCCGTCAGCCGCGTCTCCTCGGTACCCGCCTGCGCCCGCAGCCGGGCACGCGCCACAGCCGCGTCATCACGGGCCTCCTGCTGAATGCCCCGGATCTGAGTCAGGGCCCCGACAGTGAGCGCGGTCCGCTCCCACATGGAATGGACCAGCCACAAAGCCTTGGCCGCGATCGGCAGCCACGCCACGGCCAGCCAAGCACCGGTGGACTCTTCGACGGTCAGCGCGTGCGCGACCAGGACCCCGGTGGCGACCAGGCCAAAGGACCACCCGACCACGGTTACCGGCGTGGAGTGGTCGCCCTGCGCGGCGAGTCGGCGTTCGTAGGCGAGGGTGGCCAGCCACCCGCCGTCGATCCCGAGACCGACGACCAGCGCGACCAGCCACGGCATCACCGGGCCCAGCCACATCATGACCACGGCCAGAGTCAGCGCCATGGACACCGCCGTCATCGCGACGGCCGGCAGAACGGTCTTCCCTGTCCTCACGCCGCACCGCCCGCCTGCGCCGCGGTGCGGTTGGTCAGGTCCCGGCGGGCGGCCATGACCCGGTTACGGGCGCGGCGGATACGCCGCTCGTCCAGCTCGGCGGCCGGGCGGTCGATGGTCATGATCTGCGCGTCCAGCAACTCGACCTCCGCCCGGATGAGCGGCATCTCCGCCTCGATCGCGTCCAGCTCGGCCGCCGACGGCCCGCCGTCGAGCGAGGCCGCCGTAACAAGGGCCTGAAGTGCAGCGATGGACTTCATGGGTCGTTTTCTCCCTAGCTGTGGAAACGGCCTGAACAGCGGCTCCCGGGTGGCACCCCGGGAGCCGCGCGCCGTTGTGGTGGGAACCGCACACCAGTGGTGCGGCGGGCCGCGAGAGATGCGGCCAGTGCCCCGGGCCGGATTCGATCCGGCGCCCTTCGCGGCAGGTTGCCGGGGCTGGCTGTGCTGGTCAGAAACGGCGGGAAATGGTGCCGTGGTTGTCGCCCTCGACCACGGTCATGCCCTTGCCAGAGAAGGTGCGGCCGGTGTCCTTGCTGTTCGTGCCGGTGTCGCCGTCGTGGATGTCGCCGTTCATCGCGACCGGGCCGGTGTTGCCCGAGATGACCGTTCCGCCGATGTCGCCGGTGTGGTCGCCGTTGACGATGATCGTGTTCTTGCGGGCCATTTCTGCTCCTTGGGTAAGAGGCCGGCCGGTGGTGGCCGGAGTGCTCCGGGCCGGATTCGATCCGGCGCCCTCACGGCTCCCGCAGGGGCGGGCCCGGGGCTGAGTGGTGAGGGTCAGGCAGCCGTCGCGGCCGCACGGACGAGACGATCGGCCGCCTCGATCGCGGACAGGCGAAGCGCGTTCAGCGCCTGGGAGTCGGCAGCGTTCCGCAGCGCGTACGACGCGGCAGCGGCCTCGTGCGCGGCATTAGTGAGAGCCGGAGCCAGGATCACCAGCGTGGTCAGCGGGGCGGTGAGAGCGGACCGGGTGGAGTGGCTGGCCGCCCGCGCTTCCCGGTACTCGGCCTCGGGAGCAGCGGACAGCCGCAGATCCTCACGCGCCCACATCGTGCGGCGGTGATCGGCCAGAGCCACGGTCAGCGCGGTGACAGCGGCGATCCGGTCCCGCCGCACCTCGTGAGCCCTGGACTCGGCCCGGTCCGTGCGGGCGGTGCGCTGCTGGAGCAGGTACGCGGTGACGGAGCCGAGCAAGGTGCCGGCCACCGCGATCAGGCTGGTCCACATGGTGTCTCCTCATGAACGACGGGGGATGAACGGGTGCGGGCCCGGCGCTGCAACACCGGACCCGCCTTGCGTTCCACAGCAATCGCAATCAATGGAGTCGTCGAACCGGCTCCCCTCAACCCCGCCCGTACAGCCGCGATGAGGACTGGACGGGCGGAGGAGGCAACCGGCCGCAGCGCCGGAGCGCTGCGAGGTTTGTGAGTTGCGCTGTACATCACGCGGGAACCCGCGTGGCCGCCTACTTGGCCGAGGAGAGGCGGCGTGATCCCCATTCAGTTGTCAACAAAAGCCAGTCGCTCCCCGGCAAGCGCGGTAACCCCTGGTGAGAGGGGCTCTCGTCCTCACGAGACCCGCCGGGCGCTCTGCGGTCGTGCAACTCGAAGCAGCCCAAAGAAGGGCCTCGTCCGCTCGCTGTCCTAGGACTGCGGGCGTCTGAGATGACAATGACGCACAGTCCCAGGACTGTCAACAGTCCTGGGACTGTGTTTGACTGGACCTGTCGAGAGGAGTTGGCGTGGCACCCAAGTGGCGAGAACTGGCAGACAAGCTGGCTGAGCAGATCAAGGGGGGCGAATACACCCCTGGTCAGCAGCTTCCGCACATCCGAGACCTGGTCGAGGCTGGTGAAGGTTCAAAGTCCACGGTCCATGCGGCCTACAAGGCCCTGGAAGCCGAAGGCTTGGTGACTTCTTCCCGAGGTCATGGCACTGTCGTGCGGCAGCAAGCCCCGCTCAAGAGGCTCGGTATCGCTCGGTACGACAAGGCCAAGTGGCGTGACGGTGATGAGGTCGCATTCATCGCTGACCGCGTAGCTTCGGGCCGATCGCACAAACGTGGCGAGCAGACACAGAACGTCAGCCGTGTGCCAGCCACGCCGCTTGTAGCGGCGGCGCACGGTTTGCCGGACGGCTCCGAGGTGTACGCACGTGCCCGCCTCGTGAAGGAGGGTGACCAGCCGACACACACCTTGACCAGCTACTACCGTCCCGAGCACGTCGAGGGAACACGGCTTGTCGACCCGACGCCGGGGCCAGCAGGCAAGGGTGGTGGCTACCGCGTGCTCTATGACGCGGGATACGAGATCGATCACATGCGGGAGGAGCTGTTCGCTCGCCCCGCGACATCGGAGGAGGCTGCGCTACTCCAGTTGACGCCCGGCGAGTGGGTCGTGGAGCTTCACCGCACCACCTGTACAGCTGACGGGACCGTCGTGGAGTTCGCGGTCGGTATTCACGCGGCGAGCCGCTTCGCCTGGGCATACGACTTCAAGGTCCCCGACTCGGCGCAAGGAGCAGCCCAGTGATCTCTACGCAGGCATGGTCGGATGCCCAACAGCTTTGGACCTTTCAGCAGATGCGCCACGAGCCGCACTCCTGCTCGGTGGCCATCGGGCTCGGCAGTCATGACCTGGGTGTGGCAGACGTGACGGTTGATCTGTACCGGCGTGGCATGTTCCCGCTGATGGTTTTCACGGGTGCTACCAGCCGCACGACGCGCGACCGGATGCCCCGCGGGGAAGCCGAGCACTATCGGGAACGGGCGCTGGAGCTGGGCGTTCCCGACTCAGCCGTCCTTGTCGAGCCGAACGCGCGGAACACGGGAGAGAACATCAACTTCTCGCGCGCACTGCTCGCAGAACGGCACGTCACCGTCTCGTCCGTGCTACTCGTCAGCAAGCCGTACGAGGAACGGAGGGCCTATGCGACTGCGCGCAAGCTGTGGCCGGGGGTTGAGTTCGTAAGCGCTTCGGCGCCGATGACCCTCACGGAATACGTCGACTCGATCAACGACCCACGGCTTGTGCTCGACATGCTCGTTGGGGCTCAGCAGCGTCTGCTCATCTACCCGGAGCAGGGTTTCATGATTCGGCAAGAGGTCCCGGACTCTGTCGCCAAGGCCTACGAGCGATTGTGTGCTGCTGGGTTCACAAGTCGCCTCGTCCCGGTGCCGTGAGGGCGCTAAGGCCATGCGTGGGCCAGGCGCTTCCGCGAGCAAGCGCATTAAGGCGTAGTCGCAGGTCAGGTGGGGCAGAGCCGCGCCAGGTGGAGCGGTCTTGAGTGTCGTTCCCCTCCCCCGGTGCCCGAGGGAGGGGAACGGTTGGACGCTAGCGAAGCGCTTCTGTGTGCAGGCGTCGGGCGGTGGCAGCGAGGAGCCGGCGAAGCTTGTCCTTGTTGACGCCGTAGGTCTTGAGGGCGTGGCAGTTGGGACACAGGGCGATCATGTTCGAGGGGACGTCAGGTCCGCCCTTGGCCAGGTCCTGTACGTGGTCGACCTGCAAGATTGGCTTGCCCGCCGTAGTGCGTTCCTTGGGGTGGCCGGCGCACTCGGGGCTCTCGCAGTTGCCCTTGCTGCGTCGGATGACTGCCGCCCTTGCGCTGGGGTCACGGACGAAGCGGTCAGCCAGTGAAGGCTTCTTCAGTTGCCCCCGCTGCTCGGCATTGGCTTCCGCGTTCTGCGTCAGTCGCCGGTAGGCGTCCTCGTCGCTCTCCGAGGTGTCGCGCACTTCTGGGTCTAGGTCGCTCGGGAGGTAGGCGTTTGTGTCGTCGTGCAGGGCGCCCGTGTCAGCATCGAGCGCTTCCAGAACATCCGCGGGCCACGTCTCACGCTCTGGTGAGGGGACAGGGGCCAGTACCCATAGAAACTCCCGGCGCCACTGCTTGTCCTCTCCGACGCCCCATCGCAACCGGCGCTGCACGATGACGGCCCACGTTTCGAAGCTGAACTGCTTCTGAAAGGGCTTATGCCAGTAGCGCAGAGGACGGCTGGCAGACTGGTACTCGGCCATGAGCTCGTTGCCGTCTTTGATCTTCTGGTCGCCCGAGAGCCCGTCTCCGACGTAGGCGATCCAGTCCGTATCCGGCATGCGGCCGTCAGCGTACGGCCCCTTCTCGTCCGAGAAGGCACTCAGGACGCCGTCGGCGGTACAGCCGATGCCTGCCATCTTCTGACCGCCATACGCACGCCAGATGGCGTCCCGGTCCTTGAAGCTCTCACCGAGCTGGGGGCGTAGAGCGTCCGCCCATCTGCCGGCGAGCAGGTCGTGCAACCCGAAGTCCTTCAGCAGGTCGGGAGGCAGCGGGAAAAAGTAGCGCAGGATGAGACCGGCTGCGGCTGACGCTGCGGCTTCAGGGTGCGATTGCAGCAGAGCGTAATCGTCCTCACGGAGACCGCCGGCGGGGTCGACCTGGTTCAAGGACTCCGGAGCGGGGCGCCGGCCGCGGCTGGTGAGGACGAGATCCTCCGCACGGTCCAACATCCACAAGCCATCGCGCACGAGTGCCCAAAACGGGTATCGCGCGCTGTCCATGCCGTCATCGACCTGAGCGTACTTCTCCAAAAGCGGGGCCACGGCATCGCGCGTAGCCGACCACGATCGCATGCGTGGGGCGCCGGTCACAGCCTGGCCGATGGCCCACAGGAGAAGCACGGGCCGGTGCAATGGTGTGCCGGCCGCGCGCCGTGCTGGCCGCACGTCTCCCACACGTCGGTGAAAGGTCTTGGGCGGCTCCACGACGGTGAAACCCTCCCGCCTCAACCAAGCCACCGCGTGCTTGAGACCACCACTGAGCCCGGGGGATGAGGGCTTGAGCGCTACGCCAAAGTCGTACAAGTGGGCAACACCGGCTATGGCCTTCGAGTCGTACTGCCGCCCCTCGTGAACGAGTAGGTACGTTGCAGCTGCGCGGAAGCCGTACTCAGCACGGAAGGCCTCCGTCCCAAGTCGGTCGTGCTCAGCAATTGCTCGCAGGATCCCCGTGCGGGTGATCTCGGAAGGTGCCATGGCGACACGGTAGATCAGAGCACTGACAACGAACTGGGGTCTTTCCCGACGAGGGCGTTATGCGTCAGGCCTGCTCGCAGCTGTATCCGCAGCGGACACCCCGGTCTCAGTTGGTGCTGATTCCGGGGTGGTTCGCTTCCGTCCAGGACAGTCCTGCAAGGCGCCTGACTAGGTACGTAAGGCTTGCGACGGATGTCCGTGGACGCCCCCGGACCAAGATCGGACAACTTGAGAACCGTTGTGATCCCAGTGCGGTAGAACTTTCCCTACTTCATCAAGGTGCCCGCGCAAGGCGCGGGCTGGCCCCTTGGGTCTGGCCCTCAGCGCCTGTGACGCCAGGGCCTGACCCAGTGGCCGCAGCAACCACTACGGCCTTGAGGAGAGAACCAATCTGCGGGTGAAGGACATGCCTCCGGCGGGGGCGCTCAGACTCCGGGATGGACGGGGCGCCGTTCGCGAGTGCCGGCCGGAGCGTGGCGAGCGTCGTGGGCTCCCATCCCGACCACCTTCGACCCAGGCAGAGCCGAGCAGTCGCGGCCCAGGGTGTCGGCGTGCTTTGAACCGTGCCCCCCTATCGGTCGATGAAAAGTGCCCCCTTCCGTGATCAAGTGATCAGTCTGGCTCCATGGGAGTCAGGTGGAAGAGGTGATCGGTGTGGAGGACTGGGCTGAGATCCGGCGGCTTCACCGTGCGGCGGCTCTGTTGCCGTGCTCGCCGGCGGGACCGTAGGTCAGTAGGCGGGCTCACGCGCTTCGCTCGTTGCCAGGAGGTGGCCGCGGCTCGTTGCAACGCGGAGGATGCCCCCCCTCATCCGGATCGGGCCAGACTGGCCTGGAAAAACGGCAGCAGTGGGGGCGGCATCACGAAGGGGAACTCGAGCAGCCCCCACTGGCAATCAGGCACCTTCTCGGCCAGATCGCGGAGCGCCTGCCGGCACATCAAAAGACTCACAGCCGTGGACGCTTGGGTCGCGGGGGACCAGTGGCGATTATTCACATCGACCATCAGAAGCATGCCCGGCGCAAGGGTTCTACTCATCAGCCACGTGTAAGCAGCGTCATCAAGCACGTTGGCCTCAATCTCCGCCTCAACTCGCGTACACAAATCTACGGCCCACTCCCGGGCCGCTCCGGCCGTCTCCCAGGCGTCCTGCAGATCGTCCAGGGCCGCTCTCTCCACCACACCCAGCAGGGTGTCGAGAACGGGGCGGTCTGGAAGGGTACTCATGCCGCCGTCAGGGAGAAACACCTCCTGAGCAAGGTCCGGGACGTCTTCGAGCGTGTACTCAGCCATCGACGCCCATGGGTTGTACCACCCTGCAGGCTGCATGGCCCGCAGCACATCACCGATTCCCTGCGGTGTGATGGCGGCCCCTCCGCGCAACACCGTAGTCACTGCTGCAGCCGTAACCTCCCCGTCAGACAGATTCGGAGGTTCTGGGTTCCGGTCCAGCTCAGCTAACTCCGGCGGGGGCCACACCACACCCCGGTTGCGCATGCACCGGGTGATTCCCTCATCGATCCGGCGGGCCCTCGTAGGGACGAGCCGGACTCGCTGCCCCGACGCGACCACCTCGTCAGCGACACGCTCCGCCCACTCTTCCTCGTCCTCCCGGGCTCTCAGCCCCTCCTCACCGAGACCGATGTTTAGGCGTCGAACGGCCTCCTCGAAGGCTCGCCGCACGGCAATCTCCGGCACCGGATGTCCTTCGCCGAATAAGGTCAGCGCCAGATGAAACGGCCGAGCACCACGCCGGGCCAACCGGGCGAGCGCCACGACCAAGCCGAATGCCTCATCAGCCGGGATCGATGCACTCCCGCGCCCGCGGCCCAGCGCCCGCACCATGTGCCCTGGCAACAAACGCGCCCGCCGCCACGACGCGAGCTGCTTCACAGACACCGTATAGCCGTGCTGTCGCGCATGGTCGATGAGCTGTTGATCAGCGGATACCCGGCCACTCATAGAAGACATGGCGCGAACCTACACACTCAGGACACAAGGGGACCTGGTTATGAGAGGAATAGAGACCTCCCACCTTCGCCGAAAGCGCGTGCACCGCATCTGGTGCTCTTAGGGAACCGCCGGACCACATGGCCCGGCAACGAACCTGGAGGACCCATGCTGATCACCTTTACCGACCTCCTTCCGACGACCGGCCCCCTGCCCTGGGCACTGTTCACGGCCCTGTACGTCTGGATCACCGTGTACGTCGTCATCGTCAGCGTCGCCCTGCTCCACCCCCGCCACTCTCGCCGGAAGGAAGCCCGGAAGATCCTGGACTGCCACCTTCTGGCCCCTCGACTCCTGTGACCTTCCCGCAGAAGTGACTAGGCTCGATCTTTTGACCGGGGTCCGCCGACAGGGTCGGTGGACCCCTTGAACCCCAGAGCTGATAGCGGGCAGGTCGACGCCTTCACCATCGAGTCAGGTAGGCGCCAGATTCCGCCGACAGGGGCAGGTGGTGTTCTTCTCGGGACGGCAGTCTGCGAAACCTGTCCAGGTCGAACTTGGTCGGATTGCAGGTCAGGAGCCATTTGGACATGCGTCCCCCAATCTCTCACCCGATCGATGACGCTAGGTTCCACCCCTGACAGGACCGCGGGGCAGCTCCCTCACATCCTGCCCGTGACACTCCATTGCCGTAGTGGCCCCCACCCGTCCTTGCTGGGTAGTGCTGGTAAGCGGTGAGGCCAGCCCTGCTGGCTCCTAGAGCCGGGCCGGGCACGTCACGCCCTCGCTTCCTCTTGCCGGTTTCTCGGTTTCCCTGCGATGCCGTGGAGAGGTCGACTTAACTTTCCTCAGCAACGCCGTCCCGGTCGAGGAGTCCAACATGAGCCTCATCTACCAGCCGTCCAAGCAAACAATTGGCCAGCTTCTCAATGACACGAAGAAGACATCAGTCCCTGACTACCAGCGGGACTACAGCTGGACCGCTAGCCACGTAGATTATTTCTGGCAGGACGTCGTGCATTTCGCAGACGGCCTTATTGGAAAAGATATGGCGGACGAAGAATACTTCCTGGGGTCCATGGTCAGAGTTGATCTCCCCTCTCATTTTGAGTTGTTGGATGGGCAGCAGCGACTGGCGACCGCGGTAATCCTCCTCTCGGCCATCCGGGATCATCTGCGGCCGTTGAATAGGCGAGTGGCGGATAAAACACAGGATAAATACATTGCTGAAGAAGCTGATCGCACCGGGGAAATCGCCCCCTCTCTGCGGCTGAGCAGGTATGATCGCGATTACTTCCGGCGGCGCATTCAGGAAGAGTCCGGAGCCGAGGTGGAAGCAAAGACTCGCAGTCAGAGATTGATTAATGAGGCGCGCAATAAGTTTGACCTTGAACTCGCTAACGTCCTAGCTACCAAGGCTGACGAAAGGGAGAGGGAGCAATGGCTCATCTTCCTGCGAGATGTGATTGTTGATCACCTGACTACGGTGACCGTTACGTGCGCAAGCGAACGTTACGCGGCCAGCATTTTTGAAACCCTAAACGACCGAGGTTTGGGGCTCTCCACAGTGGACTTGCTGAGGAACTTCGTTTTGCGCCGGGCTGCTGAGCCTGATCGCGAGGAAATCATCAGTCTCTGGCACCAAATTCTCGACGAGTCTTCGTCGGTGGACGTCGACGACTTTCTGCGGCATTATTGGACTTCTCGGCATGGAGACATCAAGTCACAAAGACTCTACCGAGCAATCCGTGACCGGATGGAAGAGGACGCAACTCCCAGTCTTGAATTTATGCGCGACCTCGCTGACGCGCATAAGGACTACGTTCGGATCATCAGCGCAAAATTCCAGGATGCCCGGGTCCGCGATGTGCTCCAAGATGTATTCTCCCTCAAGGCAAAGATGCTCTATCCGCTTTTTCTGAGTGGACTCGCTTCGGGGGAGGAGAATTTTTCCGGGCTTGTGGAGGCTGCAATCACGTACTACACGCGTGAAGGGATCGTGGCCAAACGGAATGGATCTCAGATGGAGCGGATCGTCTTTTCCGCTGCCGTAGATCTCCATAAGCGCAAAGATGTTAGAAGGGTGTTTTCTGCGTTTCTGCGAGAAAGCGCCGACGACAATGTCTTCGAAGCGGCAGTGAGCGGGCTGAGAGGTCTCGACACACCCTCGGCAAGATATCTCCTTAAGGAGATTGAAATGTCCCTCAGGAACGGTGAAGAGACTAAAGTCGAACGCCCTCCCAAGGTGCACGTCGAGCATGTCTATCCCCAACGTCCTCGCAGTGAGTATAGGTGGGCGAGTCATGCCGAATATGTCAGCAAACTGGGAAATCTGACTCTTCTTTCGCGAGCGATTAATACAAGGATCAAGAATGCGCCGTTCGCCGAAAAAAGGAAGCACCTGTCAGAGTCGGAGTTGCTGATCACTCAAGAGGTGGCAAACTGCACCGATTGGAATGAGGCTGCGGTCGACTCCCGGCAGACGTTGCTGGGTGAGCGCATCAAGAAGATCTGGGCTTGGCCACAATTCGTGGTGGAGGCAGCGGATGAAGTGCGCACATTGGAAAGAGAAGGAGATGTTGTAATTCCGAGCCAGTCAACAGAGACTCGGGGTAAAGCGGCGAGGTAAGCCAAACTCCGGTATGGCCGTCACTGACCGATCCGGCTAGAGCTACGGATCAGAAGGGCGACTGCCCGGCTGCATCCCGGTGATGGTCTGTCTGCGTGGCAATGCAGACAGACCATCACGGACAACCACGGATGCCGAGGGACGATCAACCCAGGCCGGCGGGCGTCAGGCCCCGGTCGAGCACTCCCCCAGGTTGCTTCGGGACGAAGCGGTCTCAGTCTCAGTTGCTGCCACATCCGCAGTTGTCCACCCGTGTCCGCGTAGGTCTGCGAGACGTCCTGACCAGGGGATTCGCCACCCTGGAGGGCGTCGGTGGACGTCCGTGGAACAAGATCGGACAACTTGTAATGCGTAGGTCTCGGGTCCGAATTCTGACGGCGGCTCTGTAGAAGCCTCAGAACTCAGATGACTACTGAGGTGACCGCCTCAGCGTCGTTCTTCGCTCCATGAGCAGACGCAGTGAGCTTTACTACTGCCATGGATCAGGGCATAGCAGGCTTAGTGGGAGCCGCGGTTGGGGGACTGATCGGCGTCGTGGGCACCCTGGGGGCCGCGCGACTGACCGGGAAAGACCAGAGACGGAACCAACATGAGCACTGGCGTCGCCAGCAGCGGCGAGACGCCTACAGTCAGCTTGTGATGCAAGCTTCTGAAGCTCTCAGGCTAGGCAGCAGCGCGCAAGATGCTTTCGAAGCCCGTGCCCCGTCCTCTACTGCTCTCTCCGAACAGTTCAGTGAGGTAATGCACAGGCTGGGCGAAGCTGAGAGTCTGATTGCTCTTGAAGGCCCGGAAGAAGCGTCCAACGAAGCTGGTGAGCTCATTACAGAGCTATACACATGGGCGAACAGTCTCGACGTCGCCGTAGCCACAAGGGAAGGACAAGTCACGCTTCCCTCAGGCTGGTCGGTCTCCCTAAGCGAGCTAGTCGATCACAGAGATCGTAGCCACGAAGCCGTGGCTACCTTCACCGTGCACTGCCGACGCCTATTGGATAGCTGAATCCGATCGCCCAAGGACTGGTTCAACCGCATGTCAGTGGCGCGTGTGCTATCACGGCCGCGCCACTGACATTCTTTGACGGCAGTCTCTGACGGCAACGTCGGCAGACCGGAGCAGTCTTGATCGCATCCCGGTGTACGCGCTGCACCGTGCCATAGGTTCGCTACCCAGGCGAGGAGATAGCGCGGTCGAACTTACAAAGCAGATGTCGGCGGTTCGAAACCGTCCGCGCCCACCAGTAGGAAACCGCAGGCGAGAGCCTGTTCCAGGCCCTTCGGTCGCATGCGATCGGAGGGCCGTTCTCATGGCTGGCGCCGATGCCGACCCCCGCGTAGCGCATCCGTCGGGCTGCGGCCGCCCGCGGTGTTGAGCCGGTGACCGACGTCCTCGGTACCACCCCGCATCCGCGGGGGTGGTGGGGGTGGGCCGTAGCGTGGGGTTCGGGCAAGGGTGTCTTGTTCACGTCGGTGATGTCCCAGGGGGGATTCATGTCGTACGGCTATGCGCAGCAGCAGCCGCCGGGGAAGTCGCGTACCGGGTTGATCGTTTCGTTGTCGGTGGTCGGCGGGGTGGTTGTCCTGCTGGCCGTTGGTGTGTTGATCGCCGTGCTGAGCGGCAGGGGGTCCTCGTCGGGAGGCCTGAAGCCGGAGGCGGCCAGGTCCTCGGCGGACGGGGCTTCCGGGGCGCCCTCGGAGGAGTCGGCGGAGGCGCCGTCGTCCGGGGAGGTGGATGCCAAGGGCGATGTGCGGATCACCCGGTGCCGGGTCGACTCACTGACCGAGTGGCCGGATGCGGATGTGGAGATCGTGAACGGGGCCGACGACCGGGCGTCGTACATCGTCTCCGTGGAGTTCCTGGACGGGGACGGTACGCGCCGGGCCTCCGGGCTCGCGACGGTGACCGACCTGGAGGCGGGGCGGAAGGCGGTGGAGAACGCCCAGGGGCTGGGGAAGGTTCCGGGGAAGATGACCTGCGAGGTCGCCGAGGTGACCCGGATTCCCGCGCGGTAGCCGACGCGGTGGGGCGGGGCGGTTGTCAGTGGTGCGGTTCACACTGGGGGCATGTGCCGAAGCATCAAGACTCTGCGTCCGCCCGCCCTCCCCGAAGAGGCCACCGAGGAGGAGATCCGGGCCGCGGCCCTGCAGTTCGTACGCAAGGTGTCCGGCTTCCGGGCCCCGGCCGCGCACAATCAGGAGGTGTTCGACCGGGCCGTGGAGGAGATCGCCGAGGCGACCGCCAGACTGCTGGACGGCCTGGAGGTGCGGGGAGCGGTCAGGGCGCCGTAGAGGCCGCTTCCGCCGCCGGGCGGCGCATGAAGAAGGCGGCCAGGGCGCCCGCCATGAACAGGGCGAGGACCGATACGGCCGTGGCCACCCAGGTCGCGCCGAGCCACTGGCCGCCGAAGTAGCCGAGGCCCACGCTGTAGCCGGCCCAGGCCACGCCCGCCAGGGCCGACCACGGCAGGAATTCCTTCGCCTTGCGGTGCGCGGCGCCCGCGCCCAGCGAGACCACGGAGCGCCCGGCCGGGGCGAAGCGCGCTATGACGACGAGGGCGCCGCCGCCCCGGGCGAGGGCGGCGCCGAGGCGTTCCTGCGCGGAGGTGAGGCGGCGCGAGCGGGCGATGGCCCGGTCCAGGCGCTCGCCGCCGCGCCAGGCCAGCCGGTACGCGACGAGGTCGCCGAGGACCGAGGCGGTGGCCGCGCAGAGGATGAGGACGAGGAGCGAGGGGACCTCCGCAGCCGGTGCGGCCGTGGCCCCCGCGACGGTCGTCGTACCGGCGGCGGCAGCCGTGGCGGCGGTGATCACCAGCACGCCGCTGGGCAGCAGCGGGAGGAAGACGTCCAGGAGCACCGACAGCGCGACCAGGCCGTAGATCCATGGACTGCTGATCAGCGCGCCCAGACTCTCAAGCACCTTCTACTCCCCGATTCGGAACAACGCCGCGACGTCGCGGGGGAGCGGACAGGAGCGGCAGGGTCAGCTGTACAGCGTACGCCTGCCGTTCATGCGGTGATCTATAAATAGGAACGATGTTGGGAACCTCACGCGCGCCCGGGAACGGGGAATGCGCTGGTTCCGGGGGCGCGTGAGGCTCGGGGCGGTGTGCCGGGACGGTGCGGGCCGGGGTGGCGGGGTGCGGTCAGACCGATACGGGTGGTGCCTGCTCGGGGGCGCGCCCCTCGCTGCGGTCGGCGCCGGCCCGGGCGAACAGCCCGTCCAGGGCGAGGGCGCCGGAGCCGGTGAAGACCAGCAGGAGGAAGGTCCAGCAGAAGACGGCCGAGGGTTCCCCGCCGTTCTGGAGCGGGAACAGCGCCTCGTGCTGGTGGACGGTGAAGTAGGCGTACGCCATGGAGCCGGAGCAGATCAGGGCGGCGACGCGGGTGCCGAGCCCGAGTGCCACCAGGGCGCCGCCGACGAACTGGATGACCGCCGCGTACCAGCCGGGCCAGGTGCCGGCGGGTATGGAGCCGCCGTTCATGGCGCCGCCGAGGATGCCGAAGAGTGAGGCGGCACCGTGACAGGCGAAGAGCAGGCCTATGACGATCCGGAAGAGGCCGAGGACGTAGGGCTGGGCCTGGCGCAGATGGGTCTGCATGGGGGGAGGCTCCTTCGGTCGGGTGGGGACGTGAACCGATCGGGCGCTCCAGATTAGGGAGACCTTATTAATGCTTGCAAGTTCAACATTTCTGATGGCTGACCAAAAAATGTCTCGCGTAATTCGGTCGCGCTTCGTTCGGGACCCCCTGCCATCTGCGAACCTCTCCTCCCGGCGTTGGCCTGAACCAATGGCGGCGTAACTTTCCGGCCAGGCCTGCGAGGTGGTGGGCGGGTGCTGGAGGGGGTGTCCGGTCATGATCCGCTGGTTCTGGACCACGGGGGTGGCGTGATGTCCGTCCGACGGGCATGTGGTCCGGTGGAGGTGGGCGGTCCCCGTGGGGCGGTGGGGTGGACCAATGGCGGTGGCGGCCGCGGTGGCGGGGGTGCGGTCCGGAGGAGGGGGAGCGGTCAAGGGGGGAATGCGGGCCGGACGGGCCTTCCGCGGTGCCGGAGAACCGATGTCGTCGACCGGGTGGGTCCGAGGTGGACGCATGGCGACCGGCGGGTGACCGTAGTTGACCGAAAGCGTATGGGTGGCCGCGGCGCGACGCGCGGGCGGTCGCGGAGAGGGTCGTGGCGCCGGGCGAGGGCCCCGGGCGGAGATGCCGGGCAGGGGCGCGCCCCCTCGTACCGGCCGGTGCGAGAGGGCGCGCGGGAAGCGGGGGTTCTGCCGGTTCAGCAGCCGTTCAGGATGGTCTGCAGGGCGCTCTTCTCCGCCGGGTCGACGGTGAGGTCGTAGTAGTGCTTCACGTGGACCCAGGCCCGCGCGTACGTGCACTTGTACGCGGCCCGCGGCGGCATCCACTTGGCGGGGTCCTTGTCGCCCTTGGCCTGGTTGACGTTGTCCGTGACCGCGATGAGCTGCGGGCGCGTCAGGTCGTTGGCGTACGCCTGCCGCTGGGCGGTCGTCCAGCCGCTGGCGCCCGACCGCCAGGCTTCGGCGAGCGGCACCATGTGGTCGATGTCGAGGTCGGAGGCGGCGGTCCAGGTCGCGCCGTCGTACTCCGAGTACCAACTGCCGCTGACGGCGGCGCAGCTGGAGTTCGTCTCCACGTTCGTGCCGTCGCGCTTCAGGACCACCTCGCGGGTGTTGCAGGCGCCGGACTGGGTGATCCAGTGCGGGAACTTGTCGCGGCTGTAGCCGTCCGACGAGCCCTCGGGGGCGACGGTCAGCTGGCTCAGGTAGGTGCGGGCCGTCGAGGCGGCGACCGGCGTGGGCATGGCTGCCTGGGCGGTGGGCGCGGTGAACAGGCCGGCGGTTGCGGCCATGGCGACGGACGCGGCGACGGCGGCGATACGACGCGCGTAGACACCGGACATGCGAACTCCCTTGATGTGGGGGGAACTTGGACGGGCAACCCGTGAAGCCCGGCCATTGTGGCGGCGCCGGGTTTCCGTGGGGTGGGCGCCAGGTAACAGAGTGGCGACATGGGCACGTCAGTAGCAAGGGGTCTGGCCGACAAGCCTGGGGCATGGGGGCGTACGTCCGTATCTGCGCGGGCGTGCGTGCTGATGCGACGACAGTTCCCCGACGCGGACGGCCGGTTCATGAGGGTGTCCGGGACGTTTCCGGTCATACAGTTGCGGCGTGCTGCTACCGGTCAACATCACCCTCGGGGTCGTGCTTGCCGTGCTGCTCGCGGCGGCCGCCGGGGTCGCCGCCCTGGCCTCGCTCGGGCGGTCCCGCGAGATTCTGCTGGCGGGGCTGCGGGCGGCCGTTCAGCTCGCCGCGGTCTCGCTGCTCATCGGCTGGGTGGTGCGGTCGCTGCCGCCGACGCTGGGGTTCGTGGCACTGATGTACGCCGTGGCCGCGCGGACCGCGGGCCGCCGGGTCACCCGCAACGGCACCTGGTGGTGGGCGGCGCTGCCGATCGCGGCGGGGGTCGCGCCGGTGGTCGGGCTGCTGCTGCTCACCGGGCTTCTGCCCGTGAAGGGCATCGCGATGATCCCGGTCGTCGGCATCCTCATCGGCGGGGCGCTGACCGCGACCGTGCTCGGTGGGCGGCGCGCGCTGGACGAGCTGACGACCCGTCGCGGGGAGGTGGAGGCGGGGATGGCGCTCGGTCTGCTCGACCGGGACGCGCGGATGGAGATCGCCCGGCCGGCCGCGGCGGACGCGCTGCTTCCGGGGCTCGACCAGACCCGGACGGTGGGACTGGTGACCCTGCCGGGCGCCTTCGTGGGCATGCTGCTGGGCGGCGCCTCGCCGGTGCAGGCGGGCGCCGTGCAGCTGTTCGTTCTGGTGGCCCTGATGGCCGTGCAGGCGGTGGCCGTGACGGTGGTGCTCGAACTGGTCGCACGGGGGCGGCTGCACCGGACGTGACGGGGTGCCGGGTTCCGGCGCGGGGGATGCCGCCGAAAGTCGGGGCGTCGGCTACGGGTCCGGCCGCGTACGCGCCCCTCCGGGCGAAAGGCCCTGGGCCCTGTCTTCACAGTGCCGTCGTCCGGCCGGAGGCCGGGCCGTGCGGTGTCCGGTGCGTTCGGTCGTAAGGCGGAGGATCGTCCCCGTACTGGGCGTACGGGGACGACTCCGACAACGCGGCGGGCAATGGGGCCTCCCCTGCTCGAGCGGAGCCGAGAGCTCGGGGAAGGGCCGGGCGCCGCACGGCGGGCGGCAGTTCGAAGACAGCGCCTAGCGGGCGGTTCCGATGTGCAGGTGGATCCGGCCGTCGGGGGCCGCCTCCACCCGGAGGTGCGTCAGGTCCGGCACATGCGCGTCGGGGGAGAGGGCCGCGGCGCGCGGGCCGACGCCCACCACGCGCATGCCCGCGGCCCGGCCCGCCGTGATGCCCGCCTCGGAGTCCTCGAAGACGATGCAGTCCGCCGGGGCGAAGCCCAGCTCGGCCGCGCCCTTGAGGAAGCCCTCCGGGTCCGGCTTGCTGGCGCCGACACTCTCCGCGGTGATCCGGACCTCAGGTATACGCAGGCCCGAGGCGGTGAGCCGGGTCCGGGCCAGGGCTTCGTCGGCCGAGGTGACCAGGGCGTGCGGGAGGTCGGCGATCGCGTCCATGAAGGCGGCGGCGCCGCCGATCGGGACGACGCCGTCGGTGTCGGCGGTCTCCTCGGCGAGCATGACCCGGTTGTCCGCGTAGTTCTGCTCCATCGGGCGGTCCGGGAGGAGGGCCGCCATGGTGGCGTACCCCTGCCGGCCGTGGACGACCTTGAGCGTGGCCTCCGGGTCCAGCCCCTCGCGGAGCGCCCAGCGCCGCCAGCAGCGCTCCACCACGGCGTCGGAGTTCACCAGGGTCCCGTCCATGTCCAGGAGGAGGGCGCGGGTGGTGAGGACGGTGGCCGGCATGGGCGGGCTCCAGGAAGCGGGGGGAGGGGGCGGCGGAACAGAAGGGTCAAGCAGCCTCGCCCGCCGGTCAGGGGTGGCGGGCGGAGGCTACTTTGTTTCATCACGATACAAAGAGCTGTCCGGGAAAGCCAATCCCTGTCCTTCCTCTCCTCTTTTCTTCGGGAATGCCCCTGGTTTCTTCAGGAGGGTCCCCGGCCCGTCGTCTCCGCCTCCAGGGCGCTGCGGGTGCGGGGGCCGTAGACCCCGGCGGGGTCGCCCTCGATGGACTTGTACGACTGGTAGATGAGCACCGCGCGCTCGACCCGGTTCGAGTAGTCGCCGTCGTAGGACCCGTGGAACAGCCAGACCTCCGCCAGTCGGCGCTGGAGGTCGGCCACCGCCGGTCCCTGGTCCCCGGGGCGCAGCGAGGGCCCGGCCAGCGAGGCGGGCGGCGCGTCCGACGGTGAGCTGTCGGCCGGTGCCGAGGGGGCGGTGGTGGTCGGCGGGGGCGGGGCGGCGGGCCGGGAGGGTGACGGCTCCGTGGTGGCCGAGGCGGAGGGGGAGGGTGCGGCGGATGCGGAGGGCGAGGCGGGGGCCGAGGGGGTCGGGGAGGCCGGTCCGGAGGGCGGTGCCGGGTCCGTGGCGTCGGCGTCCGCGCCGGGGAGGTCGGCCGCCGTACTGGGCAGTGCCCGCACCTGGTCCCCGTCCCCGCCTCCGTCGCCGCCACCGAGCAGCCCGGTCGCGAACGCCGCCGTGCCCACCACGGCGATCAGGGCCACCCCCGTCGCCACGGCCATGAACGGGCGGCGGCGCCGTGACGCCCCGTCCTCGTCGGGGAGCGCGGGCATCGCGGCTGTGGGGGAGCCGGGGCGACCGGCCGCGCCAAGGGCGTCGGAAGGGGCGTCGGACGGGGTGCCGAAGGAGGCGTCGAACGCGGGGACGGCGGCGGTCGGTGCGGCGTCCGGCAGCGGGCCCGCCGTCGCCGGGCCGATACGGAGCGGCATCGTCGTGGCCGCGTCACCCTCCACGGCCTCGGCCGGACGGGCCCGCCCGGGGTTCCCCGTCCCGGGCGCGTCCGGGGCGGACAGGTCGTTCCCCAGGGTCACGTACGGCCGGATCCGCAGCGGGTCGAAGTCCTCGGCGGCCTCCCGTTCCGCCCGGTCGGCCGCCGCCCGCCCGGCCCGGTGCCGCTCCTCCTCGTACCGCTGCCGGTCCCGCTCCGCCGCCGTGCGCCCGCAGGCGCAGCCCGGCCGGGGCGCGGACCGGTGGCCGGGCCCGCCGCCGGGTCCGTTGTCCGTACCGCACTCCGGGCAGATGTGTCCGGTCATGGTGGCCCCTCCCCTTGATAGCCCTGCGATTATGCAGCCCGCCCCGGTGCGTACACCCGCTCAGCAGGCCATAACCGTACGGAAAGGACAGGATAGGGATGTAGCGGACCCGAGGAGGTGTTCATGGCCCGGCATGCGAGGATCCCTGCCCCGGGTTCTGCCCCGGCGCCCGGTGCGGAGCGCTCCCGGCGGTCCGTGCTCGTGGCCATCGGAGCACTGCTCCTCGGCATGCTCCTGGCGGCACTCGACCAGACCATCGTCTCCACCGCGCTGCCGACGATCGTCAGCGACCTCGGCGGTCTGGAGCACCTGTCCTGGGTGGTCACGGCCTATCTGCTGGCGTCGACCGCAGCGACCCCGCTGTGGGGCAAGCTCGGTGACCAGTACGGCCGCAAGAAGCTCTTCCAGGCCGCCATCGTCATCTTCCTGATCGGTTCGGCGCTCTGCGGGGTCGCCCAGAACATGCCGCAGCTCATCGGCTTCCGGGCCCTCCAGGGGCTCGGCGGCGGCGGGCTCATGGTGCTGTCGATGGCGATCGTCGGCGACATCGTGCCGCCGCGCGAACGGGGCAAGTACCAGGGGCTGTTCGGTGCGGTCTTCGGTACGACGAGTGTCCTCGGACCGCTCCTGGGCGGCCTGTTCACCGAGCATCTGACCTGGCGGTGGGTCTTCTACGTCAACCTGCCGATCGGCGTCGTCGCGCTCCTGGTCATCGCCGCCGTGCTGCACATCCCGGTCCGCAGCGAGAAGCACGTCATCGACTACCTCGGCACGTTCCTGATCGCCGCCGTCGCCACCTGCATGGTGCTCGTCGCCTCGCTCGGCGGCACCACCTGGGCCTGGGGCTCGGCGCAGATCGTCTCCCTGTCCGTGCTGAGCGTGCTGCTGCTGGTCGCCTTCGTGTACGTCGAGCGCCGGGCCGTCGAACCGGTCATCCCGCTCAACCTCTTCCGGATCAGGACCTTCACGCTCGTCGCCGTCATCAGCTTCGTCGTCGGCTTCGCGATGTTCGGCGCGATGACCTATCTGCCGACCTTCCTCCAGGTGGTGCACTCGATCACGCCGACGATGTCCGGTGTGCACATGCTGCCGATGGTGCTGGGCCTGCTCCTCACCTCGACCGCGTCCGGCCAGATCGTCAGCCGCACCGGCCGCTGGAAGGTCTTCCCGATCGCGGGCACCGGCCTGACCGCCATCGGCCTCCTGCTGCTGCACCGGCTCACCGAGACCACCAGCACCTGGGTGATGAGCGGCTACTTCTTCGTCTTCGGCGCCGGACTCGGCCTGGTGATGCAGGTACTGGTGCTGGTGGTGCAGAACGCCGTCGCGTACGAGGACCTCGGCGTCGCCACGTCCGGGGCGACCTTCTTCCGGTCGATCGGCGCCTCGTTCGGCGTCGCCGTCTTCGGCACGATCTTCACCAACCGGCTCACCGAGAAGCTCACCGCCGCGCTCGCCGGACACCCGCTGCCGCCCGGTGCCGGGGTGAACGGGCTGGCCTCCGATCCGCGCGCCATCGGACAACTGCCGCCCGCGCTGCGGCCCGCGGTGCTCCACGCGTACTCGACGTCGATCACCGACGTGTTCCTGTACGCGGCCCCCGTCGTGCTGGTCGCCTTCGTCTTCGCCTGGTTCCTCAAGGAGGACAAGCTGCGCGGCTCGGTGACGGCCCCGGAGGTCAGCGAGACCCTGGCGTCGAACCCGGTGGAGCGGTCCTCGTACGACGAATGCGCGCGCGCCCTCTCGGTCCTCGCGACCCGGGCGGGGCGCCGCGAGATCTACCAGCGGATCACCGAACGGGCGGGATACGACCTGCTGCCCGCCGCGAGCTGGATGCTGCTGCGCATCCGGCGGCACGGCACGGTCGAACCGGCCCTGCTCGCCGACACCACCCCGGTGCCGCTGCGGGCGGTCACCGACGCGGCCCGGCAGCTGGAGGAACGCGGACTGGCCCGGCGCGAGGGCGTGCAGCTGGTGCTCACCGAGACCGGCTCGGAAGTCGTGGTCGACCTCGCGCGGGCCCGGGAGGCGGCCATGGCCGAGCTGCTGGGCGACTGGTGGGGGCCGGACCGGCCGACCGACCTGGTCCGGCTGGTGGAGGAGCTGACCGCCGAGACCTGCGGGTCGAAGGAGGAGCGCCCGCACAGCCCCGCCCCGCACCGCGACCACGCGGCCAGGTGCCGGCCCGAGCCCGGCGAGGAGCCGACCTGAGCCGGCGGCGGCCGGTGGTGGTCAGACGCCCGGAGCGGACAGTTCCTTGGCGAACCAGTGCTCCGCGTACTGCCGCCGGTGGAACGCCGGGACCTCCCGGTAGCCGTGCTTGGCGTAGAGCCCGCGAGCCTCGACCAGGTCGTGGCGGGTGTCGAGCCGGACGGTGCGGACGCCGAAGGCGCGCGCCGCCTCCTCCACGGCGGCCAGCAGCAGCCCGCCGCCGCCCGTGCCCCGGTGCTCCGGGCGTACGAAGACCCGGGTCAGCTCGGCGGTGCCCGCGTCCAGCACCAGCAGCCCGGCGCACCCCGCCGCCCGTCCGTCGCGGCGGGCGACGACGAACCGGCCGGTGGCCCCGGTGAGCAGGCCGGCCCCGTCGTCGGTGAGCCCCTCCTCGATCTCCTCGACGGTGGCGGGCCGCCCCCAGTAGCGGCTGGCCACCTCGTCGTAGTAGTCGCGGCGCAGCAGCGCGGCGTCGGGGGAGTCGAAGGGCTCGGGGGCAACGGTCCAGGTCATGCCGGGCATTGTGGCCGGGCCCCCGCCCGCCCGGTCAACCGGGTTTACCGGGCCCCGGGGGCCGTCGCCGTCCCGCGCCGGGCCACCCGCAGCACCACCGACAGCACCACCGCGCCGACCACCCCCGCCACCGCGAGCAGGGCCAGCACCCAGGCGGGCGTCCCGGCCACGGTCAGCAGCCGGTCCTCGAAGATCTCGGTCCGGTACGGGGTGTCCGCGCCGGCCGCGCGCAGCTCGTGGTCGCCGTCGATCAGCTCCGGGCGGGGGAACGACTGCTCGATCGCGGTGAGGAACACCGGCCCGCCGCCCGTCAGCCCGGCGAGCGCGTCCGTGTCCGAGGACGCCGCCCGGGTGTCGACCCGGCCCGCGTACGTCACCTCCGGGGCGTCTCCGCCGATCCGGCCGCGCGGCTCCATCCGGTGCGCGGCGAGGACGTACAGCTCCAGCTGCTGCGGGTTCGCGGCGAGCTTCGACAGCCGCATGGGGTAGACCGGGCGGTCGCTCGCGAAGCGCAGCCGGAGCG
Source organism: Streptomyces sp. NPDC092952 (assembly GCF_044754785.1). Classification (NCBI taxonomy): domain Bacteria; kingdom Bacillati; phylum Actinomycetota; class Actinomycetes; order Kitasatosporales; family Streptomycetaceae; genus Streptomyces; species Streptomyces sp. NPDC092952. The sequence goes on along the minus strand of NZ_JBIVPT010000002.1, from coordinate 66,648 downwards.
GGTCGAGCGTGCCGCGGAGCGGTTCGGTACCGTCCCGGGGCGCGAGGCGGACCGCCACGTACTCCCACTTCCGGTCGACGTAGGGCTGCAGCGCCGTCGCCAGCCGGTCGGGCAGGTCGAAGCCGTTCTCCGTCAGCCAGGACCGGAGCGCCTCCGGGTCGTTCGCGGCCAGCCGCGCCACGTCGAAGGGGCCGAGCCGCTCGCGCCCCACCACCTCGACCGACGGCGCCCCGGGCAGCGGCGCGGCGGCCGAGTCCCCGGTGGCGCCGCCGAACGGCCAGTCGCGGTCCCGGGGCCAGAAGTAGTGCCTGGTCACATGGGCCGGTGCGGTGAGCCCGGACAGCTCGGAGAAGACCTCGGGGTCACCGAGCTCCACGGTCGCGCGGTGCGGAACCGGCATGATCCAGGCCGCCTCGGGGGCGTCCCCGCGCACCGTGAGCCGCATGACGATCTGCTCCGTCCGCCCGTCCCAGCCGACCACCGAGGTCTCCCGGTCGACCGCGACCCGGCTCTCCCGGCCCGGGACCATCGCCCCGCAGCCACAGGCGTACGCGGGTGCGATCAACGACCCCAGTTGCAGCGACACCAGCATCAGCAGCAGCGACAGCACCCGCACCGGCCACCCGCGCCGGTCGTCCCCGGCGCGCCCCCGGACGCCACCGTGCCCGTCATCCCGGACACCCCGCTTCACCCCTGTGCGGCGCATGGAATGCCCGCCTCCCCCGTGACCGGCCCCGGCCGACCGTGATCGACGAGGCATCGACGAAACACGGGGGAGGACGTGAGAACCCGCGTTCCGGTTCCGGGCGCCTGTGCGTGCGCGGATACGGGTGGTGGCGGCCGCGCGACCGTCCCGGCGGCCCGCCCGGCTCAGGCATTCGATCGACTTTCGGCTGAATGTCCGATCGAGGTGTGATGTCGGTCAAGTGGAGAGGGCGTGGATTACATCCGTCTCGTCGTGCAATGCGAAGGTTTCACCGATGTCCGGTCCGAGCGATGGGCACCGGAACGGCGGAACGGCGGAAGGTTCGGCGCGGCGTGGCGAATGCGGAACACAGGGTGCGCGGGGACGCGGCAGCGGGGAGCGGCGACCGGACGGGCGTGGTCAGGGCCGCGCTCTGGCTGGTGGCCGCCGTCCTGGCGGTCCGGCAGACGGCGACGGTGCTGGGGCGCCCGCCCGGGCAGCGGCTCACCGAACCGGAGACCTGGACCGGCCCCGGCGGCGTGCTGCGGATGACGGGCTCGCTGTACGACGGCGACCGGTTCACCGGCACCCCGTTCGCCGGTCTGGTGCTGAGGACGCCGGCCCGCGTCGCGGAACAGCACCTGGGCCTCGTCTGGACCTTCGGTTCCCTGCTGCTCGTCGCCGCGCTGGGCGTCGTCGCCGCCCGCGCGCTGCCGGGGCCGGTCTCCCGCCGTACCGCGCTGCTCGCCGCCCCCGTCGCGATCAGCCTGCTGATGGTCTCGCTGCCGGTCCGCACCGCGCTGCACCTGGGGCAGACCGGCGTCCTGCCGGTCCTCCTGGTGCTGCTGGGCTGCTTCGCCGTCCGGGGGGAGCACGCCCGCGGCGTCCTGATCGGGGTGGCGGCCGCGCTCCAGCCCACCGTGCTGCTCTTCGCCGTACTGCTCGGCCTCACCGGGCGGCGCCGGGCCGCGGCGACCGGCGGCCTCGCGTTCGCCGGCTGTACGGCGCTGGCCTGGGCCGTGCGGCCCGGCGACTCGTGGGCGTACTGGGTGCACCACGTCGCGGGCGCCGGTCTCGGCGGCGACGCGGCGGACCTCGCCAACCAGTCCCTGCACGGCGCGCTGCTCCGGTTCGGCCTCACCGGACCGGCGGAGGTCGCGCTCCTCCTCGTGCTGGCCGGGGCCGTCTGCGTCCTCGGGCTGCGCCGGGCCGTGCGGTACGCGCGCGACGGGCAGCTGCTCCTCGCCGTCGCGGTGACCGGCTGCGTGGCCGTGGCCGTCTCGCCGACGACCTGGCCGTACCAGCTGCTGTGGGTGCTGCTCGCGGTGGTCGGCCGGGTCGGGAAGCGGGCCGGTGACCGGCGGCTCTGGCCGGTGGTCGTGGTGCTGGTGCTCACCCTGCCGGGGACGATGCTGCTGCCGAACCTCGCGGTGCTCGTCCCCGTACGCGACAACGTGCCGCTGCTCGCCGCGCTCGCCGCGGCCTGCGCCGTGCCGTTCCTGCCGCGCGCCTCGCCGTACTGGCGCGACCCCGTCCCCACCGCGTACGCCGCACCCGCCCCGGCCCGCCGCTGGGCGCGGCGGGTGCTCAGCCGGCCCAACCTGCTGCTGGAACTCCTGCTGATCAGGGTCGTCTACTCGGCGTACGCCCAGGTCAGGCTCGCGGCGACGGCCGGACGCGACACCGCCGAGCGGCACGGGCGGCAGATCCACGCCGTCGAGCGGTGGCTGCACATCGACATCGAGCACTGGGCCAACCGCACCGTGGCGGGCATCGCCCCGCTGCGGGGCTTCTTCGACTTCTACTACACGACGTTCCACTTCATCGTGCCGCTGACGATCCTCGGGGTGCTGTACGTCCGCCGCCCCGCGGAGTACCGCTGGGCCCGCAGCACCATCGGCTTCGCCACCCTCGTCGCCCTCGTCGGCTTCTGGCTCTACCCGCTGGCCCCGCCGCGCCTGATGCCCGGCCTCGGCTTCGTCGACACCGTCCACGGCGTCCAGGACCTCGCGCGCCCCGACTACGGGAGTCTGACCGCCGTGACCAACCAGTACGCGGCGATGCCGTCGCTGCACTTCGGCTGGTCGCTCTGGTGCGGGGTGGTCGTGGTGCTGCTGGCGCCGAGGGGGTGGATGAAGGCGCTGGGGCTGCTGCACCCGCTCCTCACGGTCTGCGCGATCGTCGCCACCGCCAACCACTGGGTGCTGGACGCGGTGGGCGGGGCGGTCGTGGTGGGGCTCGGCTTCGCCCTCGCCCGGCTGCTGACCGGGGGACGGTGCCCGGACCCGGCGGCGGTCGTGCCCGGGGCGGCGAGGCCGTGGGAGGACCGGACGCGTCCGGCCGTGACCGTACCGGTGCCGAGGCCGCCGGACGGCGCACCGGCGCGGGGCCTCCGCAAGGGCTGACGGGCCGGGGAATGGCCGGAGGGGTGCCGGGACGCGCACATCGTCCCGGCACCCCTCCGGCGTGGATCGCCGCCCGACCAGCATCCGCCCACCGGCCCCGGCCCGCCACTCGAACGGATCAGACGCCTCCCAGCACCCAGGTGGCCAGCGAGAGCGTGGCCATGGAGACCACCGTCGAGGCCACCACGGCATCGCGGGCCACCCGGGTGTCCAGCCCGTACTGCTGGGCGTAGACGAAGGCGTTCTGGGCGGTCGGCAGCGCCGAGCAGAGCACCACGGCGAGCAGTTGGGGCCCCGGCAGCCCCAGCAGCGGGCCGCCGACGACGAAGGCGACCAGCGGCTGGAACACGGTCTTGAGCGCCACCGCCACCACGGTCTCGGCCCGCACCGGGCGGGGCCCGCCCGTGGCCGCGGCTTCCCCGTCGGCCGGGCGGGCGCACAGCGAGAGCCCCAGCGCGACCAGGGCCGTCGGCACGGCGGCGGAGCCGAGCAGTTCGAGGGAGTGGGCGAGCGGGTGCGGCAGCCGCACCCCGAGGAGAGCGACGGCCAGCCCCAGCAGCGACGCCAGGATGATCGGGTTGCGGACCGGCATCGTCAGCATCCGCCGCACCACGGCACCCCGCCCGGAAGCCGCCCCGGCCCCCGCACCAGCAGGTCCGGAGCCCGCCCCGGCCCCCGTGCCGGAGTCCAGCAGGGTCAGGACCACCGGCGAGACCAGCAGCACCTGGAACAGGATGATCTGGGCGACGAACGAGGCGTCCCCGAGCACCTGGACGGCCACCGGGATGCCGAGATTGGCCGAGTTCACGTATCCCGACACCATGCCGCCGATCGCCCGGTCCGCCCTGCCCCGCCCGAACAGCCGCCCGGACAGCAGGAATCCGAGCCCGCAGACCAGCGCGGTGCCCGCCGCGAAGGCCACCATCGACGGGTTGGCGAAGGATCCCGGACGCGCCCTCGACACCATGGTGAACAGGGCGGCGGGCATGGCCACATGGAAGACGAACCGGCCGAGGACCGCCTCCGCGCCGGCCCCGAGCAGCCCGCCGCGCCCGACCCCGTACCCGATCGCGGTGAGCATCCAGATCGGGGCGAAGGCGGAGAGCAGGGCGGACATGCCCGCCATGATCCTCGCGCCGGTGTGCGCCCGGCGCACGGGGGTTGGCCCGTGCGCCGGGGGACGTCAGCTTCCCGTGGAACCCGTGGTGACCCGGAGTTCCTTGATCCCGTTGAGCCACGCCGAGCGCAGCCGCCGCGGGTCACCGGTCTGCCGCAGGTCCGGCAGCACGTCCGCGATCGCGTTGAAGATCAGGTTGATCTCCATCACGGCGAGGGACTTGCCGAGGCAGAAGTGCGGACCGCCGCCGCCGAACCCGAGGTGCGGGTTGGGGTCGCGGGTGATGTCGAAGGTCTCCGGGTGCTCGAAGACCTCGGGGTCGTTGTTGGCCGAGGAGTAGAACAGCCCGACCCGGTCGCCCTTCTTGATCCGTTGGCCGCCCAGCTCGGTGTCCTGGGTGGCGGTCCGCTGGAAGGAGACCACCGGGGTCGCCCAGCGGACGATCTCCTCGGCGGTCGTCTCCGGGCGTTCCCGCTTGTACAGTTCCCACTGGTCGGGGTGGGTGAGGAAGGCGTGCATGCCGTGGCTGATGGCGTTGCGGGTGGTCTCGTTGCCCGCGACGGCGAGCAGGATCACGAAGAAGCCGAACTCGTCGGAGGAGAGGTTGCCCTCGCCCTCCGCCGCGACCAGCTGGGAGACGATGTCCTTGGCCGGGCACTCCTTGCGGGCGGCCGCCAGGTTCATCGCGTACGACACTATTTCCATGGCCGCCTCGGTGCCGACCTCCTCCGTGATCGCGTACTCGGGATCGTCGTACGCGGCCATCTTGTTGGACCAGTCGAAGATCTTGGACCGGTCCTCCTGCGGTACGCCGATGAGCTCCGCGATGGCCTGGAGCGGCAGTTCGACCGCGATGTTGGTGACGAAGTCGAAGGATCCGTCGTCGGCGGCGGAGGCGCGCGCGGTGTCGACGATGGAGCGGGCCCGTGAGCGCAGTGCCTGTTCCAGCGAGCGCACCGCCCGGGGCGTGAAGCCGCGCTGGACGATCTGCCGGACCCGGGTGTGCTCGGGCGGGTCCATGTTCAGCATGATCAGTTTCTGGACGTCGATCTGGTCCCGGCTGATCGATTCGTTGAAGCGGATGACCGCCGTGTTGATGTGCGAGGAGAACAGCTCCGGGTGCGTGGAGACGTACTTGACGTCCGCGTGCCGGGTGACGGCCCAGTAGCCCGCGTCGTCGAAACCGGAGATGCCGGTCGGCTGGGTGCACCACCAGACCGGCGCGGTCTGCCGCATCTGAGCGAACTCCGGGTGCGGAATACGGGATTGGAGCAGATCGGGGTCGGTGAAGTCGAACCCTTCGGGCAGATGGGGGCAGGACATCGGCAGCTCCAGGTCGGTCCGAGGGCCGTCCGGACGCTGCCTGACGACCCATCAGAAGTTGACGGAAAGGTAGTAACGAGTTCTACAACTGGCAAGACCGGCGGTCCGATCTGTTGCGTGAAGAGTCGGTGGGGCCGGTGCGGAGCGGGCGCGAGGTCCGTGCAGCACTCTTGCGTACCGTGGGTAAGCCTCATAAGACTGCTTGCATAACTAGAACGCGTTCCATCCGCGGGCGCCGGGACGCCCCTGCGGAAGTGCGAGGAGAGGACGAGCTCATGGCCGCGGAACCCGTCATCGTCGAAGCCGTACGCACCCCCATCGGAAAGCGCGGAGGCGCGCTCGCCAATCTGCATCCCGGCTATCTGCTGGGCGAGACCTACCGAGAACTCCTCGGCCGTACCGGGATCCACGCCGACTGCGTCGAGCAGATCGTCGGCGGCACGGTCACCCACGCCGGGGAACAGTCCATGAACCCGGCCCGCAACGCCTGGCTGGCCGTGGGCCTGCCGTACGAGACCGCCGCCACCACCGTGGACTGCCAGTGCGGCTCCTCGCAGCAGGCGTCCCACATGGTGGCCAACATGGTCGCGGCCGGGGTCATCGACGTCGGCATCAGCTGCGGCGTCGAGGCCATGTCGCGGGTGCCGCTGGGCAGCGGCTCCAAGCACGGACCGGGCAAGCCCTGGCCCGACGAGTGGAACGTGGACCTGCCCAACCAGTTCGAGGCGGCCGAGCGCATCGCCCGTAAACGCGGGCTGACCAGGGAGAACGTCGACTCCTTCGGGCTCGTCTCGCAGGAGCGGGCCGCCGTCGCCTGGGCCGAGGAGCGCTTCAAACGGGAGACGTACGCCGTCCAGGTGCCGACCACCGAGGAGGAGCAGGCGGCCGGACACGGCATGTGGCGCCTGGTCGACCGGGACGAGGGGCTGCGCGACACCACCATGGAGGGGCTCGGCCGGCTCAAGCCGGTCATGCCCACCGCCGTCCACACTGCGGGCAACTCCTCGCAGATCTCCGACGGCGCCTGCGCGATCATGTGGGCGTCCAAGCGGATGGCGCGGGCGCTCAAGCTCAAGCCGCGCGCCCGGATCGTCGCCCAGGCCCTGGTCGGCTCGGACCCGCACTTCCATCTCGACGGGCCGATCGACGCGACCCGCGCGGTGCTCGGCAAGGCCGGCATGTCGCTCAAGGACATCGACCTCGTCGAGATCAACGAGGCCTTCGCCTCGGTGGTGTTGAGCTGGGCCCAGGTCTTCGGGCAGGACCTCGAAAAGGTCAACGTCAACGGCGGCGCCATCGCGCTGGGCCACCCGGTGGGTGCCACCGGGGCCCGGCTCATCACCACCGCCCTGCACGAACTGGAGCGCCGGGACAAGGAGTTCGCCCTGATCACGATGTGCGCGGGCGGTGCGCTGGCGACCGGGACGATCATCCAGCGGCTCTGACGCGGTCGGGGCGGCCCCCGCCCGGGGGTGGTGCCAGGTGCACCCCGGGGCGGGTGTCCAGGCCGATGTCGGCGCGGTCCGCCGCCTCGTAGCGTCGTGGCCATGGACAACGACAACATCCGCCGTACGCAGGTCACTTCGCGCGGACGGAACGGAAATCGACGCGGTGCCCGCCGGACCGCCGCGGCCGCCGCGGCCCTGCTCCTCGCCGCCCTGGGCACCGCGCCGGCCCTCGCCCAGCAGCCCGCCGGAGCCACCGGGACCGCCGTGGTCTCCTCCGCGCCCGGGGCCGGGGCCAGGGGCACCCTCCTGGGCGTCACCCCGGTCTCCGACCTCGACCGCGCGGACGTCGTCCGCTTCCTCGCCCGGACCGGCATGGACACCGGCACCGTCCGCCACGGACTGCGCGGCTACCGCCTCACCTACCGCACCGTCACCCCGCAGGGCGCCCCCACCACGGCGACCGGCCTCCTGGTCCTCCCCAAGGGCGGGCCGCACCGGCTCGACCTGGTCGCCGACACCCACGGCACCATGGCCCACCGCGACTACGCCCCCTCGGTCGGCGAGGACTTCGGGCGCATCGCCCCCTACCTCCACGCCTCCGCCGGCCGGGCCGTCGCCGCCCCCGACTACCTGGGCCTGGGCGAGGGCCCCGGCCGCCACCCGTACATGGACACCCGGTCCGCCGTCACCGCCTCGGTCGACATGCTGCGGGCCGCCCGCACCGCCGCCGGGCGGCTGGGGCGGCCGCTCACCGGCGACGTCTACGCCAGCGGCTTCTCCCAGGGCGGCCAGGTCGCGATGGCCCTCGGCCGGGCCCTCGACGGCGGCGCGGACCGGAACTTCCGGCTCCGGGCACTCGCCCCCGTGTCGGGCCCCTACGACATCGAGCACGCGGAGACCCCCGCCCTCCTCGACGGCGGGATCAACGACATCAGCGGCGTCTTCTACCTGTCGTACTACCTCACCGCGCAGAACCGGCTGCACCCGATCTACCGGGAGCCCGCCGAGGCGTTCCGCCAGCCGTACGCGGACATCGTGGAGGGACTCTTCGACGGCGAGCACACCGAGGAAGAGATCATCCCCGCGCTGCCCGCGACGGTGAAGGAGCTGCTCACCGACGACTTCTACCGCCGCCTCCAGCACCCCACCGGGGGCCTGCTGGCCGCCGCCCGCGCCCAGGACGGCAACTGCGCCTGGCGGCCCGGTGCCCCGGTCCGGCTCTACACCTCCGCCGGGGACACCGACGTGGTGATCGCCAACGCCCGGAACTGCGCCGCCGACCTGGCCGCCCGGGGCACCGACGCCCCGGTGATCGACCAGGGGACCACCGACCACACCGGTACGTATCTGACGTCGGGGCCGCAGATCGTCCGCTGGTTCGACGCGCTGGCCGCGCGCCGCTGAGCGGCCGCCGTCCCCGGCGCCGTCAGTACGGCACATGGGTGGGGAAGGTGGCGGTGGGGCTGAACAGTGCCGCGTACCCCTCCTCGTGGTGGTGACGGCGGTGCCGCCCGGTCCGGCCGGTCTCGGGGACCGGCGTCGCGGGCGTGAGCAGACCGTCGTTGGCGAGCTCCTGCACCCGCATCAGCAACGTCCGCACATCCAGGCCGAGTTCGGCCGCGACCGTGTGCAGATCGAGGCCGGACTCCCAGCTCCACAGCAGCACGGAGTCCATGCTCGACGACCAGGCGGCCGCGTTCACCGGCTCACCCTGCGCCGACTGCGGCACCGGTGACGCCTGGGGTGCCGGAGTCGGCTGGTGCGGTTGCGGCATCTGGGGCGTCACGGGGACGGGCGCGCGGGCATGGGCGGGGGCCGGGTTCAGCGCCGGGGTGCCGGCCGCCGCCGGGGGAGCGGCCGGCATCGGCGGAACCACGGGTGCCGGGGGGACGGCCACGGCGGGCGGCGGACCGGCCGGACGGGGCGCCGCCTCGTCCGGAGCCCCGCCCCCCGGCGCGGCGGCGGGCCCGCTCGGGGAAGGGCCCGCCGCCGGGGAGGACCGGCCCAGCAGCTTCTCTGCGAAGGACCGCGCCGTGCTGCGGCCGACCGTCCGTCGTGCTAATCGCACTTCGCGCTCGTTCAGCCCCATCAGGTCCGCGATCGATCCGTCGTCACCGACGGCCACGGCGAAGGCGGCCAGTGTCCTGCTCCGCTCCGCCCGCATCTCGTCCAGCAGTGCCTGGGCCCGGCGCATGCGCTCGTCACTGGCGCAGAAAGCTTCCGCCAGGACGCTGTTCCGTTCCCAGAAATCTCGTGGTTCCACGAGAGGGACAACGCGCCACGGCCGCCGGGGAACGGATGGCTGAGCCAAAAGCGCTCGAATGGACCAACGCGGTCGCACTGGTGCCGCCCATCGGACTTATGGGCCGGACGGGCGGGGTGCGGCCGGGCGCGATTCGGCCGGTGAGCGGCGCACGCCCGGGGCGCCCCGGGGGTGCTGGGCCCGCCGGACGGCGAACGGCGCGAGCAGACCGGTCACGGCGAACAGGGCGCCGACGACGTACCAGCCGGGGCGGCCCCAGGTGATGCAGAGCGGGATGAGCAGGGTCGGCCCGACGGCCTCGGACAGGCCCGCCCCCAGGCCGAAGACGCCGAGGTACTGACCGGTGGCGTGCTCCGGGGCCAGCGCGAAGGACACCTCGAACCCCGCCGCCGAGTGCCACAGTTCACCGATCGTATGGACCACCACCCCGGCCATGAGCAGGGTCACCGCGACCGGGGCCGACACCCCCGCGGCCAGCGGGATCAGTGCGCAGGAGACGAGGAAGGCCATGCCCGAGCGGCGGTAGGCGCGGGCGCCGGCCGGGGCGGAATCGATGCTCCGGCCCGCTCTCACCTGGAGGGCGACGACGAGGACGGTGTTGACGAGCATGGTGCCCGAGACGAGCCAGCGCGGGGCGGCGGTCGCCGTGACCAGCCAGAGCGGGACGGCCACGGTGAGCACCTTGAACTGGATGGCCATGATGCCGTCGAGCGCCGTGATCAGCAGGTACGGACGGTCCCGCAGGGCGGCCGGGCGAGGGCCCCCGGCGGCGGGCGCGGGCTCGACCGGCGGCAGGGGGAGCAGCAGGGCGGCGGAGGCGGCGAAGGAGAGCGCGTTGCCGACGACCAGGAGCTGGTACGCGGAGTGGGTGCCGACCTGCACGGCCCAGCCCGCCAGCAGGGCGCCCAGGGAGATGCCGGTGTTGGAGACCGCGCGGAGGTAGCCGCGGAACTCCTGGGGGCGGTCGCCCCCGTACCGCCGGACGAGCGGGGAGCGCGCGGCCAGTCCGGCCGCCTTCGCCGCCGTGGCGACGGACACGGCGAGGACGAACGGCCAGAAGCGGTCCGCCAGCAGGAATCCGGCGGTCGCCAGTGCCTGCACGACGAGGGTGGCCAGGTAGACGCCGCGCGCCCCGTACCGGTCCGCGAGATGGCCGACGAGGATGCCCGCGGCCAGCGAGAAGAGGCCCGCGACGGCGAGCCCGGCTCCCACCTGGCCGGCCGGAAGGCGGACCGCCTGGGTGAAGTAGAGGACCCCGGCGGTCAGATAGAGGCCGCTGCCGACGGTGTAGACGAAGTTGGACGCGGCGATGACGCGCCGGGGTCCGGCGGGCGGCAGTAATCCGGGCATGGCGGGGCTCCGCTCCCTGGCGAGCTTGTAATAGTCACTAGAGGCTAGCGCTCATTACTTGCGGGCGTAAGGGGGCAGCGGAACGACGGCCGGACGGGAAAAGCCCGCACCCCGTACCGGACTCGGTACGGGGTGCGGGCGGGGAGAGCCGGGGGACGGCTCAGTACCAGTGGTTGGCCTGCCAGAACGACCAGGCGGCGCACGGGCTGCCGTAGCGGGAGTTCATGTAGTCCAGGCCCCACTTGATCTGGGTCGTGGGGTTGGTCTGCCAGTCGGCACCGGCCGAGGCCATCTTCGAGCCGGGCAGGGCCTGCACCAGGCCGTAGGCGCCGGAGGAGGCGTTGGTCGCGGTGTGGTTCCAGCCACTCTCGTTCTGGACGATGTTGCTGAAGCACTGGTACTGCGCGGCGTCACCGATCATCGCCTGCGCCGTGGCCTGCGCTCCCGTCGCGACGGTGGTCGGCGCGGCCATGGCCGGGGTGACCCCGAGGGCCACACCGGTGGCACCGAGGAGGACCGCGGCGCCGGCGACGGCGGACGTGCGACGGGAGTTGCGGGGCTTGGCGAGGAGGTTACGGGCGAACGACACAGAGGAACCTAACGTCGGGTACGGGGGAAGTCGCGGACCGGTCCGGATCGTGCGGGTGGACCGGGCTTCGTCGACCGGGGTCCGATCGGGCGGACCCTGCGGTGCTCGGCGACTCATCCAGTGATAGCGAGGCGGCTGCCCCGCCGCAACGACCCCCGGTACGAGCCCGCCTCGCACCCGGGGCCGCACGGCCCGCCGCCCGCCCGCCCCGTCCCCGGGCCGTCGTCGCAGGTCGCGGCCGGTGCGCGACCGGGCCGTCCGGTCCCGCCGCCGCCACTAACCCCGGTAGTGGAGGACGAAGGTCCTGTGGGAGCCCTCACGCGCCGGGAGCGTCGAATGTGACCCGGGCCTCGAAGTTGGCCCGCCTGGTCGCCCGCCGCAGCGCCTTCAGCAGTGCCGGGCCGACGGCCAGCGTCAGCACCGCCGTCAGCACCGCGCGGCCCAGGTCCCAGCCGAGCGAGGTCGCCAGGCAGTACGCCAGGAACCGGACCAGGTTCTCCGCCAGCGGATCGCCCGCGTGGAAGGAGACCCCCGACCCCGTCGGCGGCACCGTCACCCAGCCGAACAGGTTCATCACCGTGCCGTACGCGAACGACGCCGCGAACCCGTACCCCGCCAGCAGCAGCGCCTCGGCCCGCCCGCGCAGCCGGTCCGCGCCGGGCAGCAGCCCCGCGCCCATCGAGAACCAGCCCATCGACAGCATCTGGAACGGCATCCACGGCCCCACCCCGCCGGTGAGCAGCGCGGAGGCGAACATCGTCACCGAGCCCAGCACGAAACCGAAGCCCGGCCCGAGGACCCGACCGCTCAGCACCATCAGGAAGAACATCGGCTCCAGCCCCGCCGTGCCCGCCCCCAGCGGCCGCAGCGCCGCCCCGACGGCGGCCAGCACCCCCAGCATCGCCACCGCCTTGGCGTCCAGACCCGAGTCGGCGATCATCGCCACCACCACGCCGATCAGCAGCGGCAGCAGCGCGGCGAACAGCCACGGAGCGTCCTGCGCGTGCGCCGGACCGATCCCGGGCCCGGCCAGCAGCGGCCAGCCGAACGCGACCACCCCGATCGCGCTGACCAGGACGAGCGCGGCGACGGCCCGCGGCCCCAGCCGCACCGGCCGCGCCCGGCGCACCACCGGCTCCGCCCGCCGCCCGGTCACGACGGCTCTCCCAGCGCGGTACGCACCTGCGACACGGTCAGCCACTCCTGCGGGGCGAGGATCTTCGAGATCTGGGGGGCGAACGCCGGGGACGAGACCACGACCTTCCGGGTCTCCCCGTCCGCGACGACCTCCCCGTCGGCCAGGATCACCACCCGGTGCGCCAGTTCCGCCGCCAGCTCCACGTCATGGGTGGCCAGCACGATCGCGTGCCCCTCGGCCGCCAACTCGCGGACCACCCCGACCAGCCGGGCCTTCGCCGCGTAGTCCAGGCCCCGGGTCGGCTCGTCCAGCAGCAGCAACGGGGGCCGTGCGGTCAGCACGACCGCCAGGGCCAGCGCCAGCCGCTGCCCCTCGGAGAGATCACGGGGATGGGTCCCGTCCGGCACGTCCGGCAGCAGCGCGGAGACCAGGGCCCGGCAGCTGCCCGGCGCGGCGCCCGCGTCGCGGTCCGCCGCGGCGCACTCCGCGCCCACGGTGTCCGCGTACAGCAGATCGCGCGGCTCCTGCGGGACCAGCCCGACCCGGCGCACCATCGCGCGCGGGTCGGTACGGTGCGGGGCCCGGCCGCCGACCAGGACGGTGCCGGAGGTGGGCTCGACCATGCCGACGAGCGCGGACAGCAGGGTGGACTTGCCCGCCCCGTTCCGCCCCATCAGTGCCACGGTCTCGCCCGGCGCCACCGTCAACGACACCTGGCGCAGCGCCTCCACCCGGCCGCGCCGCACCCCGAGCCGCTCCACCCGCGCCGCGACCTCGGCGGCCGGCTCCCCGACCGCGTCCCCGGCCCGCACACCGCGCCCCAGCAGCCGGGCCAGCGCACCCCGCCGCACCGGCGCGGCGGCGAGCGGCGACGGCGCCGCCACGGCCACCGGCCCCGGGGCGGGCGGCGCCACGTCGGCGAGCCGCTCCCGCAGCCCGCCCGCCCGGCGCCGCGCGTCACGCACCGAGAGCGGCAACGGCTCCCACCCCGCCAGCCGGCCCAGCGCCACCACCGGCGGGTGCACCGGCGAGAGCGCCATCACGTCCGCGGGCGCGCCCATCACCGGAGCGGCGCCCCGCGAGGGCAGCAGCACGACCTGGTCCGCGTACTGCACCACCCGTTCCAGCCGGTGCTCCGCCATCAGGACCGTCGTCCCCAGGTCGTGCACCAGCCGTTGCAGCACCGACAGCACCTCCTCGGCCGCCGCCGGGTCCAGCGCGGACGTCGGCTCGTCGAGGACCAGCACCTTGGGGTGCGGGGTGAGCACCGAACCGATCGCGACCCGCTGCTGCTGACCGCCGGAGAGCGTGGCGATCGGCCGGTCGCGCAGCTCGGCCAGGCCCAGCAGGTCCAGGGTCTCCTCGACCCGCCGCCGCATCACGTCCGGGGCCAGGCCCAGCGACTCCATGCCGTACGCCAGCTCGTCCTCGACCGTGTCGGTGACGAAGTGGGAGAGCGGGTCCTGGCCCACCGTGCCCACCAGATCGGCCAGCTCGCGCGGCCGGTGGGTACGGGTGTCGCGCCCGTCGACCGTGACCCGGCCGCCCAGCGTGCCGCCGGTGAAATGCGGCACCAGCCCGCTCACCGCACCCAGCAGAGTCGACTTGCCGACACCGGACGGGCCGACCAGCAGCACCAGCTCACCCTCCGGGACGGTCAGATCGACCCCCGACAGCGTGGCGTGCTCCGCCTCTTCGTAACGTACCGAGACCTGCTCGAACCGGATCACCGCAACTCCTTGGAACGCGGGCCGCCCACCACCGGCGGGGCCGGGGCCACCACCGCGGGCGCCAGCCCGATCAGCACCGCCGCGGCGGGCCACAGGGGCAGCACCGGCGCGACCAGCGGCACCACACCCGGGTGCAGCGCCTCCCCGTCGACGGCGCCCGCCCAGATCATCGACACCGCCACCACGACCCCCGAACCCGCCACCAGCCAGGCCCGCGCCCCCCACCGGTCGGGCCGGTAGCGGGTACGGACCGAACGGGCCCCGCCGAGCCGCAGCCCGGCCATCGCCGCGACCAGCCCGACGGCCACCAGCGGCAGCCCGTACACCGCGCCCTCGGCGGCCAGCAGCCCGTACGTACCGGCGCAGACCCCCAGCAGCCCGCCGAGGGTCAGGACGTTCGTGGTGTGCCGGACGGCGCGCGGCACCCGGGCGGTGCGCCCGTACCCGCGCGCGTCCATCGACGCCGCCAGCGCCACCGACCGCTCCAGCGCGCCCTCCAGCACCGGCAGCCCGATCTGGAGGACCGCCTTGATCCCCCCGGTCGGACGGCCCCGCAGCCGCCGGGCGGTCCGCAGCCGCAGCACGTCGGCGACCATGTTCGGCGCGAAGGTCATCGCGACGACCACCGCCACCCCCGCCTCGTACAGCGCGCCCGGCAGCGACTTCAGCAGCCGGGCCGGGTTGGCCAGCGAGTTCGCCGCCCCGACGCAGATCAGCAGCGCGGCCAGCTTCGCCCCGTCGTACAGGGCGAACACCAGCTGCTCCACGCTGACCCGGCCGCCGAGCCGGATGCCCTGCGCCCAGTCGGGCAGCGGCACCTCGGGGAGGGTGAACAGCACATGCGTACCGGGGATCGGCGAACCGAGGAAGGCCGAGAACACCAGCCGCACCCCGATGACGAACAGCCCGATCCGCACGAACGTCCCGTACGAACGGGCCCACGGCGCGTCCGTACGGCGCACCGCCACGACGTAACCGGCCACCCCGACCAGCAGCCCGAGCAGCAGGGGATTGGTGGTCCGGGACGCGGCGGTGGCCAGGCCCAGCGCCCACAGCCACCACGCCCCGGCGGGCAGCGCGTTGCTCCGGGTCGCCTCGGGGGCGCGCAGCGGGCCGCGACGGGTCAGGAGCGTGCCGCCGCCGGTGGGGGCGGCGGTCATCCGCGGCGGCGGCGGGCCTGGACGACCCCGGCGACGCCGAGGAGGAGCACGGCGCCGACACCGGCGTACACCCCGGCGGACGGGCCGCCGGAGCCGTCCGGGCCGTCGGCCTCCGGACGGGGGGAGGCCGGGGCGGAGGCGGCGTCACCGGAGGAGGCCGGGGCGGAGTGCCCGTCGCCGGAGACCTGCTCGCCGCAGCCCGTGGCCGGGTAGCCGGTGACGCCGCAGAGCATCCCGTTGCTGTCGTAGCGCAGGGGCTGGGCGACCTTGGCGAGGGCCTCGGCGGCGCTGGCGTCGGGGGCGACCCGCGCGCAGGCGGCGCGCGGTGCGGGCGGGTTCGCACCGCCCGGGGCGTCGGCGGCCGTGCCCGGGTCGATGACCACCGCGACGCGCTTGGTGCCGGAGGCGGCCGGGGTGTCCCCGCAGATCTCCGCGAAGACGGGGGCGCGGCGCGGCTTCGCCGCGTTCTGCGAGTCCTCGCTCACCGCGAACCGGAAGCCCCGCACCTCCCCGTCGTCGGGCCGCTCCAGCGACGGGCCCTGGGTGGCGTACGTCCAGCCGGAGCCGGACCCCTCCCAGAACGACCAGTAGCGGTAACCGGCCGCCTGGGCCGGGGCCGCGCCGGCCGCGGCCAGCAGGACGCCGAGGACCAGCGCCACGGCGGCGCTCCCCGCGCGCCTCACGACTGCTGGTTCTTCCGCCGGCCGCTGATCAGGAAGAACGCGCCCGCCGCGACGACCAGCCCGATGCCGATGTACCACCACACGCCGCCGATCACGTCGTCGCCGCTGTGCACCTGGTCCTTCTCCGTGGAGACGTAACCGGTGTCGGCGGACGGGTCGGGGGTGACGATGGAGGCGGGGGCGGGGCCGGTCGCGTTCAGCCGGGCGACGAGGTCGACACCGCCGAAGTCGCGGGCGTCGTCGCCGGTCGAGTGGGCGGCCAGGATCAGCTGGGCATAGGCGGCCGGGCCGCCCTGCGCGGCCCAGTCCGCGGAGTTCTTCTTCAGCCAGGCGACCGCCCCGGCGGCCTTGTCCCGGTGGCCGGAGGCGGAGAGCGCGACGACCGCGTCCGCGGTGTTGCCGACGTCGGGCAGCGGGGTGGTGTCGTCGGATCCGGGCATCGGCGGCTGGTCCAGGTGGCCGGTCTTCGCGAGGGCGCCGACGAGGTAGTGGGCGCCGTTCTGCGCGGCCTGCTCGGGCGTGCGCACGGCACCGGGGCGGCAGGCGGGCGCCTTGCCCGGGGCGTTGTTCCCGACCGCCAGGGCCTTGCCCATGGAGCCGAGCACGGCGGCCGCGGTGGCGTCCGCGTTCGCGACGAGCTTCCCCTTCTTGTCCGGCTGGTACGCGAAGGCGCCGCCGGCCTCGTCGCCGGCCGCGTCCTTGCCGCCGCACGGGATGGCCAGCGCGAGCAGCGGGTCGTAGGGCGTCTTCCCGTCCGGGGTCGTGATCTCGGCCAGCCGCTGCCCCTGCCGGGCGAGGGCGCCGATCACCAGCGAGGTGGAGTTGGCGTCGCTGGGCGCGCCCGCCGTGTAGCCCCAGCCGCCGTCCTTGTTCTGCACGGACTTCAGCCAGCGCACCCCGTTGTTCACGATGTCCCCGTGGCCGCCGACCTCGACCAGCGCCTGGGTGGCGGCGGCGGTGGCGTTGGTGTCCCGCACCGTCTTGTCGTCGCACGGCACGGAGGTGTCGGGCCGGTAGGCGGCGTACGAACCGTCGGCGCACTGCTGGCCGATCAGCCACTCCACCGGCTTCGCGGCCGGGGTGACCCCTTCGAGCTTCTGCGCCAGGAAGGACAGCGACTGCCGCCACACCCCGTCGTACGTGGGGTCCTTCGTGCCGTACAGCCCGGCGGGCAGGGCGGCGGACGGCGAGGGCGTCGGGGACGGTGCGGCGACCGCGGCCGGCGCGGCGGCCGAGCAGAGCACGGCGGCGGTGGCGGCGAGCGTCGCTGCGCTGCGGCGTACGGTCATGACGGGCGGGTGCCTCTCCTGCGGGGTGGACCGGGCAGGCACGCTCAGGCACCAGGCTCCGGCTCCGTATACCTCGACGGTGCCGACCACCGGGGGATCCGGGGGTCCGAGCCGGTCACGACCGGGGACAGGGCATTCCGACTCGCCGTCGGCGAGGACGGCTCACGGCTGCGTGGTCAGTGCCGGATTTGCACCGGCTTCCCCCTGAACGGGCATGATGACGACCCGCCCACTCTACCGGGCGCCCCCGAAGCCGATTCGATGCCGTGTTCGGGGACCGTAAACGAGTGGCATGCGCATGTCCCGGCACAGGACGATGGCGTCCATGAACGATCGACCCGAGCGCTGGACCCAGGCGACCGTCTACCCCGACATGTGGGTGGACCCGGACGACGACCCCCGCAGTGAGGAGGGCGCGAGTCCGGAGGGCGAGCTCGCGACGCTCACCCAGTACCTGGACGACTACCGGCTGACCATGAGGATGAAGTGCGAGGGCCTGGACCCGGAGCAGCTGGCCCGCCGCTCCGTCCCGCCCTCGACGCTCTCCCTGCTCGGCCTCCTCCGCCACCTCGCCGAGGACGAACGGGACTGGCGCAACTGGATCAGCGACGGCGACCCCCTCCCGAAGCTGTACGGGAAGCGCGACGCGGACTTCGACGGGGCCGTCGCCGACCGGGCCGTGATCGACACCGCCTACGCGGACCTGGAGCGCGAGCAGGCCGCGACCGACGCCGCCCTCGCCGCCCACCCGGACCTCGGCGAGCGGCTCGGCCGTGACCGCGTCTCGGTCCGGGAGCTGCTGGTGCACCGCATCGAGGAGTACGCCCGCCACTGCGGCCAGGCGGACCTGCTGCGCGAGTGCATCGACGGCCGCGTGGGCCAGTAGCACCGGCCGTTCGGGGAGCGTTCCGGAGGCGTGGTCACACCGCGATGTACGCCACCGGCTCGCTCCCCGCCACCGCCTCCGCCCGTCCGAGCTTCACCAGCCGCCGCAGATGCGCCTCCGCCTCCGAGACCGCGATGTTCCGCGAGCCGTGCGGAATCCGCTCCCAGGGCCGGTTCCACTCCATCCGCTCGGCCAGCTGCCACGGCGTCAGCGGCTCGGCCAGCAGCCCGAGCAGCCCGGACAGCCGCTCCTCGTGGTGGTCCAGCAACTCCCGTACCCGCCCCGCCGCGTCGGTGAAGGCGTACTGGTGGGCGGGGAGCACCTCGGCCGCCCCGAGCCTGCCGATCCGCTCCAGCGAGTCGAGGTAGTCGCCGAGGGGGTCGGTGACCGTGGCGTCGTCCGGGTCCTCGTACAGCCCGATGTGCGGGCTGATCCCCGGCAGCAGATGGTCCCCGGAGAAGAGCCGCCCCCGCCCCGGCAGGTTCCCCGGGTGCTCCTCCTCCAGATGCAGGCAGACGTGGCCCGGCGTGTGCCCCGGCGTCCAGATCGCCCGCAGGCTGCGCCCCGCCAGGTCCAGCAGCTCGCCCGGCACGATCTCCCGGTCCGGCACGGCGGCCCGCAGCCCCGGCAGCGTACGCATCCGCTCCCCGGCGGCCGCCGCCTCCCGCAACGGCGCGAGATGCTCCTCGGGCGCGCCGACCGCGCTGAGCTTGGCCACGAGATACGTCATCCACGTGCCGGGCCGGGAGGCCCGGGTGCGGCGCACGATCGCGGTGTCCGCCGCGTGCATGGCGATCCACGCCCCGGACGCCTCCCGCACCCGCCCGGAGAGCCCGTGGTGGTCCGGGTGGTGATGGGTGATGACCACGCCGTGGATACCGGAAACCGCCGTCCCGACCGCCTCCAGCCCGGCGACGAGGGTGTCCCACGCCTCCGGGTCGTCCCAGCCGGTGTCGATCAGCACCGGACCGCGGCCGGTCTCCAGGACGTGCACGAGCGTATGGCCCAGCGGGTTGTCGGGGATCGGCACCTTGATGCTGTGCACGCCCCCGCCGTGGTCGGTCACCTGCGTCACGCGGTCCCCCATCTCTCCCGGCGGGCCGCGGCGAACCGCCCGCCCCACCGCCTGTCGGGCCCAACGCCCCTACTGTAACGAGAACTTGTTCCAGTAGTAGCCCCGGTCGACCAACCGCTGTCCGGGCGCGCGGCCGTGGACTCCTGGAACTGGAACTGGTATCAGTTCTGACGAGTAATCAGTTCAGGTGTCGGTGTGTGAGAGGCGGCAGGCCATGACCGAGCTAGTCGAACACGGAAAGCTGTTCATCGGCGGTGAGTTGGTCGATCCGCTGGGCCGGGACGTGATCGAGGTCGTCTCGCCCCACACCGAGCAGGTCATCGGCCGGGTGCCGCACGCCTCCGAGGCGGACGTGGACCGGGCCGTCGCCGCCGCGCGCCGGGCCTTCGACGAGGGGCCGTGGTCCCGGACGAGCCTGGACGAGCGGATCGCGGTGGTGGCCCGGATCAAGGACGCGTTCACCGCCCGGTACGAGGAGTTCGCCCGGGTCATCAGCGCGCAGAACGGCACCCCGTACACGTCGAGCGTCATGGTGCAGGCGCTCGCCGCGATGATGGTGTGGGACTCGGCGCTCACCGTCGCCCGCGACTTCCCGTACGAGGAGCGGCGGGCCGGGGCGCTCGGGCCGCTGCTGGTGCGCCGGGAGCCGGTCGGGGTGGTCGCGGCCGTGGTGCCGTGGAACGTCCCGCAGTTCACCGCCGCCGCCAAGCTCGCGCCCGCGCTGCTGGCCGGCTGCTCCGCCGTGCTCAAGGTCTCCCCGGAGACCCCGCTGGACGCCTATCTGCTGGCGGAGATCGTCGCCGAGGCGGGGCTGCCGGAAGGGGTGCTGTCGATCCTGCCCGCCGACCGGGAGGTCAGCGAGTACCTGGTCGGGCACCCGGGCGTGGACAAGGTGTCGTTCACCGGGTCGGTGGCCGCCGGGCGCCGGGTGATGGAGGTCGCCTCCCGCAACCTCACCCGGGTCACCCTCGAACTGGGCGGCAAGTCCGCCGCCGTGATCCTGCCCGACGCCGATCTGGACACGGCCGTCGCGGGCATCGTCCCGTTCGCCTGGATGATCAACGGCCAGGCCTGCGTGGCCCAGACCCGCATCCTCGTACCGCGTTCCCGCTACGACGAGACGGCCGAGGCGTTCGCGGCCGCGGCGGGCGCGCTGAAGGTCGGCGACCCGCTCGACCCCGCCACCGAACTGGGCCCGCTGGTCGCCCGCCGCCAGCAGCAGCGCTCCCTCGACTACATCCGGACCGGGCAGGACGAGGGCGCCAAGATCCTCACCGGCGGCGGCCGCCCGGCCTCCCAGGAGCGCGGCTGGTACGTCGAGCCGACCCTCTTCGGCGACGTCGACAACTCCATGCGCATCGCCCGCGAGGAGATCTTCGGACCGGTCATCTGCCTGCTGCCGTACGGCGACGAGGACGAGGCGGTCAGGATCGCCAACGACTCCGAGTACGGCCTGAGCGGCAGCGTCTGGACCGCCGACACCGAGCACGGCATCGACATCGCCCGCCGGGTCAGGACCGGCACGTACAGCGTGAACACCTTCAGCCTCGACATGCTCGGCCCGTTCGGCGGGTACAAGAACTCCGGCCTGGGCCGGGAGTTCGGCCCCGAGGGGTACGGCGAGTTCTTCGAGCACAAGATGATCCACCTGCCGGCCGGATACGGGGAGGCGTGATGGGGGACCGCTGGTCCGTGGAGGTCGACCGGGGCGTCTGCATCGGCTCCGGCATGTGCCTGAACCACGCCCCGGGCCGCTTCGCCCTGGACACCGCCCGCCAGTCCCACCCGGTGGACGCGGAGACCGACGCCGACGAGAAGGTCCTCACGGCCGCCGAGGGCTGCCCGGTCGAGGCGATCACGATCACCCTGACCGGCTCGGACGAGGTGGTGTTCCCGCCGGAGGAGTAAGGGCTGTCAGCTCGTGCCCGAGCGGGCGAGCCGGAAGCCCACGTCGTCGACGCGGAAGGTGGGGTGGCTGCGGCGGCGGGCGGAGGCGCGGCAGCTCCAGTGCTCGTCGAACCAGCCGCCGCCGCGCAGCACCCGGTAGCCGCCGTACACCTCGGCGTCGTAGACGTCCCAGCACCAGTCCCAGACGTTGCCGAGTGTGTCGTGCAGGCCCCACGCGTTGGGCTGCTTGCCGCCCACCTCGTGGACGCGGTCGTCGGCGTTGTCCCGGTACCAGGCGACCGCGTCCAGCTCGCCGTGGCGCGGACCGGTCGTACCGGCGCGGCAGGCGTGCTCCCACTCGGCCTCGGTGGGCAGCCGGTAGCCGTCGGAGCCCTCGTCCCACTCGACGCGCTCCTCGGAGTCGTCGTCGGGCAGGCGGTACGCGGGCGCCAGGCCCTCGCGCAGCGACAGCGCGTTGCAGAACCGCACCGCGTCCCACCAGGACACGGACTCGACCGGCAGCCGGTCCCCGCGCGCGGCACCCGGCCGGTCCCCGGTGATCCGCGCGTACAGCGCCCGGGTGACGGGCACGGACGCGAGCCGGTACGGGGCCAGCTCGACCGCCCAACTCCGCTGCGTCCGCCGGTCCGACAGTGTCACCGTCCCCGGCGGAATGTCGACCAGTCCGGTTCCCTCACCCGTATGCGTCCCCATGGCCGGGAGCCTAATACTTGCCCCGTAATGACCCTCGGTGCATCGGGACGGTGGTCTCTCGCCGGCGGGACCGGATGCCCGGTCACGCTTTGTGGATTCGGGAGTGCAGATGCATGTCGTGCCAGCCGTCCGCGTGGAGCAGCGCCTGGCGTCGTACGCCTTCCAGGGCGAAGCCTGTCTTCTCCGCGATACGGCAGGATGCGACGTTTACCGTTGAGTGGCCGAGTTCGAGTCGGTTGAAGCCGGCTTCTTCCAGTGCCCAGCTCGCCACTCGGGCCACTGCCCGGGAGCAGACACCCCTGCCACGGGCCTCCGGAGTGGTCCAGTAGGAGATCTCGGCCTGGCCTCCGGCCATGATGATGGACTGGAGGGCGACCCGTCCGAGAAGCGCGGTGCTGCTGGCATCGGCCACAGCCCAGTGGCAGGCGGTCTCAGTCTCCCAGCCACATCGCCAATGCTTGATCCACTCTCGCGCTTCGTCTTCGGAGTCCGCCCTGCGCAGGTGCCAGCGTTGGATCGCCCGGTCCTGGAAAGCCCGGGTGACGGCGGCTGCATCGGATGGCAGCCAAGGCCGCAGCAGCAAGTCGTCGTCGATCGGCAGCGTCGGCTGGGCAGAGGCGTTGAGGATGCCAGGGGACATGACCGGAGTGACCAGGGAAGGCATGGCCGACATCATGGCAAGTCCGGCTTTCGTGGCCGACGCCGTCGATCACCGTGAGCAGGTCGTCGGTGCCGAGGATCGTGTCGATGTGGAAGCGGAGTCCGGGTCGGCTGGTGGGCATTTGAAGGACGCTGCGCCGAACGTCAGAGGGTCCGGATATCGCTGGGTGGGCATGGTCGGCCCAGTGGGGACTCAGCACCTGCGGTGCGGTTGAGGTGTCGCCTGTGTTCCACATCCGGGAGTACCGCTGAACGACCTGGTGTGAGTCGTGGCTGTGCGCGTTCACCGGGTGCACCTTCCGCTGCGGCGGCCGACAGCTTGCGACAGGAGCCGCAAGACCACGCGGGTGTGTGTCTGCCCGTTCCCTCAAGACGTCCATCTCGAACCGTCAACCCCCTGCCGGTGAGGGTGAGATCGTGCAGGCGGGCGACGCCGAGCATGGTGTGATGGGCGCCGCCGCCTTTGAGCAGGCAGTCACGAAGGATCTCCAGGCCTTCATACGGGCGAGGACATGCTCGACGTGGGCGGGCGCGGGTCTGCTTGTGCGAGCGGTTGTGTTCATTCTTCCCCTCGGGCAATTCCTCGCCCGGGGTGCGGCGGTGGGGTATGAGGAGCCCGGTGCCGGGATAGCCGCTGCCGGTGATGGTCAGGGTCGTGCCCGGGCAACCGCAACGACTGCAGGGCGTGGGCGCAGTCCGGAGTAGAGGCCGCCGTGCAGGAGCCGCCCTCCCCGGCGGTCCTTTCAGCCCTGGGCAGTCCCCGCGTCGGCTTCGACTCGAAGTTCATTGCGGGACAAGCCTTAACTGCTGTCCATGCCGCCGCCCTTCGAGGAAAAAGAGGCGGACGCTCGGACGGCGTCCCGGATCGCGCGCGGGGCATGGTCATGAATAGTAATCAGATCAACAATGCATTCTCCGTACATTCACTCTAGTCGAGGAAGATCGTTGATCGCTCGGCAAGTGGGTAGGGTGACGCGGTGTCGCCCCGTGCGGGAAGAACACTTTGCGGTCGGGTGATACGGACAATGTCGAAAGGGATGTGAATCCGATGAGGAAAACCGTGCTGGCCGGAATGGTCGCCGGGCTGTGTATGACGGCGACCACGGTCGTTGCGGGTGGGGTGCAGGCGATGGCCGACTCCAAGGACTGCCCCGACGGCTACGTATGCGTATGGGGAGACAGCAACTACGAGGGGCGTTTCATCTTCGTGCCGGGAACCAGTCGGGAGAATGTCGGTTCCCAGATGAACGATCTGACGACTTCGCTGTGGAACCGCACGGATTCCACGATCTGCTTCTACGACGACGCAGGTTACGGCGGCGCTCTCCTCGCGAGGGTGGCGCCGGGTGACTCGCGCCCCAATCTCGAACGGGGCGCGAACGACAGGATCAGCTCCTGGCGGGCCTGCTGACGTGTGAAATGCTCCGCTGAATCGGGGGTGCATTTCTTCTTCCGTGCGGGATTCTGCCCGGCATTTCCTGGAAGGACGCAAGCCCCTGCCGATGCGGGGTTCGCCGTGCCGGCTCCTGCTCAGGAGCGAAGCGCGATGGGAAGTGGTCGTCGAGGAACCGGGCGGGCGCGGGTTCGGCCCGTACCGGAACGCCTCCGGTACGGGCCGAACCCGCGTTCCCGTGCTGCTGGGGTCAGCTCAGTGCCTGGAAGCCCAGCCAGCCCGTGGCGCCCACGACGACTCCGCTGCCCGAGGTGTTCGGGTGGAAGCGGAGCAGGTCGTCGCTCCCGGTCGCCCAGAGACCGGCCCCGGAGTCTCCGGCGGCACCCGGGGCGGCCGCGATCAGCGGCCGGTCGGCAGATGCCCAGCCGGTGCCGAGCACCACGGAGGCCGCCTCGTCACCGAGCCCCTGTCCGGAGTCTCCGGTGCCTTCGAAGAGGCGCAGCTGGCCGGTGTTCCTGTCACGGGCGACGAGGTCCACGTACCCGTTCCCGGTGCGGTCTCCCGGTGCGACGAGGTCGTAGTCGGCCCAGGGTCCCTCGCCGAGCAGGACCGGGTCCCGTTCTGCGTCGAGGTAGAGGGAGGCGGAGCCGAAGTAGAGCCAGAGCCGGTCGCCCTCCTTGACCAGGAGGTCGGGGAAGCCGGGAGCGTCCGCCGTGCCGTCGCCGTCGTAGTCCGGCGGTCCGTCCACGTCACCGATCGCGAGGATCTGGTCCGCCGCCGCCCAGTGGTTGTTCCTCTCGTCGAACACTTCGAGCTTCTGCGCGTCGTACTGGCAGGGCGGCGACTGCTCGTCGGCCTGTTCGCCGCGTTCTGAGCAGGCGAAGCCCGATCCGTTGTTGGGGAACAGGTACAGAGACTTCCCCCCGCTGTCGGGAAGCGCGGCGATCAGGTCCTCGTAGCCGTCTCCCGTCCAGTCGCCGCGATGGGTGAGGGAGGCCCCGCTGAAGTCGCGGCTTCCGCCCGTGGCGGCGGCTCCGACGCGGCCGTCCCCCTCGCCCGCGTAGAACGCCAGTCCGCCGTCGGCGCGTACGCCGTAGAGGTCGGCGATTCCGTCGCCGTCGAGGTCGCCGGGCTCGTCCGGGGCGGTGGAGCTGTTCGCGTAGAAGAGGTATCGGGTGAGGTCCGAGCGGTTACCGGCGGCGTCGAGGCTGCGTACGCTGAGTGTGTGCGGGCCCGCCGAAGGCGGCGTGAGCGTGATCTCGCCGTCCTTTCTTCCGTCACCGTCCACGTCGGCGGTGGGCACGACGGAGCGGACGGTGGGGTCCCAGTCGGTCCAGTACTGGTACGACGCCACGTCGTCGACACCGCCGTCGCCGAGGACGAAGGTTCCGGGCTTCCGGGCCTGACCGGTCTCCTTCGGCCAGCCGTCCGACCCGTCGGGGAACTCGGTCGACTTGACGCCCGGCGGTGAGCTCGGACGGTCGGGGTCGAAGACGAACCGGCAGCCGGGCCCGTCGGCGTCCGGTGCCCAGGCGGACCGGGCCGTACCGTTCTCCGCCCGGACCCGCCAGGAGAAGTTGCCGTCGGCGGCGGTGAGGTACTGCCGCAGCGTCTCCTTCGGCACTCTGAGTGAGGCCACCGTCCCGGAAGTCGCCGGGACCTCGGTACTGACGATCAGGGCTCCGGCGGGGTCGTCGTCGGGGTGATGGCCCGTGGCCCACAGGTCGAACCGGGCGTTCAGTGTGCCCCCGTCGGGGGCGCTGACCCCGGCGTGGAGCGTCATGTCCGTGTTGCCGAGGGAGACGAAAGGGGCCGAGGTCCGGCAACCGCCCGAGCTGGGAGCGGTGTCCAGCCCGGTCGGGGCGTCGGGCGCGGTCGCGGGGGACTGGCCGACCCCTGGCGCCCTCCTGCCCCGTGAGCTGTCGGATGCCTCCGCGTGCTGCGGCAGGGCGAGGGCGAGCGCCAGCGCGAAGGCAAGCGGAGCCGTCACACCCTTCATGTTTATTTGTCCGGTTCTCCCTCTGGGAGCATGCATGGAGTGAAACCCCTTTCCGGCCTGGTCGATATGCACACTAGAGCGTGTGGAAAGTGTGAGGAATGTGGATGCATGATGTCGATCATCCCTATCCGGGCCGGGGGTGTATGGCTTGAAAGTGCCCATCGAGTGTGCGTTTCGCGCTGAAAAAGAAGGATAAAGGTGTCTATTTATTCCTCTGTATCTGGCGTGTAAGCGTCGATGCTTCGCCGCGTCCCGATGTGAACAATGCGAGGGGCAGCGCGCCCGGTCGGCCGCCGGTGATCCGCTGCGTACCCCGGTCCGACAGCGGCACCGTTCCCGGCGGAATGTTGACCGGTTCGGTTCCCTCACCCGTATGCGTCCCCATGACCGGGGGCCTAACCCTGGGCTTTCACGAGCCAGCCTCTCCGGGGCCTGATCGAGCGGATGGGTAGCGGCTCGGACCTGCAACGATGGGCGTGCCCGTCCGTCCGCTGTATAAGCGCTGGCCGCGGGTGCGGGCTGTGCGGGACGCTGGGTACATGCCTCGACGTCTCATGTTCATGCAGTGAAGTCTGGTCATGACACCGACCGTGGTCCCTCGTGGATCGGGTGGGTGGACTTCTCCAAGACGTGGAGCACCGCGCATTTTCAGGGAAGGGCATTGCGCCGGGCGGGCGGGATGTTCGACGCGAACTTCTACGAAACGCAGACCAATGAGGAGTTCTGGGTCTTCGGACCGAAGCGGGACCGCTCCGACACCCGCTATGGCCCGTCCAACCCGGAAGTCGAACCGGATGCCGTTGAGACCTATCACGCGTTCCTGGATGGCGCGGCCCTGCCAGGGCGGGAGAAGGGCTGACCCGGGCTCCCCGTGAGTGGCGAGGGCGGCGCCGGGTGATCGCGCGCCAACCTCGAACGACGGGATCAGCTCCTGAGAGCCTGCTCACGCGTGACCGCTCCTCTGGATCGGGAGCGGTTTGCGTACTACCAGTCCCGCCAGGCACTCACGGTCCAGAAGACCGCGAAGCCCGTCCACACGATGGCGAAGCCCCAGGCCACGGGGTGGCCGCCGAACAGCGCCATGGAGCCGAGCCAGCCGACCCCGATGGCCACGAACAGCATGCCGAAGTTGGGGAAGGCGAAGAGGCCGGAGAGTCGCCCGCTCAGCAATGCCCATGCGCCGCCCGCCAGGATCAGGCAGCCCAGTGCGAGCCATGGGAGAACCGATTGCTGCGCGGAGGGCGGGTAGGAGTCGCTGTGGCCGCGAACCCTCAGCTCCACGACGTCCTCCTGCCAGAGACGGACTTCGGCGTGGTCACCCTTCCCGGCGTCGTCGTACGTCGCCGACGCCACACCCAACCAGGTGGTGTCCCCCGGTCGTTGGACCTTCAGTTCGTAGTACGTCGTACAGGTCGTGCCACCGCTTCCTCCGCCTGCGGTGGTCACTCCGCCAACCGTTGCTCCGCCGGCGCCACCGGCGGTGTTCATACCGCCCCCGGCCGTGATGCCTCCGGTGACGATGCCTCCCGTCGTGCCGCCGCTCGTGCTGTTGGACGTGCAGTGCTCACTTGTTCGCCGGTCGAGCACCGTGCCCGCCTCACGCCGCACGCACGGTTCTCCCTCGTCCCCGTCCCCGCTCCGGTCCCCGCCCTGGCAGACCGGTGCGTCGCGGTACTCCATGGTCGCTCCGAAGCCTTCGGCGACCTGCTGACCGCAGAGCAGGACCCCCCACCCGGCCGCGAGGACGAGCAGCCCCCGTAACCAGTGGGGCAGCCGCCCGCGGTACCAAACGTTGCCGTACCCCCTTGTTTTCACCCAGCGGTAATCCCCGTTCGGCTGAGTTCTCATGCGCCGGCCCCGCCACGGAGCGTCATGCAAGAGCCGAAACGGACGGGTTGGAATGCCGACCCGCCACTGTCGGAGTGCCGGACGTCGAGCGCCCCAATTCGCGTGCGGTGGTTGATCGGATCGGGGGAGACTGCGCGGATGAGTTCCTCGGTTCCCCTCTCTCTGACGCCTCAGGCGCGGGCTCTTGGTCATGTCGCGAAGCTGGCGGCGGGCCCGCCGCTGGACCCGGCGTTGCGGGTGACCCTCAACTTTCACCCGGACCGGCTGGTGCGGGGCAGGTCGGTCCTGGATGTCATGGCCGAGGACGGGGTCTACCGCTCGCAGTTCGTCACGGGGGTCAGCAACGGCGGGCTGACCGCGCATCCCGGTGGTGACCGGTGGCGTTGGGAGAGCCGGATCTTCGGCGGGGCCTACGACGAGGAGCCCGCCCACGAGCGGCCCGTGTACGGGGCGCTGGACTTCCGCCGCAAACTCGTCGGCGCCGCACCGAGGTTCGGCTCCGCCCATTTCCGGCTGGCGGCCGGGGCGCTGACGCGGACCACGTTCTGCTACCCCGACAGCTTCCTCGAACCCTCGGACTTCGGTGACGCCGCCCGCATGGGGCTCATCGACCTCGCCCTCGCCGACCGGCAGGACGACCTGGACGACTACATCGAGGCGCAGGTGCACGGGCCCGTACGGCCGGACCGTCATGTGGAGGCGCTGGTCCTGGACCCCTGCTACCGGGGTGGGGCCGTCGAGGAGGCGGCCTCGCGCCTGGGCTGCCCGGTGGAGTGGCACCCCGGCTTCCGGCTCACGGTCGAGGAGCTTCGCCGCCACCCCGGCTACCGGGGTCAGGAGTACGTCGACCTGGGTGTACGACTCGCGGTCGACGGCGTACTCGATCCGCTCGTGATCGGGAACGCGGCGCGGGACGGTCACCACGACCCCCAGGCCGTCAAGAAGGTGTGGCACTACGTCGCGCGGTTCGGGGCGCCCGGAAGCGGGGGGTGACGCCGGTCAAGGGGCGTGGCCGGTGTGCCGCGCCCCCTCCGGTGCACCCTTGTCGGTGCTGGGCACCATGATGGGGAGTCGAGGGGCGTCGGAACGACAGGGGGAGACGGGATGATGGCGCGGGCGCGCAAGGAGTGGGCGCTGGCCGGGGTGGTGGCCGTGGTGTCGGTGCTGGTGGCCGGGTGCGGGGGAGGGGGCGGGGACGCGAAGCCCGCGGTGGGCAAGGCGCTGGCCCGGGGGGTGGAGAAGCGGTGCGGGCCCTACCTCAAGGCGGGGACGGTGGCAACGGCGCTCGGTGACAACGACTTCGACCAGGCCGTCGGGGGCTTCAAGGACGGCAAGGGGTCGTGCGTGGTGTTCGTCTCGGCCGTCGAGGCGGGGTACGGGACGGACGGGCCGCACCGCACGGCCGCGAAGGTCTCGCTGGAGATCCTCGACTGGGAGCGCCGCGTCGGCTCGGACGACTACGCCGGCGAGTACTGCCGTGACACGACCGCCGCAGGCGTCACCAAGACCTTCCGGGGCCCCGGGAAGACCTGTGTCGTCTACCGGGCCGACCCGCCCGACGCCGCCCTGACCGGAGGCAGGCTCCAGGCGTACGCCGACGAGGGGACGGCGCTGCTCACGGTCACCGTCGACGGTGTGGACCACGCGCTGAAGCAGGACCGGGAGCACGCCCTCCAACTCCTCGCCGAGGCCCGCGCCGTGGTGCGCGCCAAGCACGCCAAGGCGTGAGGGTGTTGCCGCCCGGTCAGGCGTAGCGGTTCAACAGGCCCTCCACGTAAGCCTCCAGGCGGTTCGCCAGCACCTCGGGCGTCAGGTCGGTCCGGCCCAGTTCGCGCCAGGGGCCGGCCAGTTTCGCCGCGTCGGGGCAGTAGTGCAGGGCGTCCAGCAGCCGCCAGTACAGGTGGTCGGGGCCGTCGGCGAGGCCGTGGCCGCCCCGGGCCTCGTACCGGTCGCGGAAGTCCAGGCCGTACGCCGGTCCGTGCAGCAGGGCGAGCGCGGTCGAGCAGTGCGCCACGTCCAGGTCGGCGGGGCCCCACGACGTCTCGACCCAGTCGACGACGCCGGTGATCCGCAGCTCGGGCCCGGTCCCCGAGAAGAGGACGTTGCCGGGGTGGAAGTCCCGGTGCAGGAAGCGGCCCTGGTACGGGGGCGGGTCGCGGTGGAGCAGGTCCATGGCCCGCTGCCACAGGGGGCCTTCCGGGGGACTGAGGTGCTCCGGGGGAGTCCACGCCTGGTACGTGCGCGGCCGTGCGGCCGGTACGACGGCGTGGACGCGGACGAGTTGGGCGGCGAGCAGGTCGAGCCGCCGGTCGAGGTCGTCCCCGTCGACGCGGACCCGGCCCGGCAGCGCGGACATCAACAGGGCCGGGTGGTCGCAGTGTTCGGCCGTGGCGTCCACGGCGACGAGTCGAGGCGCGGGGATGGAGTCCTCTCCGGCGAGCAGGGTCAGGACGGACGCCTCGCGGTCCAGCAGTCCGGGCCCGTGACGGCGGAAGAAGGGCTTCACGAAGGTGCGTTGCACCAGGTCCGGGCCGTCGTCGAGGGTGAGGCGGCGCATCTGGGCACTCCAGCCGCCGGACAGGGGGCGGGAGCCGGTGACCGAGCTGCCGGGGCCGAGCTGATCGGCCACCCAGGCGTGCGTCGCCGTCCAGCCCCGGTCGCCGAGGCCGGTCAGCACCGACGTCACGAACGCCCGGCAGTCGTCGGCGTGCTCGCGGAACCACAGGCCCAACTGGTGTGACGCGTGCGGCAGATCGAACCGGGTGTACTGGGCGCGTGCGGCAAGCGCCTCCTGGACGGCCTCCGTCACCGCCGTCGGGATCACCTCGTCCGTGCCCGGTACGGCGAGCACGGCCCGGCCCTCGTACGCCCGCAGCGCCTCGAACGCGGGCGCCTCCCGCCAACTGCCCGGCCGCCGGATGATGTCGCTGAACCGGCCGTTCCCGTCGCCGAAGGGCTCGTCCCACGCCTCGGCGGCGTACACGGCGGGCGCGCACAGCCCCAGCGCCGCCACCCGGTCCCCGTAGTGCCGGGCGAGATCGGCCACCGTCTGCCCGCTCATGCTGAACCCCACCAGGACCAGCGGCCCGTCCGGCCCCGCGTACGCGTCGATCACGGAGACCGCCTGCTCGAACCGGTGCCGCAGGCTGAGTTCGCGGAGCTTCCCGGTGCTCCCGCCGTGCCCGGAGAAGTCGAAGGCGACCGCCCGGCAGCCGTGGGAGGCGAACTCCCGTGCCAGCGGCAGCAGTCGCTCCTTGCTGCCGGTTCCCGCGCCGTGCAGCAGTACGGCGGTCGCCCTGGACGGCGCGCCGCCGTACACGCCGCTCAGCCGTTCATCGCCGTGGGTGTGGGTGAAGTCGAGGAGCATGCCCCCATTCACTCACGGCCGCCGCCGGCCCGTGGCGGGGGCGGATGGTACGCCGGGGGATCCGCGGCGGGTGACGGGTCGATTCCCTTGTGCCGGAATTTAACCTAATTTTCTTGTCGAATTTTATGCGTGCATGGTGCATGCGGTCTGGGGGCGGGTGTTGTGGGCGGGGTTGGCGGTCGCGGTGGCGGGAAAGGGGCGAAGTGCCTTTGTGGGGCTTATCCTTCGGTCAAAAAGTGGACGTGGAATGTTCAACCTCTGATCAAGGAATCCGCGGATTGGGTGGTTCCGGATTGCCGTCCAGATGGCTTGGTGGGGCTCTGAGCTGGTGTTACCTCCGAGGGTCGCCAGTCGATAGCACTCCGTGACCACCTTGTGTCGATGTCTTTGCGCCACGGTCGGGCGTACCGTCTCAACAGATTGTTGATCAAGATCCACATCGCCTGGACGAGGCGATGTGGATGAATTCGGCGTGCCCTTATTCGTCGTGTCTCAAAGGAGAGAAGACGTGCCCGCAGCAGAACAGGCGGTGCGGATACGGGGTCGGGTATTTCCCCGCGACGGAACGGTTCTGAGGGCCGGGGCGGCGCAGTTGCGCGGTATCGGGCAGGTGGTGCTCGTCGGCAGTCCGTGGGCCGGGCTGCTCTTCGCGCTCGCCCTGTTCACCGGCGGGTGGCGGCTCGGGGTGTTCGGGCTGCTCGGGACCGTCGCGTCCACCGGGGCCGGGGTGCTGCTCGGGGCCGACCGGAGGGGGATGGCGCAGGGCCTCCAGGGCTACTGCGGCTGCCTGACCGGCCTCGCCCTGGTGCTCCGGCTGGGCGCCTCGTGGCGGACGGCCGTGCTCGTCGTGCTCGCGGCGGCGGTCTGCGCCGTGCTGAGCGGGGCGGTGGGCCGGCTGTTCACCCCCCTCGGGCTGCCCGTGCTGACGGCCCCGTACTGTCTGGTCGTCAGCGCCCTGACGGTCGCCCTGTCGAAGGGCCCGGTCACCGTCGGCGCGACCGCGCGCGTGCCCGGGTTCACCGAGCTGGGCGTCGCCGATGCCGGGCGGGCGCTCTGCGCCAACATCGGCCAGATCTTCTTCCTCGACACCTGGTACGCGGGCCTGATCGTGCTCGCCGGGCTCCTCGTCGCCTCCCGGACCGCGGCCCTCGCGGCGGTGGCCGGCAGCGCCGTCGCGCTGGTGACGGCCTGCGCGGCCGGACTGCCCGCCGCCTCGATCACCGACGGGCTGTACGGCTACAACGCGGTGCTCTGCGCCGTGGCCCTGGGAGCCGTCTTCCTGACCCCCACCGTGTGGACCGCGGGGTACGCGGCACTCGCCGCCGTCGCCACGGTTCCCTTCGCCGCCGCCTGGGAAGTGTTCGCCCAGTCGTTCGGCACCACCCCCTTCACCTGGCCGTTCACCGTGACGACCTGGCTCTTCCTGGCCGCGGGACCGGTACTGGACCGGCCCGGCATCTCCTTCGAGAAAGCGACGTGACGTCATGAACCTCGCACCGCGGGAAATCGACAAGCTCCACGTCTACGTGGTCGCCGACCTGGCCCGGCGCCGCAGGGACCGCGGGACCAAGCTCAACTACAGCGAAGCCGCCGCCCTGATCACCGAGGCCGTGCTGGAGGCCGCCCGCGACGGCCACACCGTCGCCGAGTGCATGGAGCTGGGCCGCCAGGTCGTCTCCCGGGACGACGTGATGCCCGGCGTACGGGAGATGCTCACCGTCCTCCAGGTCGAGACGGCCTTCGTCGACGGGACGAAGCTCGTCACCTGCCACGACCCGATCAGCGCCTGAGAGCCCGTCGGGCGACCTCTGACCGGGCCGCCACGTCCTGGCACGCGCGCTTCCGGCGCTGCCGGAATGCCCGAGTAGCTCCGCTACAAGGACATCCCGGCGCCTTGGAACCACACGCACCAGACCGCGTCCGCCCATCGGTCGAAGGTCACCCGACAGGCTCTGAGACGCCCCACCACCACGAGGAGATACACATGTCGGGCGGAGCCCACTACCTCTACGGGGACGACCCCGTGGAGATCAACGCCGGCCGGGCCAAGACCCGGATCACCGTCTCCAACACCGGTGACCGGGCCGTACAGGTCGGTTCGCACTACCACTTCTTCGAGATCAACCGCGCCCTGCGTTTCGACCGCGAGGCCGCCTACGGCATGCGGCTCGACATCCCGTCCGGGACCGCTGTGCGCTTCGAGCCCGGCGACACCCGCGAGGTGGAGCTCTGCGCCTTCGCCGGGACCGGACGGCTCGTCGGATTCGCCGGGCTCGTCGACGGCGGGCTGACCGCCCCCGACACCCGCCGCAACGCGCTCCGCCGCGCCGCCGAACTCGGCTTCGTACACCCCGAGCCGGCCACCGAGAACGAAGCAGAGGACCGGATCTGATGGCGATCATCCCGCGCAAGCAGTACACGGACCTGTTCGGCCCCACCGTGGGCGACCGGTTCCACCTCGCCGACACCAACCTGGTCGTCGAGGTCGAGTACGACCACAACGCCGGCTCCTACGGCGAGGAGGCGGTCTACGGCGGCGGCAAGGCCATCCGCGACGGCATGGCCCAGGACCCCGCCGCGCTCAACCGCGAGGGCGCGCTCGACCTCGTCATCACCAACGTCGTGGTCCTCGACCCGGTCCTCGGCGTCGTCAAGGGCGACATCGGCGTCCGCGGCGGGCTCATCGTCGGCGTCGGCAAGGCCGGCAACCCGCACCTCCAGAAGGGCGTCGACCCCAAGCTCGTCATCGGCCCCGGCACCGAGGTGATATCCGGCGAACACCTCATCGCCACCGCCGGAGGCGTCGACACGCACATCCACTTCATCGCGCCGCAGCAGGCACAGGAGGGCCTCTCCAACGGCATTACCACCTTCTTCGGCGGCGGCACCGGCCCCACCGACGGCACCAACGGCACCACCTGCACCCCCGGCCCCTGGAACATCCACCGCATGCTGGAGGCGGTCGAGGACCTGCCGGTCAACGTGGGGCTCCTCGGCAAGGGCAACGGCAGCCTCCCCGAGGCGCTGCGCGAACAGGTCGAGGCGGGCGTCGCCGGGCTGAAGGTCCACGAGGACTGGGGCGCCACCCCCGCCTCCATCGACACCGCGCTCCGGGTCGCCGACGAGTACGACGTACAGATGGCCATCCACACCGACACCCTCAACGAGGGCGGTTTCTACGAGGACACCCTCTCGGCGATCGACGGCCGCACCATCCACACCTTCCACACCGAGGGCGCGGGCGGCGGCCACGCCCCCGACATCATCCGGGTCTCCGGCGAGGCCAACGTGCTGCCCGCCTCCACCAACCCGACCCTCCCGTACACGGTCAACGCCGTGGACGAGCTGCTGGACATGGTGATGGTCTGCCACCACCTCTCCCGCGACATCCCCGAGGACGTCTCCTTCGCCGACAGCCGGGTCCGCGCCGAGACCATCGCCGCCGAGACCGTCCTGCACGACCTCGGCGTCATCAGCATCTTCTCCTCCGACTCCCAGGCCATGGGCCGGGTCGGCGAGTCCTTCCTGCGCGCCTTCCAGACCGCGCACCACTGCAAGGACATGCGCGGACCGCTCGCCGAGGACAGCTCCCGCAACGACAACGCCCGCGTCCTGCGCTACCTCGCCAAGCTGACGATCAACCCCGCCCGGGCGGTCGGCGCCGCGGACGTGATCGGCTCCCTGGAGCCCGGCAAGCTCGCCGACATCGTGCTCTGGCCGATCCACTCCTTCGCCGCCAAGCCGAGGCTCGTCATCAAGGGCGGCATGGTCAACTGGGCGCTGATGGGCGACCCCAACGCCTCCCTGCCGACCCCCCAGCCGGTCTACTACCGGCCGATGTTCGGCACCCACGGCCGCGCCGCGCAGCGCACCAACGTGACGTTCATGTCGCAGGCGTCCATCGCCGCCGGGGTCCCCGAGGAGCTGGGGCTCGGCCGCCGCATCGAGCCCGTGCGCGGCTGCCGGACCATCGGCAAGGAGCACATGGTGCGCAACGACGCGCTGCCGCGCATCGAGGTGGACCCGGAGACGTACAAGGTCACCGTGGACGGCGAGCCCGCCACCATCGAGCCCGCCGAACGGCTCCCGCTCAACCACCTCTTCTACATCGTCTGAGAACGAATCGCCCGAGAGCGAATCGTCCGAACGGAAACGGTGCACCGGTGTGAACGACCCGATACCGATCCCGGCCCTGCTGACCGGGCTCCAGCTCACCGACTCGGCCTTCCCCAGCGGCTACTACACCCTCTCGCACGGCCTGGAGGGCTTCCAGCAGGCCCGCGCGGTCACCCCGGGCGGACTGCCGGCCCTCCTGCACGACCTGCTGCGCCACGGCGTCGGCCCGTCCGACGCCACCGCCCTCGCCCTCGCCCACCGCGCGGTCACCGCCGGCGACTGGGCGGAACTGGTGGCGGTGGAGCGGCGGCTGCACGCCACCAAGCTGGGGCGGGAGGCCCGGCAGGCCGCCGTCCGCACCGGGCGGCAACTGCTGGACCTGGCCGCCGAGGTGTACGGCACCGAGCCGATCGAGCGGTACCGGGCCCTCCACCGGGACGGCACCGTACCCGGCTGCCAGCCGGTCGTCGCCGCCGTCGTCCACGCGGGCAACGGACTGCCGGTCCGCCAGGCGGTCACCTGCGAGCTGTTCGCCTTCGCGGCCAGCTTCGTGGGGGCCGCCCTGCGGCTGCGGCTGACCGACCACCGCCGGGCGCAGGTCGTGCTGCACGGCGCCGCCCCGGTGATCGAGGAGACCGTCGAGGCCGCCCTGACCAGGGAGGCGGCCGACCTCGGCGGCTGCGTCCCGGTCGCCGACATCATGGCCGGCCGCCACGAACGCGCCGAGGCCCGCCTCTTCGCCAGCTGACCCCACCCCACCCCACACGCAGACAGGACCACCCCATGCACGACCCCATGCAGGCCCGCGGACACCACCACCACGACCTCGACGCCCTCATGCGCCGGCCGAAGGACGGCGTGCTCCGCGTCGGCGTCGCCGGACCGGTCGGCTCCGGCAAGACCGCGCTGATCGAGGCGCTCGTCCCCGTACTGATCGAACGCGGCCGGACCCCCGCCGTCATCACCAACGACATCTTCACCACCGAGGACGCCGCCCATGTGCGCCGCACCCTCGCCGGGATCCTCGACGAGGACCGGATCGTCGGCGTGGAGACCGGCGCCTGCCCGCACACCGCCGTCCGCGACGACCCGACGATGAACCAGGCCGCCGCCGACGAACTCATGGAGCGCTTCCCCGAGGTGGACACCCTGCTCTTCGAGAGCGGCGGCGACAACCTGACCCTCACCTTCAGCCCGGCCCTGGTCGACCTGTTCCTCTTCGTGCTCGACACCGCCGAGGGCGACAAGATGCCCCGCAAGCGCGGCCCCGGCATCACCGAGTCCGACCTGCTCGTCATCAACAAGGTGGACATCGCCACCTACGTGCGCTGCGACCTCGACACCATGGAGTCCGACGCGCACCGGGTCCGGGAGGGGCGCCCGGTGGTGCTGACCAACTCGCTGACCGGGGACGGGCTCGGCGCCATCGCCGACTTCGTACTGGCCCACGAGGCCGCCCAGGGCACCGCGGAGCCCGCCCCGGAGACGGCCTCCGCGTGAACCGGGCGCCCGCGCGGCTGGATCCCGCGCACTACGAACCCCGCCGGGTACCGGCCCGGATGCTCGACCTCACCGGCACCCCGGACACCCTGGCCGCCGGGCGCCCCGGCAAGGTCGGCCTGCTCGAACTCCGCTACGCCCGGGTGGACGGACGCACCGAACTCGTCGACCGGTACCAGAAGTCGCCGCTCCAGATCATGCGCCCGCTCTACGTCGACCCGGAGCGGCCGGACCTCCCGGTGACGTACCTGATGTCGACCGGCGGCGGCATCGTGCAGGCCGACCGCAACCGGATCGACATCGACTGCGGCCCCGGCACCGCCCTGCACCTGACCACCCAGGCCGCCACCAAGGTGCACCGGATGGAGTTCGACCACGCCACCCAGGTCGTCAACCTGACGGCGGGGGAGGGGAGTTACGTCGAGTACCTGCCGGACCCGGTGATCCCCTACCGGGACGCCCGCTTCTACCAGCAGACCCGGGCGACGGTCGACGCGACCGCCACCCTGCTGCTCGGTGAGACGATCGCGGCCGGCCGGCTGGCCCGGGGCGAACGGCACGCCTACCGGATGCTCTTCAGCGACCTGGAGATCCAGCGCCCGGACGGGGCGCTGCTGGCCGTGGACAGCGTCCGGCTCGACCCGCACGGGCCCGGCGGGGTCACCGGCCCGGCCGTCTTCGCCGGCCACGACCTGATGGCCACGCTGTACGCGGTCAGCCCGCTCGCCCCCGCCGAACGGATCGCCGACGCGCTGCACGAGGCGCTGGGCCCGGCCGGTCCGGCCTTCGGGGTGAGCACCCTGCCCGAGGACTGCGGGGCCTGGGTCCGGATCGTCGGCAGCGACCCGCCCGCCCTGAACCGCGCGATGCGCACCGCCTGGGACGCCGTGCGCCGGCTGCTCATCGGCGTCCCCGCCCCCGACCTGCGGAAGGCGTGACGCGACGGCCGGGCACCGGCCCTCCTCGGGAGGTACCGGCGCCCGGCCGTCCGTGGCTCAGGCCGCGCAGCCGGTGTCCGCGAGGGTGAAGTACCCGGCCGGGGACTCCCGCAGGGTGTGGGTGACGAACACGTTGTACAGGCCCATCGCGTCGCCCGATCCCTCCGCGTACACCAGGCCGCCCGTGGTGCGTGCCCG
Organism: Streptomyces sp. NPDC092952; assembly: GCF_044754785.1. Lineage (NCBI taxonomy): Bacteria > Bacillati > Actinomycetota > Actinomycetes > Kitasatosporales > Streptomycetaceae > Streptomyces > Streptomyces sp. NPDC092952. Next base: position 28,887 of record NZ_JBIVPT010000002.1, on the reverse strand, counting down.
TCCGGCGACCACGTGCGCGTAGTTGGTGGCGGTGAAGCAGCGGGCGGGCGCGGAGCCCGTGGTGGTCGCCGTCACCGCGGCCGAGGCGGTGCCGGGCGTCCCCGCCGCGTCCAGCGCCGTCACCGTGTAGCGGTGGCTGCTGCCCGCCGCGAGACCGGTGTCGGTGTACGAGGCCGAGGCGGGCGAGGCGATCCGCGCCCCGTCCCGGCTGACCGCGTACGAGGCCGCGCCCCCGACCGCGTCCCAGGTCAGCGAGACGCTGTCCGCCGTGACCCCGGCGACCCGCAGCCCGGACGGGGCGGGCAGCCCGTCCCCGCCGCCCGGGGTGCCCTGGTCCAGGCCCCAGAAGACGCCCGTGTGGTACGTCGAGCAGATCGTGTTCAGGAAGTACGCCCCGGCCGCCCCGCACTGGTCGGCGCCCGGGCCGGGGCTCACCGGAAGCCCGTGGCCCATCCCGGCGAGCGAGTACGTCACCACCGCCGGGCGGCCCGAGGCGTCGTCGTACGTGGTGCGGGTCGTGCTCCCGGGCAGGGTGTCGGTGGCCGAGGGGGTCTGGCCGATGCCCCAGACGTCCGTCCACTGGTCGCGCAGGGCCGTCGCGTTGGCCTGGTTCACCGTGTAGTCGGCGGTGCCCTGCCAGATCGCCACCCGGGGCCAGGGGCCCGCGTACCCGGGGTAGGAGCCGCGCACCTTGTCGCCCCACTGCGCGGGCGTCAGCTTCACCGACCCCGACTGGCAGGAGGAGGCCCCGACCTGGCTGGTCGCGCACTGGGCGGGCAGCCCCGAGGCGATCGAGCCGCCCGCGAACACGTCCGGGTAGGCGGCCAGCAGATCGGCCGCCATGCCACCGCCCGCCGACAGGCCGGTGACGTACACCCGGCCGCCGTCCGAGCCGTACCGCTGCTTCGCGTACTCCACCATCTGCGCGACCGAGGCGGCCTCGCCCCGGCCCCGCCCGCTCTCCGCCGGATCGAACCAGCCGAAGCAGGACAGCGCGTTGTTGGCCGCCGTGGTCTGCGGGAACACCACCGCGAAGCCCCACTGGTCGGCGTACTTCGGCCAGCCGGAGCCGGTGTAGTAGTCGTTCGCCGTCTGGGTGCAGCCGTGCAGCGCCACCACCAGCGGCGCGTCGGCGGGCAGCCCCTCGGGGACGTACGCGTACATCTGGAGGTTGCCGGGGTTCGAGCCGAAGCCGGTGACCTGCTGGAGACCGCCGGCGGCCACGGCCGGGCGCGCGGTCCCGGCCACGCTCAGCAACGCGGCGACGAGCGCCAGCGCCGCGGTGGAAGCGACGCGCCCGAGCAGGCGTCGCAGGATCGGTGGGCGCACGGAGACCTCCTGGGTGGGGGAGCGGACACGGCCCGGGGAAGGCACGGCCCGGCGGGCGGTACGGGGGTGGGGATGCGTGCGGACGTTACGGGCCGCCCCACCGGCGGCCCATGGGCCCGGCGGACACACCCCGGGCCGGGCAGTGTGCGCCGCCCCCGTTGCGCGATCCCGACCCGGACCGCTCCGCCCTTGCCCTGGAGCGCACTCCAACATGCAGACTCCCTGCCAACGCCCTGACCGGAACGGTCAGTTGACGAGGGGATCACCATGCGCTACCGCACCATCGGCACCGATGCCACCACCCGCCGGGAGGTGAGTGTGCTCAGCCTCGGCGCCATGCTGATGGGCACCCGCACCGACGAGGCGACCTCCTTCGCCATCCTCGACCGCTACGCCGAGGCGGGCGGGACGTTCATCGACACCTCCGACAACTACGCGTTCTGGGTCGACGGCACCCGGGGCGGCGAGAGCGAGGCCCTGCTCGGCCGCTGGCGCCGCAGCCGGGGCGTCGGCGACGGGATCGTCATCGCCACCAAGCTCGGCGCCCGTCCCACCGTCCCCGCCACCGACTTCACCAAGGGCATCGTCGGCCTCTCCGCCGAAGTGGTCCGGGAATCCGCGGAACGCAGCCGCGAACGCCTCGGCGTCGAGAAGATCGACCTGCTCTACGCGCACGTCCAGGACCCCGCCACACCGCTGGAGGAGACCGTCGGCGCCTTCGCCGGCCTGGTCGCCGAGGGCACCGTCGGACTGCTCGGGGTGAGCAACCACTGGGCCTGGCAGGTGGAGCGCGCCCGCCGGATCGCGGCCGACGCCGGGCTGCCCGGGTACGAGGTCCTCCAGTACCACCACACCTACCTGCGCCGCCGTACCGACCAGCCCAGCTGGCGTTCCCCGGACGGGCAGGAGGGCGTGGTCGCCGGGGACCTGCTCAGCTATCTGCGGGCCGAACCCGCGCTCGTTCCGGTGGCGTACTCGCCGCTGCTGGCCGGGGCCTACGTCCGCGACGACAAGCCGCTCGGCCCGGAGTACGACCACCCCGGCACCCCCGCCCGGCAGGCCGCGCTGCGGAAGGTCGCCGCGGAGACCGGGGCGACCGTCAACCAGGTGGTGCTGGCCTGGCTGATCGGCGGGGACGTGCCGTTCGTCCCACTGGTCGGCGCCTCCTCGGTGGCCCAGCTCGACGAGAGCCTCGCGGCGGTCGACCTGGAGCTGACGGCGGAGCAGCGGGCGGTGCTGGACGCGGCGCACTGAGCGGGCGGCGCGGCCCCGTGTGGCCCGCCACCATGCCGGGGTAACCGGGTGTGTGCGTCGGCGCCGTGTGACGCGGGCCCCGGTCTCCCTACGGTGACGGCCATGGAGACTCCCCAGCGCCCGGACACCCAGGCCGCCCCGCCCACCGCCCCGCCGCCCGCCCCCGCCGACCGCCCCCTCACCGGGCGCACCGCCCTGGTCACCGGCGGAGCGAGCGGGATCGGGCGGGCCTGCGCCCAGGCCCTGGCGGCGGCGGGCGCCCGGGTCCACGTGGTGGACCGGGCCGAGGAGGCCGCGCGGAGCCTCGCGGCGGAGATCGGCGGGACGGCGTGGGTGGCCGACCTCTCCGACCCCGAGGTGGTGGAGACGCTGCCCGCCGACGCGGACATCGTGGTCAACAACGCCGGGCTCCAGCACGTCGCCCCGGTGCACACCTTTCCGCCGGACCGGTTCGCCCTGATCCAGCGCGTCATGGTGGAAACCCCCTTCCGCATCTTGCGCCGGACCCTGCCGGGCATGTACGAACGCGGCTGGGGGCGCGTGGTCAACATCTCGTCCGTCCACGGCCTGCGGGCCAGCCCCTACAAATCGGCCTATGTGACGGCCAAGCACGCACTGGAGGGACTGAGCAAGGTGGTCGCGCTCGAAGCGGCGGAGCACGGGGTGACGAGCAACTGCGTCTGCCCCGGCTACGTACGCACCCCGTTGGTCGAGAACCAGATCGCGGACCAGGCCCGCACCCACGGCATCTCCGAGGAGGACGTGGTCGGCCGGGTCATGCTGGAGCGCAGCGCGATCAAGCGGCTGATCGAGCCCGAGGACGTCGCCGAGGCCGTGCTCTGGCTCTGCGGACCGCGCACCGGGCACATCACCGGCACCTCGCTCTCCATGGACGGCGGCTGGACCGCCCACTAGGGGGTGTCTGACAAATGAGTGCGGGTGAAGGAGCGGGGTCCGGTGCGTGCGATCGCAAGGCGCCGGGGCGTCCGCGTGGCGGAGCCACGTGGGCGGTTCGGCAACGCCGCGAGCGTGCGTGCCGGACCCCGCGACGCCGCAGGCATGTGTCAGACACCCCCTAGAACCCCGTCGACCAGGGGGCCGGGAGCCCCCGGCCCCCGCTCCCGAAGAAGACCGGCCCCCCATGTCTGAACCGCCCGCCTCCGCCGCGCCCCATCTGCGCCACCTGCTCGACCTGCTGGCCGACGACGCCCCCGCCGAGGAGCTGGGCGCCGTCTCCTCGCGGGCCCGCGCCGCAGGGGTGGCGGCGGGCGATCTGGCGGAGGTGGAGCGGGCGACCGCCACCGCGCTGCGGATCAGGGGAGCCCTGCGCCAGCACCGCCGCCGCGAGCTCCAGCTCACCGCGCTCTTCGACACCGCGGGCGACCTGGCCGCCTCCCGCGACCTGGACGAGGTGCTGAAGGCGATCGTCCGCCGGGCCCGGATGCTCCTCGGCACCGACACCGCCTACCTCACGCTCCCCGACGAGGAGGCGGGCGACACCTACATGCGGGTCACCGACGGCTCCGTCTCGATGGTCTTCCAGCGGCTGCGCCTGGAGCTCGGCCACGGGCTGGGCGGACTGGTCGCGCAGACCGCCCGCCCGTACGCCACCCACGACTACCGCACCGACGACCGCTTCCACCACACCCGCAACATCAACGCCGGGGTGCTCGACGAGGGGCTCGTCGCCATCCTCGGCGTACCGCTGCTGCTCGGCTCCAGCCGGGGCGGCACCGGCAAGGTCATCGGGGTCCTCTTCGCCGCCGACCGGGCGCCCCGCGTCTTCAGCCCCGACGAGGTCGCTCTGCTCTGCTCGCTCGCCGCGCACGCCGCGATCGCCATCGACACCGCCCGCGCACTGGCCGACACCCGCTCCGCCCTGGACGAACTGGCCGGGGCCAACGCCGAACTGGCCGAGGCGAACGCCGCGGTACGGGCCCACTCGGCGGCCATGCGACGGGCCGAGGAGTCCCACGACCGGCTCACCGACCTGGTGCTGCGCGGCGGGGACGTCGCCGATGTCGCGACGGCCGTCGCCGGGCTGCTGGACTCCCCGCTGACCATCCACGACCCGGTCGGACGCCCGCTGGCCGCCGTCCGGGCCGACGGAGGCGACTTCGCCGCCGACAGCATGGACGCGGGCTGGCTGGCCGAGACCGCCGAGGCGTCCCGCACCGGCGCCCGCGCGGTGCAGCGCGACGGCCGGTGGATCTGCGCCGTGCTCGCCGGGCAGGAGCTGCTGGCCGGGCTGGTCCTGCACCGGCGCGGGCCGCTCGACGACTCCGACCGGCGGCTGTTCGAGCGGGCCTCCGTGGTCACCGGGCTCCTCCTGCTGCTGCGGCGCACGGTCGCCGAGACCGAGAACCGGGTGCGCGGCGAGCTGATCACCGACCTGCTGACCGACGCCGACCGCGACCCGGCCGGGCTCACCGAACGCGGCCGCCGCCTCGGCATCGACCTGGACCGCCCGCATCTGCTGCTGGTGGCCGAGGGCGGCCCCCGGGGCCGGCTCGCCCCCGCCGCGGTGCGCTACCTCTTCGGCGGCGACGTCCACGGGGTGAGCGCCGAGCACGCCGGGACCGTGGTGCTGCTGGTCGACGCCGGGGAGCGCACCCCGTCGGCCGGGGACGCGGCCCGTGCGGCGGCGGCCCAGCTCGGCCAGCTCGCCCAGGCCCCCGTCACCGTCGCCGCCACCGGCCCGGCGCGCGGCGCCCGGGAGCTGGCCGACGCCCACCGGGAGGCCGCCCGCTGCCTGCGCGCGATGCGGGCCCTCGGCCGCACCGGCGAGGGCGCCTGCGTCGAGGAACTCGGCTTCCTGGGCGTGGTGCTGGGCAACTCCCAGGACGTCGAGGGCTTCGTCACCGCGACCCTCGGCCCGCTCCTGGAGTACGACGCGCAGCGCGGCACCCAGCTGGTCCGCACCCTCGGCGCCTACTTCGGCTCCGGGGGCAGCCTCGTCCGGGCCAAGGACGAACTCCACGTCCACGTCAACACGGTGGTGCAGCGGCTCGACCGGGTCCAGGTGCTGCTCGGCCACGACTGGAACGCGCCGGACCGAGCCCTGGAACTCCAACTCGCCCTCCGTCTGCACCTGTTGACGGGCGGGGCGGCCTGAGGGAAGGCCCGGACGGTCAGCCGGCCGCCTTCACCAGCCGTTCGGCGATCTCCGCGGCGCCCGCCTCCCCGGTGAGCAGGGTGTAGTGGTTGACGTCCGGGACCGGCACCGGAGTCACCCGCGTACCGCCCAGGTCCGCCACCGCCAGCCGGCCCTCGTCGTACAGGCCCTGGTCCTCGTCCATCAGGCCGCGCCGCGCCCACAGCAGGGTCGCGTCCACGGGCAGCCGCCGGACCGCCGCCAGCACTTCCTCGGCGAACAGGCCGATCCCGTCGTCCCGTACCGCCTCGATCCGGCAGGAGGAGCGCAGCTCCGGCTCCCGGCCGGTCAGGTCGCGCTGGATGTACGCGTCCACCTCCGCCGACCAGCCGCCCGCGAACGCCGGGTGCGCCTGCCAGAACGCGCGGTACGCGGCCCGGTCCGGGAAGGTCATCGACAGCCGGTCCATGGCCGGGCCGATCACCGCGGTCAGCAGCTCGTCGGGGGAGAGATGGGTGGGGGCGGGGAAGCCGACCCCGCCGTCCACCAGCAGCAGCGGCCCGAACCGCTCCGGGTGCCGGACGGCGGCCAGAGCCGCCACGAAGGCGCCCATCGAATGGCCCGCCAGCACCACCCGGCCCGGCCCCGCCACCGCGTCGGCCACCGCCGCCACGTCGTCGGCGTGCGCGGGGATCCCGTACGGGCCCGGCAGCGCCGAACTCCCGGCCCGGCCCCGCAGGTCCGGGGCGACCAGGGTGACCCGGCCGTCCAGCAGCCGGGCCACCGGCCCCCAGGACAGGGCGTTGGCCGTGATGCCGTGCAGGGCGACGACGACCGGGGCGCCGGGCTCCCGGGCCGGCCACCGCAGCACCGCCAGCTCGCCCCCGGTCACGGGCGTTCGGATCTCTTCGTACGGGGTCATGGGCGTGCGTTCTCCTTCCGGGCCCCGCCGTCCGCGGGGGTGTCGGTGGTGCGGCGGCGCAGCGCGGCCAGCCGGGACGGCAGCCGGGCCAGGCCGCCGGGCAGCAGGTGTACCACGGCCACGAACACCACGCCGAGCAGGAACAGCGGCTGCGAGAGCGGCACCCGCAGCACCGCCGGCAGATCGGCGACCGCGCCCGAGCCCGCCAGGTCGCCGAGCCGGTGGTCGGCCCAGGTGTAGAGGATGCCGCCGGCCATCGGCCCCCACCGGGTGCCGGAGCCGCCCAGTACCACCATCACCAGCAGCGACAGGGTGAAGTCGGAGGTGGTGGTCTGCGGGGTCGAGCCGCCGGTGAGCAGCAGGTGCACCAGACCGCCGAGCGCGGCCAGGGCGCCCGCCAGCACGAAGGCGGTGAGCTTGAACCCGTACGGCTTCAGCCCCAGCACCTCCACCCGGCGCTCGTTCTCCTTGATGCCCTCCCAGACCCGCCCGGTGGGTGAGTTGACCGCCCAGTGGACGACGGCGAGGGTGAGCACGAGGTAGCCCAGGGCCAGCCAGTACAGGTTGGCGGTGTTCCCGATGCCGACGAGCCCGGACGGCAGCAGCTCGGCCGGGGCCGCCCGGCCCTCCTCGCCGCCGGTGAGCCCGCCGGGGTTGCGGGAGACCAGGATCGACCCGGCCTGTGCGAACGCCAGCGTCACCATGGAGAAGCCGATGCCGGTGACCCGCAGGCTCACCGAGCCCAGTACCAGCGCGAGACCGATCCCGCAGGCGACGCCGAGCAGCGCGGACACCGCGAACGGCAGCCCCGCCTCCAGCAGGAACATGTTCGTGGCGTAGCTGCCCGCCGCGAAGTACAGCGCGTGCCCGAAGGAGAGCAGCCCGGTCCGGCCCAGCAGCAGGTCGTAGCCGGTCGCCAGCGCCCCGAACAGCAGGCAGGTGGCGAGGAGTTGCAGGCTTCCCGGGCTGCCGAGCGGCCCGTCCAGCAGCCCCGGCAGCGGCAGCGCGCTGAACGGGGCGACGGCCAGCACCAGCAGGGCGGCCGCCGGCCACCAGCGGCGCAGCAGCCGGGCGGCGCTCGCGGGGGCGCGCCCGGCGGCGGCCTCCTCGCGGGCGGGGTGACGTGTCTCGGTGGCGGTGCTCACGCGAGCCTCCCGGTCAGTCCGCGCGGCCGGACGAGCAGCAGCGCGGCGAGCAGGACCACGACGGCCAGGTCGCCGAGGCCCGCTGCGGTGTAGTAGTTGGCGAACTGCTGGACCAGGCCGATGACGACGGACGCCACGGCGGCGCCGCTCACCGAGCCCATGCCGCCGGTGACCACCACGACGAACGCGAAGATCAGCAGCGAGGTGCCCTGCCGGGGGTCGACCGAGCCGAAGTACAGCCCGCCGAGTGCCCCGCCGAGCGCGGCGACGCAGCCGCCGATCGCGAAGACGAGGGTGAACGCCTTCCGTACGTCGATGCCGAGCGCGGTGACCATCGCCCGGTCCTCGACCCCGGCCCGGACGACCAGCCCGTGCCGGGTGCGGCCGAGGAAGAGCTTCAGCGCCACCAGCACCACGACGGCCGCCCCGACCAGCACCAGCCGGTTGACGGGGACCTGCGCGCCGAACAGTTCGAAGGTGCCGGACAGCGCCTTCGGCCCGGGGAAGGTACGGGCGTCCGAGCCCCAGATCCCGGACAGCAGCGCGGGGACGGCGAGCCCCACCCCGACCGTGGCGAGCACCTGCTCGCGCGGCCGGGTGTAGAGCGGGCGGACGACGGCGAGTTCCAGCAGCACGGCGGCCGCGGTGCCCACCGCCGTACCGAACAGGACCGCGAGGACGAAGCCCGCCCCGCCGGGGCCGGCGCCGGGCAGATGGCCGGAGGCCGCCCACCAGGTGCCGTACGCGCCGATCGACAGCAGCGCCCCGTGCGCGAAGTTGAGCACGTCCATCAGGCCGAAGATCAGCGAGAGCCCGGAGGCGATCAGGAAGTAGAGGGCTCCCAGACCGAGTCCGGTCATGGTGAGCAGTACGACGGTGGACATCAGGAATCCGCCTCCCGCGACGGTGCGTCGGTGGCCGGTCCGGACGCGGCGGCGCCGGCGGCCGGCCCGTGGCCGACGCCCAGCAGCCGCCGGGCCTTCTCCGCGTCGCCGAGCAGTTCGTCGGCCGGGCCCTGGTGGGCGGTGCGGCCGTCGGCGAGCACCGCGCAGTGCCGGGCCAGCCGCCGCACCACGGCGAGGTTCTGCTCCACGAGCAGCACCGGCACCGCCTCGGCGGCCCGCTCCAGCACCTGGGCGACCTCGGTGACCACCTTGGGGGCCAGCCCCTTGGTGGGCTCGTCGGCGATGATCAGCCGGTTGCCGTTGAGCAGGGTCCGGCCGATCGCCACCATCTGCTGCTGCCCGCCGGAGAGGGTTCCCGCCAACTGCGAGGCCCTGAGCTTCAGTTCGGGGAACAGCTCGTGGACGAGCCCGTACGCGGGCCCCTCCGCGCCGCGCCGTTCGGCGAGCCGCAGGTTCTCCGCGACGGTCAGCCCGGCGAAGATCCCCCGGTCCTCGGGGGCGTAGCCGATGCCGAGCCGCACCACGGTGTGGGTGGGCATCGCCACGGTCTCCTCGCCGTCCAGCCGGACGCTGCCGGTGCGCGGGACGAGACCGAGGACGCCGCGCACGGTGGTGGTCTTCCCGGCGCCGTTGCGGCCGAGCAGCGCGGTCACCCCGTGCCGGGCCACGTCCAGTTCGACGCCGTGCAGGATGTGCCGCCCGCCGATCAGGACCCGCAGGTCCCGTACGGAGAGCAGGGGTCCGGCCGTCACAGCCCCTCCCCGAGGTAGGCCTGCTGGACGACGGGGTCGGCGGTGACCGCCTCGGGGGTGTCCAGGGCGAGCAGCCGGCCGTGGTGCATCACGGCGAGCCGGTCGGCCAGGCCCAGCAGGACGTCCATGTGGTGCTCGACCATCAGGACGGTGCGTCCCTCGTCCCGGTGCAGGGTGCGGATGAGTTCGGTGAGGGCGGGGACCTCCTCGGCGCTGACCCCGGCCATCGGCTCGTCGAGCAGCATCAGCCGGGGTTCGCCCACCAGCAGTACGGCCAGCTCCAGCTTGCGCTTCTCGCCGTGCGACAGTTCGGCCGCGGTGGCCCCGGCCCGGTGGGCGAGGCCCGTGCGTTCCAGTACGCCGTCCACCTCGGCGGTGAAGCGGGGGGCCCGCCGCCACAGTCGGTGCGAGCCGCCCCTGGCCGCCTGCGCGGCCAGCCGGACGTGCTCGGCGACGCTCATGCCCGGCCAGAGGCTGGACGTCTGGAAGGTGCGGCCGAGGCCGCGCCGGGCCCGCGCGTGGGCAGGCCGGCCGGTCAGATCGGCGCCGTCCAGCTCGATGGTGCCGGAGGTGGCCGCGGTGACCCCGCTGATCAGGTTGAACAGGGAGGTCTTGCCCGCCCCGTTGGGGCCGATGAAGGCCAGGAACTCGCCCTCGCGGACGCTCAGGGAGACGTCCTCGACGATCGTCGCCCCGCCGACGCTCCAGCCGATTCCGGCCAGCCGGAGCACCGGGGCGGTGTCCGGGGCCGTCCCCGCGCGCGGCGCGGTGGTGTCCGGTGCGGCCATCGGTCAGCCCGCCGCGGGCGTCACGGGCGGCGCGACCTCGGCCATGGGCACGGTGTCCACCAGCTCCGGGGTGGCGGCGGCGCCCTTCCCCTTGAGCTTCGCGACGAACATCGGCTGCACCAGGGCGTGGTCCTCGGCCCGGACCTGCTCCTTGCCCTTCACCCCGTCGAAGCTCCAGCCCTCCAGGGCCTTGACCATGGCGGCGGTGTCGGAGGCGCCGCCCTTCTCGATCGCCCGCACCACCATCTGCGCGGCGGTGAACCCGTCGGGGGTGAACAGGTCGGGGGTGCCGCCCGCCTTCGTGACCGCGTCGAGCATGGTCTTCTCCACGGCGTTGCCGCCGCCCGCCCCGGGGAAGTAGTGGGCGAGGAACGACACCTTGGTGCCGGCCTCCCCGAAGACCGGGTACGAGGCGGTCCCGGCGAGCCCGGTGACGACCTTGCCCGCCTCCAGCACGCCCTGCTGGTCCAGCGCGGTCCACAGGGCCGGTGCGGTGGAGCCCGCCCAGGCGACGAAGACCAGGTCGGGGCGGCCCGCCTTCACCTGCCGGGCGAACGGGGTCAGGTCGGTGGCGCTGGGCGGGGCCATCACGGAGCCGACCTTCGCGCCCCCGGCCCCGAGGACCGCCTTCACGGCGGCGACGTTGGCCTGGCCGAACGTGGAGTCCTGGGCCAGCACCGTGACCTTCTTGCCCTTGGCGTCGCCGAGCATCGATCCGGCGGTGAGGATGTCCTGGTAGGACTGGCGGCCCGAGCGGAAGGTGTAGTCGTTGATGCCGGTCACCGCGTCGGTGGCGGCCGGTCCGCTGATGTAGAGGACCTTGTTCTGGGCGGCGAGCGGCGCCATCTGGAGCGCCACCCCGGAGTCGGTGGTGCCCGCGAGGACCTTGTAGCCCTTGCCGATCAGGGTCTTGGCCGCGGCGACCGCCTTGCCGGGGTCGCCCGCGTCGTCCTGCTCGGCGACCTCGATGCGGTGTCCGGCCACCTTGCGGGTGCCGTTCGTGGCGTGGTCCAGGCCGGCCATGAAGCCGTCCCGGTACTGCTTCCCGTAGTCCGCGAGCAGCCCGGTCCGGGAGTAGACGAGCCCCACCTTGACGGTGGAGTCCTTCGCGTCCCCGCCCGAGCCGCTCTCACCGGCCTTCCCGGCGGCGGTGCACCCGGCCAGCAGCAGACCGGCACAGGCCAGTGACAGGGCGGTGGAGAGGGATCCGCGGTGACGGGGGATGCCCGTGGCTCTGCGACGCATGGTGACCGGCTCCTCGGCGTGTTCATGTGATGTCGCCGAACCGTATGAACACCGCGCCGCCGTCGATATGGTGCCGGGCGCCCCACCTGGCGCGATGCCCATGTGGGTGCCGCACATGGAGCCGCGGCGCGAAAGCCGCGTGCCAGTACGCGCCGGCCCGCGCACGGCTACCCGGAAGCCCGCACCGGTACGCCGGACTCCGCGTCCGGGAACGCGGAAGCCGCGCCGGGGAACCGGATCGTACGGTTCCCCGGCGCGGCTTCCGCGAGGTGCGGGCGGTGGCCCGTCACATCGCGGTGAAGGCCTGGATCGTGGCCGCGATGATGCCGAGGGCGGCGAACCCGACGCCGATCCAGCCCATCACGATGCCCGCGACCGCCTGGCCGCGGCCGCCGCCCTCGCCCCGGTCGGCCATCTTCTTGGCGGAGATGCCGAGGACCAGCGCGATGATCGGCAGGATGATCGGGATGACCAGCAGGCCGAGGATGCCGAGCACCATCGAGGCGGTCGCCTTGCCGCTGGGCAGCGGGGCGCCGCCGGGGTATCCGTATCCGGGCGGCGGCTGTACGCCGAATCCGGGTCCGCCCGGGGCCTGGGGCCCTGAGGTGCCGCCTGCGATGCCTGACTGATCAGTCATGTCTCCCTCTCCATAGGTGCTGGTCACAGCCATGGTAAAGGGAACTTAAACGCGTGTTCGAGCCAAAGAGTGAGGAGAATGTGACGAAAGGGCTGCGGTACGGTCACCGCCTGTGTTAGAAGCCCTTCCGGGTGGGCCGGGAGTGGACCGGCGGAGCCCCGGGGCCCCGCCCGGACGTGGACCGTGTCCGCGGTCCGCGTCCCGACGGAGCCCCGGGGCTCCGGAGCGTCTGACGTCCCGTCAGGAGGTCGGCATCAGAACGCTGTCGACGAGGTTGAGGTGACCGTTCATGGTCTCGATGTCGCCACAGGTGATGGTGGCGGTGCCGTTGACCTTGTAGTTCTCGCCGGAGCCCGAGGTCGTGATCTTGGAGCCCTCAAGAGTGGTGAAGGAGCCCTTGGCCAGGTCGGTGCGGGTGATGTTCTTGTCGACCACGTGGTACTCGAGCGCCTTCTTGAGCTGGTCGGGATTCTTCATGAGGGAGTCCAGCTCGGTCTTGGACAGCTTGTCGAAGGCCGCGTTGGTCGGAGCGAACACCGTGACGTGCGTGGCGTCGTTCAGCTTCTTGTCCAGACCGGACTTCTTCAGGGCGTCGTGGAGCTTGGAGAGGTCCTTGTTGTCGGCGATGGCATCGCCCGTCTTCTTCTTGGCCGCCTCGGCGGCGCTGCCCTTGCCCGAGGTGGGCATGGACGAGCAGCCGGTCCCGAAGGTCTTGGCCGAGTGGGCGGGCTTCGGCGAGGCGTCGGCGGACGCCAGCGGAGCCATGCCGACCATGACCAGCGGGACTGCGGCGGCTGCGGCGACGAAGGCATGGGAGCGACGGATCTGCATGACGGTGGACCCTTCTGGAAGGGGTCAGATGGGATGAGTGACGTTCGACTCGTCACCTGTCACGTTCTGTACGTGAACGTGGGGGGCGCTGCGGGGGCATCCGCGCGGCCCGCCTGCGGGGTGCCGCCCCGGGGTCCGTTCCACCGGGCCCGTTGCACCCGGCCGAGTGACGGACCGGGGCACGGCGTGCACCTCCACCAGGTTGGCAGCCATCCCTCCGGACCGCATCCCGGGCCGCCGGGCGGGCGTTACGGGGCTTCTTCCGGCCTGGTCAGGTCGATCAGCCGGCACACCGTCTCGATGTCTATCTTCACCTGGGCGATCGACGCCCGCCCCGACAGCCAGGTGATCAGTGCCGAGTGCCAGGTGTGCTCGATGACCCGGACCGCGGACAGCTGCTCCGGCGTCGGGTCCTCCAGTCCCATCGCGTCCAGGATGATCGCCGTGGTGATCCGCGAGACGGTGTCCACCTCCGGGCTCACGCTGCGGTCCGCGAAGGTCAGCGCCCGCACCATCGCGTCCGCCAGGTGCGGCTCGCGCTGGAGCGCGCGGAACGCCCGCATCAGGGTGTCCGCGACCCGCTGCGCCGGGGCGCGCCCGGCCGGCGGGTGCCGGTGCAGCGTGGAGTGCAGGTGCTGGAGCTGGTCCTGCATGGTGGCGACCAGCAGGTGGATCTTGGACGGGAAGTAGCGGTACAGCGTGCCCAGGGCGACCCCGGCGTCCTCCGCGACCTCCCGCATCTGCACCGCCTCGAAGCCGCCCCGGCCCGCGAGCCGGGCGCTGGCGTGCAGGATGCGGCGGCGGCGGGCCTCCTGGCGTTCGGTCAGGGGCGGCGACGCAGGCTTGGCTTCCGCTGTCATGTCTCCCCGTCCCCCTTCATGGCATCTGTCCGCTACCGGCGGGGGGACGCTGTCGGCCCCCGGCGGCGCACAGCATGCCAGCGTGCCAGGTCGTGGCGCGAATCACCTGATCCGGCCGTTGCACCGACGCTACCTGCCGGTAGATTCGTAGCTCATTGAACGATATTGAACGATCCAGTCTGAAACTTGTTCTAGATTAGCGCGAGCGGTTACGCTCCGGCGGAAACGCAGTGACGAAGGGGGCCGAGTGTGACCGCTGAGGCCATAGAGTCGGGCCCCCGCGCGGGTGACGGCGCGTCCGGCGACCGCCCGCTGCGCATCGCACTCCTCACCTACAAGGGCAATCCTTTCTGCGGAGGTCAGGGCGTCTACGTACGCCACCTCTCCCGCGAACTCGCCCGGCTCGGCCACCACGTCGAAGTGATCGGCGCCCAGCCCTATCCGGTGCTCGACGAGGGCGTCCCGCTCACCGAACTGCCCAGCCTGGACCTCTACCGCCAGCCCGATCCCTTCCGCACCCCCGGCCGGGGCGAGTACCGCGACTGGATCGACCTGACCGAGGTCGCCACCATGTGGACCGGCGGCTTCCCCGAGCCGCTCACCTTCAGCCTCCGCGCCCGCCGCCATCTCGCCGCCCGGCGCGGCGAGTTCGACGTCATCCACGACAACCAGACGCTCGGCTACGGGCTGTTGGCGGATCTCGGCGCCCCGCTCGTCACCACGATCCACCACCCCATCACCGTCGACCGCGAACTGGAGCTCGCCGCCGCCGAGGACCGCCGCCGCCGCGCCTCGGTGCGCCGCTGGTACGCCTTCACCCGCATGCAGAAGCGGGTCGCCCGCCGCCTGCCCTCGGTGCTCACCGTCTCCGGCTCCTCCCGGCAGGAGATCGTCGACCACCTCGGGGTGCGCCCGGACCGGATCCACGTCGTGCACATCGGCGCGGACACCGACCTCTGGTCGCCCGATCCCTCGGTCGCCGAGGTGCCCGGACGGATCGTCACCACCTCCAGCGCCGACGTCCCGCTCAAGGGCCTCGTCCACCTCGTCGAGGCGCTCGCCAAGCTCCGCGCCGGGAACCCGCGCGCACACCTCGTCGTCGTCGGCAAGCGGGCCGAGGACGGCCCGGTCGCCCAGGCCATCGAACGGCACGGCCTCCAGGACGTCGTCGAGTTCGTGAAGGGCATCACCGACGCCGAACTCGTCGACCTGGTGCGCGGCGCCCAGATCGCCTGTGTCCCCTCCCTGTACGAGGGCTTCTCGCTGCCCGCCGCCGAGGCCATGGCCACCGGCACCCCGCTCGTCGCCACCACCGGCGGCGCCATTCCCGAGGTCGCCGGACCCGACGGCGAGACCTGCCTGGCCGTCCCGCCCGCCGACCCCGGCGCCCTGGCCGACGCGCTCGGCCGGCTCCTCGGCGACCCGGAGCTGCGCGCCCGGCTCGGCGCCGCGGGCCGCGACCGGGTGCTCGCCCGCTTCACCTGGAAGCGGGCCGCCATCGGCACCGCCGACCTGTACCGAGAGGCGATCGCGGCCCGCTCCGGCGGCCGTCGCTGACCCGGTCCCCGTATCCGCCCCGCCCACCCCGACCCACCCCCTCGACCGCGAAAGCAGGCACTCGTGCTGACCGTGGACTTCACCCGCTTCCCGCTCGCCGCAGGTGACCGAGTGCTCGACCTGGGCTGCGGCGCCGGACGTCACGCCTTCGAGTGCTACCGGCGCGGCGCCCAGGTCGTGGCCCTGGACCGCAACGGCGAGGAGATCCGCGAGGTCGCCAAGTGGTTCGCCGCGATGAAGGAGGCCGGCGAGGCACCCGAGGGCGCCACCGCCACCGCGATGGAGGGCGACGCGCTCAACCTGCCGTTCCCCGACGCCTCCTTCGACGTCGTCATCATCTCCGAGGTGATGGAGCACATCCCCGACGACAAGGGCGTCCTCGCCGAGATGGTCCGGGTCCTCAGGCCCGGCGGACGGATCGCCGTCACCGTCCCGCGCTACGGCCCCGAGAAGGTCTGCTGGACGCTCTCCGACGCGTACCACGAGGTCGAGGGCGGCCACATCCGCATCTACAAGGCCGACGAACTGCTCGGCAAGATGCGCGGCGCCGGACTCAAGCCGTACGGCACCCACCACGCGCACGCCCTGCACTCGCCGTACTGGTGGCTCAAGTGCGCCTTCGGCGTCGACAACGAGAAGGCGCTGCCGGTGCGGGCGTACCACAAGCTGCTGGTCTGGGACATCATGAAGAAGCCGATGGCCACCCGGGTCGCCGAGCAACTGCTCAACCCCGTCGTCGGCAAGAGCTTCGTCGCCTACGCGACCAAGCCCCACCTCCCCGCGGCCGCCGCCCAGGACCTCACCAGGGCCGAGGCGTGACCGTACCCGAGCAGACCGAACACCTCGTCCTGCCCGGCGTCCTCACCGCCGAGCAGGCCGCCGAGACCGTCGCCGCGCTCCTCGCCGTCCAGCGCGAGGACGGCGCGCTGCCCTGGTTCCGCGGCCACCACCTCGACCCCTGGGACCACACCGAGGCCGCCATGGCCCTGGACGCGGCCGGCGAGCACGGGGCCGCCGCCCGCGCCTACGACTGGCTGGCCCGGCACCAGAACCCGGACGGCTCCTGGTACGCCGCCTACCACGACGGCGACCCCGCCCGGCCCACCGACCGCTCGCTGGAGACCAACTTCTGCGCGTACGTGGCCGTCGGCGTCTGGCACCACTACCTCGCCACCGGCGACGACGCCTTCGCCGACCGGATGTGGCCGACCGTCTACGCCGCCGTCGAATTCGTCCTCGGCCTCCAGCGGCCCGGCGGCGAGATCGGCTGGAAGCGCGAACCCGACGGCACCCCCGTCCACGACGCGCTGCTCACCGGAAGCTCCTCCGTCCACCACGCGCTGCGCTGCGCCCTCGCCCTGGCCGAGCGCCGCGAGGAGCCCCAGCCCGACTGGGAGCTGGCCGCCGGGGCGCTGGCCCACGCCATCCGCGAGCACCCGGAACGCTTCCTGGACAAGAGCCACTACTCGATGGACTGGTACTACCCGGTCCTCGGCGGCGCGGTCACCGGCGAGGCCGCCAGGAAGCGCATCGACGCCGGCTGGGACCGCTTCGTCGTCCCCGGCCTCGGGGTGCGCTGCGTCGTGCCCAACCCCTGGGTGACCGGCGGCGAGAGCTGCGAACTCGCCCTGGCGCTCTGGGCGGTGGGCGAGTCCGACCGGGCGCTGGAGATCCTCCAGTCCATCCAGCACCTGCGCGCCGAGGGCGGCCTGTACTGGACGGGGTACGTCTTCGAGGGCGACCGGGCCTTCTGGCCCCAGGAGCTCACCACCTGGACGGCCGGTTCCCTGCTCCTCGCGGTGGCCGCGCTCGGCGGCCACGAGGCGACCACGGCGGTCTTCGGCGGCGAACACCTCCCGCACGGCCTGGAGCCGGACTGCTGCCGCTGAGCCGGGTCCGCGGACCCGGACGGCCCGCCCCGGCTGGCGGGCCGTCCGGGGCCGGGGCAGCCTGACCGGGAGTGGCCGCAGCGGCCACCCGTCGGGGGTCCGCCCCGACGCCCTGGTCAGAAGGGCCCGCCGTGTCCAGTTCAGCCCCGACCGCCCCGGCGCCGGTCCGCCGTCTGCTCCTGCCGCTGCTGCTGTCCGGCACCCTGGTCGTCGGGGCCGCCGCCTGCGGGAAGAGCGGCGGCAGCGCGAGCGGCTCCGGTTCCGCCTCGCCGAGCGCCACCTCGTCCGCCGAGGCGCAGAAGTTCGCCAAGACCCGGTTCGTGGCCAACGCGGGCCTCGCGGCCGGGGCGACGTACCAGTGGATCGTGAAGCCGTACCGGGCGGGCAAGTTCAAGAAGGGCGCGGACGGACGGACCTTCGCCCTGGTCAAGGCCGGGCTCGCGGGCGGCTTCACCTACAACCGGCTCAAGGCGGCGACGGAGAACGCCAAGGGCGACCCGCTGCTCGCCAAGGCGGTCGCCCCGCTGACCGCGGGCATCGAATCGCTCAAGGGGCTCGCCGGCAAGCTCCGCAACGGCCAGGCCGGCGAGGGCGACATCGGTGCCTTCGAGAGCGTGATCAACAACATCAAGTCGGCCGGCAGCAGCGCGGGCGCCGACGTGAAGGACAAGGTGCCGACCACGTCCCAACTCGGCGGATAAACACGGGCGTTCCACCCTCCGTCATGCTTAGGGTGGAGCCATGAGCTCACTCACGCACGACCGCTACTGCACCGAGATCGCCAGCCGCGCCGAAGCCTTCCGGGCCGCGATCCGCGGCGCCGACCTCTCCACCACCGTGCCGACCTGCCCCGAATGGGACCTGCGCGCACTCGCCCACCACATCGGCCAGGTCCACCACTGGGTCGCCGAGATCGTCCGTACCCGCTCCGCCGAGGTGATCCCGCCCGACCGGGTGCCGAACGCCACCCCGGCGGACGAGGACGCCGAAACGCTGGACGCCTGGCTGGCCGAGGGTGCGGCAGCGGCCGTCGAGGCTCTGCGGGACGCGGGCCCCGAGGTGAAGGTGTGGTCCTGGGCCTGGGAGGGCAGCACGGGCTTCTGGGCGCGCCGGATGGCCCACGAGACGATCGTCCACCACGCCGATGCCGCGCTCACCACCGGCACCGGCTTCGAGGTGGACCCGGAGCTGGCCGCCGACACGATCGAGGAGTGGCTCCAGATCGTCGACTTCGTGCAGTCCTCGGGCAGCGAGCGGGCGGCGGGCCTGACCGCCCCCGGCGCCGGGACCGGCCACTCCCTCCACCTCCACGCCACCGACGCGCCCGGCGCCGAGTGGCTGGTCGGGTTCGGTGAGGACGGCTACAGCTGGCGCCGTGCCCACGGCAAGGCGGACGTGACCCTGCGCGCCCCGCTCACCGAACTGCTGCTGGTGTTCAACCGGCGCCTGCCCGTCGACCACGACGGGGTGGAGGTGATCGGCGACCGCGAGGTGCTGGACCTCTGGCTGAAGAACACCGAGTTCTGAGCGCCCGGCCGGGACAGCCCTCAGGCGTTGAGTTCGGCGAGCACCCGCAGGGTGTGGGGGTCCGGTGCGGTCACCAGCAGGTCGGTCACCGGGCCCCCGCGCCACAGCTCCAGCCGCTCCGCGATCCGCTCCCGCGGCCCGACCAGCGAGATCTCGTCCGCGAAGGCGTCCGGCACCGCCAGCACCGCCTCCTCCTTGCGCCCTTCGAGGAAGAGCCGCTGGATGCGGCGGGCCTCCTCCTCGAACCCCATCCGCGCCATCAGGTCGGCGTGGAAGTTGCGGGCCGCGTGCCCCATGCCGCCGATGTAGAAACCGAGCATCGCCTTCACCGGCAGCAGCCCCTCGGCGACGTCGTCGCAGACCAGGGCGCGGGCCATCGGCGCGATCATGAACCCGTCGGGCAGCCCGTCGAGCGAGGCCGCGTACACGTCGGTGCGCGTCGGCGACCAGTACAGCGGCAGCCACCCGTCGGCGATCCGGGTCGTCTGCGCGATGTTCTTGGGCCCCTCGGCCCCCAGCAGCACCGGCAGCCCCGGCCGCAGCGGATGGGTGATCGGCTTCAGCGGCTTGCCGAGCCCGGTGGAGTCCGGACCGGCGTACGGGTGGGAGTGGAAGCGGCCGTCCAGCGTGACCGGGGCCTCCCGCCGCAGCACCTGCCGGACGACGTCGACGTACTCCCGGGTCGCGGTCAGCGGGCTCCTCGGGAACGGCCGTCCGTACCAGCCCTCCACCACCTGCGGCCCGGACAGCCCGAGGCCGAGCATCATCCGGCCGCCGGAGAGGTGGTCCAGGGTGAGGGCGTGCATGGCGGTCGCGGTCGGGGTGCGCGCCGCCATCTGCGCGAGGGCGGTGCCCAGCCGGATCCGGGAGGTGTGCGCGGCGATCCAGGTCAGCGGCGTGAAGGCGTCCGAACCCCAGGCCTCCGCCGTCCACACCGAGGCGTACCCCAGCGCCTCGGCCTCCCGGGCCAGCTCCAGATGGGCCGGGTTCGGGCCGCGGCCCCAGTACCCGAGCGCCAGTCCCAGCCTCATGTCCGCCGCCTCCCCAGATTCCTGACGATACGTCAGATCAATGACGCGGTACGGAGGGTACGGCAGCGGCCCCTCGCCCGGAAGGGGCGAGGGGCCGCTGAAGCGGTGCGCGGGACGGCGTCGGCTCAGCCGCGCTGGATGCCCGTGGTGTCCTGGAGGACGCCGCGACGGCCGTCCTGGGTCTGGGCGACCAGGCCCGGACCGCGCTGCTCCACCGCGAGGTACCAGGTGCCCGGTGCCAGCTCCGCGATGGGCGTCGGCGAACCGTCCTCCCCGTACAGCGGGCGGGCCACCGGGACCGCGAACCAGAACGGGGTGAAGTCACCGGCAGACGCCTGCTGGGTGGCGTTCGGGTCCGGCTGGCCGGCCTGCGGCTGACCACCGTACGACGGCTGCTGGCCGCCCGGGTAGCCGTACCCCGGACCGGGCTGACCGGGCTGGCCCGGCTGCCCGCCGAACGGCGGCTGCGCGGCGTTCGGGGCGGGGGCGCTCATCAGCGGGGCCTTGAGCGCGGGGACCAGCGGAGTGGCGACCGCGCCGCCCGCGAGGGCGAGAGCCGCGAGCAGGCCCAGGATCGTGCCGGCACCCGCGCTGCCCGCGCCGAGCAGGGTCCACAGGGCGGTCCACGCGGCGAAGATGCTGAGCGCGGCGCCGAACTGGCCGAGGTCGAATCCGGCGACCTTGCGGCCCGGAGTCGCGCGGCTCAGGATGATCAGCACCGCCGCGATGATGCCGGCGATGTAGACGCTCATCAGGAGGCCGAGGCTGTCCCAGGCGTTCGTGCTGAAGCAGCCGCCCGAGGAGCAGCTGAAGCGGCCGAGGAAAGAGGCGATGAACAGCACGGCCGCTGCTCCGATCACCACGCCGTCGCCTCGTGTGAGGGAGCGGATATTCACGTGAAGGTCCTTAGTCGGTCGTCTCGTCGGGGCGGTCGTCGCTGCCACCGGTACGGATACGGCGGGTTCGGTACGAAGCTGGGGGCGGCCCCCATCGTACGGATGAATCTATCGTCTGCCGGGGCGGGTTGTGCCCTTGCCCGGAAGACGGACGCACATCCCCCCGATTTCGCCGCAGAACCACCTCTTGCTAACGGTCGAGATAGCTGCTGATGCCGTCCGCGATGCCTTGTGCGGCCTTCTGGCGCCAGCCCGCGCTGGTGAGCAGGGCGGCGTCCTTCGGGTCTCGCATATTGCCGCATTCGATGAACACTTTGGGCACGGTCGACAAATTCAGCCCGCCCAGATCCTTTCGGGTGTCCAATCCCGTATTGCCGCCGATGTAATTGGAAGGCGCGCTTCCGGTGGCGCGGACGAAGAGACCGGCGATTCTGGCCCCGAGGTCGCGCGAGGGCGCGACGATCTTCGAGGTGTCCGCCGCCCCGCCCCGTACCAGCCCGGGGACGATCACATGGAAGCCCCGGTTGCCGACCGCCGAACCGTCCGCGTGCACCGACACCACCGCGTCGGCCCGCGCCTCGTTCCCGATCCGGGCCCGCTCGTCCACGCACGGCCCGAACGCCCGGTCGTCGTCGTACGTCAGCACGACCTTGGCGCCCTGCGCCCGGAGCAGGGTGCGCAGCCGGTGTGCGACGTCCAGGGTGAACCGGGCCTCCGCGTAACCCGAGTCGGTCGACGTCCCGGTGGTGTCGCACTCCTTGCGGGTGGTGCCGATGTCCACCTGGCGGTTGATCTCGCGGGTGTGCAGGTGGTTGTCCGGGTTGTGCCCGGGGTCGATGACGACGGTCCGGCCGGACAGCGGTCCGGAGCCGGTGCCCGCGGGCGGCTCGGAGGCGGGCGCGGTGGTGCGGGACGGTGACTTCGACGGCGAGGCCCGCCCGGAGGGCTCGGCCGCCCCGGACGTGGACGGGGACGCGGCGGACGCCGTACCGCTCGGAGGCGGCCCGGCGGCCGCGCCGCCTCCGGCACCGCCGGCCTCGCCCGCGCCGCACCCCGCGGCGCCCAGCGCGCACACGGCGGCCAGCGCGACGGCTGTCGGGGTACGGCGGCGGCGGGTGGGGGAAACACTCTCGTCGTACGGCATCACGCGATGCTATCGGGGCGTCCGGGCGGCCCGGTCTCAGATGCCGGGGCCGGTCCGCCGCAGCACCCGCAGCGACTCCGTCACCGACACCTCGGTGAACGCGCCGGAAGCCAGAGCCCGTTGGTGGATCCGGTACGGGGCCTGCCCGCCGTCCTCCGGGTCCGGGAACACGTCGTGGATCACCAGCAGCCCGCCCTCGGCGACGTGCGGCGCCCAGCCCTCGTAGTCGCCGGTGGCGTGCTCGTCGGTGTGGCCGCCGTCGATGAAGACGAAGCCGAGCTTCCCGCCCCAGACGGCCGCGACCTGCGGCGACCGTCCGACCAGCGCCACCACGTGCTCCTCCAGACCGGCCGCGTGCAGGGTCCGGCGGAAGGTGGGCAGCGTGTCCATCCGCCCGACCTCCGGGTCCACCACGGCCGGGTCGTGGTACTCCCAGCCGGGCTGCTGCTCCTCGCTGCCGCGGTGGTGGTCGACGGTGAGGGCCGTCACCCCGGCCGCCCGCGCGGCGTCGGCGAGCAGGATCGTGGAACGCCCGCAGTACGTACCGACCTCCAGCACCGGCAGCCCCAGCGCTGCCCCCTCCACGGCGGCCGCGTACAGCGCGAGCCCCTCGCCCTCCGGCATGAAGCCCTTGGCCGCCCGGAAGGCGGCGAGGATCTCCGGGGACGGCTCGACGGAAGACGGCTCGGCAACTGACGCGGCGGACACGGGTTCCTCCTGGTGACGACGGGTACGGCTACGCGCCCGGGGGCGGCGCCCCATCGTGCCGCATGCCCCGCACCGGGGCACGGGCGGGGCCGGGGCCGGGGCGGCCGACGCGGCCCCGGCCTCAGCGGCGCAGCATCGACAGCAGCAGCCCGTGGGTCTCCTCGTCGGCGGCGGCCAGGAGCCCGCGGCCCGACTCGCCCAGCGGGGCGCCGTCGATGCCGGTGACGACGCAGCCGGCGGCCCGGCACAGGGCGATCCCGGCCGCGAAGTGGACGCTTCCGGAGAGGTCGCCGCCGTCGGTGACGTACGCGGCGCGCTTGCCGGCGGCCACCCAGGCCAGCGCCAGGGTCGTGGACCCGACGCGCGGCCGGAACCGCGCGACGAACCCGGGGTGGGCCAGCAACTCCACGGCCCGGTACTCCGGCGCGTTCGGGAACGGCGGATCGAGGTTGACGTCGACCAGCCGGGTGGCGGACGTGGGCGTCAGCGGCGCTTCGTCGGCCCCGTCGCGCCGCATCCAAGCGGTCTTCCCGTCGGTGGAGAAGACCTCGCCGCCGAACGGGTCGGCCACCGCCGCCGCCCCGTCGCGCAGCGCCACGTTGACGGCGACCAGCAGGGTGCCGGCCGCGTAGTTCAGCGTCCCGCACAGGGGGTCCACCAGCCACTGGCGCACGGCCCCGTCCACCCCCTGCCGCCCGCCCTCCTCGCCCAGCACCCCGTCATCGGGCCGGGCGGCGCGGATGACGTCGACGATCGCCTTCTCGGCCGCCACGTCGGCGGCGGTGGCGAAGTCCCCGGCGCCCTTGTCGATGCGGTCGAGCCGTCGGCCGTACAGCTCCCGGACCACGTCCGCACCCGCGCGCGCCCCGGCCGTCGCGACCGAGACATCGTCCGAACCCGCGTATGGATCAGTCATGTTGTGCAGGTTAAGGGCCGTCCCGCGGGTCGCCCTGACCGGGCCGGGCCCGGCGGCGCGGCGTTTCGCGGGGAATTCTCTTCGACGCGCCGCCCCCGTTTTGGCATCGTGCCCGGAATGAACGCCCCCGCCTTCCTGCCCGGTCTGGAACTCTGCCGCCGCTTCTACGCCGAGGCCGTACGCCCCCTGCTGGAGGAGGCCGCCCCCGGGCTCGCTCACTCCGCCGCCCGGATCGGCGCCGGCTCCGAAGTGCTCGGATTCGACACGGCCCGTTCGGCGGACCACGACTGGGGCCCGCGCCTCCAGCTCTTCCTGGACCCCGAGGACGTCGCCCGGCACGGAGCCCGGATCGACGCGCTGCTCTCCCACCGCCTGCCGAGGACCGTCCACGGTTTCCCGACCCACTTCGCCGACACCGGCGAGGCGGGCATCGGGGTCATGCGGGCGGCCGACGGGCCCGTGCGGCACGGCGTCGAGATCACCGACCCGGCGGCCTGGTTCGCCGCGCGGCTCGGATTCGACCCGGGGGAGGGCGTCGGCACGGAGGACTGGCTGGCCACCCCCACCCAGCGCCTCGCGGAAGTCACCTCCGGCGCCGTCCTCCACGACGGGCTCGGCCGGATCGTCCCGGCCCGGACCGCGCTCGACTGGTATCCGCACGATCTCTGGCTCCACCTCCTCGCCTGCCAGTGGCGGCGGATCTCCCAGGAGGAGGCGTTCGTCGGCCGGTGCGCCGAGGTCGGGGACGCGCTCGGATCGGCCGTCGTCGCCGCCCGGCTGGTACGCGACCTGATGCGGCTCTGCCTGCTGATGGACCGCCGCTACCCGCCGTACGCCAAATGGCTCGGCTCCGCCTTCGCCCGCACGGCCGGAGCGCCCGCCCTCGCTCCGCACCTCACCGCCGCGCTCGCCGCCACCGACCCGCAGGAGCGGGAGACGTACCTCGGCCGCGCCTACGGGACGGTCGCCGCCCTGCACAACCGGCTGGCCCTCACCGATCCCGTCGACCCGGCCACCCGGCCGTACCACAGCCGCCCCTACCGGGTGCTGCGCGCCGAACGCTTCGCCGACGCCCTCACCGCGCGCATCACCGACCCGGCCGTGCGGGCCCTTCCGGTGAGCGGCGCCGTCGACCAGTTCATCGACAGCACCGACGTCCTCACCGACCCGGCGGCCACGCGGGCCGCCACCCGAGCCGTCCTCGGCGTCCCGCGTCCTTGAGCCGGCCACTCACCTAACCGCAAAGACCTCTTCGCGAACAACTCTTTGCGAAGAACTCTTTGCGGTCTAGTGTGTGCGGCATGGCAGACGAGTGGAAGGGCCCGGACGGGCCCGCCGTAGAAGCGGAATCGGTTGTTCTGGACGCCAAGGGGCTGCGCGCCCTGGCGCACCCGGTGCGGGTCCGGCTGGTGGGGCTGTTGCGGAAGCACGGCCCGTCGACGGCCACCCGGCTCGCGGAGCGGCTGGGGGTGAACTCCGGCACCGCCAGCTACCACCTGCGCCAGCTCGGCGCGGCCGGATTCGTCGAGGAGGACACCGAGCGCGGCAACGCGCGGGAGCGCTGGTGGCGCTCGGTCCACCGGACGACGGAGCTGCGGGGCCGGGAACTGGCCGTCAAGGAGCCCGAGGCCGTCCTGGCGTACCTCCAGTCGGTCGCCGCCCTCCACACCCTCCAGATCCAGCGGACGCTCGGCGAACTCCAGACGATGCCCCCCGCCTGGCAGAACACGTTCGACATGAGCGATGTGGGCCTGCTGCTCACCCCGGAGGAAGCCGCCGCCCTGCGCCAGGAGTTGTGGGACGTGGTCGGCCGCTACCGCCGGGACAGCCCGGAAGCGGCGGCGACCGCTCCCGAGGGCGCCGGGCGGGTCGAGGTCATCACCTATCTCCTGCCCGATCCGGAGGAGTCGTGACGGCGGGCGGGGGCGGCGCGACGGAGGCCGCGGCCGCCCGACTGCCCGGAACACGGTCCTTAAGACCCCTGTCCGGCGTGCTGACGGCCATGGCCCTGTCCCTGACCGGCACCCGGATCTCCCTCGTGGCCCTGCCCTGGTTCGTGCTCGTCACGACGGGCAGCGCCACCCGGACCGGCCTGGTCGTCTTCTGCGAGATGGCGCCCTACGTCCTGGTCAAGGCGTTCACCGGGCCGGTGGTGGACCGGGCCGGCCCCCGGGTCGTCTCCTGGACCAGCGACCTGGCGAGCGCGACCGCCGCCGCTCTGATCCCCCTGTTCCACGTCCTGCACCTGCTGACCTTCCCGCTGCTGCTGGCGCTGGTCGCGGTGATCGGTGCGGCGCGCGGGCCCGGCGATCTGGCCAAGGAGGTCATGGTGCCGGAGGCCGCCGACCGGGGCGCGGTGCCGCTGGAGCGGGCCACCGGCCTGGCCGGTGTGGTCGAGCGGCTGGCCTCCACCATCGGCCCGGCGGCCGGTGGCGCCCTGGTCGCGCTGGTGGGCCCGCTGACCGGACTGGTCGTCAACGCGGTCTGCCTCGTCAGCGGCTCGGTGGTCGTCGCGCTGGTGCTGCCGCGCGGCATGGGACGCGCGGCGGAGGCGGCCGAACCGGGACCGGACGACGCGGAGGAGCCGGGCTACTGGAAGCGGTTCGGCGAGGGCTTCACCTTCCTCCGGGGCGAGCCGCTGCTGCTCACCGTCATCGTCATGGTCGCCATCACCAACCTGCTCGACGCGGCGATCGGCTCGGTGCTCCTCCCCGTCTGGGCCAGGGAGTCCGGCAACGGACCGGCCGCGATGGGCCTCATGGGCAGTGTGATGGGGGCCGCGGCGGTGGCCGGGAGCCTGATCGCCGCGACGTTCGCGCACCGGCTGCACCGCCGGACGGTGGTGCTGGTCGGGTTCCTGCTGGCCGGGGCGCCGAGGTTCCTGGTCCTCGCCGCCGATGTCCCGCTGGGGGCGGTGCTGGCGGTCTTCGTCGTGAGCGGGTTCGGCGCCGGGTTCATCAACCCCGTCCTGGGCGCCGTCCTCTTCGAACGGGTCCCGCGCCACATGCTGGGCCGGGTCAACGCCCTCGGCGACTCGCTCGCCTGGGCCGGAATCCCGCTCGGCGGCCTGCTCGCCGGTGCCGCGGTGGCCGCCGCCGGTCTTACACCGGTACTGCTGACCTGCGGGATCCTGTACTTCCTCACCACCAACCTGGCCGGACTGCGCCGGGAGTGGCGGGAGATGGACCGTACGAGACATATCGCGGCCGGTACGGAAGCGAGGGAGCCCGTCACGTGACGTTCCACCGGGTCCCGTCGGGGATGTGCCAGACGCGCGCGGTGCCGTCCGCCTCGCGCGCGTAGCCGAACCTGTCGTGGGCCGGGCGGCCCGCCCCGTTCCACCAGCGCCACGCGTCCTCGACCCGGGACCAGAGGCCGGGATCGCCCCCGTGGGCGACGGTGCCGGTGTCCTCGCCGACCAGCGGCGTACGCGCCCACGAACCGTCCGGGCCCTGGATCTGAAACGCCAGGGCCCCGGTGTCGTCGAGGTGGTGGACGATCTCCGCCCCCGGCAGGTGGAACGCGAGGACCAGGCGGAAGGCGTAGTGCGCGCGCACGTCCGCGGCGGTGACCCGCGACCGCCGGACGCCCGTCCCGGCGGCGGGCCTCGGCCGGCGCGGCGCCGCGTACGTACGGGCGTCGGTGCGGGCGGGCATGAAGCGGCCGCCGGTCGTCGTGAAGTGGCCGAGGGCGCGCCCCTGTTCGTCGACCTCCAGGCGGACGAGCCCGCCCTCAATGCCGAGGGCGATGTCGGTGACGAGAATGGTGCCGGGCCTGCTCTGCCCGATCCAGGCGGCGGGTACGGCAGGGACGGAGCAGGTCGCGATGATCCGGTCGAACCGGTCGCCGGTGAGGTTGCCCCGGATGCCGTCGCCCGGGACGAGCCGTGGCGCGAAGCCCGCGACCGCCAGCCGGTCCCGCGCCGTGTCGACGACCGCCGGATCGATGTCGACGGAGGACACCAGGCGGTCCCCGAGCCGGTGGCAGAGCAGGGCCGCGTTGTAGCCGGTGCCGGTGCCGATCTCCAGGACCCGGTGGCCGTCCCCGACGCCGAGGTCTTCGAGCATTCCGGCCATGAGCCGGGGCAGGGTGCTCGACGAGGTCGGGACGCCGGTCCACGCGGTGTCGTCGACCCGCTCGGCGGTGTCCGGGTCGAGTGCGGTCACCAGCGTCTCGTCGCGGTGGGCGGCGGCGAGGCCGTCGTCGGTGGCCGCGCCGTGGCCCTCCCGCCACACGCTGATGCCCCGTTCGTTCCGCTCCTGGACGTACCAGCGCGGCACGAAGAGATGGCGGGGCACACTGCTGAACGCCTGCGACCACGCGGGCGTCCGGATGGCGCCGTCGCGGGCCAGCGCGTCGGCGAGAGCGGCCATGTGCGGCCGGGCCCGGTCGAGGTCGGTCGGATTGCTCACACGTGCTCCCAGCGGGTGGTTCGGGCGGGTACGGGCACCACGGCGCGCCCCGGAAGCGGGCGGGACGTGCGTCGCGGCGGGCGGGTCAGCGGCTTCGTCGGGGCCGGACCGACGGGCTCCGCGGGTGCGCGCAGTCGATGTGCCGGTAGAGCGTGACCGGCCCTCCGCCCTGGCGGGGGAGACTGCCCCGGAGACAGCGGTCGGACGGCTGGACCGGCTCCAGACAGGCGGGGCAGATGTGTCCCGAGGGTGCGAACGTCGCGTACTCCCAGGGCTGTACCTCGACGCTCATGCCGTCACCCCGCCCTCGACGGGAGCGGTCGGGGAGGCCGGGGAGGCCGGAGGGGCGGCGGTGACCGGCCCGGCCCCCTGCCCGGCAACGGAGTTGGCGAGCCGGCGCAGCATCCGGGCGAGGTCGTGCAGATGCTGGTAGGACGCGAAGACGAGCGCGCCGCCCCGGGGCGTGGAGGCGAGGAGCTGGTCGACCTCCCACCGTACGGAGCGGGACGCGGGCGTCAGCGCGCGGTCCAGCACCTCGTCGGCGAAGAGACCGACCCGGCCGACCAGTTCGGCGGTCCGGACGTCGATCTCCTCGCGGGTGACGGTGCCGAGCCGGAGGGCGAGGGCGTCCTCGGCGGCCGCGAGCGCGGTCTCGACGTCCAGAGGCAGGTGCTCGGTCCCGGGCGGCGACTGCTCGGGGGAGGCGTGTGTCATGTGGGGGCTCCTGGCTGGGGTCCTGGGCATGGGGGAGGACGGCAGGCGGACGTGCTGCGAGGACGGTGCCGTCGCTTGCGTCCGATTTGGCAACCTTTGGTAATCGTCGCAGCACCGGGGGCAGCCAGGAGCCCATGAGGCGGTTTTCTGCGAGCAGGTTTCCGCGTGAATGTTCGCGCTGGTCCGGCGCGTGCGTTCCCCGGGGTGAGGTGTTCTGCGCGGGAGCAGAACGCGTCTGGCGGCGGCGGGATGTTCTCCGTCCGGCCGGGGGGGGGGGGGGGGGGGGGCCGGAGATGAACTCGACCCGGAAGAAGGGATACGAACACCACTG